>CAYSNP010000095.1:0-1521 GCA_964432485.1 uncultured Christensenellaceae bacterium | reverse complement strand
CTACAAGGAGGAACGAGTCGTGGATAATTGTGGAAAAAGTGCAAGTATATCTGATGACCCTCTGAGTAGAAGCTCTTCTTATCATGCCCCCCATGGGGCCAGTCATCGCTGATACTTGACCGTTCCCACTCAACTCTTCGTCTCCAGTACTGAAGATGGAAGTACAGTTCGATCACCTACATGAGTACGTTCTCGCGCATAACTGGCAAGAGCTCAAGCAACAGCTCTCCCATATGCAAGAGATAGACATTGCATCCTTCATTGAAAGCCTGCCAGTCGAACAGGCTTTGATTGTGTTCCGCACCTTGGACAAGGATGTCGCCGCCGAAATCTTTGCTAATCTCGCCAACGAACAGCAAGAGAACCTTATCGGGGCAATCACCGATGAGGAAATCCAGCACCTGATGAAAGGGCTGATGATCGACGATGCTGTCGACATGCTTGGCGAACTACCGGCAAACCTCGTTAACCGTATCCTGCGCCACACCTCACCGAAGGCACGAACCCTCATCAATCAATTCCTTCTCTACCCCGAATTCTGTGCCGGATCTATTATGACCGCTGAGTTCGTGCAACTTAAGAAGGAGCTGACGGTCAAACAAGTTATCGATCATATCAGGCGGGTTGGAGAGGATAAAGAGACAATTTATACCTGTTACGTCACCACCCAGAACCGAAAGCTTGAAGGTATCATCACGGTGCGGACCCTCCTGCTCTCCGATGACGATAAGGTCATCGAGAACTTGATGGACCCGGACTTCATCTCGGTTACCACTACCGATGACCAAGAGCTGGTCGCCGACCTCTTCAGACGGTACGACCTCCTCTCAATCCCCGTTGTCGATCATGAGAATCGCCTGGTGGGTATCATTACCGTTGACGACATCATCGACGTCATCGAGGAAGAGAACACTGAGGACTTCCAGAAGATGAGTGCGATGCTGCCCAGTGACAGGCCGTACCTGAAGACTGGCGTTTTTGCCCTGGCCAAGAACCGGATTGCCTGGCTTATGATCCTACTCATCAGTGGAATGATTACCGGATCGATCCTCGCTCGCTTTGAGGATGCATTCTTGATTCTGCCAATCCTAGTCTCCTTCATCCCGATGCTCACCGACACCGGCGGTAATGCCGGAAGTCAAAGCTCTACCTTGATCATTCGTGGTATGGCAGTCAATGAGATCTCGATCAAGGATATGGCCCAAGTCTTATGGAAGGAAGTGAGGGTTGCTCTGATTGTAGGCTTCGTCCTCTCCTTCTTCACCGCCCTGCGTGTCTACCTCACCGGCAGCAGCATCATGATTGCGCTAACAGTAGGAATAGCCCTCTATGCCACAGTCCTGATGGCCAAGACAATCGGTGGGATTCTTCCGATGCTCGCCAAGATGGTGAACATGGACCCAGCTATCATGGCAGCTCCCCTGATCACCACGATTGTCGATGCTTTCAGTCTCTTGCTCTACTTCAGCATCGCCAAACAGCTACTTCACATCTAGCTCAACGAGTCACTCAGATAGGTCA
>CAYSNP010000094.1:0-1630 GCA_964432485.1 uncultured Christensenellaceae bacterium | reverse complement strand
GACTTGTGGGACTTGTAGGACTTGTGGGACTTGTGTAATGGGACAATGGGACAGGAAAATGGGACTTGTAGGACTTGTAGGACTTGTGTAATGGGACAATGGGACAATGGGACAATGGAACCAGAAAATGAGACAGCTGGACAAGAAAATGGGATAATGGGACCAGAAAATGGGACTTGCCCCGCTGTCTCACAGGATCAGCCTTATTGTTCTTCCATTTCATCCAAGTCATAGCTGATTTGGAAGGTGCTGGTGATGCGTTGCACTTCATCGATGGATGTCGCGCCCTGGCTCACTTTTTCCCAGCCATCCTGGCGCAGACTGCGCATGCCTCTTTCCATTGCTGCCTTGCGCAGATCGCTGGTTCCAGCATGTGCTGAGACCATGTCCTGCAGCTCTTCGTCAAGCAGGAAGAATTCATAGATGGCGACACGGCCGCGATAGCCGGTGTGGTTGCATTCCAGACAGCCGGTGCCTTTCCAGGCTTGTACATCCTCGGCCTGCAAGTTCATCACATCGGCGATTTCAGCGCGCACTCGCCGGGGGATCAATTCTTCCTCGGTTTTGCAGTGTTTGCAGATGCGGCGCACCAGGCGCTGTGCCAGGGCGGCCACCAGGGAGGCGGCCACCAGATATGGCTCAATGCCCATGTTGACCAGGCGGTTCACTGCCCCAACCGAGTCATTGGTGTGCAGGGTCGATAGCACCAGGTGACCTGTCAAAGCCGATTGAATGGCGATTTCCGCGGTCTCGTTGTCGCGGATTTCACCCACCAGGATGATGTCGGGGTCATGGCGCAAAATCGAGCGCAGGGTGCTGGCAAAGGTCAAGCCGATTTCAGCGTGCATCTGAATCTGCGAAGTGCCCTGTAATTCATATTCAACGGGGTTTTCCACTGTGATAATCTTGCGCTCCGGGTTTTTATCGCGGACGAATGCCAGCGCCGCGTAAAGCGTCGTGGTTTTACCACTGCCAGTTGGCCCGGTTACCAGGACAATTCCATGCGGCAAGGAGACTAACTGGCCGAGAATGGCAAGTTGGTACTTGCTCAAGCCCAGCTGACTCATTTCCAGGAAGATGGAACTGCTGGTCAGAATTCGCAGGCAGATGGTTTCGCCAAAGCGGGGGGGCATGATGGAAACGCGCAAGTCGGAAGGTTCGCCGCCCAGCACCAATCGAATGCGGCCGTCATGCGTCAAACGCTTTTCCGCAATGTTCAGGCGAGCCATGATTTTCAGGCGGGAGACAATCGCGTCGTGTAAAGCTACCATGCCAGGAGGAGTGGGAATCTCCCGCAGCATGCCATCAATCCGATAACGAAGGCGCACCTTGTCACGAAAAGGCTCGATGTGAATGTCAGTCGAGTGCTGGCGGATGGCCTCGGAGATGATCTCGTTGACCAACTGGATGATGGAGGCGTCCTCGGCCTGGTCAGCGTCAAGATTCTGCTCCTCGCGATCCTCAAAGATGCCTTCGGTGGTCTCCACTTTTTGCGCCCGACGCTCCTGGGTGATCTGGATCACTTTGCCGGCGCCAAGACCGTAGATTTTTTTCAGGGTCAGGTCAATTTCATTGGGGGTCGCCAGCGCCGGCTCCAGGCGCACGCCCAGGAGCAAACGCAAGTTTTCTC
>CAYSNP010000093.1:0-1638 GCA_964432485.1 uncultured Christensenellaceae bacterium | reverse complement strand
GCGGATATCCGCATAAAAGAAGAACGATACATAATGTACCGTACTAAATCTTGTTAAATTGCAAAGGGTGCTCCTTATCTGCACCCTGCTCTATATTGTTGGCTATATAGCTAAATGGTCTACATAGTCAACTATTTGCATAAAACCCTATGTTTAGCCTTTGTTTTTGTTGATTTTTATCTTGGTATCGTATATACTTATTTTATAATTTGCTAGCAATTTTATTATAATAAAGGCATAAGGGATAGGGGTTTAATCCTTATGCTTTGCCAATAATTATAGCTAACAGGACAAGCGTGAGGTAATGCAAATGAAATACAGCAAAATGGACTCTAAGCCTGATATTCCTTCAATTCAAGAAGAAATTCTTGATTTTTGGCGTAAACACAATACTTTTGAAAAGTCCGTAAAAGAAAAGCTGGGCGAAGAAAAAGTTTTTTACGATGGACCTCCTTTTCCTACAGGCAGACCGCATCACGGCACTGTGCTGGTGAGTTTTATTAAAGATATGATAGCTCGCTATTGGACTATGCGCGGATACAGCGTGCCTAGAGTTTGGGGCTGGGACTGCCACGGTTTGCCAATAGAAACTCAAGCTGAAGCTATGTTAGAAATAACTGATAAAAATGAGATAGAATGTTCTTTAGGTGTGGATAAGTTTAACGAGGCATGCCATTGTATTGTAAGTCAAAATGACGATGCCTGGAAAGAATATGTAGAGCAAATGGCACGCTGGGTTGATTATGACGGTGCATATAAGACTATGAGCACCAATTATATGGAAAGTGTGCTATGGACTTTTAAGCAATGCTATGACAAAGGGCTGATTTATCGTGATTACAGAGTTGCGCCTTATTGCTACCGTTGCGAAACCTCGCTTTCCATTAGCGATACTAGAGAAAGCGACTCTACCCGCCCCCGTCAAGACCCTTGGATTATGGTTAAGTTTAAAGCAGAGCAAGAGCTGGAAGGCAAAAGCGTATATTATTTAGCTTGGACCACTACCCCTTGGACTCTGCCTTCTAATCTTGCCTTAGCAGTAGGCAAAGATTTGACCTACGCCTATATTTTGCAAGGTGACGAGGTATATATTGTTATCAAATCAGCATTAGAAAGATATGAAAAAGTCTTTGGCGCTAACCCTACTATTTTGAAGACTTGTAAGGGCGCAGAGCTTATCGGCAAGCGTTACCGCCCGCTATTTGATTACTTTGCAGACCAAGCTGACAAGGGTGCATTTAGAGTTATAGGCGCGGATTTTGTATTTGAAGACGAAGGCATCGGCATAGTGCATATAGCGCCTGCTTTTGGCGAAGATGACTATTGGGCTTGTAAAGCGGAAGGTATAGCTTTGGTCAACCCTGTGGACGAAAAGGGCAAATTTACTAGAGAGGTATCAGATTTTGCAGGACGCAATGTAATTGAGGCCAATAGAGATATCATTAGGTTGCTTAAAAGCAGGGAGCAAGTTATTGCAGACGGTACATTAGAGCACAATTACCCTCATTGCTGGCGTTGCAGGACTCCGCTTATTTATAAGGCTATGGAGGCGTGGTATTTTTCTATAGAAAAGATAAAGGACGATTTGCTTGCTTGCAATCAAGAGATCAATTGGATTCCTGATACAGTAAAAGACGG
>CAYSNP010000092.1:0-1643 GCA_964432485.1 uncultured Christensenellaceae bacterium | reverse complement strand
ACATCAATACTTGAAACGATTGAAAAAGCATTATACAACACAGACCGCAGACCTAAGTTTGTAAAGGGCGATAGTGGAAAAGCGGAAATATATCTAGAGCTAGATAATGGTATTGAAATCAATCGCACGGTCAAAGACGGTGGCAAATCCACCTTAAAAGTTACCAAAGACGGTATGAAACCATCTGGACCCGAAACATACTTAAAAGCATTGTTAGGCAAGTATGCGCTTGTATTTAACCCGATAGACTTCCTATCAAAAAAGGATAAAGAACAAACCGATATCCTGCTAGAGCAAATCCCGATACAAGTCACCAAAGAAAACGCCTTGAAATGGTTCGGCGAAGCTCCCGAGATACCATACGACCAGCATGGCTTAGTTGTATGCAAGACGCTTGAAAAGATATTTTTCGAAGCTAGAAAAGAACGAAATGCCGATATAAAATCTGCCGATGGCGAAATTGAATTTATAAAAGGGCAATTACCTAATGGCTATAACGCCGATGAATGGCGAGAAGTTAATCTATCAGACTACTACCAAAGCATAGCAGATGCCAATAAAATAAACACCAATCTTATAAAATGCCAAAGTCAATTAAACAATTCGAGTATAAAAATATCCAGTATTGAAGCCGAATGTGACTTGAAAATAAAACAACTTGAAGAAAAGATTCAAAGCTTGAAAGATGAAGCTCAACAGAAAATCATTGAAGAAAATCAAAATGTAGAAATCGCCAAACAGTATATAGCAGACCATGCCCCAATAGACATTGAACCGCTTGAAAAAGCGCAGGAAGAAGCGGAGAAGATGAAAGGGTATATAGGGCAGTATGACAACTTGCAGCGCATTACAAAGGAACGTGACGAAGATGCGAAGTCAAGAGATTCATACGAGGAAAAACTTAAAAATGTAAGGAGCAAACCTGCCGAATTACTTGCAAGTGCCCCGATGCCAATAGAGGGATTAGGTGTAGATGATACAGGCAATATCACGATAGACGGCTTGCCTATCCGCAACCTATCCACATCAAAACAAATCAGACTTGCGCTGGATATAGCGAGAGCAACAGCGGGCGAACTAAAGATGATATGCATAGACAGGTTCGAGAGTTTAGACCCCGATGTGCAAAAGATATTCTTAGAGGAAATTGCAAATGACGATTTCCAATATTTTATAACCACGGTTGGGGCGGGAGAATTGCAGATTAAAGCCACATTAGAAAGCGGAGTACAAATTGATGCATTCACAGGGGAACTGATATAGGGAGGGGCAACCCTCCCGAAAGGGGGAACCATGGCTAAACCCATACCAAAGAAACTTATCAAAGCAGTCCTAGAGCGTGACGAGGGCATCTGCCAGTATTGCGGTAGACAGGGCGCAAACATACACCATATACTTTTTGGCGGTACAGGCAGACGGCGAATACACACGGTAGAGAATCTTATCACCTTATGCCTAGAGTGCCACAGCAGGGCACACAGCAACAGAGCAATGCGAGACTGGACATATACGTGGAGCAGGCAGAAATACGGGGATAAGGTAGACAAGTTACTTGCAGAGAAATGGAGTAATGAGAAGTGACGCAGTTTGATGAAAATGCGAAATTGAACAAGGAGGATAATGATGGATAAGTACAAAGAAGC
>CAYSNP010000091.1:0-1759 GCA_964432485.1 uncultured Christensenellaceae bacterium | reverse complement strand
TCCTTGCCTTTTAGCTCTTTATTGCGTCTTACTTCGAAATGTTGGTCTCTGGTATACCAGCGTTTAATATCCAGCCAATTGCGAAGTTTGTTATCAGATAAATATATGTCCTTATGCGCATAGTTGATGCCTAGTCGGTCAAGGGTTTTTTCGTGGTGTGATAGCCGGCAAAGAAAATCCTGCCAATCCTTACCGCCTTCTTGTGTCCAGCCTGTCTCTGCAAGCGCTATCATTCGGGGATAAAGGTTAAGTTCCAGCTTTTCTTGAGAGTCCACCCATTCGGTCCAAAGGCAGCCTTCTACCCCTATAATATTAGAAAGCGCACCGCTTTCTATGCCCTCATGTATAGGGCTGAAAGTATAGGTGTTTTTAAGCGATACTTGAGCATGACACATATCAAAGTAAAAGCAATTGTGCCTGCTCATAATCAGGTTGCCACCGTTATTAATATGTACTTCTGCATTGGTATCCCTTTTAAGAGTCCAATATTGCGCAACTACCGAATTGTCTATATTGCCTCCTGCCAGCACTTCGTTCCAGCCTATCAACCGCCTGCCTTTGCTTTTAAGATATGCAATAATCTTATTGGTAAAATGCGCTTGCAGCTCGTTGTAATCTTTTAGGTTATGCTCCTCCATTACTTTAGCGCAATGCGGACACTTCTTCCATTCTGACTTATCCGCTTCATCTCCGCCTATATGAAAATAAGGAAAGGGAAAAAGCTCCACAATTTCGTCAATTATATTATAAATAAACTCATAAGTGCTGTCTTTGCCTACACATGCGCTTCTGTTCCAATCTCTTATGCCTTGCATAAAAGGGATTTTGCCCCCAAAATAATACGCAACATCTCTTTTTAGCTCTCTGCACCCCAGCCAATTATAAGCAGCTAAAGCAGCTGCAAAATGTCCGGGCATATCTATTTCCGGCACTATATTTATCCCTCGCTCTTGCGCATAAGCTACAATTTCTTTTATATCCTCTTGAGTATAAAAGCCGCCGTATTCTTCCCAAATCACATCTTTTTTTAGGTTAGCTCTGCGCCAACCGTGTATATGCGTGCCTTTGCGCACCGAGCCAATCTTTGTAAGCAGCGGATACTTTTTTATTTCAATCCGCCAACCTTGGTCATCGGTAAGATGCCAATGAAAAATATTTAATTTATAGTATGACATCATATCAAGCAGTTTTTTTACGCTTTCTTTGCCAAAAAAATGCCTGCTTTCATCAAGTAGCAGTCCTCGCCAAGCAAATCGGGGCTTGTCTTGAATTGTACAGCAAGGCAACTCTTGCCCCCAAGCCTGCCTAAGTGTTTGTACCGCATAAAGCGCCCCTTGTGGGTTGCTTGCTTGTATTTCTATTTCGCTTTGCTTAATATCAAGCACATATTCTTCACTATCAAGCTGTGCATTCTCTAAAAAGATAATTCTAGCATTTTTATTGTCAAAAGCAAGGTTGGTATCCTTTTCGGCTTTAGCATACTCAATTAGCGCCAACCCTGCTTGCTCAAATAGTTTTGAACAAGCGATATTTGCGCTTTTAGGCAGTACAAAACTACCTTCTTTACTGCAAAAGTTATTGGGTTTGGGTATAATATTTAACATTTTTATCCTTTTAGCTATCAAAAAAACACTAAAATAAGTTTTTATTAAATTATAACTTAAACAAGTTGTTTAATCAAGTAAAAGTATTTATCTTTTCTGATGTAGATTGTAAATTAAATTGTCGCACATTTTTCATAATCTTGTATTTTATTGTT
>CAYSNP010000090.1:0-1843 GCA_964432485.1 uncultured Christensenellaceae bacterium | reverse complement strand
TTTTTGCACAAAAGGCATTATTATTCTAATCAATTAATAATTAGAATTATAAAAATATTGAAACAATGGCAAAAATCAAAAGCCACAATAAGGAGCTTAGCGCCACAAAACAAATATAAGGATAAACTATATCTTCGAACACACCCCTTGCATAATAGCGCAAATTGTTAAAATGCCTTATACCGCAAGAATAATTGGAAATATGGTATACCCTAATCATAGCTATACCAAACAGCAACGCACCTGCCAAGCATATGGGCATATAGCAAAAAAGCGCTAAAATAATGCCGGAAAACCCGTCCACCATACAGCTAACAAAGGCAGAGAGCATAATTTTATATACACAACAATAAATCAAGGGGTAACATAAAACAAAAAAAGCAAAATGAATACTTGCAATAAACAGCACAGCAAAAATTAATGCGCTATAAATAAAAAGTTTCAATATAAAAGCCAGCGGATTAAAAGTACCTCCTATTATCAGCACAATAAAGTTAGGATTGTAGCTTTCCAAAGCGGCAGCGGCATTATTAAGCGCTATTAATAT
Organism: uncultured Christensenellaceae bacterium; assembly: GCA_964432485.1. Taxonomy (GTDB): domain Bacteria; phylum Bacillota; class Clostridia; order Christensenellales; family DTU072; genus CAYSNP01. The sequence continues at coordinate 1,296 of CAYSNP010000090.1, read as the reverse complement.
TGCGGCTACGGTTAAGCAAAGACAAATAATAAAGTGAAGCCTATTTTCCCTGCACAGCAATCTAATATCAAAGTAAACCCTCTTTATATTTTCCCAAAAATATGTCATATTAAAGGATATGCAATTGTAATTGGATAAATTATACTATTAATAAGGAAAAAGCGGCATTATCTCCTTTGCCGCTTTTTCCTCTCCTAGGGCCCTCTTTTTTATAACTCCCTTAATTATTTATCATCCAATCTATAAAGATTCCAAATCCTCTGGTGGGGTCATTTACAAACACATGGGTAACAGCCCCAATCAATTTACCGTTTTGTACAATTGGCGAGCCGCTCATCCCTTGAACTATACCGCCTGTTACAGATAACAGCCGCTCATCCTTAACATGAATAACAAGGCTCTTTTCCTCCGGATAAGGCTGCTTAACATTCTTAATTATTTCTATATCATAAAATTCAGGTTGCGAACCGCTAACGGTAGCATATATTTGTGCTTTGCCCATTTTTATGCTTTTGCTATCCCCTATTGGCACTTTTGGATACCTATTCAATTGTTTTTCATAAGATATTCCAAATATGCCGCAAAAAATATTCTTATCGACAATGCCTTTGACAGTGGCATTTTTGCTAAATGCTCCTCTTAGTTCCCCTGCCTCGCCGGACTTGCCTTTTACCACGCCTACTATATTGCAGTCATATATATTGCCATTGTTGTATACATTCTTAGAGTTGCTGTCAGGGTCTACTATCTTATGCCCAAGCCCTCCAAAGCGTAAATTATCTCCTCTTATATAAGTCAGTGTACCTACTCCGCTAACCTCATTTTTTACCAGCACTCCCAATTTATACTTACCCGCTACCAAATCGTAAACCGGATTAACTGTCAACTCTAAGCTATTGTCCTCTCGCAATAGCGTGACCTTAGCAGCGCTGCCTTTGCCCTTTTCAATAATGCTTGCTATACTTTGTGCGCCTTTTATTTCTGTATTGTCAATATATTTGATAATGTCACCCTTTTTAAGCCCTGCGGCTCCGGCAGGAGACTGCAGCCCTGACTTGGTATTTATTTCTACTAAATCTATTATTAATGCACCTTCTAAAGAAGCTATAACCCCAATAGGCACTCCGCCTAAATATACAAAAGTTGTTTGAGCTGAAGCTGTTGGAATTTGGGCACAATTTAATGTAAATATGGTTACTAGAACTAAAAAAAGAAGAAAATAAGTACGCTTTTTACTAACCATTTAAAAACCTCGCTTTATTGTCTAGTTTGACTTGCGCAAGGTTTTATTATGTA
>CAYSNP010000089.1:0-1847 GCA_964432485.1 uncultured Christensenellaceae bacterium | reverse complement strand
CCTCGCAAAGACGATGGAGGGTAGAGGCCTTGCTCTTACGCTGTAATCAACGGTAGTTATATATAATAAAGTTTGACATTGCCTTGTTTTTATAGTATATTGATTGCATGATTTTGCAAGGAGTGGTGCTACCCAGAAAGTTTTATGTAAATGAAACGCTTTCTGTTGCTCAGCAGTTGCTTGGCTGCACTCTTGTAGTGCTAAAAGAGCCTGTACTTGCCGGCCAAATTAAAAAAAACGGTATTGCCACAATAGAAAAGAGCATGATAGCAGCTTGCGGAGATATTGTAGAGTGCGAGGGGTATCTTGGCAAGCGGGATAGGGCGGCGCATTCATATAAGGCGCATCCTTTTGGCAGGACTAATATTATGTATGAGAGCGGAGGATATGCGTATATTTATTTTATATATGGCTTGCATTATTGCCTTAATGCCATTACAGCGGGAAAAGGTAACCCCGAAGGAGTGCTTATTCGAGCCTTACAGCCTTTTTTACAAGAGGAGGATATAAGAAAGTATTCCGGTCCGGGCAAACTTTGCAAGTCTGCAGGCATTACCAAAGAGGATTACGGGGCAGATTTATGCGCCGATATTCCCAGCAGGATAATAATATTGCAAAGAGAAGGCAAAAAGACACCCCAAATCAAAGCCACTACCAGAATTGGAGTAGAATATAGCGGAGATGCCGCACAATATTTATATAGATTCTACGATATGGACTCTCCAAGCGTATCGAAGAAGGAAAGAAAAAGAAAATAAACCTCGGGGTGTAGCGCAGATGGTAGCGCGCACGGTTCGGGACCGTGAGGCCGCTGGTTCAAGTCCAGTCACTCCGACCAAAAATATATATGAAAGTCGTATTGTCCGTTAATCTTTTAGCTGATTTGGCTTTTTATGAGGTAAGCACATGACAATTATTGATACCTTTGATGATAAGAGCGAGGCTATTATTAGTCCTCAACAAATGGTGAAAAAGGTTGAGGGGTTTCCTAAGGTGGCAGTTGTCGCTTTTGGAGAAAAGTTTATTACCGCTTTATGTGAAAATTATGAAGCAAAGCGTTATGATTTTTTAGAGGCTTGTATTACTATTCCAATTTATAAAGTTAATTACAAGGGTAAAGATATAGCAGTTTACTGCTCTACGCTTGGAGGCCCTGCCGCAGGCGGGCTGTTGGAAGAAATGATTGCAAAAGGTTGTGAGAAGTTTGTTTTCTTTGGCTCTTGCGGCGTGCTTGCGCACAATATTGCGGCAAATGCTTTAATTGTACCTACCGCGGCATATAGAGATGAGGGGACAAGCTATCATTATGTTGCCTCAAACGATTATATAGGTATTCCTACCGCAGACAAGTTAGTCGCCATATTTGAAGAACTTAACATCACTTACGCAAAGGGGAAAACTTGGACAACTGATGCACTTTATCGTGAAACCGTAAACAACATGGAAAAACGCAAACAGGAAGGCTGTATTGCCGTGGAAATGGAGTGCGCTTCAATAATGGCGGTAGCAGAGTTTAGGCGGGTCAGCGTTTATCAATTCCTATTTGCGGCGGATAGCTTAGCGGAAACAGTTTGGGACTGCCGCACATTAGGAAATTTGGAAAATAATACAAGAGAAAAATATTTAAAAATAGCTTTAGAAGCTGCAGTAAGGATTTAACAAAAGATTTCTTTTATAAAGATAGGCGTTTAATTTTTCAAACATTTTTTAATTTAACAATGCAAGTAAATAGCAAAATATGTCGTTTTTTAACATTATTATTGAAATATGACAAAAAATTTCAATTTTCTTCTAAAAAAATACATTGACAATGTAAATGTTTATTATATAATTTGTATAATCTTAAT
>CAYSNP010000088.1:0-1870 GCA_964432485.1 uncultured Christensenellaceae bacterium | reverse complement strand
GAGCAATTTTCCCTGGCCGACAGGCTCCCGATACACTTCCTCGACTAGTTTGGCGACATATTTTTGATCAAGTTCCGGATAAAATCGCCGCAATAGTGTGTAGTCACCGACTGGATCGCGGTGCATGTGGTAAGTGAGCAGCGAAATGCCATCGGCATAGGAAAGTTTCTCTCGCAAACTCTGTTTGGCTTCTTCAATCTTGGCATCAGGCAATTGGCCTTTGTTTTGGTTGAAGGTGGCAAACAATCCCAGCCAGGCGTTGGTGAAGTACAGTTGGTCGTTGAAGCCGGCTTCCTGCATTTTGCGGCGCAGGTCGCCAAGCACTTCGGCGGTGGTGCCCAAATATGGGAAGAAAGGGATTTTGCCGTTGATTCGCCAGGTGTAAGGGCTTTCGTCCGCCCACTTGGCATTGTTCAGATGGCGCTCCCAGGGAGAGGACCAACCGCCAATGCCGGCCATGAAGCGAAACTTGGCGGGGCTGACGCCGCCGCGTTGCAACATTGCCAGAGCGTCTTTATAACGCGTTTCATAGGCGTTTCCCAGGATGGTGAAGCCCGCGATCTCATATTCCAGCACGGCGGCGGCGTCACGGCAAAAAGCCACGGCTGGATCAACGTCGCGCCAGGCGCGATTGTGATATAAGGGCCGGTCTATCCAGTTGTCGAGATAGTTGCCATAAAGATCATACGGCTGAATCCGCGCGAAAATCATCGTGTGGTCTGTCACCCGGGGACGGGAGCCAACCTGAAGGCTGGAGGTGACCTCAATGCGCTCAGCCTGAAGCGGCGCCGCTAAAATCGAACCAACCAGGGAAAATAGTGACAGGCTGGACAGTAAAAACGCATGGTGAAACGATGGTAACATGGAAGCCTTTTAAACCGCAGAAAAATTTGGCGCCCTAGCGGGGATAAGACTTTTTTAAAACACGGAAATTCACGGAAAAAACACGGAAGCACACGGAAATTTTTTGAGATAGAGTATCTGTCGAGGTGCAATAATTTTTAGCGCATTAGGGCTTGCGCACCGCAGTCCGCAAGCCCTAAGAGAACATGATCCGTATCGCCAGGCTTATTTAGGCGTTGTTGAGCCATATTTGATTATTTCAATATCATCAAACCAGGCGCGTCCATCATCCATCAATCTTTGGCCGCTGAGCATGACCACCACTTTGCCGCAGCCTTCCGGCGCGGTGATTTGGAAGGCCACTGGCTGCCAGACTGACGTGGCCGCCGTCACCAGGTTGACGCTCGACTCCAGGTCGCGGCGAGAGTGCCATTTGCCGCTTTTTTCCTGTAGCCGGAAGCCAAAGCTGATGGTTCCTGAACCCTCACCCTTGACCCAACCAGTGCACAATAACGAATCGCCGGGATTGACATTTACGGATTGCAGAAAGACCGCGCTGCCGCGTGTCTTAGTGACTTCTGCCGCGGCCGAGTTGTTGCGCCCAGCGTTAGCTCTCACCGCGAAGGCGGACCCTGGCGAGTTGGTCCAGACATTCCAGCCGTGCGGCGCGCCTTCGCTGTCCCAGTCGTGCGCTGCCGGAGTCTCATTGGGGCCGCGGTGCTCAAAATCGCCATTGACCATCAAGTTGGCAGGCTTTTCCGGCAACGCCGAAACATGTAGATAGGCCGCAATCAAATTGCTGCCCACCATGTCTTTGCCTAGCTGCGCTTGCAGCCTGGGCAATTCCTGGGGAGCATTATGCCGGTACCAGGCAAGAGCGCGGAAAAGCGCTGACACGACGCCAAACTCCAGGTTGTTGAAATTGCCGATTGGCATGTAGGACATGGTCTTGGTCAAACCGACAAAGTTATGGCCGAGCAGGTCATCGCGTTCTTCGAGCGAGGCCATGTACTCCGTGCGCTCCTTG
>CAYSNP010000087.1:0-1880 GCA_964432485.1 uncultured Christensenellaceae bacterium | reverse complement strand
TAAATAGCCGAGCTTGACGATAATTACCTTACGTTCTTCCACCTTCACTCCGAGGGCTCGCATCATCTCAGGGTCGTAGCATCCCATATGCTTCGTCATCGCTACGACATCAATCCCATTAATTCCTAATAACGCTAAGCGGCTGTTATTCTCCCACTCACCGTAGAGGGCTTTAACGGTAAACGATCCAGTGACGGGGGAGGACTTAGCGGGGTCAAAGCGACTGCCGATTTGAGTCTTGATAACACCCTCAACTCCCGCACCCTCTGCTTCCTCAACGATGTTGGGGTCGTAAAAGCCTTGGTAGATGAGTGGAGGATCGAGTGATGAGAGGACTTGGTCCGCTAAGAGAAGATGAAGGAAGTTTGTTACATCCCCGCTTGATCCAGCTGTGGGATTATCGCCACTATCACTGATCACAACTGGGAACACACCATCAGCTAACGACTTTTTTGTCGCTTCAATTGCTGCCTCAGGGAGGTGAGTTTCATTGTAGAAGCCAAACTCCGCTCGTCGGCCCCAGAAGAGGTTGGCGAGATCTGCAGCGAGGGAATCGGCGAGGGCTTGGTTATCTTGGGTGACCACGACAGCGTGTACCCCGTTCTCTGGTCCATCAGCCCAGGGAAAGCCGAGAAGGTAGGAGCACGAGAGAACTCCTGCTTGTTGTTCCCGTACTCGGAGCTCTTTGATGAGAGATTTCATCGGCTCAACACTTGTTTCACTTTGCTCTCCAGCGATGAACATTGGGATGCGTACTGCGGCCATCGTTGGTCGCTTCTTTGACTCTAAACTTCGGATCGTCATAAGGGCAGCGTGAATGCCCGTCTCATACGTGTCAGTATGGGGGGCGCACTTATATCCGACAAATCCATCGGCGAGGGCTTTCATCCTTCGGGTGAGAGTGGCGTGCATATCGAGGGAGGTGATGATCAGCGTATTGGGGTGGAGTTCTCGAATTGCTCCTAAGAGATCTTGCTCCGCTTCACCAATGCCTTCAACCCTCATCGAGCCGTGAAGCGAGAGGCAGAGGGCGTCGAGCGCTCCAGCGCGCCTTAAGTCTTCGAGTAGCTCCGCTTTAAGTTCTTCGTAGTACGCTCGCTCCCACACACCATTAGGAACTGCTCGGGCAACGAGGGATGGAATGACTTCATACCCCGCAGCAATGAGGGTTTGGATGATTCCACTGACGGAGTTTTGGCGCTTAATTAGAAGCTCTTCACCCCGGGTTACCCAAATTTCCTCTCGATTGGTAATAATCGGGTTAAACGTAGCAGACTCGTGGTGGAGCCCACCAACAAAAATGCGTCCTTTCATGGGTTATTCCTTTATCGTCAATTGCAAAGATGGATAGCGAAGCTCAGCCCGAGTAAGAGGCTCACCAACGGTGCTTACTTCAATGGTGTATTCGCCTCGTTCAAGGAACAGGCGCTCACTAAAAATTCCTGTCCGTTGTTCTTTTTGGAGGGTGGCGTACCACACTGTGCTACCAACCATCACCCGAACTTTTTGTTCAGCGTCAATGGGTGTTTCATTTTCCCAGAAGAGGGAGTAGCTCTTCGACTCTTCAACCGTAATGCTCCACCGAAGGGTGGTGGGGATTGGTTTGTACGTATAGTAGTGACTGCCACTGTAGCGGTAGAGTAACGCCCCTTTGCTCGGAGTCCCTACGGTCAAGGGCAAAAAGGGCAGGGGTGATGGTTCAACAGAGAGTGGTTCCCGCTGAAGGTTCTTACCAATTCCCAAAAGGACTTCTTCTTCGAAGGGGACGATTGAGCCATCGCCTTTGAGGCCGATGTTAAGCAGGTAGTTTCCCCCCATCAAACGGACTTGGCGAAGTGTTTCGGTGAGCTCGGCTATTTTTTCATTCAAATCGCCACGCT
>CAYSNP010000086.1:0-1945 GCA_964432485.1 uncultured Christensenellaceae bacterium | reverse complement strand
ATGTAGTTTCTTATAAGAAAGACAAGATTTTATATCAAAATAAAGAAGTAATACCACTGCGATATAGAGTAAATCAAGAAATAGTAGAAATATCAATATTATTGCAAAATAATAAAAATATTCTATAATTAATACCATAAGGAGGACACCTATGGTTCGAAAAAGCAAAATAGAAGCTAAGAGTTTGATTAATGGTAAAGTTTTTAGCTTATTTTTTACAGTATTAGTAATGCAATTTCTGATTTCTATACTTATTTCTCTTTTTGCAAGTATTCCGTTATTTATTAATAAAGGTTTTGCCAGCATTAATATAATGGGCAATCCCGCAGGATTTGATGCTTTTTTAGAAGCTGTTTCCACAGATCCGTCGCTTACTATCTTAATTTTGCTCTTTAGTACGGTAGCCAGCCTGTTGGCTTATCCTTTGGCAATAGGCCAAACGTTATATTTTCTTAATGTTGGACAAGAACGCAAAGAAAAAGCTACTGATTTTATAAGGCCTTATGCTAGAACAATTAAGATAGCCATTGTAATGATTGGATTTACTTTTTTAGTTACTATTGGGATGATGTTGCTAATAATACCGGGGATTTATTTTGCGCTAAAATATGCTCTTTTGCCTCAAGTGCTTGCAGATAGGCCTGAATTGTCAATAAAAGAGACTTTTGCAGAAGCGGCAAGGCTATCTAAAGGGAATAAAGGTAAAATCTTTTGGCTGCCTTTGTCTTTCTTCTTTTGGATTCCTCTTATTATTATTACATTTGGGCTGGCTGTGATATATCTTATGCCTTACTATGAGACAGCCGGCGCAAGGCTATATCTAAATATAAAAGAAGAAATGAGCGCAAAGCCTGCTGAACTACCTCAAAATGCAACGGGCAGTATGTATACTAGCTATTTAGAAGGATAGTACTTGAATAGATTTTGATAGACCTTAATTATAGTTACTTGTATATATCGAATATCGGAAAGAAAGGTTAAGCAAGAAGGGCTGCTTGCCAAAAGCGAATCCAAACTGCCCATTATTATTTCCAATTGCAAAAGTATAAAGTCCTTATCGCTTTGTGCTAGTGTATCATTATAAAGGTTCTGCTTTAATAATATAAGCGGCGCTCTTATTTGCCCTACTTTTACCTGACTGTCAAAATAGTTGATTTCTTGTTTTTCTACAGCAATGCCAAGTTCATATAGCTCTTCTATTATCCCTTCACATACCAGCCCGACTTCCTTTAGCTTTTCGCTTAAAGGTTTTTCAAAATTTTTATAGTCAATTTTTTTAATATCCAGCTGTTTTAAGGCGGTAGTCGGATTCTTTTTTTGCACCGCTTCAGCACTGTCTTTATCAAGATAAACATTGTAAACTACAAAAAAATGCCCTTCTTCTTCCAGTATATAGCTGGCTCCTCCGCCTTGGCGTGCCAAAATTGCTTCCGGCAATGCTTTGCTTCTTTCCGAATATGCACTGCTGACTATTGCCCAATAGCTTTTTCTAATATTTGCCCGCTGAAAAGCAAAAAGCTCTTTGGATAAAAAGTTGCCCGACAGTAAATCTGCGCTAAGCGCAGTAATTGCAAAGCATAATAAGATTACTATAGTGATAAAGATACCATTTTTTTGCCCCTTAAAGCCTTTCTTTTTTTTCTTTGCTTTTTTGTTATGTTCTTTTAGCTTTGGAGCTTGCTCCTCTAAGGTGGTTGAGTCTTTTTGTAATGTGTTGTTTTCTAAGGGCTCTGTTTCTTTATATGCAAAATAATTCTTTAAATAATAGCGGCTGTAGTCCACCTTGGGCTTATTAAAAAAAGGGTTATTATTCATAAGGAGCACTCAATTTTCTATTTTTATGTTATGCAACAAATGCGTATATAATTAATATTATTTATTAGAAAGGGGCGGCACGCTATACCCCTTGATAAAATTTTAGTTAAATTACTGGTTTTTTGGAATT
>CAYSNP010000085.1:1650-2022 GCA_964432485.1 uncultured Christensenellaceae bacterium | reverse complement strand
TATCCCCTTTGTTGTAATGCTGGGCATTAGCATAATTCTATTTGCGGCAGGGCTAGACCTAGGTCAATCTACAATGATACCGCTAGGTATGGTTGTGGCATTAGTATATGCGTATATTCTTTATAAAAGGAAAAAAATATAGTGAATAACCTTATACTATTGCTAAAATAATTGGCTAAATAGCTTAAAAAAGTTGTTACAGACGACGATTAAGCTGGATTGCTTCGGCACTTTTGTGCCTCGCAAAGACGGCATATAAGTCATTGCGCGCGAAGCAAAGCAATCCAGACCCCAGAGGGTCGCTCCTTGTGTACCTTATGTTCAGGGTTAAACGGCGCTATCGTATGCCCTGGATTGCTTCGACACTTTTGT
>CAYSNP010000085.1:0-1640 GCA_964432485.1 uncultured Christensenellaceae bacterium | reverse complement strand
AAGATTTATTGGAATGCTTGCCGCGCTTTTTGTAGACCTAAGACTTATTCTTTTGTTTTTCTTTATTCAAAACAAGCACACTTATAGCAAACAGCACTATTGCCATAGCTACAAGCACAAGCAAACTCTTTGCAATATCCGCAATGCTACCTCCGACAATTGCCGCATGTATAGTGCCTGACATAGCCCAATATTGAGGCATAAAAAGCGCAAGAGTAAGTATAAACTTAGAGCTTATAATACCTAACGGCCACATACAGCCGCCAAGCATACTGGTCGAAACGGTAACAATAGGCACAAGGGAATCAAGTTGTGCAGGGTTGCTTAACAAGGCGGAAAAAAGCAGTCCCAAACAAGTAATGCAAAGAGCATAACAGGTAAAAGTTAAAAAAGTCAACCCTACACTTGCAAGCCTAATCCCCATAAGATATTGCCCAACAAGCAGCACTATCCCCATTTGGCATACCCCTACCGCAAATGAAGGCAGAAAATTGCCAAGCAATACTTTTATAGAGCTTATTGGAGCAAGTCTTACCCTTTGCCATATCTTTAGCTGCTTATCCTCCAAAATGCTGCCTATTGTAAAGAAGATGCTAAAAGTAACAAAAAAGATATTAAAGCCCATTAAAAAATGGAAGCTGCTTTCTAACATTGCATCATAATTAGGTGCATCTGTTATTGTTAACACGCTTTTTATTAACTTATCCAAGTTGTTCTGCTCTGCTTTAACCTCGCTTATTGTAATAGGCACACCATTTTCATTGATATAATCATTCAAAAGCGATAAGTGTATAGTGTCCTCCCAAGCAGTTGCTACCGCATTTTTTATAGTGCTTGCTTCTACGCTGTCAGAGGCATAAATTACTTGCACTTTAGGATTGTGCTCAAGCCCTTTTTCAATGATAATTGCCGCCGCCGCACTGCCTCGCTGCACCTCACGCACAGCTTTTTTTTGATTTGCGCTCTCAAAAGAATATGGGTTTTTATAAAGATTGTCCAATAAAATGGCAGAATACTCGCTGTTGTCTAAGTCTGTAATATATACTCTTTTAGCTCCGCCCCCTCCCATTGCCTTGCTAAAAATAAAAGTCAGTAGAATTGCCATAAGCATCATTATGATATAAAGTGAAACATCTTGCTTCATTCGCTTTAACTTTAGTTCAAGGATTGCTCTCATGCCTTATCCCCCTTTGTCCGCTTGAACCAAAGCAAGCCTATTGCCAAAGTAATCACACCTATCAAAATATTGCCGACAATATACGGTGCGCTTTCAGCAAACGGAGCGCCTTGTACATTGTCGGTAAATGCCATAATAGCCAACCCGTTAGGGGTAAAAAGGGCGGCAGTAGAAAAAAACTTAGGCAGTACAGATAAAGGGATAAAACTGCCGCCAATAAGTGCAAACAGTTGTGCGCCAATAGCTTGAAACATAGTGCCCCAATTATGACTGCCCGTCCTATAAGATGCTATCATAAGCAAAGTGCCTATACCGGTTACGGAAAAAGAAAGAGCTAGCGCTATTGCAAAAAAGATAAATATATTGCCCCAATTTAGGCTAAAGGCTAAAGTAGAAAAAATAAACAAGACAGCAAGTTGCACTATACACAATGCAAAAATTGCTGTACTTTTGCCAAGCAGCA
>CAYSNP010000084.1:0-2307 GCA_964432485.1 uncultured Christensenellaceae bacterium | reverse complement strand
TGGGTTGGATTTTCGTTGACACCAAAGAAGGTTATACCATTCTTAGTGCAGTACTCCAGAGCCTCCTCTAAGTATTCGTAACTTCGCATTGTCCATAATATTAACTTGTATCCCTTAGATTGCCATTCTTTCATTGTTTCAATCGCCAATGGTATCGGTTTTCCAATATAAGGAAAGTTATGTTCAACGATCGTTCCGTCAAAGTCTATTGCTATAGTCATTTCTCTGCCCACTCCTTATAAGTTTTATATTCCTCAATACCTTTCTTTGTCCTGCGAACTTCTGGTACTTCGTCAATCACAAACATTGAACTGCACCTGCAATTTATGTTCTGCGAGTAATCGTCAATCATTCCCGGTTGTTCTCCTCTCGACCCGTCAGGCAAAGTGAACATTCCATCTTCATCTGCCTCAACTCCATCCATATCTTGGTGGTCTGGTCTAGTGCGACTGTCTAAAGTGCTTATCCATACTTTACGACCTTTTATACCCTTGCTTTCTGCGTAGTCAAAACTGTCTTGCTGTGCAATAGACTGCACCTTATGTGCCTCTGTTCGGACTATTCTCAAGGCATAACGATTGACATTATTTTCCAAAGAGCCTTTGAGTTGTGTAGCCATATCTTTGTAGGAGTCACCACGAATAAGACCACGAGTTACTGTTTGGTTGACTTGATTAATCACATAATCACGATTGGTTTTAAGTGCGTCAATAATATCGTGACCATTAACTGGATTGTTGATTGCCTCGACTATAGCCCGTTGAGGTGGCATTGCCCAAGCAAATTGTGCGTTGTTTTCTAAAGCATAGCCCAAAATGTTGTAAGAGTTAGTGTAGATATCTTCTAAGCCCTTGGTTGCAGCTCTCTCTAATCGCCTATTAAGATTGACAATAATAACCTTTAGTTCTGCCTCTAGCTTTTCTAAACGCTTGTACTTCGCCATCTCTTGGTAGGTCATAGGATACTTAGCATAGTATTCAGCCATTGTTGCTCTAAGCTCTTTCAATGCACCCGAATATTCAGCAACTATCTTGCGTTCTAATTGAGGAGTCAGTTTGTCAACGAACCTTTGTCCGTTTTGATAGTCAACCTTAAAACTCATTCAACCTCCAACTCAACAAAACCTTCCTTTTCTATCTTCTCTTTTTCGTTTGAGGGGTCGTCAACATAAGGCACAATTCCTAGTAAAGTGTCTTCGGATACAATACCCTTCAACAACGAAACAATTTGAACTGCCTCTAGCTCGTTTTGTGGTAAATTTCTGTGGAACTGTATCTCAACTTCTCTCCAATCGTAGTTTTTACCTTTGGTTTCTAGCACGTTACAAATAAGCTCAATCCGTCTTTGGATAGCTCTTTTGAACTTCCGTTCCTTAACTGCAACGTTCCACTCCAACCCTAAGAGTTTATAACTTAGGGCAACTCCTGTTGCGTTCCCCGCAAAAGCCTCGTCAGTCAAGTTAGGGGTCTGGCTGAAACGGTGAATATCCGACTGCAACCTTGTCTTATAATTTTCGTGGGCAGTATCTTGAACATCTTTTAATAGCCACTTAGCGTCACCGTCACCGTCAACAAGCATTGCTCTAGCTTTCCTCATAGCCTCAATATCTTCTGCTTTCGTGCTAGATAAGTTTTTTAGCATTAAAATTGCGTCACTAAAATATTCAAAAGCATCAGCTATATTACTTTGTGCCTTGTCATAAGCGTCAATTAAAGACAATACTTTTTCAAAGTCGCCTATTTTGTCGTCATTGTTTGGATACTCAACAACTGGAACATCACCGATATAGTGAAAATAACGGTCAACCTCTTTGCCGTCTGTGTACTTGATAACCTCGTCTTTGGTGTACACTTCTAAATGTTGAGTTGTCCCCTTCTCCCACCCTCTTACTGCGTACAAAGGTTTTGGGGTTATTTTGTCATCATAGACCATAACCATTTGCTCTGGTGACACTTCGTTGAACCGAATAGCACCGTCTTCGTCTAAATAAACTATCTCAAAAGCTGTGCCTGCTATACTTGCAAATCTTGCCAACACAATATTCTCGTCTTGTTCGTCATTTTCAATAAAGATATCCTGTAGCTCTTGGACAAATTGCTCGTTCATTGAGGTGTATCTTATTGGGTTTCCCAAAAAGTAACCTACATTCACATTGGTGATATAGGAGGGGAAAGCGTTCACTAATTTGTTATCGGGCAAGCTCCCCTTTTTCGGCTTTGCCATTATCTCCTTGTGGTCCCCTTTGTAATAGTCGAACAACCGAGGGTAGTTTCGTCTGGATTTCCATATTTCTAAATATTCTTTATA
>CAYSNP010000083.1:0-2477 GCA_964432485.1 uncultured Christensenellaceae bacterium | reverse complement strand
AAAAGCGGAGCGGCACAGATGCAGCAGCAAACCAAAAGCTTGTGGACTTCATAAAAGGTACAGACCTTGATAATAATGCAGGAACATATATAAACGAGGAAAGCGCATTAAACACAACGGCGATATTATATCTTGTTAATGGAAATATGGTGTCTGCGGCAGGCGGGCAAGCACAAGACGAAAAGAATAAAACTAATAAGATGCTTTTGGGGCTATTATAGTCGTAGCTAGGGCTGCACTTAGTATAGGAGCGAATGAAAGGGAAGAGCATTCAAGAAAAAGTATATTTAATCATACCATACAATTTTTTCTGTATGTTCTTCATCATACTTTCTGCCTCTGCTCAACCATTCTTCATCCCAAGCTTGTGCCTTTGTCTTGCTGGCATATATTCTGTCTAAATTTTCGAATATTCCAAATGCTGCGCAACCTACATAATCAACAGATTTGGGGATATATATTTCTTTCAATCTCTCGCAATCACCAAAAGCCCCGTAACCTATTGTTTTTACAGTACTGGGAATGGTTAGTTTGGATAGATTGGTGCATTCATTAAAAGCCATACTACCTATCTCGATTAAACCCTCGGGCAATGATAGGCTTTCTAGGTTTTTACACTGATAAAAACAAGCATACTTAATCTTAGTTATGCTTTCTGGTATAATCACTTTTTTCACTGCTGCAAAAGAAAAAGCATTACTGCTGATTTCTTTTACGCTTTCAGGAATATCAAATACTTCTTGTTTGGTATAGCTAAAGGCATCATAACCTATTTTTTTTGCAAACCGCAAATTGGCAAAATTGCTACCGCGTATTACCGTGTTATCTGACTTGCGCACAAGGCAACCGCCTCTGCTAACATAATTAGGGTTTTTTGTATCAACTCCTATATAATCAATGTTTTCACACCAAGCAAACGCGCCTTCTTGTATAAATTCGCAAGATGCAGGGATTTCTATTGTTTCCCTTAATCCGCCAACGGATGTATAAAAGAAAGCGTCTTGACCAATGACTTCTAACGTTTTTGGCAGTTTGACATAAACAAGAGTTCGACAAAACTCAAAAGCCCCTTGACTTAATTGTATCAGCCCTTCTGGCAATAACACCTTTTCTAGCTTATTACAATGCGTAAACCCGTCAGTCGCTACAGAAAGTACAGGTTTTCCATAAACAGTTGCAGGAATTACCAGTATTCCTTTTATTAACTCATTCCATTTGGACTTAAAACTGGGGGCAGACCACTTTGACAAGATTAGACTATTTTCGACAAAATATCTATTGAAATATATGAATATAAATTTTATAATTAATGTGAATATATCATGATAGTTAAAAAAATCTAAACCTTATTCGGCGATTTTGAAACATAGCAAATCAGGCAAAAAGGAGATCATGTACATGACCAAAATGATTATTGAATTTCGGCATAAAAGTTGGTTGTGCCTTACACCGATAGCAATGCACTTAGTGTTTCTGTTTGTGACTGTTGTGCTTTCTAACAATCTACCGCCATTGCAAGCAAATGATATGATGGGATTTAAAATGCAGGCTATGTTTATTATTCTGTGTTATATTTACTCTGCTAGTTTTATATTTTTGCTTCCTTTGATTTTCATATCGATCTATTATGCGATTGCCGGTAAAAAAGCAAGCGGCAAAAAGTTTAAACGGCAAATATCTCCAAAAGCCTGCATGGTTTATAGCATAGTGGGAGCGACTTTATATTTGGGAGTTGCTATTGGTGGATTGATTTTCGGTGCGATGTACATTTTTAAGATGTCATATTATATGGTGTTTTGTATGATTATAGCGGTGGCAATCTGCTACATAGGTATAGTCATATTTTTTGCAAAAGACTCTCGGATAAAAGACAATAATAAATAATTGAAATAATAAGGAGGGATTTAGGATGAAAAACGTAATTATGAAACAAGAAAGAATTAGCAAAAAGACCCTTATAGCTTTAATTGTTATTTCCTTGCTATTAGCTATGTGCTTCTCTGTCGTGAGCTTCGCAACGACGGAGAATACGATGGCTTGCGCAGAAGCGTATGAAGGAGAATCAAAAAGCGTAGAAAGCACAGCAATATTGAATAGCTTAGATGGTCATCCAGATTTTCTTTTGGTAAATTATAAGCAAGGTTACGCAGTTTTTTTTAGAGAAACAGGTGAACTTTTAGAATATAGTCTAGACGATACTTCAGCTTATAAAGGAGCACTTGGTAACCTTGTATATGCTGGTCCAGGAAATTATTTTGCTAAAACAGGCGAAGTTTTCATAAGTCTTTTAGATAATTCACCCGAGACATTAATTACATTGCAAAATCTTTTTAAAGATTAATCATTAAGGCGGAGCATAGAAGAGTTTGGGCAATTAAAAAACGAATGAGTCAAATCTGCGTTAATAAAAAGAGGATTATATTTCCGTAGATAAAATAAAAACAAGTCCGATTGTATTTTTAGAAAACATATTGTAT
>CAYSNP010000082.1:0-2925 GCA_964432485.1 uncultured Christensenellaceae bacterium | reverse complement strand
GCCTTGGTAGCTCAGTCGGTAGAGCAGAGGACTGAAAATCCTCGTGTCGGTGGTTCGATTCCGCCCCAAGGCACCAGCATTAAAGGGCGGCTATGCCTTTTTTTGTTGAGATTTATGGCCGATATGCCGATATGCCGTCAAGTGTAATTTTGTAAGTAAAATTATTGGTATATTATACAAATCACTTGCACAAAGGTATAGTATATGCTAATATAATTTAGCATGCTGGCTTAGCTCAATAGGTAGAGCAGCTGATTTGTAATCAGCAGGTCGAAGGTTCAAGTCCTTTAGCCAGCTCCATCTTTGAGGAGGGGTTCCCGAGTTGGCCAAAGGGAGCAGACTGTAAATCTGTTGTCAGTGACTTCGATGGTTCGAATCCGTCCCCCTCCACCAAAAACCGCAATCCCGTTTCGGGATTGCGGTTTTTTATCACTTATGCAATAAGTGTATTTCATCGCCTGCTTTTTGCAGGCGCATTTCATCATTTGCAAAGCAAATGCATTAAACATTAATTGCAAAGCAGGCGCATCTCATCATTTGCAATGCAAAATGCAATAACTCAGTAGCCTAAGCATATACTTCGTCGCCTTTAATGCAAATAATATTGTGTGACTGTCAACAAATACTTTTGACAACTTTTTACGCTTGAGCGTTGCCATATTCTATGCTTTTTGGAGTTAATGGATTGGAGTTAATCTTTATAAACTCCTTAAAGTTGTTTTCAATTTTATCAAAGAAGTTTTCTACTATTTTGGCATCTTCAGGATTGCCTTTTATGGCTATAGTAAGGGTTGCCGCTCCGTTGAGCGTGGTTACTGCAAGTTGCATATAAGGCTTGTATTTTACCGCACCGGTAATAAAGCCATCTACTAGCGGCGCTCCAATCATATTTAAGAGTTTAGGCTGCAAAATACCTATATTGCTCATGCCTATCAGCGGGTTGGAATAGCCTTTTGAAATGGCAAGTTCTGATAATTTGTAAGGAAAAACACTATAAGCCAGCTTTAAAAGCGGCAATGAGTATAGCCCTACAAACTTATCTCTTTTGGATTTGTTAACTGATTTTACTACATTTAGCAAAGTTTCGTTAATATCTTTGCCTTTGCCCTTAACCGAGCATTGCATAAAACCGGTATGATTAGTCAGCCCTGTGGACAGTCCGCTATCGGCAATATGCCTCCTTAAATCCACCATACAAGGGATAGTAACAGATGCAGTTTGTTCAAGATTGCAAATATCATATAAGGCGTGTATATAAGTAGCCAAAAGCAAATCATTGACAGTTGCATCCAGCTTCTTTGCCAGCAGTCTTGCAGACTCAAACAGTTCCTTTTTTATTACCCTTTTGCAAATCATACTCTTATCAGCAGATGAGTCAGGAGTAAGAGGAAACTTATTTTTATCTTCTACGCTGCTTATATTTTTGTACAGTTTTGCTGCTAACTTTTGCTCATTTTTAGACAGACCTGTATATACTTTGTCATAAGACCTGCTGCCGGTCTTGATTTCAATGGTATTTATGCCATTTTTAAGGTTGTTATAGTTGGAGGCAAGCATAGCTAAAAAGTACTTAAAATCACCCCCGTCAAAGCACATATGATTGACAATAATGCATAAATGCGACTTGCCTTTATTAAAAAATAGAGCGACTTTGTATTGAATATTGTTGTCATAAGGTATTGTTTGCACTAAAAAAGTATCTACATCGTATTGAATATCATTAGAGTCCTTAACAGTTAAAATATCTGATATTGTATAAGGTGCTACTTCCCAATAAGGGTCAATTGGATGCTCAATAAATCTGGAATGCAAAATAGGGACTAATTCTGTAAAACCTATTAATATAGTCTTGATTAAACTTGCATCAAGCATACCGTCATAAACCATATAAGCATGCACCATTCTGTCATAATAGTTGCGGAACATAAACTGCATTTTGTCCCAAAGTTCTGCTTTAATTTTCTTTGCCATAGTTCACCATAATATAATTTTGCCTAAAAGCGTTACCATTGAGTATAATATTTTTCGTCAATTTCATTAAGAGATACATTTTCGGCTTTTAGTTTTTTTGATTTGACCTTATAGACAATGGCCAGCTCTAAGCCTGCTTTGCCTACTCCTAAAAGTATTAACAGCCAGCCCGGATGCGAAAAGCCGGGGATAAGCAGGGTAAGTATCACATATAAAATAACATAAAAAATAACAATATCGGCAGCTACACTTAGCCATTTTCCTTTAGAATTGGTAGCTAAAGATACAGCAATATCAGCTAAAGCCAGAAAACCGGGTATGGCAATAAAAACTGTATACCATTTGCTGACCGCAGCAATATTGTTATTGACCAGCATTAGCACAAGAGCTGCAAAGACTGCCCACAAGGTTACAATAGCCAGTACACTTGCGCGGATAAATAATTTCTTTAGCTTTGCCTTATTATTAATCATATAGAGCATTGATAAGGTGGTAATCCACGCAAATATGCCGCCAAGCAGTATTATCCAAGACCAACTCCAAATCGGCGGGACAACAATAAGGCTGGCAACCAAATAAACAAGCAAGGAGGGCAATAGGATAGAAAGCGAGGCAATTATTGCTATTGCTTTCTTTCTTTCTAAAGATTTCGTCCTTAGTCTATCCCGTTCGAACTCTTGCAAAAGCACCTGCATATTGCCTAGCTTTTTTATGGCTAAGTCATAAATGACTTCATCATTTGTAATGCCTTTAATTTTTAATTCTTGCGCATAATCTAATAGGTCTTGTAATAGCTGCTTCCTGTATTCCGCACTAGCTAAACTGGGCGGAATATTTTGAAACTCAGAGATAAGAAATTGTTTAAATTTATTTTCCATACTTGCCTCAATGAAATATACTTTTTACATTATATATTTATATTATGCAAAAGTAAAGAATACGCTTATCGAATTA
>CAYSNP010000081.1:0-3076 GCA_964432485.1 uncultured Christensenellaceae bacterium | reverse complement strand
GTGAGCCGCTCTACCCCTGAGCTATTTTGGCATAACGGGAGCATAATAGCGTACTCAACGATTTATTGCAAGCTGTGGTGCAACTTGACCAGTGGCGGCGTTGTGAAGTAGGCTAGCGGGTGAGGAAATTGATTGAAAAAGCGTATTGTTTTTGCTCCAGCTGCCCCTCGGGAGTTAATCGAGATATTGGTCAACCACCCCTCACGCTTTGGCCCAACCGTCGGTCAAAGCTGGGATCCAGAGGTGGCTTCTTTTCTTATGGAGATGTATCCAGAAGCAATCGAACAAGGCTTTGGCTTAGAAGAGATTGCCATGATGGTTGCTGAGGATGAAGAGGTATGAATGTCCTAGGTATTGAGACCTCGTGCGATGAGTGTGCAGCGAGTGTCGTCGTCGACGGTAAGAGTATTCTCAGCAATGTAATTGCAACTCAGATCGAGGAACATCGAATCTATTACGGAGTTGTTCCTGAACTCGCTTCACGCATCCACACTGAGTGGATTGGACCAACGGTCCAAGCGGCGATCGAAGACGCTAACGTCCCCATTGATGCTGTAGCAGTAACAAACCGACCGGGCCTCCTTGGCTCGCTCTTAGTTGGTGTTTCCTTCGCCAAAGGCTTCGCCGCAGCACGGGGCATCCCCTTGATCGGGATCGACCACATTCGCGCCCACCTCTACGCCCCTCAAATAGAACATGAACTTCAGTACCCGTATTTAGGAGTCCTTGTTTCTGGTGGCCATACGGTCATCTGCAAGGTTACGAGCTATGATGAGTTAGAGGTCCTTGGTACAACGATCGATGATGCGATCGGTGAAGCGTTTGATAAAGTTGCCAAGCACTACGACTTTGGCTATCCCGGTGGAATTGCCATCGATCGATTAGCCCAAACGGGAAATCCATTAGCGTTTCGCTTCCCTGGTCCGAAAATTAGAGAAAAAACAAACCCCTATGACATCTCGTACTCCGGTCTTAAGAGCGCGGCGATTAACCATCTCGATAAGTACTGGGATGGCGAGAGCGAGAAAACCCCAGCGAACATCGCCGCGTCCTTCCAGCGCAGTGCGATTAACATGCTCATAAAGCGAATCCGTGCTGCCTTAGAAGATACTGGCTTGAAGCGCATCAGTGTTGGAGGGGGAGTTGCAGCAAACTCCTACCTACGCAGTGAGCTCAGCCAATTTCGACTTGGTGGGTATGAAGTCGCCTTTCCATCGATGGCGCTCTGTACCGATAATGCCGCGATGATTGCAGCGTTAGCGTACCATTACCTCCGTGATGGAATTCAGGACGGCTATGATATGAAAGCAAGTGCACGCGTCAGTGCCTTTAAAAAACAGTACACCCCAGGAGGCTGATGGTGAACATCGATTTAGATCTTGCAATTAGAAAGGTACCTAATTTCCCGAAAGAAGGGGTACTCTACTACGATATTACGGGAATCCTTGCCGATAGTGCGGCGTTTAACGCCTCAATTGAAGCACTCGTGGAAAAGGCAAACACCTACGAATTTGACTACATCGCTGCGGTTGAAGCGCGGGGCTTTGTTTTTGGAGCTCCCCTAGCAGAGAAGTTGAATGTTCCGATGATTCTCATCCGCAAGATGGGTAAACTCCCCAACGAGGTATATACGAAGAGCTTCGCCCTTGAGTACGGTGAAGACGTAATTTGCGTCCAAAAACTCGACGTTCATCCAGGAAAAAAGATCCTCCTCGTCGATGATTTAATCGCAACGGGGGGAACACTCGAAGCTGCAGCAGCGATCTTTGAAGAGCACGGGGCAATCATTAGCGGAGTCCTTGGAGTCATCGGCCTGCCATTCCTTAACTACGAAGAAGTCCTCAAAGGTTATAAGACCGAAGTCTTAATTACCTACGACTCCGAGTAAGAGTATGATTACTGCAGCAGTAAATAAGCCCGCCACTGCAAAACAAGTTTTCAAAAACTTCCAGATAGGTAAGCGGCAATTGTGGGAATCGTTACCACCGCATATTGCTGCGGGGTTAACTCAAGAAGGGGAGGAGGCGCTCGGTAAGCCATGGCCCTTCCTGACCCTTACCCTCTTCCAAGATTACTTCTACACTGGAAATCGCAAGCGCTACGAAGAGTTGTACTTTGCAAAACGAAAGAACCTTTGCTCGCTCGTCTTAGCGGAGTGTGTTGAGAATAAGGGTCGCTTTCTTGATTCGATTAGCGAAGGGGTTTGGTCGATTATCAGCGAAGTCTCTTGGGTCTTACCCGCCCATAATACCTATAAAAGAGATACGCATGCTCTCCCATTTCCCCTCACCGATAAACCAATTCTTGATCTTTTTGCTTGTGAAACAGGTGCCCTTCTCAGTACAACAATCCATTTGCTTAAAGGGGTTCTCGATCCTCTGCTTGTGCGGACTGTTTCTGACCAATTGGATTTGAGGATTCTTACTCCCTACCTCGATGATTACGTTTGGTGGATGGGTCTTAAAGGCGAAACACTCAATAACTGGACGACGTGGTGTACTCAGAATATTCTAATCACTGCCTTTACGTTGGATATTAAAGAAACCATAGTAAAAGAACTGTACCACAAAAGTGCGAAAAGCTTAGATGCGTGGCTTGATCAATACGGTGACGATGGGTGCTGTGATGAAGGGCCGTCCTACTACCACCACGCCGCCTCATGCTTATGGGGGTGTCTGTACATCCTTGAAGAGGGGCTAGGGCCAATCTTTACTAAGCTCTACCAACAAGAAAAAATTAAAAATATCGCCGCCTACATCATGAACGTCCACGTCGCCGATGATCTTTACCTCAACTACGCTGACTCTTTGCCGAAGGCTGGTCGCCTTGGAGTACGGGAGTATCTCTTTGGTAAAACAGTAAAGAATCCTTCGTTAATTCGCCAAGCCCTTCTCGATTACCGGATACATCCCTTTGAAAAAGGGGACAACGACTACAACCTTTTCTATCGTCTGCTTGCAGCAGTGCATAGTGAAGAACTTCTTACGACCCCACTGCCCAAAGAGGAAAAGAAGCCGTCCTTTATTTGGTACCAGAGTGTTGGTCTAGCGATCTACCGCCGAGGACCTTTTACCCT
>CAYSNP010000080.1:0-3085 GCA_964432485.1 uncultured Christensenellaceae bacterium | reverse complement strand
ATTAGGCAATAGTTCTAAAGATTACTTTGCTATCAAATAAGGAGTAATTTTTATGAAATTAGGAAAAGTTTTAACTATAATCCTTCTTTTGATTCTGCTTGCAGGTGCTGCTTATGGTGTTTATACTATCGGTTTGCCATACTTAGAGGAGTATTTAGCCTCTAAAGAAGCGCCAGATCCTGATGGGACACTACCGGAGGAAACTGTAGAATCATTAGAAGTAGACCTTGTCAATAGTGCCAATCTCTACAGCGATATTGATGATAAAGGTAATCAAATATTTTATTTTCAATTCTTTGAAGGTGAATTTGACCTTACCAGCGTGCATTTGGTAGCTGTATATGCTGACAATACCACTCAAAGTATTACCCTTTCCGAAGAAATGCTTTCCGAAGAGGACCTTGCTGATATTCGGGCAGGCGGCATTATTCGTCCTATTGTAGATTTTGGCGGTAAGCAAATCATTATTTATATTAAAATAGTGCCCAAAACAGAAGATGTCTTTTACACTGTCTCCTTTGATACTAAAGGCGGCAGTCCAATCCCGCCTATCCTTTCTAACGCTCAAGGACTAATAGAATATTTACCTACCAGCACCACCAAGGCAGGGTATAAGTTTAATGGTTGGTACACCAGTTATGACAAGCCGCCAGTCAATGCTCCTATTACTTTGACAAGCAATATTACTTTGAATGCAAGATGGCGGGATTTGCGCGAATATACAGTTACCTTTTTAGGTAAAGACGGTGAAGAGCTAAAAGTGCAAAAAAATGTTGAACATGGATATAGTGCTACTGCACCTACTGCGCCTATCATTGAAGGTTGGCAGTTTGACAAATGGAGCGCACCTTTTAACAATATTACAGCTGATACTACGATTACTGCTGAATATGTCCAGCTAGAAAGAAAGATTTTCTTTAGATCTGAGGTATGGGGACCGGGTAATGAGGAGATTCGTATTGTTAAATATGGAGCAAGTTTGCCGTCTGGGGACATTCCTCAAGTGCCTGCAAAGGAAGGATATACAGCAGAATGGAGCAGAAAAGTATTTAACAATGTAAAAGAAAATATTAATGTAGATGCTATTTATGAAATTATTAAACTAACTGTAACATTTAAGAGTAATGTTTGGGATCCTTCTAATTATGTTGTTGTAACAGTTAACTATGGTGCATCTTTAAGTTCGGCTCGTTTTCCTGACTTACCTCCTCAAAAAGAAAGTTATGATTTAGCGTGGGAAGCTGTAGATTTAGAGAATATTACTCAAAATCTTGAGGTCAATGCAATTTATACTCCGCATATCTATCCTATTACCTTTAGAAGGCCGTATCAAAGCGGCGGGGGCAGCGAGTATCTTGATAAGATAGACGCTGAGCACGATTCGCATATTACACCTTTTGATACGGGGAAAGACCCTGAATTCTTTGAAATAAAATGGTATACTACTGCTACTCCGGGCCCTCAAGATCAGCCAATAGATTTCAATACTTATGTAGTTAAAGGGCCTGCCATATTTTATGTTAAGGAAAGAGACCTAAGAGTATATGTTATTACTTTTGCATACAATTTAGGAGAAGAAGATATAATATTTGATATTGTAAATGTAGAAGGTGAAGGTACTGTGCTTAAACCGTTTAGGCCTTCTCCCCCTTATGTAGAGGGATATACCTTTAGCGGTTGGAGCGTGCCTGAGGACTATGCTGTTACAGAAGATACAATAGTGTATGCTTATTATAATGTCAATTACTATATGGTAAGATTCTATGAAAGGGGCAATCTTGTAGAGCAGAGCAGTAAGGCATACGGTACTTTAATTTCAACACCTGTGGGTTATGACACCGAGCGTGAAGGGTTTATTTTTGAAGGGTGGTTCACTTCTCCTATCTTTGCTGTGGGTACGCATGTAAACTTTGAAAATACAAAGGTGGCAGGGCATATCAGTTTTTATGCAAAATGGGTGAGCTTAGATAAGGGTAGCGAAGGGCTGCAATTTGCTTATATTGAAATCAGCGAGCAAGAAGCTTATTATGAGATTGTAGGTTATCAAGATTATAGCGATTTGGAAGTAAAGACACCCAGCATGTATGAAGGTTTGGATGTTAAGAGCATTAGTGGAAGTGCTTTTGAGGATTGTTATGATATCATATCGCTTGAACTCCCTGCTACTTTAGAGTTTATAGGCGAGCATGCTTTTGACAGCCTTTACTTGCTGACAGCTTTTATTACTAAACAAGATGCTGAATTTTATATTGCTGTTGACGGTATCCTTTATTCAGCAGACGGAAGCGTCTTAGTTTGCTTCCCAACAAGCAAAAATGCCGAAGGCTTTGTTATACCTGCTCAAGTTAAGACTATTGCGCAAGGAGCATTTGCTTCTGTGGGCACTTTAACAAGCTTGGAGTTTGAGTCAGGCTCAGTTATAGAAAGTATTGAGTATGGCGCATTTTTAGGCTGCTCAGGGCTTGTCAGCATAGAGTTGCCAAGCACCTTAAAGAGCTTAGGTGCCGCCGCATTTAAGGAATGTAATTACCTTGTTGCTATTACAGGCGGCACAGGGCTGACCAGCGTAGGCAAATTAGCATTCCATAATACTGGCTGGCTAGAGGCTCAACCTTCCGCAGGCTTTGTCACATTGGCTTCTACAGTAATATTGTATAGAGGCAGCGGCGAAGTTAGCTTACCTAATAATGTAACCACTATTGCAGATAGCGCATTTGCCGGCACAACAATCACTAGTATTACTATTGGCGCAGATAGCCAGCTTGCATATATAGGTGCAAATGCATTTAGCAATTGCGTACTCTTGTCATCTATTGTAATACTTACTGATAGTATGCCCGAGATTGGCGCTGGCGCATTTGGCGGCATTAAAGGCGATGCCAAACTATATGTTCCTGCTGACTTGCTAACAGAATATGAGCTTAATCCTGCTATTATCAATTTTGTTAATGCAGGTACATTATTAGTTTACTAAGGTAAAAAGTATATCTTTTACTATTAAATCCAAAGGCTCCGCAAGGAGCCTTTTATGGTAAGTTGTAAAATGAATTGTCGCAAGTGAGCAAAAAGAGATGCTCCAAAAGTA
>CAYSNP010000079.1:0-3304 GCA_964432485.1 uncultured Christensenellaceae bacterium | reverse complement strand
TATAAAGTCTTAATTTTCTTTCGTCCATAATTTACACACCTCCAAATAATACTAATTCTGCTAAATCGGCCAGCAATTGTTTTAATTCTTTGTTTTCCTTTTCTAAAACTAACATCTCCAGTCCTTTTCCAGTAATACCATCTACCACATATTCATTTACTACCGTATCAACCAAATCCATTTCCTTAATTTCTTCTAATCTTTCTAATTGTTCAAGGGTATATTCAACATTAGTCACTTCTATTATTTCAAAATCATCGTGTATATTAGCAAAATCCTCATACCAAGCAATATTGGAAGTATATACTTCCTGCTCACCGTTTTTATCCGCAAACCTAACCTTATGCGCAAACAATTCCCATTTCCCGTTGTTCATTTGCACTAATATAGGCTTTTCTTGCATCTTCAATCACCTCTTTTTTGATTTTAAAAACTTTCTTGAGTTTACCTTTTTTAGATTTCTTATTCACTAATTTAATATAATCAAATCTTTTCAATAGTGATTGCACAAACCCATAAACATTAGCTTGCTCCGCATGTCCGTGCCAACTATTCAGTATTTGTTCAACTTTTTCAATACTTATCTTTTCTTCAATAAGCATTGGTCTAAACTTCCTTAATTTGCGCTTAATCCTCTTTTTGCTATCGTTCCTCAGCAACATATGCGTTGGATATATTTTAAAACCGATAGCGTTTACACCTTGTGCTATTGGAAATGTTTTTGATTTATTTTCATTGAGCTTTAACTGCAATTTTGTTTCCACCCGCACACGGATTAGTTCCAGCACTTCTTTAGCCCTTTCCTTATTTTCTACAATGGCGACAATATCATCGGCATATCGAATATAGTACCTTAGGCTCAGGCTGCGCTTTGCATATTGATCTATCTCGTTTAGATATATGTTGGCGCATAGCTGGCTGATCGTGTTGCCCAAAGGCATACCCAATATATCAATTTCATCAGCGCTATCTATAATCAGGTAAATTAATTCTAATACCTTTTTGTCTTTTATTGTTCTTGCTATTAGGTCTTTGAGAACTTCTCTGACAATAGTATAAAAGAATTTTTTAATATCAATCTTAACTATAGTAGCGCTGTCGCCATATTCCCACTTGGCCTTACGCATAAAATAGTAAATTCTTTTTACACAAGCGTGGGTGCCTTTGTCGTCCAAGCAGGCATAAGTATCATAAATAAATTTAGGCTGATATATTTCCTTTAGGACGTTGTTTATTGCTAATTGAACTATTTTATCTACATAATGTGGGGCGTTTATATCCCTTACTTTTGGATGAGTAATTGTAAAGTTTATATAGCCACTGAATTTGTATGTTCCATTTATTATGCTTAACTTCAGCTGGAGAAGGTTATAAACTTCATCCATAGCAAATTCGATGGCTTCTTTGGTATATTTCGACTTACCTTTTTGTGACTTCTTAAATGCCTTTTCGAGGTTTTCTATAAAAAGTATTTTATCAATTAAAGATTTCGATATCTCCGGATCTCCTCTCCAAGGAGCGAGCGCGATATCATTATTCATGTGTTTACACCTTATTTACAGGTGAGAGAATTAGGTTCTCTTGAAATAAAATTCAAGTGTTGTGATTATAACCGTAATCATAACCATCAAAATAAATTTATTCAGGACTGGGCGCCAGCAATTGTTGCTGTTCGTGTTCCACGAATTATTCTGATTCAAATTGGACACACCGTTGTTGCCACGATTCACACGACGCCATTACAACCTAATCCTCAAAGAAAAAAATATTAACTCCTTATCCATCCTCCCAGCATCTTGCCTATTTCAGAAAATTCCACAGATATTTGCCTGTGGAATTCTTTGCCTAAATATTTTTCGTATCTTGCCAGCCTGAAACACACTTTTAGCATTTGTAAAAATGCATCTGCTGTTTGTAAATATACCCTTCGTTTGCTTTTTACGCTATTTCCTAAATGCATAAACGCAAGGCATACAATAAAGAGAAAAATTGTTATTTGCGATAGCCTATGCTTTTCGTATTTGGGATAATTTTTTATCGGTTTGTAAACTCTGAATAATAGTTGCTCGGCCCTTTTATAAACTTGCATATCTTCAATTGTTATATTAATCACCATCTTGTCAAGTATTTATAGGCGCCACCTTCGTGGCGCCCTCAGAGTACAGAGTTTAGAGGACTTCTAAGACTGGGCGCCAGCAATTGCAGCTGACCGTGCTCAACGAATAATCCTGACCCAAATAGGACACACAGTTGTAGCCACGACACACAAGACGCCAGGTATCCGTATCAATGGGTTCTTGGCACCAAGTATAGCTACCAGAACCATACCGATGATGCGTTCTTAAATTTTCATCGGTGAGACCAACTTCCCAATCAGTAGTAATTGTTTGCCCGTCTTTGTCTACTGCGTATGCAGGATAGATCCAGTTGCCTAATTTAGCATGTTCGTGCATCGGCAAGATCAAATCGTTCCACATGTTATTAGGGCCGGCAGCACCCCTGTCAAGATCAGCATAACTATCTGTAGGCATGTCGCCAGCACCCTTCATCAGATACACTCTATAAGTCTTGTCTCCTATTACAGTAGTTTTTCCCTGTGTAACCTTTTTCGCATTATTGTAAAACCTTGATTTCTTGCCACCTTGCTCCGTAACAAGAGTTGCACCACTAACCTTTATCTTCGTGTTGGTAATTTCTGTTATTGTAACACTTTTATTATTATCATCTTTTGCCCAACCCTTTAAAACCAAGATATCGCCTACAGCACCAACCGTATCAGCATAATCCATGCCTATGGATTTATCGCCCAAAAAGTTTTGGTTAGTGCAGTTAATGCTATTATCATCAGCATCTACGCTCAAATCAACGCCTACCCTGCCAGCGGGGGGCAAAAACCCTTCGTCTGTTGTATCGTAAGCTATTCCTGCGTTGTAAATTGCATCCCAGGAAACAGAATGTCTATACCCTGTAAGTGGAATAAACAACGTTTTGCCTTTATAAGCAAACTTCATCAGCGGAACATGGGAATTAAAAGCTGTTCCGCTTGCCAAACCTAAGGCAAGGGCTAAATTGGCTCCATTGAAACCTTTGCCGTCTGCGAAATTTCCCATACTTGCAGGTTGGACAAAGCCGTAATGTCCTGCCTGCGTATCACCTTTGAGCAGTGTTTTCGGGCCTGGCGAGTTTGTGTAATCATTAATGCCTTTCCCTGCCATTAGCCGCTGTACTGCTATTAGCTCTTCAAAGTTGTCATAAAACTTCTTAGGTAAAATTGTAACTCCCATGTTTATACCTCCTCCCAATT
>CAYSNP010000078.1:0-3471 GCA_964432485.1 uncultured Christensenellaceae bacterium | reverse complement strand
ACAGCAAGTTGCACTATACACAATGCAAAAATTGCTGTACTTTTGCCAAGCAGCAGTTTGCTTTTAGTTACCCCTGCCACACTTAGGCGGTCTAGCGTTTTGTTTTGACTTTCCTCCAGCAAAAAGCTGCCGCCTTGTCCTGCTGTGTATAAAATAAACATACAAGTGATAGCTATGGAATAATAGTAAAATTGATTAATGCTCTTTCGATCGCCTGTAGCTGTAAATTGTAAATCAAGCTGATGCGCTGCTAGCTCTTCTTGTAAAGAGGCAGAAAAAGAGGCGAATTTTTCGCTGGCAAGATACTTGCTTATAATCTTATTGTCTGCTATTATATTGCTTAACTGGTCTGTATAGGCATTGACAATAGACAATACAATATTAGTCTCAAAAGATGTGTTTAGGTATCCAATAACCTCTATTTGGGTAGCTGCAGTCTCATTAGTGAAGTTAGATGCTACTGCGCTGTAAAACCCTTCGGGAATAATTATCAGCGTGCTGTACTCTCGTTTTTCCAAACGGTCTTGTCCGGAGGCAAGATCAACTTCTTCGTAATCAATGATTTCTTTTATACGCTCATTATTAAGTAAATCATAAGGAGTAGCTTGAAGTATTTGTAGAGGCAATCTTTGAATAGAGGTATTGTTATCTACTACCCCTACCTTAATAATATCTATTTTAATGCTCTCGTCCTGAAAGACCGCTCCTAAGGACAAACTTAATATTACAATTAATACTATGGGCATAAGAAGAATAAAAACTAATGCCTTTAGGTTAGATAGCACAAGTAGCATATCTTTTTTAATTATATCCCTGACTTTCATACTAGTCCCTTAATGCTCTGCCGGTAAGGCGCAAGAATACTGTTTCTAAATTGGGCTTCTCCACATCATAACTAATTAGCCTAAAGCCGTTTTCGGCAATAGCGGCAAGGATTGCGCTGCCGCTGGCTTCCTCCCCTTTTGCTAAAAGGTGTAGCTCATTACCCGTTGCATCCGCCGCTTTTACACAAGGCAGCTCTTTTAGCCGCTCAAGCAGTAGCTCGGATTGACCGTCTGTTTTAATAGTGATTTTATAGTCTGCGCCCACGCCGGCAATAAGTTGCTTCTTACTGCCGCTTGCTATAATTTTACCTTTGTCCATTATGCAAACTTTGTTGCAAAGTGCCTCCACTTCTTCAATATAATGGCTGGTATAAATAATTGTTGCACCGTTTTGCGCAAGCCCTTTAACAGTTTCTAAGATATAGCTGCGAGATTGGGGGTCTATGCCTACTGTTGCCTCATCCATTATTAAAAACTCCGGCCTATGCAATAGCGCCACCCCGATATTAAGCCGCCTTTGCATACCTCCGCTATATTTTTTGACCTTATCTTTCAGCCTGTCTTTAATCCCAATAAGGTCTGCAACCTCAGCAATTCTATCATTGAGTTTTGCACCTCTCAAGCCATACGCTTTGCCCCAAAACGCAAGATTGTCCCATCCGCTTAAATTGGGATAAAGGGCAATCTCTTGAGGAACAAGCCCTAAAGAGTTGCGCATTATTGCAGGACTGCTCAAAATATCTACGCCCTTATAAGTAATGCTGCCCGCAAGCGGAGCAAGCAGCGTAGCAACAAGTGAAATAGCGGTAGATTTGCCTGCTCCGTTAGGGCCAAGCAATCCGAATAGGTCGCCTTTTTCCACACTAAAGCTAATATCGTCAACTGCTTTTATATCTTTGTAATATTTCTTTAATCCCTTTACTTCTAATAAAGCCAAAACCTCTCTCCTTAATCATTTTGCATTAAAAATAGCAAACTGCACAGTTTATAATGACCATATTTGTTATTATACAATAAATTATACAATATTTGAACTATTAAGGATAGATAACTATCAAATCTTTTTAGAAAGCAGTCTACTTTTAGTAGAAACCAAAAAAAAGGCTTTTCATAACGCCTTTTTTGTATCTTAACAAATGGACAAGTAGAGCTTGGCCGCAACTAATAGCTATTGACTTTAAGGTATGCTTGCAATAAAATAGTAATGGATTTAACCCTTGGAGAATGAAAATGGAAAATAAATGGACGGATATTTTTGCGCTTTCCCAATTTGAAATTTGGAAGCGAGGCTTATCTTACAGCAATCGTACAGTAAGGATAATAATACGCAATTACTATCAAGGCGAAAAGGTTGCAATCACTTTAAGCAATACCTTTGGAGTGCAACCTTATGAAGTGAAAGCGGCTACTTTAGCTGCTTGTAATCAAGAGGGCAAGCTGCAAGGGCAAGCTACTGTCCTTGCTTTTGGCGGCAAAGGGAGTGTGACGGTGCAAGGCGGCTCAAAAATTCAAAGCGATGAGCTTGCAGCTGATATTTCTCCCGGTTACTATGCAGTTAGCTTGTATTTTGGCAAGAATGCACATATCAACAGCCTTAATATGTTAAGAGAAAAGGTACTGCTTTCCGACAAAGGGGATTATACTCTTGCGCCAACTTTTAATTTGGGGAAAAAGCTAACATTCAGCTTGATAAAAACGGCTTTCAAAATATTAAAAGTGCAAGCCTGTGACTTTATACCTGCACTTGCCGGTGTTAGCATTTTTACAAAGGCAGAAAATAAATGCATAATAGCTTTTGGAGATTCGATTACGCAAGGCGGGTTATGGACATATAGGCTGGCAGATAGGCTCTCCGCCCCTGTGCTAAATATGTCTATAAGCGGCAATAGAATTATCTATGATGCTTACAAACTACCGCTTATCAATAAGATGTTTGGTATTTCAGGAATTAGCAGGTTTGCTCAAGATGTGCTAGCTAAAAATAATGCGGCTGCTTTAATTATTGCATTAGGGACTAACGATATTGGCGCACCCGGTTCACCTTCTGCACCTAAGAGCCAAAGCGTAAATGCGGCGCAAATTATAACAGAGCTGGAAGCAATGGTAATTCAAGCAAAAAAAGCGGGTTTGGCTGTTTTTGCTTGCACCTTAACTCCTTTTAAGGGATATAGAATGGGGTATATGCAAGGCTCAAGAGAAAAAATGGTTCAGGTTAATGATTGGATACGCACATATAGCGGGCTAGATGGCTACTTTGATTTTGATGCCTCAATTAGAGATAAAGCTGACACCGAAAAGATAGCCGCCTGTTATGACAGCATAGACCATTTACATCCTTCGGATATAGGCAGCCTTAAAATGGCGGATGATATAGATATAAGTTGTTTGGAAAAACTCTTAAATAAATGAATTTAGCTTACTAAATATAAATATAGACAAAAAAAAAGGCTTTTCGCAATGGAAAGCCTTTTAGAGCACCTTAACAAATGAACAGGCAGGAATTGGTAAAAAAGTCGAAGGTTTTTAAATCTTTAGGCTCTGTCACCTTAGAGGTGATAAGAGCGACTGACACTAAAAGCATCAGCCTCGACGTGGTGTAGAATATTCTACTCCGTAAAAGGAGGTGATCCAGCCGCACCTTCCGATA
>CAYSNP010000077.1:0-3566 GCA_964432485.1 uncultured Christensenellaceae bacterium | reverse complement strand
TTTCTGAATCTGCCGCCAATATTGAAAATACGGAAACCCGAAAACCTTGCTCTATTCACTTTGTCAGGAAACATCTCGCCTCTCATTCTTTCCTTAAAATCTTTACCGCTAATTGATGTAGACAATGCCGTTATTACTGTAATGCTCAGCGCCATAACAGAAATGCAAAGAATATTAAATAGTATTCTCAATACACCTTCAGAGGCAAAATTACCCATAATCAAAAATGGTAACGCAATAATTACTGCAATTAGTGAAAATCGGGCAGAACTTTTCATTTTCTTTTTGCTGAAATTCTGCTCTTGTAACTGATTTACTATTTGCTGTTCAGCCCGCACAACCGCTTCGTGCCTTGCAATTCTTTCTCCGTTTAATAACTCGGTTACCGAAATGTCAAGTATTTTGCATAGTGGTATCATTATGGCGATGTCAGGTAATCCTTTTCCGCACTCCCATTTTGAAACTGCCCTATCAGTTATGTAAAGTTTTTCCGCAAGCTCTAATTGAGTGAGATTTTTTTCTTTCCGCAGCGTGCCAATGAATGCCCCTATTTTATTTAAGTCCATAGATTGCCTCCGTATGATATTGCTATATTACAATTTTATCATCTACAAATTAAAAAATCCATAAACTAGCCCCAACGCTTGGTTGAGTTGGCAATATTTCATTCATTATATAAATGCTATTATGCAGAAGTAAAGCGGTGCTTGCGATACCCTGGATTGCTTCGTCGCTATTTGCTCCTCGCAAAGACGTAATACAAAGTCATTGCAGGCGCCACGTTAAGCTGAGTTGCCGGCGGCAAGTCAGTAGTAAGGCGCTCGTGAGCAATTGCGGGAGCAATGCGAAGGCCGGGTGAAGCTGTGCTAGCGTTTGCTCTCGATTACTACTTCTTAAATCTTTTAAGGCGCAGGGCGTTTAGCAGTACGCTTATGCTGGAGAAGCTCATTGCGGCGGCGGCAATCATTGGATTAAGGAGTGGGCCGCCAAAAAGAGTAAGCAATCCTGCCGCTATGGGTATGCCTGCGGTATTGTAGCCGAAAGCCCAAAAGAGATTTTGTTTAATATTGCGGATAGTGTTTCTAGAAAGCCTTATAGCAACGGGCACGCCTGCAATATCGCTGCCCATTAGCACTATATCCGCGCTTTCCATAGCAACATCTGTGCCCGAGCCGATAGCTATCCCCAAATCAGCTTGAGCAAGAGCGGGGGCATCATTGATTCCGTCTCCAACCATTGCCACAATGTAGCCTTGCTCCTGCAGTCTTTTTACTTCGTTTGCTTTATCTTGAGGCAAAACTTCTGCCAATATTTTAGAAATGCCCGCTTGGTCTGCTATGGCTTGAGCGGTCTGCTTATTATCTCCTGTAATCATAACAACTTCAATCCCCATAGCTTTTAGGGTTTCGGTTGCAGATTTGCTGTTTTCTTTTATGGTATCGGCAACAGCAATTATCCCTTCCGCTGCCCCTTGCACAGCTATAAACATTGGGGTCTTTCCATTATTGGCAAAGGCAAGCGCTTCTTGCTCAAATGCATTGGTTGCAATATAATGCTCCTGCATTAACTTTTCGTTGCCTACAAGCACTTGCTTGCCCTCAATTTCTACACCTATACCCTTGCCCGTATAAGAAGCAAAGGTCTGTATCGGCGGCAGTTCTATGCCTTGAGCTTCGGACGCTTTTACTATAGCCAGCCCCAGCGGATGCTCCGAACCCTTTTCTGCTGAAGCGGCAAGACGAAGCAGTTCTTGCTCGTTTAGGTTACCAAAAGATAGAATATCGGTAACCTCAGGTTCACCTTTGGTAATTGTGCCTGTCTTATCAAATATTACGGTATTGACCTTATGCGCTATTTCCAGCGCTTGTCCGCTCTTTATTAAAATGCCTGCTCTTGCTCCAACTCCCGTGCCTACCATTATGGCGGTTGGGGTTGCAAGCCCTAAGGCGCAAGGGCAAGCTATTACCAGTACAGATATTAGTATGGTAAGCGAAAAGACCAGGTCCTTGCCTGCCAGCAGCCAAGCAATAAATGACAGTGCCGCAATCCCCATTACTATGGGAACAAAGTAGCCTGACACTATATCAGCAAGTTTTGCAATTGGCGCTTTACTACCTTGCGCATCCTCTACCAATTTAATTATTTGAGAAAGGGTAGTATCTGCCCCTACCTTAGTAGCCTTAAAATGCAGCAGTCCATTTTTGTTTATAGTTGCCGCAAAAAGGGTATCCCCTTCTTTTTTGTCAATAGGTATGCTTTCGCCTGTTAGCATAGATTCGTCAACGCTGCTAGCTCCAAATGTTACCGTACCGTCAACGGGAATCTTTTCGCCGGGCTTAACAATAATAATATCCCCCGCTTCAACTTCTTCAATGGGGATAGCAAACTCAATACCGTTCTTGAGCAAAGTTGCGGTTTTAGGCGCAAGCCCCATTAGCTTTTTGATAGCTTCGCTCATTTTGCCCTTGCTGACTTCTTCCAGAGTTTTTCCAAAAAGGATTAAGGTAATAATTACCCCTGCTGATTCAAAATATAAGTTATGCGCCATTTCTACTTTGCCCAGCGCAATATTAACTATAGAATAAATACTGTAAGCTATTGCCGCGCTTGTACCCAGCGCAATTAGGCTATCCATATTAGGGGCTCTTTTGGCAAGTGCCTTATAGCCCACGGTGTAAAACTTATAACCAGCTATTACCGGCGGGACAGTTAAAATAAGCTGCACAATTGCATAAAGCAAAGGATGTATATTAGGGGAAAGGAATGCGGGCAAAGGCATGCTCACCATAGGACCCATAGCAATATACAATAAGGGCAAACTAAAAGCCGCAGAAAAAAAGAACCTTTTCCACATTGCGCTAATTTCTTTGCGCTTGTGCTCTTGATCCTGGTCTATGCCTTGCTGCTCCTCTGCCACAGAGTAGCCTTCTTGCTCCACCGCTTGTTTTATTAAGGATAATCTGGTTTTCTTAGGGTCAAACTCCACCCTTGCCTTTTCACTTGCAAGATTTACGCTTGCGCTTATTACACCGTCCAGCTTATTTAATGCTTTTTCTACCCTTGCAGAGCAAGCGGCGCAATGCATACCGCCTATCCCAAAAGTTGCAACAGTATCTTTGCTCTTTTCCACCACCGAATAGCCCGCATCTTTTACCGCTTGCTTAACCTCTTGCTCCAGCTCAGGGCTATCCATAACAATATTTAGCTTATTAGTGGCAAAGTTTACGCTTGCGCTTTGCACTTCGGGGAGCTTAGCTACCGCTTTTTCCACTCTTACCGCACAAGCGGCACAGCTTAGCCCTGCTATATCGTAAGATGCCTTTTGGCTAGCCTTATCTATCAGCTCATACCCTACATCTTTAACTGCTTTTTGTATTTCGCTACTAGTTAAAAGATTTTGGTCAAACTCTACTACCAGCTTTTCGGCCGCAAAGTTAACAGCGGCGCTTTGAACACCGTTTAGCTTGGCTACCGTTTTTTCTATCCTTGCTGCGCAAGCGGCACAGCTCATATCTTTTATATTAAAAGTCTTTTTCATAATAAAAAAATTCCTTTCACTTTTTATT
>CAYSNP010000076.1:0-3781 GCA_964432485.1 uncultured Christensenellaceae bacterium | reverse complement strand
TTTGGTGGGAACAACAGGACTTGAACCTGTGACATCTTGCTTGTAAGGCAAGCGCTCTCCCAGCTGAGCTATGCTCCCATTGTATGGTGACCCCAAGGAGAATCGAACTCCTGTTACCGCCGTGAAAGGGCGGTGTCTTAACCGCTTGACCATGGGGCCAACATTTGGTAGCGGCGGTCAGATTCGAACCAACGACCTGCCGGGTATGAACCGGCCGCTCTAACCAACTAAGCTACGCCGCCATGAAGACTAAAAATGTTTGGTTGCGGGGATGGGATTTGAACCACATGACCTCCGGGTTATGAGCCCGACGAGCTACCAGACTGCTCTACCCCGCGACGGTTGCTTTACTATAATAATATAATGGCATTATTTTGTCAACCAAATTAGGCATAATAAAAAAAATGCTTTTAATTAGAAATATAGCCTAAAACGCCGGTTTTAATCAATAAAATACCCACAAACTTAAAGGAATTGTTACAATTGACAATAAGGTAGAGGCGGCAACTAATTTAGCGGGGGTCTGCCTTTCGCCCTTATTCATTTCCGCAAACATCATTACATTGGTAGCAACGGGCATAGCCGAAAGCACTATCATATTCAGCTTAATATTATCGAGATTCAAGAATAAGCTAAAAAGCGCCACTATGCCGAAACCAACTAGCGGAGAAAGAAAGTTCTTTATCCCAACAACTGTAATAAGGTTGACATCATTAAACAATTCCTTCCCTTTCATTGAAGCAAACTTAGCCCCCAGTATAGTCATTGACAAAGGAGCGGTTAGCATAGAAAATATGCGGGATGCCTCTTTTATAGGCACAAGATAAGATACGGTAATAAAGTTAATATTCGTAACAAAAAAGGGCAACAAAATTAAAAAGGTGAGAGTAGGAGGATTAAGCAGTATTCTTTTGGCACTAATGTCCTTTTTGTTTTTAGAAAAAAGGTAACACCCGTAAGTCCACGCCAAAATATTAAAAGAAAGCATAGAGCCCGAGGCATATAAAATAATTTCTGTATTGTAATTGGTAAGCATTTGCAAAAAAGGTATGCACATATAACCTATATTGCCGAAAGTGCAAGCAAAGTTGTAAGCTGCATACTTAGGAGACTCCTTTTTGCCCGCAAAAACAAGCCTTGCAATGGCAAGCATAACTCCCATATGAAGAAAGGTAAAAATAAAGATATACACAAGGTTAAGAAGGATTTCTGCCCTAAATGCGGTATTCATAAACGCATCAATAGTTACAAAAGGTTGACAAATATACAGTAAAATAACCGTCAGCACCTTTGAGGTGCTCTCTTCTGACAATATCTTTGCCTTAACTGCAATAAAGCCGGGGATAGCAAGCAAAGCTAAAATAAATACATTTTGAAAAGCAAGTAACTCCAAGACAATATCCTTTAAATGATTTTATACTTTTTAATAATTGCTTCTAACTCTGCCAAATGTGCCCTGCCCTTTTTGTAACCTTTAAGCACTCGCTTTACAGCTGTCCAAAATAACTCTAACAGTACGGTATCGTCCTGCTTTAGCACATATCCCAGCCCTGCAAGCATAGCTGCATAATCTTTTTTATCTTTTTGAGAAAGCATCTTATCTATTGCAATTGTTTCTATTAGCTCTTCGGTCCAAATCCTAAGCTCCTCTTTTGCGCTGCCGGGAAAACATTCTATACGGGCAATGGATTGCACCAGCTTATCCCCCGCACTGTTTACGCCTTGGGTCAACATCCTTATAAATGCATCTCGAAAAGGCACAATGGCTTGCTCAAAGAACCTTTTATGAGCACCTGCAATATTTTTGTCTTTATAGTATTTGGATACAAAGTTAGTTATCCCTTTTATGCCTTCCCTCAACTCGTGCAGCAATCCTATAATCAGCGCAACTTTTGCTCCGTCAGTCTGCGGCATCTTAATATAATAGCCCCTATCATATTCACATTCGGCATTTTGCATTTCCTTGTAATAATTGTAATCTTTGGTGGCATCTTTAACTACATTAATTAAAATTGGATTGGCTTCGATATAATCAAGCAATTCGTCTATAACAGCTTCTGTCAAACCATGAGCTGTATTGCCTATGCTGGTGCATATAGCATAAAACTTTTCTACAATTGGGTCATTGCTCATAGTGCTTCTCCTTATTATTCTGCTAGCATTAATTTAGATTATAGCATATATCGAATATTTTTTATAGCT
Source organism: uncultured Christensenellaceae bacterium (assembly GCA_964432485.1). GTDB lineage: Bacteria > Bacillota > Clostridia > Christensenellales > DTU072 > CAYSNP01. The sequence goes on along the minus strand of CAYSNP010000076.1, from coordinate 1,579 downwards.
TTGAGATACTTTTCTCTTAAAAAAAGGCAATTACTGATAAAATATATCGTTGATTATCCAATCAAATATGCGCTCTTTATCTACCTTAAAGAAAAATATCTTATTGCTTTTATAAAAATTTTTTAAGAAAATGTAAAAGGTGCTTGACATATTGCATAATAATATAATATAATGTAAAGAGCACTTTACATTTATAAGGAGGTAATAATAAATGAAACGCAAATGGAAGGCCGATGAAATGGAGATGGCTATTAACTTCAAAGCTGTGAGATTGTCTTGGGTATCCGGCTTACTTGCTTTGGTAGTTTGGATGATTGCAGGGTTAATAAAGACCAAAGAGCTACCTTTTATTCCCTTTATGCTGGTGATTCTTCAAACTATAATCTTTTTTGCTTCTAAGCTGATAATGACTCGCAGGGCTGTTGGTAAGGAAAAAGATTATGATTAATAATGTCAAAGAGTTACGAAAAAAAAATAAATTAAGACAAGAAGACCTTGCAGAAAAGGCTGGCGTCACTCGCCAAACTATTATTGCTATTGAAAACAATAAGTATAATCCCTCTTTAATATTAGCTTTAAAATTGGCAAAACTGCTTGCCTCTTCTGTTGAGGAGTTGTTTCCCCTAGAGGAATAAAAAAAGCATTTTTACAGTTTCGAAAAAGGTTTTGCTTATTATTTCCATTTAATCTATTGCAAAAAAAATCAAAAGCGTCTATAATGTTTTTGTTGCCTCTGCAACAATTTACTATATGGAGAAAAGAATGGATATATTTTCTTTAATTAAGAAAAATGTGCTATTTGCGAACTTTACAGACGATGAAATCAATGCCATTTTTGAATGTCTTAACGGGAAAATGAATAAAGCAAGCACAGGCGCAATAATAGCACGAGCAGGAGAGAGTATAGAAAATATAACCATAGTACTTAAAGGGACGCTAATCAAGTTCAGGATTAAAGAAAATGGCGAAAATGAGGCACTAGAGGAGCTAAAGGAAGGCTCTTGCTATGGGGATGTGGAAGGATTCCTACCTATGCCTAAGTATAGCTATTGCGTAGTAGTTAGCAAAGATTGCTTGCTGCTGAATATCAATATCGCCAGTATTGTAAAATTAGAGGAAACCAGCTACACCCCTCACCAAAAACTTATTAACAATTGCTTAGCTAATTTAGCCCGCAAAGTGTTGGGGCTGGAAAACGATACTTCTTATTTAATGATTAAATCTATGCGCTTAAAAATTGCCAAACTTGTTTATGACTGCTATAAGGAACAGCAAAGTACAGAAGTAAATCTAAAAATGAACCGCAATGCAATGGCGGAATTCCTTAATGTCAGCAGGCCTTCTATGAGCAGGGAAATGTGCAGAATGCGGGATGAAGGGATGTTTGAGTTTCGTAAAGAAATAGTTAAAATAAAAGATTTAGACGCTATTGAAGCCATTGTAAAAAAAGGCGAACGGCCTAAGGCGTAGAATGCACGCTTGCGCGTGATGAAATGCGCTTGCTGCCGCACAAGCGATGAAATACATTTACTGCGTAAATGGTGCAATACACGCTTTGCGTGGTGAAATACACTTGCTG
>CAYSNP010000075.1:0-3796 GCA_964432485.1 uncultured Christensenellaceae bacterium | reverse complement strand
TTCTTCAGCAGCTCTTTCTTCAGCGGCTCTTTCTTCAGCAGCTCTTTCTTCAGCGGCTCTTTCTACAATAGCTCTTATTTCAGCAGTTCTTTCTTGATGCACTCGCAAATCCTCAGACGATGGTAAAAAAAGGTCATTTTCAAGGAATATATGAAAAATATTCAAGGAAAATTGGATTTAGCGTGTTATCAAACTTTGCCCTGTCATTTCTTTAGGTTGCGGGATACTTAGCAATTGTAGCATGGTGGGGGCTATATCGCATAGCTTGCCCCCTTCTCTAAGGCTGTATTTATTGTCTTTACTTATAAGAATAAAGGGCACGGGATTGGTAGTATGCGCAGTAAAAGGCGAACCGTTCGGCTCATACATTTTATCGGCATTGCCATGGTCTGAGGTTACCAATGCTATGCCGCCTACAGATAAAATAGCTTCCACTACTTGCCTTACACAATTATCTACAGCTTTTACCGCATCGGTAGCGGCAGAAAATACCCCGGTATGTCCCACCATATCGCAATTGGCAAAATTGAGTATCATAACTTGATACTTATAGCTTTTAATTAGCTCAACTGCTTTTTTGGCTACTTTATATGCGCTCATTTCGGGCATAAGGTCGTAGGTTGCCACTTTAGGCGAAGGGATAAGGACTCTATCCTCGCCTTGATTGGGCTCTTCTACACCGCCATTAAAAAAGAAAGTAACATGCGCATATTTTTCCGTTTCGGCAATCCGCAACTGCTTTAGCCCTCTTGCGGACAGCACTTCGCCTAAAGTGTTCTTTAGGTCTTCGGGGGGAAAAGCTGTCAAAATATTTTCAAACTCAGCATCATATTGAGTCATGCCGGCATAAAGCACATTTAGATAGCCTGACTTCCTTTCAAACTTATCAAAATCATTATAAATAAAAGCTCGGGTGATTTCTCTTGCTCTGTCAGGGCGAAAATTAAAGAAAAGAATGCTATCCTCCGCTTGAATTGCGCCTACAGGCTTTCCGTCCTTACATACAGTAGCAGGGAGCATAAACTCATCGGTTATTTTATTCTTATAGCTTGCCTTAACATACTCCAGCGCACTATCTACTACCGTTCCTTGTCCAATAAGTGCAGTATAGGCTTGCTCGACTCTTTCCCAGCGATTGTCCCTATCCATTGCATAATATCTGCCCATTATGCTTGCAATAGTGCCAAATTGTTCTTTTTTTAAGAAATCCTCAAGCTGACGGATATAGCCTGCTCCGGACTCGGGCGGGGTATCTCTGCCATCTAAAAATAAATGAATATAAATATTGTCCAGCCCACAAACTTTTGCCATTTTGACAATGCCGAATAAGTGTTCTATATGCGAATGCACTCCGCCATCGGAAAGCAGCCCGTAAGTATGAAATCTCCTGCCTTTTTGCTTGGCAGTCTCCATTAGTTTAAGGATAACCTGATTGTGTAAAATGCTTCCGTCATTTATAGCCTTGCTTATATAAGTCAAGGCTTGATAAACCACTCTGCCTGCACCGATATTAAGATGCCCCACCTCGCTATTGCCCATTTGTCCTTGGGGCAAGCCTACGCTTAGCCCGCTTGCCTCAAGTGTGGTATAAGGGTAATAATCCTTTAGTTCATCCAAATATAACGGACGAGCCGCATCTATTGCATTACCGAATATTTCCGAGCTTTCTCCAAACCCGTCCATTATTATAAGTGCTAACATATATTATTTATCAAATTGTACAACTTTTATAAAATCAGCTGACTTTAGGCTTGCACCGCCTATTAAGCCGCCGTCTATTTGTGGCATTGCCATTAATTCTTTAGCATTTTTTGCATTCATAGAGCCACCATATTGAATACGAAGAGCGCCTGCTATGGTTCTGCTATATAGCTTGCGAACAACCTTTCTTATAACCGCTATTGTATCATTGGCATCTTGTGCGGTAGCTGTCTTGCCCGTGCCAATTGCCCATACCGGCTCATAAGCTATTACCACCTTTTTAAGTTGCTCTGCTGAAATATCTGTAAGAGCAGCTATAGTTTGTTCTGTCACAACCTTTTCTGTTATACCTTGCTCACGCTGGTCTAGAGTCTCGCCAACGCAGATAATTGCTTTAAGTCCTGCCGCTAACGCCGCTTTTGCCCTTGCGTTAACAGTTTCATTAGTTTCGTTAAAGTATTGACGCCGCTCGCTATGCCCGACAATAACATATTCTACACCTTGTTCTGTAAGCATATCTGCACTGACCTCTCCGGTAAATGCACCACTTTTTGCCCAATGTACATTTTGCGCGCCTAACTTAATGCCTGTGCCCCTAATTGCCTTTCGAGCTACCGCAAGATTAGTAAATGGCACGCATACCACAACTTCTGTTTTTGTCTCTTTGCCCAACTTGCCAAGTGCGCTGATAAGCTCAGCAGTTTGGCTATTATTCATATTCATCTTCCAATTGCCGGCTATAATATTTCTTTTCATAGTTTTGCTCTCCTTTATTTTTTGAAAAGTGATAATATCTATCCTTATTTATCCTCTAAACATGCAATCCCAGGTAGCTCCAGCCCTTCTAGAAACTCTAAACTTGCGCCTCCGCCCGTAGAAACATGGCTCATTTTATCCCTGTACCCTAATTGCGCTACCGCCGCCGCACTATCTCCGCCGCCTATAATGGTAACACCATTAGCTTGTGCCATAGCTTCGGCAACTGCTTTTGTGCCAAGTGCAAAGTTGTCCATTTCAAATACGCCCATTGGCCCGTTCCAAATAATTGTTTTAGCATCTTTAATTACACCAGCAAAAAGCTGCCTTGTTTCAGGCCCTATATCTAAACCTTGCCAGCCCGTCTCTATACAACAGCTTGCTACTACTTTACGCTTGGCATCATTGCTAAACTTATCGGCTACCACATTGTCTTTGGGGATAAGCAGTTGCACATTTTTTTCCTTAGCTTTTGCCATTAGCTCTTTTGCCAGCTCTACCTTGTCAAGCTCGCAAAGAGAATCACCCACAGGGTAACCTTGAGCGGCAAAGAAAGTGTAAGCCATTGCGCCGCCTATAATAAGAGTATCTACCTTATCTAAAAGGCTGTTAATTACGCCTATCTTATCGCTTACTTTTGCGCCGCCGAGTATTGCTACAAAAGGCCTTTCGGGATTGCTTAGCGCATTGCCCAAAAACTCAAGCTCTTTAGCTATTAAAAAGCCTGCCACCCTTTCCTTAACAAATGCCGCTACTCCTGCGGTAGAAGCATGCGCACGATGCGCTGTGCCAAAAGCATCATTGATATATATTTCAGCAAAACTTGCAAGTTTTTTGCTAAACTCTGGGTCATTGTCCGTTTCTTCTTTATGGAAACGCAGATTTTCCAGCAAAAGGACTTGCCCGTCTTGCAGCAAGTCTACCTTTTTTTGCGCATCTTCCCCAATTACATCATAGGCAAAAGCCACCTTTGCGCCTAAAAGCTCAGATAACCTTTTTGCGACAGGTTCAAGCGAAAACTCTTTGCTAACCTTGCCTTTAGGTCTGCCTAAATGCGAGCAAAGTATAATTTTAGCACCCTTTTCCATAAGATATTTTATTGTGGGCAAAGCGCCCTCTATCCTATTTTCGTCAGTAATAACACCGTTTTGAATAGGTACATTAAAGTCTACACGCACAAGACATCTTTTTGAAAGCACTACTATATCTTCTATAGTTTTCTTATTCATAACTTGCTCCTTACATTTTTTACCTTGTAAATTATAGCACTTTACGCTTATGATATCAATAAAAAAATACACATCAGCCTATTAATATCTATTTTGTATAGGTTTTTGGT
>CAYSNP010000074.1:0-3835 GCA_964432485.1 uncultured Christensenellaceae bacterium | reverse complement strand
TAATTTGTCGGATTGTGTTATAAAATGTCTAATAGTGCACCTTTAAGAGTGCATAGCTTTTTGAATAATTTTGAAAAATGTTAGAAAAATGGGGTTTTTGTCTATTTTTTGCCTATTTCTTTATTTTTTTACAAAAATATGAGCTATAAAATTAAGTGTAGTAAATTTGCATTCAGCCTCTTGCTATGATAGAATATAAATACGAACAGATGTTCTATGACGGAGGAATTATGGCATTAAATAAAAGATGGATAAAGGTGTTTTTGGCTTGTCAATCAGAGCTAGGGTATCAAATCAAAGTTAAGCGCAATCTTATCCATACTTTAGTGGGATTCAATCATAATGCCATGCATATTGAAGACTGCGAATGCTTATTTGAGCGCATTCGCAAGCTAATAAAAGCAGAAAAACTGCTAATCAAACTACAAGAGGATTTGCGGCGGGCAATTGCTTCGCTGGACGAAACTAAAAAGAAAATCCTGCACCTAAGGCATAAGGAATACTTGGATTATCAAGATATCGCCTTGCGTTCCGGGCTAAAGATACGCTCTGTATTTTACCAATATAATAAAGCGGTGGAGCGTATTTTAAGCAAATTTATTGAGAGGGGCTATACTGATAAAGACTTGATAGAAGGGTTAGAAGGCGACCCGTTAATTATAGATGGGTTTTGCAAAAATGAGTTAAGGGAAAGGAGGACTAGTAGCGTCCGCTGTTGTACTTAGTGGGCTTAAAAATTAAGAATATTATAAGGATAGCAGGAACAGCAAGCCCTACTATTATTATAATTTTAAGCGTATCATTTTCGCTTCCAATCCTGTCTAATACACTTTTTTGAGGCGCACTTGCGGCGGGCGGCTCGTCATCTTCAAAGGGCAAAGGCGAAAATGCTTCAAAGGCAATATTAGGCACGCTGGTGCGATCGGCTTTTATATAGCCGTAATACTGGTTGTACTTGACATAGTACCATAAGCTATCCTCTGCAGGATACCGCCCCAAAAAGATAAAAGGGTCTTTGATAGGCATACTCACGATATTGCTTGCTGATAGGTCGGGTCTGCTTTTTAGATTGATAGCATCAAACTCGGCGTAGCTGTCCGCAATCTTTAAGTCTTGCATTGTGCCCGTGGCTTTTTCGTGATAGCCCACGGTAGAAACGCTGGTAGTTTGCACCTTGCCTGATACACCGTTAAAGCTGATATAGTAATAGGTTTCGTCCAAATTATCTATTTTTGCATAATAGGTATCCGGCAATAAAAACAGCTTGTTGCCGTCAATGGACAGCAGCCATACATCGCCCGTAATCTTAACATGCGGCGTGCTTTTGCTTTGGGCATAAGCGATAGGGGACATGAAACTTATGCAAGTTAAGCAAACAAGTAGACAAAGTAGTAATAATGCTTTCTTCACCCTAACCTCGTTACATAATTATAGCCCAATTAAAGCAAAAATAAAAATAGAAAATTAAGGGCTCTTGTTGAAATAATACTTAATTTGTAGATGGAAAAAATAGTGAATTTACGAGCAATTTTGCAAGAAATTTCTGCAATCGAAAGGTTGCAAGAAGCACGCTATGCCGGCGGTGCTCTTTCTCGTTACAATATGGGGGATAAGGTGCACCAAAAGCAGTTGCTTTTTCATCGCAGCCAAAAGCGCAACCGTTGGGTTTTTGGCGGCAATCGCAGCGGTAAAACCGAATGCGGAGCGGTGGAAGTATGCTGGCAGGCAAGGGGGGAACATCCTTATCGCACCAACAGAGCCAGCACAACGGGCTGGGTAGTTTCGGTAAGTTATGAGGTGCAACGGGAGGTAGCGCAAGCAAAAATCTTAGCCTATCTCAATCCTCTTTGGATAGAGGATATAGTAATGGAAAAAGGGAGCAAAGGTAGCCCGCAAAGCGGAATAATAGATACAATTTATCTAAAAAATGTGTTTGGCGGCATTTCTAAAATAGGTTTCAAGTCTTACGACCAAGGCAGGGAAAAGTTTGCAGGCGCATCGCTGGATTATGTTTGGTTTGACGAAGAGCCTCCTTACGATATTTATGAAGAATGCAAGATGAGAGTGCTGGATAAAAAAGGAGATATTTTTGGCACAATGACCCCGCTAAAAGGGCTAAGCTGGATTTACGAGGAGATTTATCTTAATAAGTACCAGAATCCCGAAGTCTTTCACCTTACTATGGAATGGGCGGACAATCCCTTTTTAGATAAGGCTGAAATAGCTTTGCTTACCAAGGCTATGAGCGGCGAAAGTTTAGATTCCAGACGGTACGGAAGATTTAGTGCCGCTCAAGGGTTGGTCTATCCTGAGTTTGACGAAAATCTGCATATAATAGAGCCTTTTGATATTCCTTTCGAATGGCAAAGCAACCTAAGTATAGACCCGGGGCTAAACAATCCGCTAAGCTGCCACTTTTATGCTGAGGATTATGACGGAAATATCTATGTAGTGGCGGAGCATTATGAGCAAGGCAAAGATATAGATTACCATACTGGTGGGATTTTTAGGATAGCGGATAAACTAGGCTGGAAGCGCAATGCAAGCGGTATGCTTGAGGCACTTATTGACAGTGCGGCAGGGCAGCGCACGCTGGCATCTTCCAAAAGTGTTGTGGAACTGTTTTTTGAAAGGGGTATAGCGGTCAATCCAAGGGTAAATAAAGAGTTGTTTTCCGGCATTGCTACCGTGCGCAAATATTTTGCCGCTCGCCCTGCCCGAATTTTTATCTTTAAGACTTGTCCTAATATGATAAGGGAGATAAAAAGTTACTGGTGGGGCAATGGAGATTGTCCTATAAAGAAAGATGACCACGCTATGGACGAGTTGCGCTACTATTTAATGAGCCACCCTGAAAATAAACGCCCTAAGGCGGACTTGCCCCTGCAAGAAAGGTATAAAGTCAGGCTGATAAGGCAAGCGGAACAGGCAAACAAAAGGATATAAGAATGAATGAAAGTTTGTTAAAAGTTTTACTGGCAAAAGCAAAAGGATATACGGTAGAAGAGGTAACCAGCGAATATGTAATTGAGCCTGACGGCAGCAAGCGGTTAGTTAAAGAAAAGGTTCAAACTAAGCATTATCCCCCTGACAATACCGCTTTAAAGAGCTATATCGAAAATTGCGAAGGGGAAGGCAAATACGATAACTATACTGACGAACAGTTAGAGGCAGAAAGAGTGCGCCTAATAGCGCAACTAAATAATAAGGAGGCAAAATGAAAATAGTAAAAACTATAGCGCAAAACTTATGCGATAATGGCGCTTGTCCTAATAGGGCGGAGTACCTTATTGCAAGAGAGGACACCTTATTGGCAAACTCGCTTAGCTTATGTTCTGCTTGTATTAAGGAGCTATACTCCCTTTTTGGCGGCATTCTAGCCCCAAAAGCAGTAAGCAACCTTATCAAAAAAGCTCAAATGAAAAATAAAATACTGGGTGAGGAGGGCAAGAAATGAAAGGAAAAACAATTAAAAAGGCAGCTAAAGACCCCAATGCTGAGCTAATAGCAGAAGTAGTTTCGGATTTTAATAAAAGGCGGGAAGCAAGGCGCAATATTGAGGCTAATTGGCTACTTAATATCAATTTCTTGTTAGGCAACCAATACGCCGAAATCACTCCCACAGGAGAAATCACCGATTTTGGCAAGCAATATTTTTGGCAAGAGCGAGAAGTTTACAACCATATTGCTCCCATAATAGAAACCAGGCTTGCCAAGCTGGCAAGAGTAAAAGCGGGGATTAGCGTTAGGCCTGCTACCGAGGATGACAAAGATGTAAAAAGCGCAAAGTTTGCAACTAAGTTGCTTTCTGCAGCATTGTCCGAAGGTGATTTGG
>CAYSNP010000073.1:0-4199 GCA_964432485.1 uncultured Christensenellaceae bacterium | reverse complement strand
TATAAAAATGGCTATTAAAGGTACTATTTTAAAAGTTTCCGGCCCGCTTATAATTGCAGAGGGTATGCGTGATGCCAAGATGCACGATGTGGTATTGGTTAGCGAGCAAGGGCTGATAGGCGAAATTATAGAGCTTAGGGGAGATAGGGCTTCCATACAAGTTTATGAAGAAACGGGCGGAATTGGTCCCGGTGAACAAGTATTATCTACCGAAATGCCTCTTAGCGTGGACTTAGCACCCGGCCTGATAGAAGGTATATTTGACGGTATTCAAAGGCCGCTTTCGCTACTGTACGAAAAAACAGGGGCGCGCATTGCTAGAGGGATAAGGGCTCAAGCATTAGATACAAATAAAAAATGGGCTTTTAAGGCCACCAAAAAAGCGGGCGATACGGTAACTGCCGGCGATATAATAGGCATAGTGCAAGAAACTCCGGTTATAGAACATAGGATTATGATACCTTTTGGAACAGAAGGCAAAATAGTAAAAATTACGGATGGTGACTTTACAATTACCGATACCGTTGCAGAAATAAAGGGCAAGGATAAGACTTATAAAGTTGCAATGCTGCAAAAGTCAGCAGTTAGAAAAGGCAGACCTTATAAAGAAAAGATAGCTCCGGACACTCCGCTTAACACGGGACAAAGGGTAATTGATACATTCTTTCCTATAGCCAAAGGCGGCACAGCCGCTATCCCCGGCCCTTTTGGTTCGGGCAAAACGGTAGTTCAGCATCAGCTTGCCAAGTGGTCGGATGCAGATATAATTGTTTATGTAGGCTGCGGCGAACGGGGCAATGAAATGACCGATGTGCTAAACGAGTTTCCTCAATTGTTAGATGCCCGTTCAGGCTATCCGCTTATGAAAAGGACTATCCTTATAGCCAATACTTCGGATATGCCGGTTGCGGCAAGAGAAGCAAGCATTTATACCGGTATTACCATAGCCGAATATTTTAGGGATATGGGTTACAATGTAGCCATAATTGCAGACAGCACTTCCCGTTGGGCGGAAGCGCTTAGAGAAATGAGCGGCAGACTGGAAGAAATGCCGGGCGAGGAAGGTTACCCCGCTTATTTGTCAAGCAGACTAGCGGAGTTTTATGAGCGGGCAGGCGTAGTGCGCACGCTAGGCGGAAAAGAGCAAAAGGGCTCAATTTCTGCAGTTGGGGCGGTTTCGCCTCCGGGCGGCGACCTTAGCGAGCCAGTTTCGCAAGCTACCTTGCGGATAGTTAAAGTCTTTTGGGGACTTAGCGATAGGCTTGCCTTTCGCAGACATTTTCCTGCTATTGATTGGCTGTCCAGCTACTCTCTTTACAGCGATAGCTTAGAGGATTGGTATGCTGACAATATAGATAAGGGTTGGAAAGAGCTTACCGGACGGGCTATGGCTATTTTGCAAAAAGAAAATGAGCTAAACGAAATTGTGCGCCTAATCGGTATGGATGCGCTTAGCCCCAGAGATAGGCTGATTATGGAAACTGCAAAATCAATTAGAGAGGACTACTTGCACCAAAATGCTTTTGATGATGTGGATGCTTATACCCCTATGCAAAAGCAATTGACTATGCTTAGACTGGTGCTGGATTTTCATGAGCATGCAACTAGCGCGCTGGACAAAGGGGTGGATATAGAGGACATTGTGGAATTGCCTGTTAGGGAGCGTATTGGCAGAGCAAAATATATCCCAAGTACAGAATCGGATAAGTTTACAGAAATAGCAGAGCGCATTAAGGCAGAGTTGTCCGCATTGGCTGATTAGGAGAAAGATATGCTAAAAGAATATAAGACTATAAGCGAAGTAATAGGGCCTTTAATTATGGTAGAGGGTGTTGAAGGCGTAAAGTTTGACGAGCTGGTACAAATCCGCCAAAATGAGGAAATCAGACATGGCAGAGTGCTGGAGGTTAGCAGTGATAAGGCTTTAGTACAGCTTTTTGAAGGTTCGGGCGGGCTACAAGCTAGTTCTGCAAGAGCGCGCTTTATGGGGCGCAGTTTAGAGCTGGGAGTCAGCGAGGATATGTTAGGCAGAGTTTTTGACGGTATGGGCAGACCCAGAGATAACGGAGCCGCTATTATTGCAGAGCAAAAGGTCAATATCAACGGTATGCCCCTCAATCCCGTAGCCCGAGATTATCCGGATGAGTTTATTCAAACAGGAGTTAGCGCCATAGACGGACTTAATACTTTAGTGCGCGGGCAAAAGTTGCCTGTGTTTTCCGCTTCCGGACTGCCGCATGCAAGACTTGCCGCTCAAATAGCCCGACAAGCAAAAGTGCTTACAGACGGTGAAAAATTTGCTGTGGTATTTGCCGCCATAGGTATTACTTTTGAGGAGGCGGATTACTTTATCAATGACTTTAAGCGCACAGGCGCGATAGGGCGTACGGTGCTTTTTGTCAACCTTGCGGACGATCCGGCAATAGAGCGTATAGCCACACCCAGAATGGCACTTTCCACCGCTGAGTTTTTAGCGTTCGAAAAAGGTATGCATGTGCTGGTTATCCTTACCGATATTACCAATTATGCAGAAGCGTTAAGAGAAGTTTCTTCCGCACGCAAAGAAGTGCCGGGCAGACGAGGTTACCCCGGTTACCTTTATACAGACCTAGCGTCTATGTATGAAAGAGCGGGGAAAGTAAAAGGGTATGCTGGCTCTATTACGCTGCTGCCTATACTTTCTATGCCGGAGGACGATAAGACCCACCCTATACCCGACTTAACGGGCTATATTACCGAAGGGCAAATTATCCTATCCCGACAATTGTTAAAAAAAGGGCTTACCCCTCCCATTGATGTACTGCCTTCTTTATCCAGACTTAAAAATAAGGGCATAGGGGAAGGGCGCACCCGCAAAGACCATGCTGATACAATGAATCAATTGTTTTCTGCTTATGCCAGAGGGATAGAGGCAAAAGAGCTTGCTTCCATACTTGGCGATGCCGCTCTTACCGATATTGACAAAAAGTACGCTCTTTTTGCAGAGGAGTTTGAAAAGCAATATATTTCTCAAGGATTCTATACTAACCGAAGTATAGAAGAAACTTTGGATTTAGGCTGGCGGCTGCTAAAAATCTTGCCTAGGGCGGAGCTTAAAAGAATTAAAGACTCGCTTATTGATGAGTATTTGGGAAAAGCAGAGGAGCACAATGGCTAAACTTAATGTAAACCCAACTCGTATGGAGTTGCAAAGATTAAAAGCCAGGCTTACTACTGCGCAAAAGGGGCATAAGCTGTTAAAAGACAAAACAGACGAAATGGTGCGGCGATTTTTGGCGCTTATTAAAGAAAACCATAAATTGCGCAAACAAGTAGAAGCGGAGTTTTCTATTGCGCTAAAAGGTTTTATGCTTTGCTCTGCTGTCAGCTCCCCCGCTGTTATAGAAGAAGCTGTTGCTATGCCCTCAACCTCAATCACTTTGCAAACTTCATACAGCAATATTATGGGAGTCAAAGTTCCTAAGCTGGAAATAGGACAATCAAAGGGCAGCATTTATCCTTATTCTTTTGTGCAAGTCAGCGCAGAATTAGATGACGCTCTTGCCCGATTAACCGAGTTTTTACCTAAACTTTTTTACCTTTCCGAAGTAGAAAAAGCATGCAATATGCTGGCGGACGAAATACAAAAGACCCGACGCAGAGTCAATGCTTTAGAGTATGTAGTTATCCCGGAAATCGTAGAGACAATTAGATTTATTAAAATGAAACTGGACGAAAATGAGCGGGCGGCTACTATTAGGCTTATTAAAGTAAAGAATATGATACAAAGTCAAGAACAGTAATTTTATAAGCCTCTTGAAAAATAAAAAAATTGTTATATAATTATAAGGAGGTTGCTTTATGGTTAAGAAGAGTAAGTTGGAAGCTAAGAAATTGATTTATGGAAAGGTTCTTAGCCTGTTTTTCACATTACTGATTATGCAATTCCTAATTTCTTTAGTTATTTCTATTTTTGTAAGTATTCCTGTACTTATTAAAGAAGATTTTGCAAATTTCAATATTTTGGATATGCCAACAGGATTTGAGGGGTTTTTGGATGCCGCTGCAACAGACTCACCTCTTGGTCTTTTGATTTTGCTCTTTGGAGCAGTAGGTAGCCTGCTAGCTTATCCTTGGGCAGTAGGCGAAGCGCTGTATTTCGTTAATGTTGGACGACAACGCAAAGAAAAAGCTACGAATTTTATAACAATTTACGCTAG
>CAYSNP010000072.1:0-4205 GCA_964432485.1 uncultured Christensenellaceae bacterium | reverse complement strand
ATTTCATCACGCTTTAGCGTGTATCTTAGCCCTGGATTGCTTTGGCATTTCATTCCTCGACGGTTTTATTGGCATTGCAGGCGATATATCAGCACATTAAAAAACTCCCTCCGGAATCCAAAGGGAGTTTTACTATTTTTAAGGACTGATAGGCTTTTACTTAATAACCTTTGTAACAACGCCGGAGCCCACAGTTCTGCCGCCTTCACGGATAGCAAAGCGCAGGCCTTCTTCTATGGCAATGGGAGAAATCAATTGAATATCCATATTGATATTGTCGCCGGGCATTACCATTTCTACGCCGTCAGGCAATTTAATAGAGCCGGTTACATCAGTAGTTCTAAAATAGAATTGGGGACGATACCCGTCAAAGAACGGGGTGTGCCTTCCGCCTTCCTCTTTGGTCAGCACATAAACTTGACTTTCAAATGCGGTATGAGGCTTGATTGAGCCAACTTTAGCAATAACTTGCCCTCTTTCTATATTCTTGCGCTCAATACCTCTAAGGAGCAGTCCCACATTATCGCCGGCAATAGCTGCATCAAGCAATTTGCGGAACATTTCTACACCTGTAACGGTGGTTTCGGTGGGCTTATCGGCAAGGCCAACTATTTCTACTTTATCGCCAACTTTAACTTGCCCTCTTTCTACTCTGCCTGTTGCAACTGTACCACGACCGGTAATTGTAAATACATCTTCTACAGGCATTAAAAAAGGCTTGTCAATATCTCTTTCAGGTTGAGGAATATACTCATCTATAGCGGCAAGCAGCTCTCTTACAGGGTCGCAATCGGGAGAGTCTACTTTGCCTACCATACACGCTTCCATAGCTTTTAGCGCACTACCCATAATAATAGGAGTGTCGTCGCCGGGGAAATCATATTCATTGAGCAGTTCCCTAACTTCCATTTCGACTATTTCCAGCAATTCGGGGTCATCAACCTGGTCAACTTTGTTTAAGAAAACTACGATATAAGGGACTCCAACCTGCCTTGCAAGCAAAATATGCTCACGAGTTTGCGGCATAGGACCGTCGTTGGCTGCCACAACAAGTATTGCACCGTCCATTTGAGCTGCTCCGGTAATCATATTCTTAACATAGTCAGCGTGACCGGGGCAATCTACGTGCGCATAATGGCGATTGTCTGTCTCATACTCAACGTGAGAGGTGTTAATTGTTATACCACGAGCTTTTTCTTCAGGGGCCTTATCAATCTCCTCATACTTCATAATTTTTGCAGCACCTTTTGCAGCACCTATCATAGTGATAGCGGCGGTAAGAGTAGTTTTACCATGGTCAACGTGTCCTATTGTACCAACATTAACGTGGGGTTTAGTTCTTTCAAATTTGCTTTTTGCCATTTAATTGTCCTCCAATCTAAATACAATATACTTTTATTATTCGGTGAGTGTATTATAATACATATTTAATAAATTGTCACGCAAATATAAAATATTTTTACACTTTTATGTTTTTATTAGCTAAATGCGTTATTATAAAACACATTTTTGCCCTACAATACGCTCCAGCTCACTTTTAGGCACTTCATTATAGCATGCCAACTCCATATTATAGGTGCCTCTGCCTTGCGTTGCGCTACGAAGAATGGTAGCATATCCAAACATTTCGGCAAGCGGCACTTCCGCTATTACCGCTTTGCTAGCGCCTCGGCCCTCCATTGCCTTAATAGAACCTCTGCGCCCTGTGATGCTGGCTATAACATCCCCAAGATACTCTTCCGGCGCAATGACCTCTACATTCATAATTGGTTCAAGGATAGTAGGATTTGCTTTGCGTGCGGCTTCTTTTAATGCGGATGAGCCCGCAATCTTGAATGCCATTTCGCTACTGTCCACTTCATGATAAGAACCGTCTACAAGTTTAACGCCAAAGTCCATTAGCTCATATCCTGCCAGCACACCTGCTTTTGCCGCTTCTCTTACCCCTTCTTCCACAGCTTTAATATACTCTTTAGGGATTGCGCCGCCTATCACAGCATTTTCGAAGCGGTAGCCTGCGCCTGAAGGGCGAGAAGTCAGCTCTATTACCGCATGCCCATATTGTCCACGCCCTCCCGTCTGGTGAACAAAGCGCCCAATACCTTTAGCTTTGCCCTTTACGGTCTCACGATATGCCACTTGAGGGGTGCCGATATTAGCTTCTACCCTAAATTCTCTAAGCAGCCTATCTACTATTATTTCAAGGTGGAGCTCACCCATACCTGCTATTATAGTTTGTCCTGTTTCTCTATTGGTAAACGCCTTAAAACTAGGGTCTTCTTCGGAGAGTTTTGCAAGCGCTATCCCCATTTTTTCTTGTCCTATTTTAGTCTTAGGCTCAATAGCTACTTGAATAACAGGGTCGGGGAAGTCCATACTTTCTAGCAAAATGGGGGCATTGGATGCGCAAAGGGTATCGCCCGTAGTAGTTTCTTTTAATCCCACAAGAGCAACTATATCCCCTGCAAACGCTTCCTCAAGCTCGGTGCGGTTGTTGGCAAGCATCCTTATAATTCGCCCTATTCGCTCTTTTTTGTTTTTGCCGGCGTTTAGCACAGTAAGCCCCGTCTTTATAGAGCCGCTATAAATACGGAAGAAGCATAATTTGCCTACAAAAGAGTCTACCATAATTTTGAATGCAAGCCCCGAAAAAGCCTCTTGGTCGCTGCTCTTTCTGACTTCCTCTTTTTCCTTAACAGGAGAAATACCTTTAACAGGCGGAATATCTACCGGCGAAGGCAGTAGGTCTATTATGCAATCAAGCAGTTTTTGTATGCCTTTATTTTTATATGCGCTGCCGCATAAAACAGGTATAACTTTCAAGTCTATTGTAGCTTTACGCAATACATGTATTATTTCCTCAGGTGTAATTTCTTGCCCCTCAAGATATTTTTCCATTATGGTATCGCTGTAATCTGCACATTGCTCTAGTATCTGCACCCTTGCTTCTTCAGCTTGTTTTTCGTACTCTTTAGGTATATCGGCATACTCAGTAGTAACGCCTAAATCATCCTTATAATAAATGGCACGATTATAGATAAGGTCAATAACTCCCTTAAACTCAGCTTCTGCCCCTATAGGCAATTCAATGGGCAAGGGATTGGCCTTTAAGCGCTCCTTTATCATCTTTATAGCATGAAAGAAGTCTGCCCCGTTTATATCCATTTTGTTAATAAATGCCAGTCTTGGCACTTTGTATTTATCTGCTTGCCGCCAAACAGTTTCGCTTTGAGGCTCAACTCCGCCTTTTGCGCAAAATAATGCAACTGCTCCGTCCAATACACGCAAGCACCTTTCCACTTCTACGGTAAAGTCCACATGACCGGGGGTATCTATAATATTGATAGAATGCTCTTTCCAATCAATTGTAGTGGCGGCCGAAGTAATGGTTATCCCCCTCTCCTGCTCTTGCTCCATCCAATCCATAGTGGCATCCCCTTCGTGAACTTCTCCCAATCTGTGAGATTTTCCCGAATAAAATAGGATGCGCTCGGTAGTAGTGGTTTTACCTGCATCTATATGCGCCATTACTCCTATATTTCTTATCTTTTCTAAAGATATTTGTCTTGACATAATTACTCCTGTTATTTTGCTCTTTTATTCCTCAATAAAAACGACATACTCGCAAAATGGGGGTATGCCGCTCTATAATTTTTATAAAATATTAAGATTGGCAAGGCTACCTTAGCAATGCAATCCTAAATACTACCAACGGAAATGAGCAAACGCTTTATTGGACTCTGCCATACGATGGGTGTCTTCCTTTTTCTTAACCGTAGCGCCGGTATTGTTATAGGCATCCATAATTTCAGCAGCCAAGCGCACATCCATAGTTTTTTCGCCACGCTTGCGTGCATTGAGCACCAGCCAGCGAATCCCTAAAGTTTGCCTTCGTTCAGGTCTTACTTCAATGGGAACTTGATAGTTTGCGCCGCCTACCCTTCTTGCTTTAACTTCTAGCACAGGCATTATATTTTCTAATGCCTTTAGGAACACCGTTTCTGCATTTTCCCCTAATTTCTTTTCTATTATTGCAAAAGCATTGTATACTATACCTTGCGCTATACCGCTTTTGCCGTCATACATTATTTGATTAATTAACTTGGTTATTATCTTGTTATGGTACTTGGCATCAGGTAAAACATCACGCTTGGGTACTCCGCTTCTTCTTGGCATTAATACTCTCCTCCTTTAGTTTGTAGGTT
>CAYSNP010000071.1:0-4370 GCA_964432485.1 uncultured Christensenellaceae bacterium | reverse complement strand
GAATAAATATAAAAATGAATGTTTACAAAGGAAATATTATCACTTGTAATGAAAAGTATGAGGTTTTTTCTTATTTAGTTGAAAATAATGGTTTAATTGAATATATAGGCAATAGCCTGCCGCAAGAATACCGCTCCGCGCCTTTAATTGATTTGCAAGATAAGGCTCTTATCCCTACTTTTAGCGACAATCATACCCATTTTGTATCTTATGCGGTGCTGAGCATGGCGCTTGATATCGGCAATATGGAAAGCAATGCCAAGATTAAAGAGCTAATTAAAGAAAAATGCTCCGCATCTAAAAAAATGATTTTTGCTTTTGGCGCTAATCAAACAAAAGTTGCAGAAAGAGCATTTTTAACAAAGCAGGATTTGGACTCTGTTTGTCCCAATAATCATGCCGCTCTTATCACTTCTGACGGGCACGGTATGATTGTAAATACCAAGACGCTTAATGCTCTGCCTGAACATATAAAGAGTGCCAGAGGATACAATGCAGAAACAGGTATAATAATTAATGAGGCGTTTTATATTGCGGTATCCTCGCTTAGCAAGCTCTTGCCAAAAAAAGATATTATAGCCTGCTTTGGCAATGCCATAGATAGAATGGCGCAAAAAGGGATTGGGCATTTTGTATGTTGTGTAGGTTCTACCGTTCCCAAAGACTTTGATGTAAACTTATTCATTTGGGCTGCCAAAGGGCAGAGAAGCGGTATACAAATGCGCATTATGTATCAAACCTTTGATATTAAAAAGATAATGAAAAGACGCTTGCCCAGACTTGGCGGCTGTTTTGAAACTGCGCTTGACGGCAGCATTGCACTAAGGGATGCGGCGCTAAAAGAGCCTTATTGCGGCACAGAAAACTGTGGAATCCTTTACCATAAAGAAGACGAATTGTTTGAAAAAGTAAGCAGTGCCAACAAATGCGGCCTGCAAGTACAAATGCATGCCATAGGTGATGCCGCTTTTGAACAAGCGGCGCGCGCTATAAAATATGCGTTAGATACTCACCCCCGTAAAGACCATAGGCATGGGATTATTCATGGCTCGCTGCCTACTGCGGAAGGGATAAAGATTTGCAAAGAATATAATATTCAAATCCTTGCTCAATTTGCCTTTTTAGACCTGAGTGGCACTAATTTTGAGCCTATGTATGCCGCACTGGGCGAGCGAGTGTACCAAGCAGAGCCTTATAGGCAGCTATGGGATAAGGGGATAGTTATATCTGCGGGCAGCGATGCGCCTGTTACCGAGCCCGACCCTATCGAATGGCTAAATAAGGCTTGCAACAACTTAAATTATAAGCATAGATTGACAATACAAGAGGCATTAAGAGCATGTACTTACAATGGCTACTATGCCACTTTTGACGAGGATAAACGAGGCAGCTTAGAAAAAGGCAAAATAGCGGATATGCTTATCCTATCGAGGAATCCTTATGCTATTGACAAGGCTGAACTAAGTTCAATTAAGGTAGAAAAGGTCATTTTAGCAGGAAAAAAATATATCAAACCTAAAGGCGGCATTGTATCAGCTATAGCCAAAGGGTTATTTGCTGCCAAAAAGGATAATTATTGACGAACCGCCTTGCGGGGGGCGATAAAGACCGAACTAAGGATAGAAACAAAAATTATTCCGCCTCCTATTGCAATCCATTTGTTAAACTTTTCATATCCTAGCAGTAAAGAAAAAATTACAGCAAATACAGCTTCTGAACATAGTATTGTAGAAACCGTGGTAGCTTTTAGCCTGGCTTGTGCCATTGTTTGCACCAAATATGCAAATCCTGTGGAAAATACGCCTAAGAATATAGAGCCTAATATAAAATAAAGCACTTCAATATTGGTATAAAGATGTCTTTCGGTAAGAATTGATAAAACTAGTGCCATAATCCCTACCCCGATAAGTTGGGCAAAGGTAAAGTTAAGAGAGTTATGCTTGTGGCTTTCCCGCTCTAACATAATAAAATGCACCGCAAAAAGCAGTGCGGCGGAAAGCGATAGCAAATCTCCTTTATTAAGATTCATATTTTCCGAAAAGATTTCAAAGAAAAGAAACATACCTATAACACATAGCATAGCATCTGCTAAAGGCTTAATGGCAGACTTCTTAAAGAGAAAAATAGAAAGCACAGCAATAAAAATTACATATACCCCTGTAAGCATACCATTTTTGGCAGGAGTGGTATATTTTGCGGCATAGCTTTGCAGTACAAATGCCGCCAAAACTACGCAGGCAATTATAGAGCCGGAAAGAAAGACCTTTTTATTAAAAGGAGGTGCTTTTAGCAATTTTTTAGTGCCAAGCAGCGACAATGCGCCCAATAAGAAGCGCATAGCCACCAGTAAAAAAACAGGTGTGCCATGATCCAGCATTAATTTAACTATAGAAAAACCCATACCCCAAATAATGCTGACCGCAAGTAGCAACAACACCATAGCGCCCTTGTTTTTAGAAAACATACCCTACCTCAAGAAACAATTCAATACACCTTAACCAAGCAATTAACATTATATAGTTATTTTTATCACTAGTTAGCTTTTTATTTTAAGCCAGCTCTTTTTTATACAATAGCCGATAAGTCAAAACACCTTTAACGACTTCTGATACCATTAAGTCAATAGAATCGACCGCATATTCAAAAGGCAGAAACTCCGCAGGTCTCTCATTGCCGAATCTAACCTCCCGCCCCAAAGTTAAATGCGGCTTAAATGGTCTATCTTCACTCAAAAAGCCGCTGTCTGTCAATCCCTTTGTAAGCTGGCAATGCAAAGAGTTCAGCTTATTGCTAGGCTCTACTCCCACCCAAACTATTTTACCCTTTCTATTAGAAAAGCTCCCTATCCCCCCAATGCTTATCTTAAATGGTCGCTCTGTTATATTGTCCATTATGCCCTTAATTATATGCACCTGTAAGCTATCAATTTCGCCTAAAAAAGCCAAAGTAAGATGCAGATTCTCCATTCTGGTAAAGTTGCCCGAAAAGCAAACCTTTTTAATTTGCTGCTGAATCCTTACCAGCCGCTCTTTTACACTTTGCGAAAAATTAACTGCAATAAATAAGCGCATCTCCAGCCTCCGCCTATAATAATACACTATAACAAGGTTAAATGATATTGATTTTACTTACAAAGGGATTAAAATTACAAAATCTCTTAATTAGTAAAAGCAGTATTTTATAAAAGAATATTTATCTGCTATAAATTACGCTAAATTGCTTTTTGATATTGGGTTTTCTTA
This sequence comes from uncultured Christensenellaceae bacterium, assembly GCA_964432485.1. Classification (GTDB taxonomy): domain Bacteria; phylum Bacillota; class Clostridia; order Christensenellales; family DTU072; genus CAYSNP01. Next base: position 1,128 of record CAYSNP010000071.1, on the reverse strand, counting down.
AATTTCTAAGTTTGCTAAAGGGTCTTTTCCTTCCTTGAACTTGTACACATCGTTTATCACAAGGTCTATAACAAAGTTGTTTCCGTCTGCCAGAGGAAACATACCTATAACATCGCAGGTGTTGATAACTTCTCTAAAGTATTCCATTGTTTCGTCGCAGAGATGTAGCACGCATATTGTTAGAGTAAAATATCCGCGCAATTCTGTTGGCTTTAGCTGGGCTTCAAGCTCGCCGTCTTGTTCTTCTGCTAAATCCTTCAAAATCTTTTGTACTTTTAGATACTTGCCAAATTGTTTTGTATCTAACTCAACATCCTCTTCTTTTATCGTTGCTTGCCATCTCTCCATCTCTCTGCCTAATTCCATAAGAAAGTCATCGCTCTTTAACCAGTTAAGAAATTCGTCATTCTCATCCCAGTTATTGTTTTGCTTTTTGTTCATCTTTTTTCTCCTTTTTTATTATATTTGCTTTACAGTTGCATTTTAGTTTCAATTCCGCTTCACCTCCTTTTTCTACATTTGTTCTCTTGCGTGTTAGCTCTTTTTTGTTGCTCTCACTATATATGTAATTTTAATTTACATTTGTAAGGTATTTTGGCAAAATAAATAAGTAAAATTTTAGTAAAACTTAGCAAAACATCTCATTTGACAAATAAAACGGTGCTTAGCTGATTAAATGTTATTAAAATAAAATTCTTGTTGAACAAAAAAAGAGAGTCCCAATAAATAGAACTCCCGTCGTTTTTGATTTCAAAAATCAGTTATAAAATGCAAATATCAGTCACCTGTATAACCCCAATGCACAATAGGAGCGTCAGCCCAGTCATCAGCCCATCCGCTTGGTTTGCTAGACGACTCCGCATAAATAGTGATTTTACTGCAACCGGTAAATGCATCGCTACCTATAATTGATACACTGTCAAGAATAACTATACGGATAAGGCTCTTGCAAGAATAACGAATTGAAAAATAATAAATAAATGAAACCTTGTAAAATAAGAAGTGATTTTACCGCGAAAATTATGGAGCGAAAACAGATATTGAATTTATGTCAAGTAAAACTTAAAGATTTGGGTAAGTTGTAAAATGAATTGTCGCAAGTGAGCAAAAAGAGATGCTCCAAAAGTA
>CAYSNP010000070.1:0-4441 GCA_964432485.1 uncultured Christensenellaceae bacterium | reverse complement strand
GTCTCAAAGAAAATCTAATGAAATTGACCTGTCCACTTGACGGGGGGTAGATAAGTAAATGCATTTCATCACTTGCATTTAGGCAAGTGTATTTCATCACGCTTTAGCGTGTATCTTGGCCCTGGCTTGCTCCTTGTCCGTCAACTCAAATTGCATATATTTGGTCGGCATACTTACTCCAGCCTTCCGCACACTTATAGGCGGCAAGGCTTTCTTCAGGAACATATATCTTTAAGTCAGGTAAGTTATCATAAAACGGAAGCTTATGCAATATTGGCGGTTCCCATGCATTAACAACTATACTTGCAAGGTAATTGTATCCAAAAAATGCGCCCGTACCTATGCTTGTAACATTTTCCGGTATCGTTATGGCGTATAAACTGCTGCAATAAGCAAAAGCATACTCTGCTATGCTTATCAGGCTGTCAGCAAGCGTAACACAGGTAAGCTGTGCGCAATAGGCAAAGGCAAAAGGGCCTATGCTTGCTACTCCTGGCATACTTACGCTAATCAAATTGTTGCACTCATAAAATGCGTTATCGCCTATGCCGGTCACTTCGGCAGGAACAACATATTCCGTTCTGCTGTTTGCACTAGGATATTGAGTCAATATTTTTTCTTGAGTTTTAATTAGCACTCCTTCTATTGACTGGTAAAAAGGATTGGCATCCGCCACATCTATACTTTGCAAGCTATTACAGCCAAAAGTGCCTATGCTTTCTACGCTTGCAGGTATGGTAATGTTTGTCAAACCGCACCTTTCAAAAGCATTTTCGCCAATTATCTTTAAATTTTCTGGTAAGACAATACTTGTTAAGCGGGCGCAACCGTAAAACGCTTGCTCCCCAAGAGTTTCAAGGCGGCTGTCACCTGCAAACACAATGTTATTCAAGTACATATTATCGTTTCGATAAGCGCTAAAAGCGAGCTTTCCAATGCTTATAACGCTTTTGGGTATTGTTATTTGTTTTAAGCTTCTGCAATCCTGAAATGCGCTGCTGCCAATATACTTTAGCCCATCCGCCAATACAATATCCTTTAGCTGTGTACAAGCGCTAAAAGCATACTCGCCTATACTTACTACACTATCAGGCAGCTGAATGCCGGTTAAATTATTGCAATTGGCAAAGGCATAATCGCCTATGCTTACAAGTGCGCACTGCTCCTTAAAAACAATTGTTTTTAAGTTGGAACTGTAAAATGCTTGTTCCGCTATCCCTGTAACAGGCAAACGCTTATGAGAAGCGGGGATAGCTACCTTGCTTTTTATACTGGCAACATAAGCTACCGAATAAGATGCTCCGTCTTCGTTTAATTCAAAAAAAACAAGTAATTCCGGAACAGAACATAAAACAATTATTGCTAATAAGACAATAAAGGCAAATACAAATATAGTTACCTCATACTTATTTGGTGTCCGCCTTACTTTAGGCGCGCTTGCTCTTTTCATACTCTTTCCTTTATTTAATTAATCGTATGCATATATTCTTTGCCCATATTCTTTCCATTCGTCTGCTTCTTTATATTCTGACAGGCTATCTCTTGGCACATAAATTTTTAAGTTATCTGCAGTAGTGTCAAAGATTTTTTCGCCCAGCTTGGGAGGGGTAGGGCTCTTTACCGTTACTTCAGCTAAATCTGTACAGTAATAAAAAGCATAATCTCCAATACTTGCAACGCTATCGGGGATAACTATACTTTTTAATTTTGCGCAATAGGAAAAAGCCATCTTCTCAATATTAAGCATGCTGTCAGGGATAATTACTTTTGTTAGCTTTCTGCACTCGCTAAATGCGTAAGAGCCAATATCTATTGTGCCAAAGGGGATAGTAATACTTTGTAGATTGGTGCAACCCGCAAAAGAGCTGCTTGCTATGCTTGCCACCGTAGGCGGTAGGGTATATTTTGTATCTATTGCGCCAATGGGGTATTGAAGCAGTCTAGTCCCCTGCTTATTAAACAGCGCTCCGTCTATGGATACATAATTGCTGTTTTCAGCCGCAACAATTATGCTTAACAATTTATAACATCGGCTAAAAGCACTATTGCCTATGCTTTGCACGCTTGCAGGTATAGTGATAGTTTTTAAGCTTGTACAATAGGTAAATGCGTATGAGCCTATATTTTGCACATTTGAAGGTATCCGTATGCTTTCCAGATTTACGCAGTAGCTGAATGCGCCTACACCAATACTTTGCAGCTTGCTGTCTTGCGAAATCTCAACTTCTTTAAGCATTAAGGAAAATATATGATTGTTCCCTGCAAAAGCATAGTCGCCTATGCTAATCACATTGTCGGGAATGGCAATGCTAGCTAGTTTGTTGCAATTTGCAAAAGCGTAATCGCCTATATATGTTACGCTGTCAGGGATAGAAATGCTTGACAATTTTCCGCAGTTTGAAAAAGCGTAATCGCCTATGTAGCAGACATTAGCAGGTAAAGTAACAGCTTTAAGGCCGGTACAATTTGCAAATGCGCTGTCAGCTATGCTTTCGATGGGACTGGCTTCTTCAAATGTTACTTTTTTTAGGTTGGAAGAGTCAAAGGCGCGCTCTTTTAGTCCAGTAACAGGCAAACCTTTGTAAAAAGCAGGGATAACAATGCTGCGCTTTAGCGGCAGCACAGCGGAGACTGAAAAAGATTGACCGTCCTCATTTAGTTCAAAAGTAAGGGCAGGCAAAGAGTGATAAATTAAAAGACCTAGTGCTACAATAAGAATACAGATAAGAATTATTTTAATTAAGCCGTTTTTGGTCATAATCACTTTCCGCCTTATAAGTAATGTAATTTGTTGCAAATTAATTATAAACTTAATTTGTTCACTTTTCAAGAGTGAGAACTCATTTGTATGTATTTTGGCTTCAATCTTGACATGGTTTTATTAATATAGTATTATTTAAGTACTATATTTTTAACAATGAGGCAATTATGAAAAAGATAATAGGTATTGTTTGTATTATTGCACTTGTGGCAGGTGCGGGAGTTATGGCATATTTTGGGACAGAAATAGATGCTTGGCCAAAAGTAAAAGTAGCAAGCGCCAACTTGTATAGTGACCATGGATATATAAATTATGCGGAGAAAGTTTATTTTGATGTGGAAAAAGAGCCGGAGCTTGCGGATACCGGGCTATTTTGGGCAAGATGGAATGCCGACGAAAATAAAATTGAACTGCTGCATGCAGACAGTCCGGAAGGAGCTGCCCTAATAGATACGGATAAACCTACCATTATTAATGTGCATGGGGTATTATCTGAAGGAAACAAGTATCCGGAATTGTTTAACCTTAATGTTAAAGTTCATTTTCCTGAGGATTATGGGGTAGAAGGCGAAAATGTTTCTATGCTATACCTTTGGTTAAGAGAAGGCTGGAATGTGGGCGTCTTTTATTATAACAAATTCGTAGCAGATGTGCCCAATGCTATTGAAGGCAAGATTTGGTCTAATAATTCACCTTTAGGTATAAAATATAGAAAAAAAGACGGTTCGGAAAGTGACCCGCACTTTACCAAGTATTGTCTTGCGGAACATTTTGCTGCAGAATATATCCGAGCTATGCGATTCCTGCCTAAGACTATGGGAGATAAGGAAATAAGGCTTACTGCGCATTCTATGGGCGGGCAGCTAGCCACCGCAGGCCTCTTTTTGCTGACAGAGCTTGCCAGGGTCGGGCAATTGCCGCATTATCAGCTGCCCAGTAGATATGCGTTATTGGATGCGTATTTTAGCATAAAAATGCCTTTAGGAGACGGTTTTTTAGATGTAGGCATAAAGGATGTTAATATTAGTTGGTCTGGCAAGCCATTGTATAACAATAGCGTAGGCAAAACAATGATAGAATGTCTTAAAGACCTAAAAGCAAATGGTATAGCTGTTGAATATTATGTTTACGAAAGCAGTGTAATAAAAGCATTTATGGCAGACTTGTCAGCAGATTTAAGAGATGTTTGCGTCTATGTATCCATAAACCCTGACTACAATAGTATCAATAGCAGATATACTTTGCTTGGCGACGGGCATAACGGAGTAAGGGAATGGTATTTGGTATCCTTGCTTTCGCCGCCAATTAAGGATGCGACTGAAGGTAGCGACTCAGGCGAGCTTGCGCCTTCTGCGGCTTTGGATACTGCTGTTCTAAAGAGTTTTATGGGCAAAGCATTTATAATTAGCGAAGGAGCTTATACCACGAGTTGTGATGACGATGTTATGGTAAGGCGTTACTCTATCTTTTATGAGCTTAACGGGGGCTCTAATATCAGCGGCAATCCTGACCACTATTCTAAGCTAAGCTCTACAATCACTCTTGGCAGCCCCAAACGCAAAGAATATACTTTTTTAGGTTGGTACAAAAACCCCGATTTCTCCGGCACAAAAGTAGAAACTATTGACCCAGGCGAAAAGCAAGATATCAAACTCTACGCCAAATGGGAAGCCAAGTAAA
>CAYSNP010000069.1:0-4846 GCA_964432485.1 uncultured Christensenellaceae bacterium | reverse complement strand
ATATAAAAATATGGTATAATTAACTATATGCTTTTTAAGTAATTATTAACATTTTTAGGAGTTATATGATAGAAAATACAGGCAATGATTATGACCAATCTACTATACAGGTTTTAGAAGGATTAGAGCCGGTTAGGAAAAGACCGGGCATGTATATAGGCAGCACTTGCGCCAAAGGATTACATCATTTAGTAAGCGAGTTGGTGGACAACTCCATAGACGAAGCAGTAGCCGGATTTTGCGATAAAATCAATGTTATTATTCAAGCTGACGGCGGACTGCAAGTTATAGATGACGGCAGAGGTATCCCTACCGGCATTATAGAAAGCGAAAACAAATCAGCAGTTGAAGTGGTGCTTACCAAGCTGCATGCAGGCGGCAAGTTTGGCGGCGGAGGGTATAAAATCTCCGGCGGATTGCATGGGGTCGGCTTAGGCGTAGTCAATGCGTTAAGCGAGCACCTTAGCGTAGAGGTATACCAAAACGGTAAAGTTTTTGCGCAAGAATACCGCAGGGGCATACCGCAATCGCCTCTTGAAGTTACAGGCTCTTCGCAAGAGACGGGCACTAGTGTAGTCTTTTATCCGGATTCCTCCATTTTTGAAACTTTAGAGTTTAATTACGACAATATTAAAACACGCCTAAGAGAGCTTGCCTATCTTAACAAAGGGCTGGTCATTCAGCTTGAGGATAAGCGGCAAGGCAAAGAAAGGAGCGAAACTTTTTGCTACGAGGGCGGCATAGTCCATTTTGTGGCACAGCTTAATAAAAGTAAAGAGCAGGTGCTGCCCGATATCTTTTACTTCGAGGAACAGGAAGGCGACAATATTGTAGAGCTGGCCTTGCAGTTCAACGATAGCTATCAAGAAATATTTTATTCCTATGCTAACAATATCAACACCATTGAAGGCGGCGCACATTTAGACGGACTGAAAAATGCGCTGACAAGGGTAGTAAATAACTACGGTGTTAAAAACAATCTTTTGAAAGAAAATGAAAAATTGTCCGGCGATGATGTTAGGGAAGGGATTACAGCGGTAATAAGCGTAAAACTTATGGACCCTCAATTTGAAGGGCAAACCAAAACCAAGCTGGGCAACAGCGATATGCGTATTTTAGTCAACAGGGTGGTAGCGGATAAGTTTGGCGACTATTTAGAGGAGAATCCTAAGGCAGCCAGAGATTTGCTAAACAAGGCTGTCAATGCCAAGCGCGCCCGAGAGGCCGCTCGTTCCGCTCGTGACCTTATACGCCGCAAAGGTATTTTTGAAGGTGCGGGCTTGCCGGGCAAACTGTCAGACTGCACAGATAACGACCCTGCCAATTGCGAGATTTATCTAGTTGAGGGCGATAGCGCAGGCGGAACTGCCAAACAGGGCAGAGATAGGCAATTCCAAGCTATATTGCCTTTGCGCGGCAAGATTCTTAATGTAGAAAAGGCACGCCTTAACAGAATTTTGGAAAATGAAGAAATCAAATCTATGATAAAAGCGTTTGGCTGCGGTTTTAAGGATGAATTTGATATTACCAAACTGCGCTACAATCGCATTATATGTATGACTGATGCCGATGTGGACGGTAGCCATATCCGTATTTTGCTGCTGACCTTCTTTTTCCGCTTTATGCGCCCCTTAGTGGAGGGCGGGCATGTCTATGTAGCTCAGCCTCCATTGTATAAAGTTAGCCGCAATAAGGTGGACAAATATGCTTACAGCGATGAGGAGCTGAGGGCAATTATGGAGGAGCTAGGTGGCAAGTGCGATATTCAGCGTTACAAAGGGCTTGGCGAAATGAATGCGGGTCAGCTATACGAAACTACTATGGACCCCGAAACCCGCACCTTGCTTCAAATAACGGTAGAGGATGCGGTAGAAGCTGACGAAATCTTTTCTATACTAATGGGCGAGCAACCTGAACTTAGACGAGAATTTATTCGTGACAATGCTACAATCGTTAAGGAGTTGGATGTTTAGGAGCTATTATGAGTAAAAAAAGTATAGATATCAAGAATATAAAAGAGATACTAAGTCGTTCAAAAGTTGTAGATTTACCGGTAAAAGATGAAATGAGCCGTTCCTTTATCTCCTATGCTATGGCGGTTAATGTTTCCAGAGCTATCCCCGATGTAAGAGATGGGCTTAAGCCGGTGCATAGGCGTATTTTATATGCTATGACGGACTTAGGCAACACTCATGACAAACCGTATAAAAAATGCGCCCGTATAGTGGGCGAGGTGCTGGGCAAGTATCATCCGCATGGAGATAGCGCTGTTTATGATGCACTGGTGCGCCTTGCGCAAGATTTTTCTATTAATGAGCCGCTAATAGAAGGGCATGGCAACTTTGGCTCTATAGACGGTGACCCGCCTGCCGCTCAAAGGTATACCGAAGCGCGCCTTAGTCGTATAGCCGGCGAAATGCTAAAGGATTTGGATAAGGATACCGTAGATTTTTATCCCAACTTTGACGATACGCTTACCCAGCCTGCTGTCCTGCCCTCAAAATATCCTAACTTATTAGTCAACGGGAGCGAGGGTATTGCTGTAGGTATGGCAACAAGCATTCCGCCTCACAATTTGCGGGAGGTTATTGACTGCACAATTGCGCTTATAGACGACCCTGAAATTGAGCCGCTGGATTTAATGAAGTATATTCCCGGCCCTGACTACCCCACAGGCGGCAAGGTGCTGATTAGCTCAGGCGTAAGGCTTGCTTATCTAACAGGCAGAGGCAGGGTAGCACAGCGCGCTAAGGCGGAAATAGTCGACGACAACGGCAAGGTTTCGATAGTAGTGACCGAGCTGCCTTATCAAGTCAATAAAGCCAACCTTATTAAAAATATAGCTGACCAAGTAAAAGATAAAAAAATCAATGGCATAAGCGATATTAGAGAAGAAAGCGACCGCTTTGGTATGCGGGTGGTGTTTATACTTAAAAGAGATGCCAATCCAGAAGTGGTGCTAAATACCCTTTATAAGCAAACAGCCTTACAAACCAGAGGAGGCATACACTTTTTAGCGTTAGTTAGCGGTGTGCCTACCACTTTGGGGCTTAAAGATATGCTAAGCGAGTATATTAAGCACCAAATTGAGGTTATAGAGCGACGAACCAAGTTTTTGCTCAATAAGGCGCTAGAAAGAGAACATATTGTCAAAGGGCTTGTTATTGCGCTAAATAATATAGATAAGGTGATAGAAATTATTAAGCGCAGCAGAGAGCGGCAAGATGCGCTTGCAGGGCTTATGGATAACTTTGAGTTATCCGAAATTCAAGCCGGCGCAATTTTGGATATGCGCCTGGCAAGACTTACAGGACTGGAAATTGAAAAGCTAAATAACGAACTGCAGGATTTGCTTGCCAAAATTGCAGAATATAGAGGTATTTTAGAAGACCCAATCAAAGTAAAAGAAATAATTAAGCAGGAACTGTCCGATGTTTCTCGGATATATGGCACGGATAGAAAGAGCGAGCTGGTAGAGGACGATTCGGATATAGATATAGCAGACTTAATAGAGCCGCAAGAAGTGGTAATCAGCAAGACCTATGGCGGATATGTTAAGCGTATGCCCGTAGATGAATATAAGGCGCAAAACAGAGGCGGCACAGGCATAACAGCGCATAAAACTAAGGACGAAGACTTTGTTTCTACTATGTTTATTTGTCATACGCATGACGATTTGCTGTTTTTCTCCAATAAAGGCAAGGTTTATTGCCTTAAAGCCTTTGAAGTGCCCGAAGCGGCAAGGACAGCAAGAGGCAGAGCTATAATCAACTTATTGCCCTTAGAAGAGGACGAAAGGATTACCGCATTTTTATCCGTTAAGGATTACTCCACCGGCTATATGATTATGGCTACAAAAAACGGGCTAATTAAAAAAACTGCGGTAAAAGAGTTCCAGAGCATTAGGGTAAACGGTAAAATAGCCATTACCTTAGTGGATGATGACAAACTTATCAATGTTGAGCTGACTTCGGGCTCTGACGAAATCCTTATGGCAAGCACTGAGGGCAAATGTATTCGTTTTTCTGAGGGCAATGTGCGTGCTATGGGCAGGACAGCGCAAGGCGTTAAAAGTATTGCGCTTGGCAAAGAGGACAGCGTGGTAGATATGGCAGTTGTCAAACAAGGTGTAGAAGTGGTAACAATCACCGAGCACGGATTTGGCAAAAGAGTAGATATTGAAGAATATCGGCTGCAATGCAGAGCGGGCAAAGGTGTTAAAGCAGGCAATTATGACGATAAGACAGGCAGAGTAGTCAGCTTAAAGCTGGTAAGCGAAGAAGACGATATAATTATTATTGCTGACAATGGCATAATGATTCGCACCGATGCCGCCCAAATTAGCAAAATAGGGCGCAATACCAAAGGTGTTAAAGTTATGCGCCTAAAAGACGATGCAAAAGTAGTTGCGGTAGCCCTTACTCCTAAAAGTGAGGAATAGAAATACACTTGCAATAGCAAGTTAAACTGATAACTGAAAAAATACACGCACAGGCGTGTATTTTTATTCTGGATTGCTTCGCCGCTATTGCTTCTCGCAAAGATGAATTAATGTCATTGCTAGCGTAAGCCTAGCCCCAAAGCCTCACCTTAATCACTTGCGGTAGCAAGTGTATTTCACCATTTACGCAGTAAATGTATTTCATCGCCTGCTTTTGCAGGCGCATTTCATCACGCGCAAGCGTGTATTTTTCCCTGGATTGCTTCGTCGCTATTGCTTCTCGCAAAGACGAATTAATGTCAGTGCTAGCGTAAGCCTAGCCCCAAAGCCTCACCTTAATCACTTGCGGTCAGCAAGTGTATTTCACCACGCAAAGCGTGTATTGCACCATTTACGCAGTAAATG
>CAYSNP010000068.1:0-5030 GCA_964432485.1 uncultured Christensenellaceae bacterium | reverse complement strand
ATAAATATTGAAAATTTTGAATATTTAATCTAAAATCTGTACAAAGAGCAGAATGATTAAGGTGGGATTGATAGGGCAAGGTGCGGGGCTAACGCTAGCCGTCTTTGCGAGGAATGAAATGACGAAGCAATCCAGAGGAAAATACACGCTAAAGCGTGATGAAATGCGCTTGCTATACACAAGCGGTGAAATACATTTACTGTGTAAATGATGAAATACATTTGCGTTCCGCAAATGATTAAGGTGGGATTTATAAACAAGAAGCGGGGCTAACGCTAGCCGTCTTTGCCAATAGGCGAATATCATTACGCAGTAATATCATTTGCCGATAGGCAAATATAATTGTGTAGCAGAGGAGTTTAGTTTTTATTTCTTGCTCTTTGCAGTTATGCAACTTGATATTAGAAGCCTACGAATTGAACCGGCCTTTTGCAGTAGCTCTTTGAATGTTTCTTCATCTAAAAATTTAGTTTGCATCAACAATTCTAGCCAAAACTCTGTTTCATAACATTCCTTTAGAGCAATTTCAAGTTTGGCAATAAAATCGTTTCTGCTATGAGCATATTGTGCTTCGTGAATATTTGCACCAATTGATGTTCCGCTTCTTAAAATTTGATTAATCAAGACTGATTTAGCTTTTATTGCATTGCAGAGGTTTACTATATCAATAGCAAACCTTTTTGAGCTGTCAAGTAAAGGATTTTCTTTCATATGCTAATTTTATCAAAGATTAAGTTATAAGTAAAGTAGCAAAATTCAAGAATTGCTAGAAAATTAAAGCCATTTAATGATATTGCTTTGCAATGATATTGTTTCACAATGATATTGCTTTCGCAATGATATTATATTTGCCAACCACCATTACGAAGTAATCTCACTCGCCGATAGGCGAATATCATTACGCAGTAATATCATTTGCCGATAGGCAAATATAATTGTGTAGCTTTAGCTACACTACACCCTCGACATATAAGTACCGTCTCTGGTATCTACTCGTACCGTATCCCCTTCATTTACAAATAGCGGTACTTGAATGCTGTAGCCTGTTTCCAGCTTAGCGGATTTGCTGCCGGGCTGAGCAGTTGCGCCGGGTAGTCCCGGCTCGCATTCTACAATCTTTAGTTCTACAAAGTTTTCCGGCTCTACACTAAAGGCATCAGTGCCAAAAAAAGACACATTGACAAGCATATTTTCCATTATAAAGTTAAGCGCATCTTGTACCATATCTTTATTAAGCGGAAGCATCTCATAAGTTTCATTATCCATAAAGTAATAAATATCCCCATCCGAATAGCTATAAGTCATTTTCTTACGGGTAATATGGGCTAGCTCAAACTTATCAGAAGGGCTAAAAGTGCGCTCTATTACCCCGCCGGTAATGATATTTCGTATCTTGGTACGCACAAAAGCAGCCCCTTTGCCGGGCTTAACATGCTGAAAGTCCACCACCACTTGGACAGTATTATTAAAAACAAAAGTTATGCCTTTTCGAAAATCGCCTGCCGTAATAAATGCCATATTTTACCTCCGCTACTTATAATATTATCAAATCTTTAGCGCTTTTTGTCAAGTTAATTACTCCGTTTTTTCCCAGAACTACCAAATCTTCTATCCTAATGCCAAACTTATTTTCAAAGTACAAGCCCGGCTCAATAGAAAATACCATATTTTCTTGCAAAATATCGCTGCTTTTTGGCGAAAGTGCAGGCTGCTCATGAACTTGAATACCTAACCCATGCCCTAAGGAATGGGTAAAATATTGCTCATAACCCTTACTTTTAAATACATTTCTTGCCAATGCATCTGCTTCTTTGCCGCTAATGCCCGCTTGAATATTCTCTAAAGCATTGCTTTGAGCGGATAATACTAACGAATATATTTCCTTTTCCCGCTCATTAAGATGCCCCAGCGCAACTGTTCGGGTCATATCCGAGCAATATCCGCCCATTTTTGCGCCAAAATCCAATGTAATTAAGTCGCCTTTTGCAAGAGGCCTATCAGTACGCTGAGCATGAGGCTTGCTGGTATTAGTACCCGAAGCTACAATCGAGGTAAATGCTAAAGAGTCAGCTCCATATTCAAACAAAAGACTTTCTAGCTTGCTTGCAAGCTGTCGCTCTGTAATATTAGGAGCAATATACTCTAAGATTTTTTCAAACACTTTATCAGTAATTCTTTGAGCATTTTTAATCTTTTCTATTTCTTTATCGCTTTTAACCATTCTTAAAGCTGAAATCTTGTCGCTTATATCTATTAAATTATGGGTTAGATTTGCAATCTTTAAGTAGTCAGCATACAAAATACTAGCCTTTTCGTAGCCAATATCAGACGCTCCCTCAAGCAATTTGCCTGCAGTTTCAAAAATAGCAGAAGGTATGGTCGCCACAATCTCCATATGTTTAATGGCTTGCCCTGCTTCTTCTGTATACCTTGCATCAGTGATGTAATAAGCGCCTTTGTTGGAAACAACGATAACAGCATCCGCATTTTTATAGCCGGAAAGATAAAAAAGGTTGGCAGGATTGGTAATTATAAAAGCATTGCAACACTCAAGCAATTTTGAAAACTTCATAACTAAATTATATTAAACTCACAACTTAAAGTCAAGAGCTACTTGGATTTTGAGCGGGCTACCAAAGCTATAATAAACGCCAAAAAAATGACCCACGCAAGGCCGCCCGCCATGCTTTCCACGCCGCCTGTAAATGCGCCCGCTATCCCTGTTTTTAGCGTGTCCTCTATTACGCCTCGTGCCAAGGTGCTGCCAAAACCAATTATCGGAATGGCCGCCCCTGCCTTTCCAAACTCTTTAATAGCTTTATATACCCCAATCGTTTCAAGCACCATTCCAAGTATTAAGAATATAGACAATATACGCGCCGAAGTCATCTTAGTTGTATTGATTAACACTTGCGCAATCATACATATTATACCGCCTACTAAAAAAACTCTCATATATAAAAGCACGGTTTCCATTATTCCACCTCAATTGCAATAGCATGCGCAACTGCAGGAATTGTTTGTTTTTGCAAAGTGCTGGTTTTGCTAAGCAGCGCGCCTGTGGGCAGCAAAAGTATTTTCTTATATACGCCTTCCAACATTTTTTTATAAAGAAATCCGTTAAATACAATATTCGAACAACTTGTGCCGCTTCCGCCCTGCATAACGTCAGAATCTTCTCTGTCAAAAATAATAGCGCCGCAATCTTGATAGTTGTCGCCAAGAGTGTAGCCCTCTTGCTCCATTAATAGCTTAAACATTTTTGCGCCCGCCTTGCCTAAATCCCCTGTGGCAATCATGTCATAGTAATCTAGCTTGCGCTTGGTATCTTTTAAGTGGTTAATTAAGGTATCCCTTGCGCTAGGCGCCATTGCCGCACCCATATCATCAGCATCAGTTATGCCAAAATCTATAACTTTGCCTATGGTTACGCAAGTTATCTTAATATCTCCGCCTGAGGAGGCAAGCAAGGTAGCGCCTGCACCGGTTACCGTCCATTGGGAAAGAGGCGGGCGTTGAGAGCCAAGCTCCAAAGGAAAGCGAAACTGCCGCTCAGCTGTAGAAAAATGGCTGGAAGTTGAACAAATTACCCTTTGCATAAATCCGGACTCTATAAAAACCGAACCAATAGCCAATGCTTCGCCAAAAGTAGCGCAAGCGTTGTAAAGCCCTAAAAAAGGGATAGCAAACTCCCTTGCAGAATAGCTAGAACCCACAATTTCGTCCAGCAAATCGCCCATTAGCAGACAGTCAACCTCTTCAGGAGCGAGCTTTGTCTTAAAAAGCAAATGTTTTATGGCATAAGTATGCATACGGATTTCTGCAAGTTCAAAGGATTTTGTGCCCAATTCATCTTTTTTTAGCAAGCTGTCAAAATATTTGCCAAATGGACCTTCGCCCTCTTTTTCGCCTGCAATTGAGCTGGTGCTTGCTACATAAACATTGTTAAAAAATAAGGTAGCGCCTTGCTTCTTATCCACCAAAAGCACCTCTGAAAATCAATACGATAAACCCCAACACAATTGAAGCTGAAGTGCCAAATACAATAACCGGTCCGGCAATTTTGAACATATTGTCGCAAATCCCTAACACTATCCCTTCGCTGTTATGCTCTATTGCGGGCGAAATTACAGAATTGGCGAATCCCGTAATAGGTATAACCGAGCCCGCGCCTGCAAAAGAGCCAAACTTATCATAGACCCCAAATCCGGTTAAAATGCCGGTGATAGTAATTAATGCAATCAATGTAAACATACTTAAGTTATCTTCTGACAAATTTGGAAATATTAGCATAAGTATGTCCGAAATACCTTGCCCTACCATACATATCGCCCCTCCGGTTACAAATGCCGCTATCATAGTCTTTAGATGCTGGGTTTTCGGCATTACTTTCCTTACCAGTTTGGCATATTCTTTCTTATCCACGCTCCCTTAACTCCTCTCTTTCAGTTGGCGGAAAGCAGATTTCTTCTTTTTCTTTTACTTCTTTTCTTCTTTGCATAGCTGTACCTAGAATTATTTTGCCTAATATCGGTTTGGTTATACATTGCTTAGGTCTACTTTGATAAAAATCGTCTTTGCGAGAGGCGATGCGTTAAGCTGAGTTGCCAGTGGCAAGTCAGTAGCAGGAGCCCACGAGTAAATGCGGAAGCATTACGAGGGTATAAATTAGTGCCGAAGCAATCCAGAGTAAGCGTTAGCATTGCCTAATTTTAGATTAAAAAAGAGATATTCGAACAATTATTCTTGTATAGAAAGCAGTTAGGCAAATTCAATTTGAATATGATTGCGAACAATTATTCTTGTACGGAAAGTGCAATCAAAAAAATGCCGCCATTAGGCGGTACATAATGCCATTTGTTTACAAATGGTACATAATGTTGCCTCTAGGCAATACATAATGTCAATGCACTGGCATTGATACATAATGTCACCGTAAGGTGGTACTTTGCCCACCGTCTTTGCGAGAGGCGATGCGTTAAGCTGAGTTGCCAGTGGCAAGTCAGTAGCAGGAGCCCACGAGTAAATGC
>CAYSNP010000067.1:0-5939 GCA_964432485.1 uncultured Christensenellaceae bacterium | reverse complement strand
GGCAAGTTTTACCCTATAATAGTTGCAAAAAAGGGTACAAAGCCTTATAATAGAAAATGGTTTTATTTTGGCGCAAACCAGCCTCGTAGTCAATATTTTTTAGAATATTTGAGTATGCGTAAAGAGTATATTTACAATTTGTTGCGTAATGCGCCAAGATTAGAGGATGCGCTAACTCAAGAATGGGAGGAGATAGCAAAGTTGACACAGCACAGAGCAAAGGACATAGCAAATATAATAGAAGAAATTGCTCCTTTAAGTTTGCAAACCGAAAAAGATAATTCAGGATTGGCAGTTGGTAGCTTGGATGCTAAAGTCACCAAAGTTTTAGTTGCCCTGGATGCTTCTCTTTCTGTTATTGCGCAAGCTGCCGCCTTAGGCTGTGATATGATTGTTGCCCATCATCCTATGACATTTAAGGGTATTGTTAAGTTTGATACTAGCAATTACTATTGCAAATGCGTTGCGTTGGCACTTGCTCACAATATTACAATATATTGCGCTCATACTAATTTTGATGTAGCACCCGGATGCTTGAATGACAAAGTTGCTAAGCTATGCGGTTTGATTAATGTAGTCGAAATTGATATGAGCGACGGATATTTGGCTCGAATAGGAGAAAGGGCAACTCCGCTGACATTATCCGATTTTGCTGCCGATATTAAGCAAGTCTTTGGCAATTGCGTGTGTATGGTAGGCAATCCGTTTAAGCTCATTAAAAAAGTGTGCGTAATTAATGGCGGCGCAGGAGGCAATACTGATTATTTGGATGCGGCGCGTGCCGCAGGGGCGGATGTGCTTGTTACAGGAGATGTAAAACATCATGTAGCACTATATGCAAAGGAAACTGACTTTGCATTAGTTACCTTTGACCATCACCAAAGCGAAATTGTATTTGTGGATTTGATAAAAGAGCTTTTGGAGCAAAACTTTCCTGCTTTAGAAGTGCTTCTTGCAGAAAGCAGCAGCCCGTTTAACCCGGTAGGAGTGATGTAATGAATATAGAGAACCTTCTTAAATATCAAGAGCTAGAGCTGGCAATTATGAATGTAGAAAAAAAGATTAATGATACGGAGGAGTTCAAGACCTATATACAATGCAATCAAGTTTTGCGGCAAGCCACGCAGCAGCTTAATGATTTGGAGCAGGAAGCGGAAAAGCTAATTAAAGATACCGACAATAGCGAGGTTATCATTAAAGATACAGCAGAAAAAATCAGCAGTACCAAAATTTCTTCCAACACAGCTACCGAAATTGAGCAGTTGGACTTGCTTGAAAGAAGCCTAATAGATTTTAATAAGATATTACAAAAGATAAGCTCTGACCTATCGCATGCCGGTCAAAGGGCATATACTATTATGGCGGAAGCTCAAAAGAGCTTAGACCGCCTTAAAGATGCCAGCGAGAAAGGCAAGGAAGCAGGATTAAAGTTAAGAGAAATTAAGGCCGCCTTAGAAAAGGAAGCCCAACCTCTTAAAGCGGAGCATGCAAAAGTAAAGTTACTTTTATCAAAACACGCTTTAGATTTATATGAAAATGCAAAAAAGCATAATAAAATTCGTTGGGTTGTGGAAAGAGAAAATGGCTATTGCATAGGTTGCGGACAAAATGTGGAGCTGGAAACAGCTAAGAAAATAGAGGAGTCAGGGATAGCCGAATGCCCCCGATGCTTTAGGGTGCTATATATAAAGTAAGGAAAAACGCCTAAGCTGAACTAAAGAAAAAACGCTTTTATAAGGAGGGCATATGAGGTTCAGCAAAATGCATGGCATTGGCAATGACTATATATTTATTAACTCTTGTATAGAAAAGGTGGACAATCCCGTCCAGCTTGCCAAAATGCTTTCGGACAGGCACTTCTATATAGGGTCGGACGGGCTGGTGCTGATTGGGGCATCCAGTAAAGCGGACTTTTCGATGCGGATATTTAATCCTGACGGCACAGAAGCAGAAATGTGCGGCAATGCGGTTCGTTGCGTAGGTAAGTATGTATACGATAAGGGGCTGCATAACAAAGATTGCGTAGCTATAGAAACCCTAGCGGGTATAAAACATTTGGAACTTGATATAAAAAAAGGTAAGGTAGTACAAGTTAGGGTAAATATGGGCATACCTGTCTTAGACCCTAAAATAATACCTGTAAATATACAAGGTGATGCGGCAATAGATTACCCCTTAGAGGTACAAGGACAGACCTATTATATTACAGCAGTTTCTATGGGCAATCCGCATTGTGTTATATTTGCCGGCAAGCTAAGCCAACTGCCTGCGGAAGCCGCTTTGATTAGCAACAATGCCATATTCCCCAATCGTACTAATGTGGAGTTTGTTACGGTGAAGGCAAAGGATGAAATTGAACTGCTTGTATATGAGCGGGGAGCAGGGGAAACGCTAGCCTGCGGCACAGGTGCTTGCGCTAGCTTTTATGCGGCAAGGATAAAAGGATTAGTAGGTGATACGGTAAAAGCAAAACTTAAAGGCGGCACACTATATCTTGAACAAGTAGGGGACAGTATTTTTATGACAGGGACTGCGCAGCTTTCTTACGAAGGAGAATATTAAAATGGAGAACAATCAAAGACAGACAAAATATATTTTCGTCACAGGCGGAGTGGTATCGGGCTTAGGCAAAGGGATAACAGCCGCTTCTTTAGGTCGACTGCTCAAAGAAAGAGGCCTAAAAGTAATAGCTCAAAAGTTTGACCCTTACATAAATATCAGTCCGGGCAATATGAGCCCTTTGCAGCACGGTGAGGTATTTGTTACTGATGACGGGGCGGAAACAGATTTAGATTTAGGCCATTACGAAAGATTTATTGACGAAAACATTAATAAATATTCTTGCGTAACTACCGGCAAAGTTTATACTACTGTGCTTGCCAATGAAAGGGCGGGCGAGTATTTAGGCAACACTATTCAAGTAGTGCCCCATATTACCAACGAAATCAAGCGCAATATGTATCGAGTTGGCGAAACAGCGCATGCAGATATAGTTATATCAGAAATCGGCGGCACGGTAGGCGATATCGAATCGCTTCCGTATTTGGAAAGTATGCGCCAAATCAGAGCGGAACTTGGTTTTCGCAATGTGCTATATATACATGTAACTTTAGTGCCTTATTTGGAGTTTTCAGGTGAGCATAAGAGCAAGCCCACTCAGCACAGCGTTAAGGAATTGCTTTCGCTGGGTATCCAGCCTAATATTATTATTTGCAGAGCGGATAGAAAAATAGAGCGTTCATTACTTGATAAAGTAGCAATGTTTTGCAGCGTGCATAAAGATTGCGTTATTCAAAATGAAACTTTGCCAATCTTGTATGAAGCGCCGCTAATGTTGGAGGAATCTAATTTTAGCGATATAGTGCTAAGGGAACTTAATATAGCCGCTCCCAAGCCCAATCTTACCGAATGGAGGAGCATGGTTGAGCGCATTAAGCGACTGAAAGACAGCGTTAAGATAGCTCTTGTGGGCAAGTATGTGTCTTTGCATGACGCATATCTTTCCGTGCACGAAGCGCTAAAACATGGCGGATATGAAAATGATGTCAATATAGATATAGAATGGATAGACAGCGAAGCGCTTGAGGAAGGCAGCGCAAGCGAGGCTTTGCAAGGGGTGGACGGTATTATTGTGCCCGGCGGGCATGGTGTGCGAGGCACAGAAGGTATGATACTTGCGGCTAAATACGCAAGAGAAAATAATATACCCTTCTTTGGGATTGCATTTGGTATGCAAATGGCAGTAGTTGAGTATGCTCGCAATGTATTAGGCTTGCAAGATGCCAGTTCTGGAGAAATTTCGCCAAAATCCAAGCATAAAGTTATTGACCTAATGCCGGAGCATATCAATGTTACTCATAAAGGCGAATCCATACGCCTTGGCAAATATCCATGCGATATAGTGCCTGGTACAAAGCTGCATAAGGCATATAATTGCCTATATATTGAGGAGCGCCATCGCCATAGTTACGAAGTGAACAACAATTACCGGGAGCAGTTAGAGAAAAAAGGTATGGTTATGTCGGGCAAATCCCCCGGCGGCGCACTGGTGGAGGTTGTGGAGTTGCCAAATTTAAAATGGTATATCGGAGTGCAATTTCATCCTGAGTTTAAGTCTCGGCCAAACAAAGCACATCCGCTGTTTAGAGATTTCATTAGAGCAATAAAGGAGTATAAGGAAGAAAAAAATGGTAAAGTTTAACAGCAATTACAAGAATCTAAAGCCCAGTTACTTGTTTAGCGATATTGCCAGGCGTGTAAGCGAGCATGTTGCATCTACGGGCGCAAAAGTTATTAGGATGGACATTGGAGATGTAACGCAGCCGCTAAGCGCACCAATAGTTGATGCGCTTATTACAGCAAGCCAAGAAATGGGCAAAGTGTCTACCTTTAGAGGTTACGGGCCGGAGCAAGGATATGCCTTTCTGCGGGAAGCGGTAGCCGGCTACTATGCAAAAATGGGGGTAGAGTTAGCCGCTGACGAAATCTTTATTTCTGACGGAGCAAAGAGCGATATTGCCAATATTACTGATTTATTTGACAATGAAAATATTATTGCCTTGCCCGACCCCGTTTACCCCGTTTATTTTGATTCTAACTTAATGTTAGGGCGCAAAATTAATCTTATTCAAGGCAATAGGGAAAACAACTTTCTGCCAATGCCTTCCAGCATTGCGGGTGCCGATATAATTTATTTGTGTTCGCCTAACAATCCAACGGGTGCGGTCTATACCAGAGAACAACTAAAGGAATGGGTGGATTTTGCGCTTGAGAATAATGCGATTATTATGTTTGATGCCGCTTATGAGGCTTTTGTAAGAGATAATATTTATCCTCGAAGCATTTTTGAAATCGAAGGAGCAAAAAAATGCGCCATTGAGTTTTGCTCTCTTAGCAAAACAGCAGGTTTTACAGGGTTGCGGTGCGGATATACGGTAGTGCCCCATGATTTGGCTTCAGGCAGCCAAAGCCTAAACAAAATGTGGTTAAGACGGCAAACTACCAAGTTTAACGGTGTGCCCTATGTAGTACAAAGAGCGGCACAGGCAGTTTTTTCGCAGGAAGGGCTACGGGCTACCGAAGACACCTTAAATAAGTATCTAAAGAATGCGCACCTTATAAGCGCCTCGCTTGATGAGGTTGGTGCTTGGAATACAGGCGGTAAACATTCGCCTTATATTTGGTTTGCTTGCCCAAAGGGTATGGCAAGCTGGGAGTTCTTTGAACTGCTGTTAAATTCAGCCGGCGTGGTAGGCACTCCGGGCAGCGGCTTTGGTAAATGCGGCGAAGGCTATTTAAGGATAACTGCTTTTAACAGCTATGAAAACACCCTTGCTGCTATGAAGAAAATTAAAGAAATAGCTGTAAACTTATAGAAAAGGAGGAAATATGCCGGTAACTGTTTTAGTAGGTGCTCAATTTGGCGATGAGGGAAAAGGTAAAATTGTAGATTATATCTCTCAAAATGTAGATATGGTAGTAAGATTTCAAGGCGGAGACAATGCAGGCCATACTGTAGTTAATCAAATGGGTGTCTTTAAGTTGCACTTAGTGCCTTGTGGGATTTTTAGAAAAGATTGCGAAGTTTTTGCGGGCACAGGCATGGTCATTAACCCTGATGAGCTAATAAAAGAGCTAGATAGTATTAAACAAAAAGATGTAGATACTTCTAATATGAAAATATCTTCAAAGGCAATTATTTTAATGCCTTACCATATAGAGCTAGACTCCATTAGCGAGGGCGGCAAGACTTCTATTGGCACAACTAAAAGAGGGATAGGCTATGCTTATGCCGACAAAGCAAGGCGTAATGCGCTTAGGTTTGAGGATTTGCTGGATTTGGAGTATTGCAAACAGCGCATAGAGCAAGTTTTAGGCACAATTAATGCAGAACTTTCCGCCAAAGGCGCAAGAGCGTATACCCAAGAGGAGATATTTGA
>CAYSNP010000066.1:0-6088 GCA_964432485.1 uncultured Christensenellaceae bacterium | reverse complement strand
GGCATTTATCCTTATGTGACTTCTTCCAATCCTATTGCCGCTTATGCCGCAGTTAGCGCAGGCTTTTCAATAAAGCATATCACCAATATCATAGGTGTTATGAAGGCGTTTTCTTCCGCAGTAGGCGACGGTCCTTTCCCTACGGAAATGGGTAAGGCGGAGTCTGAAGGCTTTCGTGGCGATGGTAGCAGGGTAGATGACGAGTTTGGCGCAAGGACTGGGAGAGCAAGGCGTTTGGGGTGGCTGGATTTGCCGGTGCTTAAATATACTTCTGCTATAAACGGTTTTACCGAACTTGCTGTTTGTAAGATTGATAAGCTGGATATTTATGATAAAATACAAATTTGTACATCTTATAAGCTGGATGGTAAAGTAATTGATTATATGCCCTCCGTAAGAGAACTATATAAGGTAGAGCCCGTATATATTACCGTAGACGGTTGGCTTTGCGATACCAGCAAAATCAGAGATTATAAGCAATTGCCTAAAAATGCAAAAAAATATTTGGAAATTATTGAACAGCATATTGGAGTGCAAGTAAAATACATAGGCGTAGGCCCTATGAGAGAGGAAATAATTGTAAGGTAAAAAATGGATAAGCTAAACTTTATTAAGCAGTTAGAAGAGTTGGCGGCACTTACTTTAGAGCCGCAAGAGCGGCAAAAATATGCAGGTGAGTTTGACAGTATACTGGAGTTTATTGATATAATAAAAGAAGCGGATACCGCAGGGCTGCAAGTGCAACCGCAAGTAGCAGAGTACAAGAATTTGCGGGAGGATAAGCCGCAACCCTCATTGCCTAGAGAGCAACTTTTAGCCAATGCAAGCATTACCCAAGAGGACAGCTTTGTTACTGCTAAGGTGGTGGGCTAATGCAAGGATACACTATTAGACAGGCAAGAGCATTACTTGACAAAGGTAAAATTGGCGCGGCGGAGCTTACCCGTTACTATTTAGAGCGGGCGGCAAAACTGTCTTCAAAACTAAATGCATATATTACAATTGCCGCAGAGGACGCAGAAAAGGATGCCCTTAGAGCGCAAACAATGCTTGATTCGGGTAACCAAAAGCCTTTGACTGGTATCCCAATTGCAGTATCTGATAACATTTCGACTAAAGGTATACTTACCACTTGCGGCTCTAAAATGCTATATAATTACAAGCCGGTCTTTGATGCAACGGTGATAAAAAAGTTAAAAGAGCAGGGAGCGGTAATTTTAGGCAAAACAAATGTAAGCGAGTTTTGCTTAGGAGATAATACAAGCAGTTTTTTTGGTGAATCTGCCAATCCTTATAATGTAGAAAAATCAGCAGGTTGCGGTGCGGCTGTAGCGGTATGCGCTGATTTGGCAGTTTGCGCAATTTCTGCAGATATAGGCGGCAGTATTGTACAGTCCGCTTCCCTTTGCGGAGTAGCCGGCATACAGCCCACTTATGGCGCAGTTAGCCGCTATGGGATGATTAGTTCCGCTCCTTCATTTTCCCAAATTGGTGCTATTGCTAAGGATGCTCAAGATTGTACTGCCTTATTATCAGCCATTGCAGGAAAAGATATGCGTGATATGACTTCTATTGGCTATAAGAGCGATTTTGCAAATGTAAAAGAATGCAATTTGCAAGGCAAAACAATAGGTATTATTACTGAATATATTGCTCAAGCAAGTACAGAAGTTAAGGCGGCAATAGAAAATACCGCTCAAGCTTTTAAGGAGCTAGGTTGTAATATTGTACAAGTAAGTTTGCCCAGCACTAAATATGCGCTTAGTGCATATTATATTATTTCTTCGGCAGAGGCTACCAGCAGTCTTGCTCTTTATGACGGTATAAGATTTGGTTATAGAAGTAAAGAGGGGGATACCTTTGAGCAGAATCTATGGCATACCCGTGGCGAAGGCTTTGGAGAAGAGGTCAAAAGAAGATTGCTGCTAGGAGTATTTGCGCTTGGCAGCGGCAATTATGAAAAGTATTACCATAAGGCAAAGCTAGTTAAGGAAAAATTAAAAGCAGAGTTTAATGCTATTTTTAACATTTGTGACTTTTTGCTTTGTCCTGTCGCAGCAGAACGAGGCCACAATACAGCCAGTAGCACAACCCCTGTTCAAAATTGGCAGGCTTCCGCTTTTACTGTTGCACAAAATCTTGTAGGATTGCCTTGTGTCTCTACCGCTTGCGGATATTCTAAAGAGGGTATGCCTATTGGAGCGCAACTTATTGCGCCTCATTTTGCAGATGCCAAGCTGCTAGCTTGCGCAACCGCCTTTGAGCAAGTGTTTGCGGGCAAGAGGAAGGAGGCGGCAGTATGAGATACGATGTTGTTATCGGATTAGAAATTCATGCCGAGCTTTCCACCAAGACTAAGATATTTTGCAGTTGTGAGCAATATTTTGGAGGAGAGCAAAACACTCGCTGTTGCGCTGGTTGTGCGGCTTTGCCAGGCGCATTGCCTGTGTTTAATCAGCAAGCCATAACTTATGCGGTTAAGGCGGGGCTGGCGCTGGATTGCGGCATTTGCCTAGAAAGTGCATTTGACAGAAAGAATTACTTTTACCCCGACTTGCCCCAAGCATACCAAATCAGCCAGTTTTATAAACCGATATGTGTCAATGGAAAGGTAATCTTATCTGATAACACTACGGTAAGGGTCAACCGTATTCATTTAGAGGA
Source organism: uncultured Christensenellaceae bacterium (assembly GCA_964432485.1). Taxonomy (GTDB): domain Bacteria; phylum Bacillota; class Clostridia; order Christensenellales; family DTU072; genus CAYSNP01. The sequence goes on along the minus strand of CAYSNP010000066.1, from coordinate 3,424 downwards.
GGATGCGGGCAAATTAATACATGACGATTATCACGGAGTCAGCCTTGCTGATTACAACCGCAGTAGCGTGCCATTGATAGAAATTGTAACCGAGCCTGATATTAGTAGTGCGGAGCAGGCACGGGAGTTTGCCGAAATTGTGGCAAACAGGCTACGCTATGCGGAAGTTTGTGATGCCAAAATGGAAGAAGGCTCGCTTAGATGCGATGTAAATATTTCGCTAAAGCCGTCGGGCTCTCCTATTTTAGGCACCAGAGCGGAAATAAAGAACCTTAATTCCTTCAAAAGCATTGTGCGCGCCATAGAATACGAAATAGAGCGCCAATCAGAACTGTTGGATGCAGGCAAAAAGGTAGTGCAAGAAACCCGACGCTTTAATGAAAATCATGGCAGAACAATAGCAATGCGCAGTAAGGAAGAAGCACAAGATTACCGCTACTTTCCCGACCCTGATATCCCTACTATTTTGATTGAGCAAGCCGAGGTGGACAAAATCGCTTCAACTATGCCCGAGCTGCCCGAAGCTCGGCTGGCCAGATATATCAATGAATATAATTTGCCGGAAGCTGCCGCTAAAATAATTATTGCCTCTAAGTATTTAAGCGATTTTTATGATAGCACAGTAGCAATTTATAATAATTATTCGGAAATTGCCAACCTCTTTGTGGTGGAGCTTTTTCGCTTAATTAACGATTATCAAATTGATAAAGATTTTAAGTTTACCCCAAAAGAGCTTGCACGATTGGCAGAAATGCTGGATCAAGGCATTTTGACCCGAGCGGCTCAAAAGACTGTTTTAGAAATTATGTATACTTGTGGAGGTACGCCTGACAATATAGCAAAGCAAGAGAATCTTATTTTAGAAAACGACCTAGATGCGCTGAAACAAGCAATTGAGCAAGTGCTAAGCGGGCATCAAAAGGCAGTACAAGAGTATAAGGACGGCAGCCTAAAAGTATTTGGATTTTTAATGGGACAAGTGAGCAGAATTGTTGGAAAATCCACCAGCCCTGCCATTATAAAGGAAAAGTTAACAAAAGCATTGGAGTAAAATATGGTATTAAAAGGCGAAGGATTGGCGGCCGCATTTACGACGGATATGCTTATCCCTGATACGGAAATTGAATTTTGCGCTTGTGTGCATAAAGTAAAAAAGATGGGCGCTTTTGCCTTTTTAATTTTACGCACAGGCAGGTATCTTATACAATCTGTATATGAGCAAGGCGTTTGCTCCGGCAGTTTGGAAGGCATTTACCAAGGTTGTTATGTTAAAGTAAAAGGTATGGTCAAAGCAGAAAAGCGGGCTATGCTAGGTGCGGAAATTCGCCTTGCGGACATAAGCTTGCTTTCTGCCCCAAAAGAGGAATATCCGCTAAAGGTTGCTGATAAAAAGTTAGGCTGCTCATTGGAAATTAATTTGCAACATCGCACAGTTGCGTTGCGCAATCCAATGGAAAGAGCTGTTTTTCAGGTAGCGGAAGGCGTAGTTACCGCTTTTGCGCAATTTATGCGCTCTCAAAGCTTTACCCGCATTCATACTCCAAAAATTGTTACAGCAGGAGCAGAAGGGGGCGCTAATATATTTAAGCTAAAGTATTTTGGCAAAGATGCATATTTGGCGCAAAGCCCTCAAGTTTATAAGCAAACTTGTGTAGCTTTCTTTGATAGGGTATTTGAGATTGGAGCGGTATACCGTGCGGAAAAGCATAATACCCCCCGACATATCAATGAGTATATCGGGCTGGATTATGAAATGGGCTATATAGACTCTATGTATGATGTTATGAACTTGGAAGTAGCCCTTATGGACTACATGCTAAAATATATTGTAGACAATTATGCATATGAGCTGGAGCTGTTAGGTGCAACCTTGCCCATATTGGGAGCAGTACCCTCAATTACCTTTGATAAGGCCATTGATATCGTAACTAAAGGCAAAGGAAGCAAAAAGACCGATTTAGATCCAATAGACGAAGAATCACTAAGCAAATATGCGCTAAAGGAATATAACAGCGACTTTATTTTCGTCACTCATTACCCTGGTGCAAAACGCCCTTTTTATGCTATGGATGACCCAAAGGATGCTAAGCTTGCCTTATCATTTGACCTAATTTGCAGAGGGTTAGAGATTACTACGGGCGGACAGCGTATCCACGATTATGACAGTCTTGTGTCAAAAATGCTGGCAAGAGGGATGCATCCTGAGGCCTTTGCTCCTTATCTTGATATTTTTAAGTACGGTATGCCTCCGCATGGTGGATTGGGGATAGGATTGGAGCGTACTGTTATGAAGTTCCTTAACCTTAAAAATGTGCGCCAAGCCAGTTTATTCCCAAGAGACCTTACCCATTTAGAGCCATAATAAAGGGCAAAGTAAAAAATTGACTGCAAAAGCATAAGAAAACATCTTATGCTTTTTGTTTTTTATAAATCAGCATTAGCTTATCTATTAAAAAGTATGTAATAGTAGAGGTTATTACATTAAAAATTGTATGAAAAAGGGCAATTTTAACCTCTTCTTTTATAGTAAGAGCGGCAAACAAAGTATGCATTAATCCTGTGCCTAGCAAAAATAATATTATTATGCCCCCAAATACATTAAAGCAAAGCAAAAATAAAGCTACTGCAACAGCATCCGAACTGCCGCCTAAGCTGGCTAAAAAGCCGGTAGAAGTAGTGCCGATATTCATTCCCACCACTATTAAGCAAGCCATTTCGAAAGTCAGGATTCCATAGGAAGCAAAGGTTACCATAATTGCCATAATAAGGGCAGAACTTTGAAAGATTGCACTAAGCAACAGCCCATACATAAACATTAAAAATAGACTGCCGTTTTTCAAAAATAATTCCTTTGCAAACGTCTCAAAAGGCACTAAGGAGGCTGATATTGCACCAAGTCCGATAAAGAGCAAGCTAAAACCTGCTACCGATAAAGCTATATTTCGTATATTTTCAGATTTTGTTAGCAAGGCACATATTATTGCTACAAAAATTAATGAGCTTAGCGCTAAGGATAAGCTAGGTCCGCCAAAGATAATTATATAGCCGGTTACAGTTGTGCCAATATCACTCCCAATGACAATTAAAAAAGCATTCCTTACACTCATTAGCTTTTTGTTTACCAGATTGATACTAATAGAATTGACAACGCTACTGCTTTGCACCAATATGGACATAGCTATACCCGTAGCTACAGCTACAGTATCATGGCAGAACAAGGCATCAAAGTTTCTTGAATAGTTGCTAAGAATGAATTTGCTAATATAATTGGATAAATTAAATAGCCCTAACAAAAAAAGTCCTATACCTGTTAAAAACTGCAAAATTGAGTGTATCATATTTATAATAGACTATTTTTAGCGCAAAATATACATAACTATTGAGTATAAATATATAAATATTTAATTAATTGCATTATTGTAGC
>CAYSNP010000065.1:0-6126 GCA_964432485.1 uncultured Christensenellaceae bacterium | reverse complement strand
TGCATTTACTGTGTAAATGGTGAAATACATTTGCGTCCCGCAAATGATTAAGGTGAGGCTCTGGAGCAACCCTCTGGAGCCTGGATTGCTTCGCATCCGCTCGCAAAGACGAACTAAAAGTCATTGCGAGGCACAAAAGTGCCGAAGCAATCCAGGACCACGATACACGCTAAAGCGTGATGAAATGCATTTACTGTGTAAATGGTGAAATACATTTGCGTCCCGCAAATGATTAAGGTGGGGCTTTGAGGCTAGGCTTATGCTAGCAATTCTTAACTTTACATACAAGTCAATACTAAATACAATGTTGCCGCTAGGCAATACATAATGTCAATGCGCCAGCATTGATACATAATGCCACCGTCAGGTGGTACATAATGCATTGCGTAGCAATGTACATAATGCCGCCGACAGGCGGTACTTTGCCCTTCAGGGCAAGCCTCTGGAGCCTGGATTGCTTCGCATCCGCTCGCAAAGACGGTAGAGAATGAAAATTAAAATAAGTTAAAAGACTTGACAAATATAATTATATTCTTGTATAATATGGATATATAAAATAATATAATATTATAGAGAGAAAGGCAAAGTTACTGTGAAGTAATGGCGCAAAGCTATAGGGTCTGAATAGGGAGCATCCCTTACAGACAGCCAGTTGCCGCAAATGTTAAATTGCGGTTTTTTTATTTTTCCGCAACTGAAAAAAGAGTAAGGATATGGACGAGCAATCTCAAGCAAGGCGTGATCTTGTGCGCAGTATAATAATGGCTATCTTAGCGCTTAGCGTAGGCGCAGTAGTTATTACTGCTCAAATTTATGCTTGGTTTGCTATTAGTGGCAACACCAGGGGCAATTTTGGTGCTGATGTGGTAAAAGATATCAGTATGGAAAGATATATTAGTTTTGACGAGCTCTCTTGGAGCAGCGAAACGGATATTGTGGAGTTTGCCGAGATTTTTGCAGGACAAGTCAATCAAAAGCAATTCTTTTTGAAGTTTATCAACAATGGAGATAATGTAAAAGCCGATATATATTTTTATGCACCTTATGGGGATTTTGGGCAAGAGCAACCCTATTATGACAATGGTTACTACTATTATTTAGGCTCTCAGCTGCAAATCTCTAATATTGTTATCAAAGTAAACAATGTTGCAATAGCTTCTTCGGCATATACCGTAGGTTTGGCAAGCTACCTTGTACCTTCTGCCGCAGTATTGCCAAAAGGACAAGCTACTGCAGTAAGTGCGCAAATAGAGGATATACCCGCACTATTGCTGATAAAAGGTTTTACCTTTGAGAGCGGCGATACTGTGGAAATGCAGTTTAGCGTTACCTTTGTAGATAACGGTGAAGACCAAAGCATATATCAAAACACAGGCAACTTTAGCTGTAAAAGGCGATTGATGCTTAAATGGTAAAGTTATGATAAAGAAACCGTCATTATTGTTGAGTTTACTATTACTATTGTTAAGTTTATCACTTTTGGTAGGCTCAATTTATGCTTGGTTTGCCTCTACAAGGCATATCACAGACTTTGAAGTTAATGTGGGCAGTCTTGATTCTGAGCTGGAAATAGAATATTGGAATGTGCTTTCTACCGGCGGAAATAAATGGGAAGAGCTGCCTTCTACGGGGGCGGAAGGGCAAGTATATATATCTTTTGGCAGTTTAATTGATATGGGCGAAGTACCTGAGGGCAGCGACGTTTACTTAAAAATTAAGGGTAAAGACAGCAGCGGAGCGGTATATTTATATAATATAACTATAGCGTCCATAGATATTGGCGTATATTACTTAGTTGGCTCAAGTTATCAAAAGGTAATAGGCAACGAGTTTATAGATACTATTAATTACTTTGCGCAAAGCGGCTCGCAAATGTGCATAGAGTTTAATACCGACATTAGCGAAAGCAGTGCCCTAGCCCCTAGTCAAGCCTTTGCGCCGCCTCTTGCCGCTGCAGAGCAAATCACATCTATTGGGCAATCTTTTACAGAAGACGAGTTTATCTCTCAAGAAGATTATCTATATGTAAAACTCTCCATAAGACAGGCGGAGCTAGCGGATATAGTGCGCAGAATACCGGTACAATACTTGCCATATAGGCTGGAGCTTACCCTTAATATAGAATGCGAAACAAGGACAGCAGACTAATGAATAAAGCGGCTAACAATAAAATATTTCTTTATCTTATTATAGCTTTTGTTTTTATAGCTTTTGTTTTAGCAATGAGCACAGACTCTGTTTTTGGATATTTTTCCAGCAGCAATATTGTCCCCACAAAGATTGTGATGGATGTAGAGCTATTTGACCATTTGGACAGCCCTACTAATCCTAGCGCGCCTTGGGGCACAGAGGGCAATCCTTATGTTATCAATCAAAACAGGCATCTTAGGAATCTTTTTATGCTGCAAAACAGCAGAGATATTACAGCTATTAACGAATACTCAGTTTTTCAAGTCTCCACTACTGCTGGTTACCCTTGTTTTGTAGGGGGCGCATCAAACCAAAACTTATTTGAAATCCCTTCTATCGGCAGCGAGGACTTTCCTTTTATTGCTACCTTTACAGGTGTGACTACCACCAACCCTTCAAGATATGTGACATTGCCCAACGGTAAAATTTCCGACACTTCGGTTATTGGCAATATCAAGGTGCTGGCTTATGAAGGGCAAATAGATATAGGGCTTTTTGGCAATGTAGGCAGGGCTGACCCTAATGATACCACCGGAGAAGCAGAAGAGATAACTACCACGGGCTATATAGGCAATCTTTTGCTTTCCGATATTCAAATCTCCAGCGACACTACCGGGGATATAACTAAAGAAGCGCATGAGCATTACTTTATATCCAATCACGATAAAGAAACTAATCATTTGGGCATACTTGCAGGGCATGTAGAGTATGCGGTAATTGAAAATATAAGTGTATTTTATACCCAAACCTTAGTAGCAGGCAAAACTACCTCGGTTGTTAAAGCCTTTGATATTATAGCAAATGAGGAGGACACCAAATACACTACAGCAGGCGGCATCTTAGGCTATTACAAGCAAATTATGATAGGCTCTCAAGCAGAACTGCCTGTCAATTCAGAGGGTGTGGACCGTATTGGCGGACTGTTTTCTGGCTTTGACTTAGGTATTGTATATTCGCAAGATATTTGGGAGTATATGGAAATTATTATGGGCTCACCTATGGATGAGGATAGCTATGACTTGCAAGATACTCAAGAGCTAAACGATTTATATGCCAACACAGTAATGTTAGATGGTTTGCCAAAAACCTATTTTAGAATAGGTGTGTTTACTTTTGTGCACAGTAGGCAGGGTATGGGTACTGATAGGATAGCTAAACTTTGGAGCTCGGAATACTCTAATGAGTGGGATGTCTCCTCTACCGGTTCTTATCAAAATCCCACTACAGAAATCTTATATGACAATGCTAAAAAATATACTACCAATAAGCTAAATGCAAGCGATTTTACTACAGTATATGTAAAGGATAGCAGGGGCAGGGATACTACTACAGTAGATTACTATTATATTAAAGACAATCCTTATGCGGGCAATAATTATAACAATTACAGATTTATGATAGTATATGAAGACCCTACAACTAACTTGCAATATGCGCTAGTAAAATACGGCGAAACAGCCTCTGTGCAAAAGATTGATACCAGCAATTTTATTATCCCTGAGGACCAACTTGTATATTATACCTTTAGAGTTTCAAACAATAGAGGAAACAACTCTCCCAACTATAACAACCATTCGCCTACAGGCACAACTCCTGATGGGCTAAACACATATAAATATGCCCCTTCTTCCCGATTGATAATCGACCCCTCCACAACCACGGGAGCGGGAACGCAATTCCTTTTATACGGCAAAGAAACGCTTAACCCCTCAGGCATTGCGGTAGAGGAAGAGAGACCGCTGCGTATTTATGATACTTTTAGTTATATGTATTCGTCCACAGATGCTTGGGAGACAATTAGGCTAATTCATCGCAATGCTACCTCAGGCGGCGGGATTGAGTTTAGATTGCAGCGTACCACTGATACCAAGGATCACGGATACTATTTGCGCTTTACCGTAGGTGACGGATATGTCAATACTGCACAAAACCAGCCTAGTCAAGCTACTTATGTCAGGCTGTACGCCGTCAATGTCAATCCCGTATCCTCCGGCGGCAGTACTGATTTTAATTATGAAAAAGAAATTTATAACCCCACGACAGCTTCTAAAGTAACTTATGATATGAGCCAAAATGTGCTGTTTTATGATGGCACTTACAATTCAAGTAACGATGCCTTAAAGTATAGATATAAAATGACACCATTAGAAGACCTTAATTGGCCTAATAATGAAGATATTGCCATAACCGAAATTGACAATGCGCTATTTATGGGAGACCCCAGTTCATCTTATTATATTAGCGGCAGCGCAACCTATCCTTATTATGGCGTACTGAAAAATATTCCGCTAGGCGGCGGCAAGGTACTGTATGCCCCAAGGGCATCTATTGCCTTTACTATAAATGGTACAGGGATAAAGAACGATACAGCAAAAATCAATGTAATAGTGGCAACCAACCCTTATCAACTAATTGACCAAAAAATTGAAGTCAGCTATTTTACAACGAATGCTAGCGGCGTACCCAGTAGCAGCAGAACGGTAAGAGATGCATTTGTACTGCCTCCGGTATCAGGGGTGCCGGTAGGTGCAGGCATGACCTCAAGGACTACTCCTATACAAGTTTCATACAATGGCGGTGCAACATATAGAACAGCCTACCCTAATATGAATAGATTGCTTGTAGCATACACTATTACTGTACCCTCACAAAATACTCAATCATTTTTCTTAGAGGCATCTAAAGGCAGTGCTACTTTTGTATATTTATCTGTGGAAAGGGTAGCTTCGCAGCTAAGCAACCCTACTCATAAGAATGATGTGTTCTTTGCCGCACTAAATAGTGTAGATTTTGTTTATGATGTTACCTCTGGGACTAGCACAAAGATTGCTACTGTAACAAGCCAAGAGTATATTAAATCTTTAATAACTGTATACTTTGGGCTAAAAGTAGACCCTGCCAGTGCTCCTGAGGGTGACCAATTGATTTTAATGAATGCTAAAGATTTTGAATATAATATTGTAAGAGTAAGGGAATCTCTGCCCGGCAATATGTACTCCAATAAGCTGTATATTTATGCCAATACAGGCACTCCTTTAGGGACTTATAAGGAAATAATACTTGATTATATCAACTTCAATTTTTATGATAGCACCTATTATGATATAGAAGCAGATATCAGAGTTTATTCGGATATAGTTGTATTATATATCAATGGTGAGGAAGTAATTTGGAAAACTATCTATGGATCTACCTAAAGATACACGCTAAAGCGTGATGAAATGCACTTGCTTAAATGCAAGTGATGAAATGCATTTACTGCGTAAATGGTGAAATACATTTGCGTCCCGCAAATGATTAAGGTGGGGCAAGGGAGCAAGGCGCTGTAAGGTTATTTTATTCAAGGGGCAGCGCTCCGGAGTCTGGATTGCTTCGCTTCCGCTCGCAAAGACGAAATACAATGTCATTGCGCGGAGCAAGGCGACAAAGCAATCCAGGCTTACGGTAGCACAGCTTAAAAATGATATTTTGCAAATTGTTGCAAAATGATATTTGCATGCAAATGATATTATGAGCGAGGCTCATAATGAGATTTTTTGCCTATGGCAAAAAGTTAAGGTGGGGCTTTGGGGCTAAGCTTACATTAGCAATTCTTAACTTCAGTTACAAATTAATACTACAATAAAATGTCGCCGCCAGGTGGTACTTCTATACACGCTAAAGCGTGATGAAATGCACTTGCCTAAATGCAAGTGATGAAATACATTTACTGCGTAAATGGTGAAATACATTTGCGTCCCGCAAATGATTAAGGTGGGGCAAGGGAGCAAGGCTTGCGCAGGTCTGGATTGCTTCGCTTCCGCTCGCAAAGACGAATTATAAAGTCAGCGAGGCACAAAAGTGCCGAAGCAATCCAGAGCTTACGCTAGCAACTGTAAAAGCGTTTTCATTTAGTAAGTATATCTTTTATACATTGTACATCCTCTTTAATACTGC
>CAYSNP010000064.1:0-6528 GCA_964432485.1 uncultured Christensenellaceae bacterium | reverse complement strand
ATACCAGAGACCAACATTTCGAAGTAAGACGCAATAAAGAGCTAAAAGGCAAGGACTAATTTTAGCAGCAAATCTTGACAGCAGGCGGCTAAAATGGTAGTCTATTATCAGAAAAGCTGCACAAGCTATCAGGAGAAATATTATGACTGAAAATATTGCAAAAGTGTTTAGGCTGGCAGAAGATTCTACCAAGCGTTTTGCGCCGCAAAAGCTGGGATGGTCTTGGGGACAAGCCCTTTTTTTATACGGTTTGGCGTTGATAGACCAAGAGAACGGTACGGGCAAGTATACCGATTACTTGAAAAGTTATTATGATTACTATATTGCAAAAGGGCATAGGGTTAATACCTCTGATACTGCCGCTCCGGGATTGGGGGCATATACGCTTGCCAAGCTAACGGGTGAGGAAAAATATTATAAGGAAGCAAAGCGGGTAAGACAATATATAGCAAGCGCTCCTAAGGTAGTAGAGGATATGCCCAATCATTTAGGCAATGGCATAGAAAGTTGGTTTTACCCAAAAAGTATATGGATAGACAGCATAATGATGTATGGGGTCTTTTGTTCATTGTTTGCCAAAGGCGAACAAGATGCAGAGCTAATGGAGTTTGCGCAAGCGCAGCCTGCTTTATTTGAAAAATATTTAAGGGACAACAAGACAGGCTTGTATTATCATTGCTATTGGACTAAAAAAGGCACTCATTTTCCCAAAACTCCAATATTTTGGGGCAGAGGCAATGGCTGGGTAACAGCGGCTATTTCTCTTTTTGCAGACAATTTTTCATCTGCTCAAGCCAAAGAGGACGCTTTGCGTATCCATAAAGAGCTAAGTATAGCTCTTGCCCCTTGGCAAAGGGAAGACGGTTATTTTGAAACAATTTTTAATAGGGTAGGCAAGACTTATAAAGAAAGCAGCGCCACTATGCTTATTGCGGCAGGTTGGTTTTACGGTTATCGCAAAGGATTTCTGCCTAAGGAATACTTGGAAAGGGCAAAGCTGGCTTTTGATGCGGTGGTCTCAGATTTTCAAGTAAAAAAGGGCTTGCTTAGTATGCCTTATATCTCTGCTCCCACCACCCCCCTGCAAGTTGCGCCATATTTCTTTTACAAGATTCTCCCTTTTGGCAATGACTTAAAATACGGACTCTTTGCCGCTTTTATTGCCGCCCTTGAATATAAAAGATGCTTGGAAACAGTATAATAAAGGCGCTTTCGACAAAATAATTACAAAACTCGTTCCACTTTCGTAATTTTTACCTTGTATTCTTATTTATAATGCGTTATAATAGGATAGAGGTGAAAATATGAAGAGGTTGATAGAACAGCAGCTAAAAGCTTGGAAAAATAAAAAAGATAAAATGCCCCTGCTTATATACGGAGCAAGGCAAGTAGGCAAAACTACTACAATTTTTGAATTTGGAAAAAGTTACTATCCAAATATTATTGTCTTGAATTTTGAAAGCAATCCCGCTTTACATTCAATCTTTGAAGGGGAACTTAATCCGGAAAAAATTATAAACAAGCTGGAAGCTCTTACAGGTCAAAGCATTATCAAGGGGCATACCTTGCTTTTTTTTGATGAAGTTCAAACTTGTCCTGCCGCATTAACATCGCTTAAATATTTTTGTGAGCAAGCGCCAGAGTATCATATTATAGCTGCAGGCAGCCTGTTGGGAGTTTCTTTGTATCAAGGTCAAGGGGAGCAAAATAAATTGTCTTTTCCGGTAGGCAAAGTTGAATTGCTTACAATGTATCCAATGACTTTTGAGGAGTTTTTGGCGCAAGCCAATCCTTTTTTATTAAATGCTATTAAAAATGCTTTTGCAAGCAATACTCCTTTGACAAACGCTTTGCATATCAAAGCTTTGGAACTTTATCGCAACTATTTATTTGTGGGCGGTATGCCAAGAGCTGTTGCAGCTTTTTTGCTCAAAGGAGATACGGAATATGTAAGGCTGTATCAAAACGAAATTTTAAGTCTTTACGCAGCGGATATGGCTAAGTATACAAGCAGAAGTGAGCAAGTGAAGATTATGGCAATCTATAACAGCATACCTTATCAGCTTGCAAAGGAAAATAAAAAGTTTCAGTATAGCATAATAGGCAGCAATGCACGTGCAAGCTCTTATGAGGTGGGTTTGCATTGGCTTACTAGCGCAGGGCTGGTAATTAAATGCAAAAAAGCCCGAGAAGGCAAGCTGCCTCTTGCATTTTACGAGGACAGGTTATCTTATAAGATATATATGTCAGATATAGGGCTTCTTAATGCTAAGAGCAATATACCGTGTAGCAGCATTACTGCTCAAATTAGCATAGGCGGAGAGGCTAAAGGAGCAATGACAGAAAGCTATATTGCACAAGAACTGCTGGCAAATGGGCATCAATTATATTATTGGGAAAGCAAGGGAAAGGCAGAAATTGATTTTGTAATTCAATTAAACGACAATGTAATTCCTATTGAGGTTAAGGCAGCGGACAATATTCAGGCAAAAAGTTTAAAGCAATTTGTCAACAAATATGCTCCTGCGTACTCAATCCGCATTTCAAGCAAAAATTTTGGTTTTGAAAACAATATAAAAGCAGTCCCCCTTTATGCAGTTTTTTGCATATAGTCAAGGATATCTTTGTTTAGATTTTCTTTAAAGCCTTTTGCTTGATTTAATTTGTACTGCTATGGTAATATTAATCAAAGACAGGAGGAAGCATGCATAAGATAAATATGAAAACGCCGCTGGTAGAAATAGATGGCGACGAAATGACCCGAGTGCTTTGGAAGGAAATTAAAGGTATTTTATTAACTCCTTTTATAGAATTAAAAACAGATTATTATGATTTAGGTTTGGAAAATCGTGAAAAAACTAAAGATAATATAACTTTAGAAAGTGCTGCTGCCATTGCAAAGTATGGGGTAGGGGTAAAATGTGCTACCATTACTCCCAATGCGCAAAGGGTAAGCGAATACAACCTTAGCCAAATGTGGAAATCACCCAATGGCACTATAAGGGCTGCGCTGGATGGTACGGTTTTCCGTGCTCCAATTTTGGTAGATGGTATAAAGCCTATTATCAATGGATGGCGAAAGCCAATAATTATAGCTCGTCATGCTTATGGCGATGTATATGCCGGGGTAGAGGTTAGAGCGCAAGAGGGCAAAGCGTATCTTAACACTCCTCAAGACAATGTATTAATTAAAGATTTTCAAGGTGCAGGGATAATACAAGCAATTCACAATACAGATAAAAGCATAGCAAGTTTTGCAAGAAGTTGCTTTAACTATGCCCTAGATATTAAAAAAGATTTATGGTTTGCTACCAAGGACACCATAAGCAAAATCTACGACCACCGTTTTAAGGATATTTTTCAAGAAGTTTTTGATGCCGAGTATGCAAAGCGGTTTAGTGATGCGGGTATAGAATATTTTTATACGCTTATTGATGATGCAGTAGCGCGCATTATGCGCAGCGAAGGCGGTATGATTTGGGCATGTAAGAACTATGACGGCGATGTAATGAGCGATATGGTGGCTACTGTATACGGTTCCTTAGCAATGATGACTTCTGTATTGGTTAGCCCGCAAGGCCAATATGAATATGAAGCGGCGCATGGCACGGTAACCCGCCATTATTATCAGCATTTGCAAGGAAAGCCTGTTAGCACCAATCCAATGGCAACTATATTTGCCTGGACAGGAGCATTAAAAAAGCGTGCGGAACTAGATAATATTCCTAGCTTGAAAAATTTTGCCGATAAGCTAGAGGCGGCAAGCATTGCAGTTATAGAAAAAGGAGTTATGACCAAAGATTTAGCAGGCTTATTTAAGAAAGAAGGGATAACTCCTAAGGTGGTTTTTTACAATGAGTTTTTACAAGCTATTAGGGCGGAGCTAGGCAGCTTATTATGTTAAAGGTGGAAAAGATAATTGTCAGCATAAAATATATGACGGTTAATTCATATATTTTACATACCCAAGGGGAAAGGGCGGTAGTGATTGACCCCAGCGCAGGCTATAGCCAAATTAGTTCAAAATTAAAAGCTATGGGAAAAACTTGTGAAGCTGTGTTGCTGACCCATGGGCATTTTGACCATATAATAGACACTCAAAAGTTTAGAGAGGACGGGGCGCAGGTATATGCACATCCTCTTTGCGCGCCCAAACTTAAAGATAGCAATCTTAATCTTTCTCGTGGGCTATGGACTGATATCCCTGTCGCTGAGGTAGATAAGCTGGTAAAAGACGGGGATAAGCTGCCCTTTGACGGTTTTGAAATTAAGGTGTTAGAAACCCCCGGACATAGTGCAGATAGCTGTTGTTACCTTTGTGAAAGCTATATTTTCACAGGAGATACCTTGTTTTGTAGCAGCTATGGCAGAACAGATTTTTATGACAGCAATCATAGCGATTTGCTTGCCAGCATTAAGCGACTTTTTGCTTTGACGGGTGATTATGTTATACATCCCGGACATGAGCAGTCTTCCACTCTTGAAGCAGAGCGCAAACATAACCTTATCAATCATGAGCTTTAAGGCGCGCTTAATAGCGCATTTGCCCCAATGGGCAAGAGATTGTGAAGAAGTCGTCAGAGCATTTAACCCTTATTTAATAATAGATAATCAAAGTCAAGCATACTTAGAAATTGACTGCTTGCAAGAATTGCAAATTAAAATAAACTCCTCTTTTGCTCCGGACTATACCCAAGATTTTATTATTAATTGCACAGATATACTGCAATATAAGCGATTGTATAAGCGTTATGCCAAGAATGCTATTTACAAATATTTAAGCAACTTTTTGGGGATAAGTCTGCCTTATGGCTCTGCTACCGGGGTGCGTCCTACCACTCTTGTTCGCAATGCTGCAAAAGGGGAAGAAAAAGTTGGCTATTTGGTTAAAAACTATTTTATTGAGCCCAAAAGAGCGCAGTTGCTTGTTAAGACAGTAGAGAGTCAGTCAAGCTATATTTCTTATAATAAAAGCGAAATTGATTTTTATATCAATATACCATTTTGTCCTACTCGCTGTAATTATTGCTCCTTTATCAGTACCGAAGCGCATAGAGTGGCATCAAGACTGGAAGATTATGTCAATGCTATATGCTATGAAGCCAAAAGGGCAATGCAATATGTTGCGGACAACAAAAAAAAGATAAGATGCATTTATATTGGCGGCGGTACACCCACTTGCCTGCCTTACCGCTTGTTGGAGCGGCTATTGCGGCCTTTTTCCGATAAAGCTAAAGAGTTCTGCGTAGAAGCGGGACGGCCTGACACGCTGGACAACAATATTTTACACCTTTTTCAGCAATATGGAGTAACTAGAGTTAGTATCAACCCTCAATCTCTAAATGATAATACATTACAGAAAATAGGACGGAAGCATAGCGTAGCTGACTTTTATCGGGCTTATGAGCAAGCTTGCGCATTTAATTTTATTAAGAATACGGATATAATTTTAGGGCTGCCCGGAGAAAACAGTCAAGATATAGCTAGAACAATTGAAGGAATCCTTGCCCTGCGGCCGGAAAATATTACCGTTCATACTCTTGCCCTTAAAAGAGGCGGGCGACTAAAGGAGGCTGCTACTAAGGCGGACTTTAAGCCAATAAAAGAAATTGCGGACAGAGCTATTGAGATATTTGACAAATCGGGTTATTTGCCATACTATATTTATAGGCAAAAGAATATGATTGACGCTCTTGAAAACATAGGGTATATGCAAGCGGGCAAGCCTTGTCTATACAATATTGATATTATGGAAGAAACCCATAGTATAATAGGACTAGGCGCGGGCGCAATGACAAAAAGCGTGCAAGACAAGCTAATTGCCAGACATAACAGCCCTAAAGATATCAACTATTATTTAGCTAGGTTGGACGATAATTTAGAAAAAAAGATAGACCTATTACAAGGAAGGCAAGAAGAATGAGCAATAGAGCTAAGTTTATAGCATATACTTCATTATTTACTGCTTTAGTAGCTGTAGCTACCATTGTTATAGTGATACCTATACCCGGCACACAAGGATTTATCAATTTTGGAGATATTATTATCCTTTCAGTGGCACTTGCTTACGGAGGCATCCCTGCTTTGATTGCAGGGGGTATAGGGTCGGCTTTGGCCGATATTATGGCAGGTTATTCAATTTGGGCACCTTTTACTTTATTTATTAAAGGACTTGAGGGCTATGTTGCATATATTGTATATGCTAAAGTATTTCGCCGCTCTTTAAGTGCTAAGACTATTTCTGACAAGCTGCAATGGCAAGGCGGGCTGGCTCTTGCCGCAGGGGCTTTGGTTATGGTGATAGGATACTATCTTGCATCCGTTATTGTGATAGGCTCTTTTTCTGGCGCGCTTGCAAGCATTCCATCCAATTTGTTGCAGGGGTTTGCCAGCGCAATAGTTGCCTATATTTTAGTTTTTGTGGTCAAGATAGGTAAGTTCTTTAAGTAGGATATTTTGAAATTCTTAAAAAATGATATGGATAAGTAATTAAGTTCTTAATGCGTTTAATTAAATAAAAGTAAATTT
>CAYSNP010000063.1:0-6974 GCA_964432485.1 uncultured Christensenellaceae bacterium | reverse complement strand
GCTTTGCTTATATCCATATCTATGATTTTGTTTTGTTTTATGCCCACACAGCGAAAGCCTGTGTCTTGGGCAAGCAAGTCTACAGCATGTACAGAAAGCCTTGCTGCTAGCACTCTGTCGGCCATAGTAGGCATTCCGCCCCGTTGGATATAGCCCAATTTAACGGTTTTTAGGATAATATCTATTTTGTCTTTTATCTTGGTTTTAAGTTCTTCCGCATCGCAAACGCCTTCTGCCAACACTATAATGTCCGATTTTTTACCTTTTAGCTTATTGGCATTGATAATACTGCAAATATCGTCAATGTTGTACTCTAACTCCGGCACTATCATAATTTCTGCGCCGCCTGCAAGGCCTGCATAAATAGCAATATCCCCGCTAGAGCGTCCCATAACCTCTATAATACAAGCGCGCTCATGACTGGTCATTGTGTCACGAATGTTATTGATAGCGGCAAGCACAGTATTGACCGCAGTATCAAATCCTAAAGTATAATCAGTATACATTAAATCATTGTCTATGGTGCCGGGGATGCCGACGCAAGGGTAGCTAAAATGCTCTTTCAAATCTCTGATACCTGCAAATGAGCCATCTCCCCCAATCACTACCAGCCCTTGCAAATTAAATGCTTGCAGCACGCTATGCGCCTTTTTCATACCATTTTCGGTCATAAACTCGGGGCTTCGTGCTGTTTTTAGCATTGTGCCGCCCCTATGAATAATATCCGAAACACTGCGAGATTCCAATCTTCTGACTTCTCCGTTTATCAGCCCGTCAAAGCCTCTTTCAATCCCATAAACGCTTATATTCAAACTGCTTGCATATCTGACAACAGCCCTTATAGCGGCATTCATCCCCGGAGCGTCGCCGCCGCTTGTAAGAATCCCTATTCTTTGCATAAAATCTTAACTCCTATTGCACAATTATACAATATTTGACATAAAAACTCAAACGATATTATATATTTAACTCCTTGCAGTCCAATCACCCGTAACCACATATTTTAGGCTTGTCAGCTCTTTTAACCCAATAGGGCCTCTTACATGGAGCTTTTGGGTAGAAATCCCCATTTCTGCCCCCAATCCAAACTCAAAACCATCAGTAAAACGGGTAGAAGCATTGACAAATACTGCCGCAGAATCTACTGCTGAGGTAAATTGCTCCGCTTTTGTGCTATCTTGCGTTAAAATTGCCTCAGAATGCCCTGTCCCATATTTATTAATATGTGCAATGGCACTAGTTGTATCTTTTACTATCTTAATCTTTAAGATTAAATCATTGTATTCTTTATAGTACTCCGCATCATCTGCGAGCTCTATATCAGAAAGTATAGCGGCAACTTGTGCATCTCCTTTTAATATAACCTTTTCCTTGCGAAGCGCTTGTGCCGCCTTAGGCAAAAAGCTGTCCGCAATACTCTGCTCAACCAAAAGGGTTTCTAAGGCATTGCATACCGAAGGGCGTTGTACTTTGGCATTGACTATTACCGGGATTGCTTTTTCCAAATCTGCGCTGGCTTCTACAAACAGGTGGCAATTGCCGCCTGCGGAAGCTATAACAGGCATATTTGCATGCTTTAACACAAAGTTTTTAAGCTCTTCGCCCCCTCTGGGGATAACTACATCTATACTGCCCGCTTGCTCTAGCATTACTTTAGTATCTTCTCGGGCAGGGCTGGCCAAAAATACTACGGCATTTTCACTAATTTCCGCACTCTTTAGTCCTTTTTTAGCTGCTTGAACCAGCGCATAATTGGAGTTGGCGGCATCTCTGCTGCCCCTTAACACCACAGCATTGCCGCTCTTTAGAGTCAAAGCAATTGCATCTATGGTAACATTAGGTCTTGCTTCGTAAATAATGCCTATTACGCCCAAAGGCGCGCGTACCTTTTTGATATTAAGGCCGCTTGCTACCGTATACTGCTCCGCTATCTCCCCCACAGGGTCAGCAAGAGCGGCTACTGCTTCTAAGCCCTCAAGTATACCTTGAAGCCTTGTTTCTGTTAACTTTAATCTGTCTAAAAATGCTTGCGGTTTACCTCTTTTTTTGGCAAGGGCTAAATCCTTTGCATTTGCCTGCATTATTACATCTTTATCAAGTTTAATTTGCGTCCCAATAGTCGCAAGAGCGGCATTTTTTTGCTGTGTTGATAAGGTGCTAAGTTTATATGATGCTTCTTTTGCCAAAGCGCATAATTCCTTTATGCTCATTGTGCTTCCTCCTGTTCTTCAAAAATTGCATTATGTACAACCTCTTGCACATCGTCATTTTCTTCCAACTTCTCTATAAGTTTTTGAAAAGTGGATATATGCCTCTCTTCCAGCTCCACTTCTGAATCGCACACCATTGCAATCTCACTATTGAGCATTTCAACTCCTGCCTCGGCAAGGGCTGATACCACAGCTTCAAATGCAGAAGGGTCGGAGTATACCTCAAACAATTCGTCTTTTTCCACTATATCTTCAGCTCCCGCTTCAAGAGCGGCAAGCATAAACTCTTCCTCATCAACAGATTTGTCAATAATAATCACGCCACGCTTCTTAAACATATAAGAAACACAGCCGCTTGAACCTAAGGAGCCGCCATATTTATCAAAGGCATGCCTTATATCGCCTGCTGTGCGATTCTTATTATCGGTAAGGGAATAAACTAAAATGGCAATACCGCCCGGTCCATAGCCTTCATAAACAATTTCTTCATAATTTTCGCTGTCTTGAGCTCCGCTTGCTTTTTTGATAGAACGAGAAATTGTATCTTGCGGCATATTATTATCTCTGGCTTTGGCAATGGCATCCCGTAAGCGTGAATTGGTATTGGGGTCAGGTCCGCCTTGCTTAACTGCAACGGAAAGCTCTCTGCCAATCTTGGTAAAGATATTGCCTCGTTTGGCATCCATTTTGCCCTTTTTAATTTTAATATTAGACCATTTACTATGCCCCGCCATTGTTGCCCTCCTTTTGCTTAAGCTCGAACATTGCTATTGAAGCCGCTACCCCTGCATTCAAACTTTCTATGGCATTGCTTATAGGTATGCTTACCGCACGCCCTTTGCTTTTAAGCACTTGGGATACGCCTATGCTTTCATTGCCTAAAACTAGCGCAACCTTTTTGCCAAAAGCGCAAGAGCGTATATCTGCTCCCTTAGCGTCCAAGATAGCTAAATCATAGTCAGCCAAAATTTCTAAGGCGGCTGCCATATCTACTGCTATATAGTTTAACTTGAAAATTGCGCTCATTGATGCACGCACCACTTTTGGGCTATAAATATCAGCGCAACTTATACCTATTATATCATAAAAGCCAAAAGCAAGGCAAGAACGCAGTATAGTGCCCATATTGCCAGGGTCTTGAATGTTGTCTAAAGCTAAAATTTTGCTGCTTTCTATGGCTTTTGGCTCTTTTTGCTTGCAAACTGCCATTACTCCAAAAGGAGTTACGGTGTCCGATATCGTTTTGAAAATATTGTCTTCTACCAAGTAAATATTGCGATTTAAAGATTTTGCCATATCTGCAAACTTATCGGCGGTACTCTTTTTCAAAAGAATAAACTCCACAGGATAGCCTGCGGGAATATCCTTAACTAAATTACCGCCTTCGGCTATAAAAAGTCCGTGCTTAGCTCTGCCCTTTTTGCTTAAAAGAGATTTTACCAGCTTAATCTTTTCGTTTCCGCTTGAGGTTATTGCTTCCATATTTTTATTAAAAGAGCTGAGTCGCTATGTCGATTCAGCCCTTGCCCAATTTTGTTAAAGTTAAAGTATTCTCTAGCTAGCTTGCTCGACTCATACTATGCACTAATAGCAGCCTTTGCTTTTTCGCATAAAGCGGTAAAACCGACAGAATCATTGACCGCCATATCGGCGAGTACCTTTCTGTTAAGCTCAATATTGGCGCTTTTAAGCCCATACATAAACTTAGAATAAGACAAGTTGTTAGCCCTTGCCGCCGCATTAATCCTAGCTATCCAAAGGCTTCTAAAGTCACGCTTTTTCAGTTTGCGCCCAACATAGGCATATTGCCCCGACTTCATAACAGCTTGGCGGGCTACCCTATACAGCTTGCTCTTGCCTCCAAAATAGCCTTTGGCTCGTTTCATTATCTTTCTGCGTTTTTTAATTGCGTTTACGCCTCTTTTAATTCTCATTTTCAAACCTCCTGCATAACTAAGAAATCAAAGATTTAATCGTTTTTTCTTGAGTAGAATCTACAAGTCCGCCCTTTCTTAGCTGGCGTTTTCTTTTAGTTGTTTTTTTATTTAGAATATGATTCCTATTCATTTTGGCACGCTTGACTTTGCCTGATGCAGTAAGCGAAAAGCGTTTTTTAGCACCGCTGTGCGTCTTCATTTTCGGCATTCTCTGTACTCCTTTTAGTTATTTTTTATAGGTGCTAGTATCATAGCAATACTTCGTCCTTCTCTGGTTGCATTCTTTTCTACTGCCGCAATATCTTTTAATGATTCAAAAAATTGCTCCATAACCTTCATACTTACTTCGGGGTGCGCTTGCTGTCTGCCTTTCATCCTAATAGATACCCTAACCTTGTTGCCTTGCTCTAAGAATTTCCTTGTAGCTTTAGCTTTGGTGTTAAGGTCGCCTACATCGATAGTTTGCGACAGCCATATATCTTTTACTTCTATAACTTTTTGTTTTTTAAGCGCTTCCTTTTCTTTTTTTAAGTTTTCGTAGCGATAGCGGCCATAATCCATTAGCTTGCACACCACAGGCTTAGAGCTGCCCGACATCTGTACCAAATCCAAATTTCGCTCTTCTGCCATCCTGCTAGCTTCATAAATGCTAACAATACCCACTTGTGTACCTTTTTCGTCAATTAGCCTGACTTCTCGCTCTTTAATTTTGTTGTTAGTTAATAACTCTTTGAAAATAATTGCGTCCTCCATAAAAAAAATGTGTAAGCACAAGCAATACACACCATTACACCATCAATAAAGCAAAAAATCTTAGAAAATGCTATTGACCGTTACGCTTTCGCTTCCGGTGAGAAATGCTTCTACTTCTTTTATATAATATCAGTCACCCTATTATCTGTCAAGTAAAACTTGCAAATATGTTGACTATATTATGATATAAGTTTATAATATTAAAAGCTAATTTATGAATTATTTGGAGATTTTTCAATGATAATCAAATTAAAAGATAGCAAAAGAGAGTTTGAAGACGGGCTTAATGCTCTTCAAATCGCCAAAGAAATAAGCCCCGGCCTTGCAAAGCGGGCAGTGGCTGTCAAAATTGACGGGCAACTTGAATCGTTAAGTACTGAAGTTACCGACGGAGCGGAGCTGGAGTTTATAACTTTTGAGGATGAGGAGGGCAAAAGCGTATATAGGCATAGTGCGGCGCATATTATGGCGCAAGCTGTCAAGCGTATATACCCTACTGTAAAAGTTGCCATAGGTCCTGCTATTGCAAGTGGATTTTATTATGATTTTGATTTTAAGTCGCCCCCTTCTAAAGATGCCTTAGAGAGAATAGAAGCGGAAATGAAAAAAATCATTAAAGAAAATCTCCCTATTGTAAAAGAAAAAGTAACTTATTCAAAAGCACTTAACTTTATGCAAGAGCTAGACGAGACTTATAAGGTAGAATTGATAAAAGAGCTGGATAAGAATCAGCCCATTTCCTTTTATCGTCAAGGAGATTTTGTTGACCTTTGTCGAGGACCGCATTTGCCTAGCACGGGCTATATAAAGGCATTTAAG
Organism: uncultured Christensenellaceae bacterium; assembly: GCA_964432485.1. Classification (GTDB taxonomy): domain Bacteria; phylum Bacillota; class Clostridia; order Christensenellales; family DTU072; genus CAYSNP01. The sequence goes on along the minus strand of CAYSNP010000063.1, from coordinate 1,255 downwards.
CTGACTTCTATTACAGGCGCATATTGGCGAGGGGACGAACGCAATAAAATGCTTACCCGAATTTACGGTTCGGCATTTCCTTCCAAGTCAGAATTGGATGCTTATTTGGAGCAGTTGGAGCAAGCTAAATTGCGTGACCATAACCGTATTGGGAGAGAGCTGGGCATCTTTATGACCAGTGAATATATTGGGCAAGGGCTTCCGCTGCTTATGCCTAAAGGGGCTAAACTCTTTCAAATATTGAACCGTTTTGTAGAGGACGAGGAAGAAAAACGAGGCTTCTTGCTGACCAGAACCCCTTATATCTCCAAACATAACCTTTATCTTGCCAGCGGCCATTGGTCTCACTATAAAGATAAAATGTTTATTATCGGAAGTGAGGAAAATCAGGAAGAAGAGCTACTGGCTTTGCGTCCCATGACTTGCCCTTTCCAATTTCAAATCTATAATAACGGGCTAAAGTCATACAGAGATTTGCCAATTAGATACGCAGAAACCAGCACGCTTTTCCGAAAAGAGGCAAGCGGCGAAATGCATGGGCTTATTCGTATCAGACAATTTACGCTTTCCGAGGGGCATATTATTTGCACGCCTGAGCAAATAGAAAAAGAGTTTACTGACACCATAGACCTTATTTATTATATTTTAGACAGTTTGGGCTTGCGGCAAGATATTTCCTTCCGCTTTTCTAAGTGGGACCCCAACGACAGGGAAAAATATATTGATAACGAAGACGCTTGGAACTATACTCAAGCTATAATGAAAAAGATACTGGATAAATTAAATATAGTCTATGTTGAAGCAGACGGAGAAGCGGCTTTTTATGGACCAAAGCTGGATATCCAAATTAAAAATGTGCATGGCAAGGAAGATACCCTTATTACCGTACAAGTTGACTTCTTCCTTCCTGAAAGATTGGATATGAGCTATATTGACGAAAACGGACAAAAAGTGCGCCCTACTATTATTCATCGCAGTTCTGTGGGTTGCTATGAGCGCACCATTGCCTTATTAATAGAAAAATATGCAGGAGCATTTCCCGTTTGGTTTGCGCCAATACAAGTAAAACTGCTTGCGCTAACCGAACGCACAGCAGAAAAAACGCTTGAAATTGCGGCAAAACTTAGGGAATATAACATTAGGACAGAAACAGACTTGCGCAATGAAAAAATAGGTTATAAAATAAGAGAAGCCCGCCTCGAAAAAGTGCCTTATATGGTGATTATTGGAGATAAAGAGGCGCAAACAGATGCCC
>CAYSNP010000062.1:0-7115 GCA_964432485.1 uncultured Christensenellaceae bacterium | reverse complement strand
TGACATCGTTTTTTGATGAGCATGATGTTAATTGGGGAACTACAACTCCGATTGGAGAGCGATACAGCGGTGTTTTTTTTCAGAGCAAAGCACTAATGTTTTATTGCTTTTGGGCGACCAGTACTGATATTTCATATTCAGTTGACAGCATAAATGTTGATAACGGTGCAATTACACTGGCATTGCTTGGAAGTTCCTACGGCAGTGCAGTTAATGACATGATGCAATTCGTGACGATTTTAATTGAAGTTGAAAAGAGTGATATGAGCGACATAAACTCTTTTTCTGTATACATCAGACACAAGATTTTATAAGAAAAATATAAAAAAGCACAAAAGGAGATTTGAAAAATGGTCAAAAAAATCTTAATACTGGGGGTGCTAATGGTTATGGCATTTTCACTTGGGGCTTGCGAAAATAAAATTCCGTATAACGCCGTGATGTACGACGATGCAGGCAAATGGATAGCCGAGCAATTTCTGTTAGAAAATATCACGCAAGGAGCTTATTTTGAGGGTATAAACACTGATGACAATTCGTACCCCAAAAGCGTAGCCCGCTTAATCAAAAGCGGAGAAGAATTCGAAGCAATCTTTACGGAATTCCCGTTGGAAATCGATTTTGATAAGAGTATAGTTTGCATATATGTTTTTACTTGTAACTATGTACGACCATACAAGATTAACAAAATAGTCGTTGACAATCAAACGCTGAAAATAGAAGTCAAATCCGTTAAACCAAAAGAAGCTGTCGGAGATGCGGTAAGATCATGGCAAAGATGCCTTGTTGTAAAAATGGATAAAACGGATGTGATCTCCGTGGAGTTTACGGAAAAATAATCAGACTATGTATTGTACTATCAAACAAAAAAACGAAAAATTTGTCTTTGCTTCTTGTATTAAGTGAAGCTGTGTTAGTGTAAGTCTAACAAAAGATTTAATTGCTAGACATTTTGGTGAAAAAATTGTATAATCTTAAATAAGGAGATTTATGCAAATAGGGATATCCACAGCATCTTTTTTTACCAAGGAAACTACTGAGGGTGCAATACCTGTAATAGAGACGATAGGCGCAGAGGTTTGCGAAGTATTTTTATCCACATTTAGCGAATATAAGCCCGAATATGTAGAGGCACTTGCAAAAGTGCCTAAAAGCGTAAAAATATACTCAATTCATACCCTTAATCAACAATTTGAACCCGAACTTTTTAACCCTGTGGCAAAGACAAGGCAGGATTGCGAGTTCTTTTTTAAGCAAGCGGCGTATGGCGCTAAAGTGCTTGGAGCACAGTATTATACATTCCACGGTCCTGGCAGAATCAAAAGAATCCCTTATAATATTGATTTTGCAAAATTTGGCAAAAGGCTTGCGGAAATAGATGCAATGTTATGCGAATACGGCGGCGGTTGCAGGCTCACTTATGAAAATGTGCATTGGGCTTTTTTTAATTATCCGGAGTTTTTTACACAGTTGCGAAAATATGTAAAGGTCAAGGCTTGTTTGGATATTAAGCAAGCTATGCAAAGCAAAATCAGCTATTTTGAATATTTGGATGCAATAGGGGACGACCTTGCCAATGTTCACCTATGCGATTACAACGAAAGCGGCACTCTTTGCTTGCCGGGCAGAGGCATTGTGGATTTTGTAGAATTGTTTAAGCGCATTTTGGACACGGGCTATAACGGCCCTGCAATGCTAGAAGTTTACGCTAACAATTTTCAAGAATACAGCGAAATAAAAGAGTGCTATGACCACTTAAATGATTGCTTAGAAAAAGCAAAAAACGGAGGGAATTAAATGGCTAAGGCGCAGCCTATAAGGTTAGATTATAACAATATGACAGCAGATTTGCTAGGCAAGCAAGGTTTTAGCAAAGAGCAAATAAGCAACGCCCTCAAAGAAGCTAAGCAAGCACACGCTCAAGTAGAGGCAAAGCGGGGACAAGGTATGCAAGGGTGGATGAATATTATATCCCCCAAAGATGAAGTGGTAGCTAGCTTGCTTGCAGCGGCAAAAGAGGCACGACAAAAGTTTGATTATTTTGTTGTATTAGGGATTGGCGGCAGCGCGCTAGGACCTTTAGCGGCTTTTCAGGCTTTGTGCCATTTTCGGCATAATGAGCTACCAAAAGCTAAGAGAAGGGCACCCAAATTCTATGTTGAGGAAAATATAGACCCGGAGCGTATGGCATCGCTATTTGATGTAATTGATATTAACAAGACTATGTTCAATGTAATTTCCAAGTCGGGCTCAACCTCAGAAACTATGAGTCAATACCTTATTATTATCGACATTCTAAAACGAGAGTTAGGCGAAAAAGCTAAGGAGCATATTATTGTCACTACCAGCAAAACTTCAGGCAGTTTGATTAAAATTGCCGAGAAGGAAGGGTTTAAGGCATTTTATATTCCCGACGGAGTGGGCGGCAGATTTAGTCAGCTTTCTCCTGTGGGGTTGCTTCCTGCCGCTGTGCTTAGGATTGATATAAAAGGTTTGCTTGCAGGTGCTATTTATATGGATAAAAAATGCAAAAAAGCAAATGAGCGCAATCCTGCTCTTGTAAATGCCGCTCTTTCTTATCTTTCTATTAAAAATGGCAAAAATATTAGTGTAGTTATGCCCTATGCCGATAGCTTGCGTCTTATGGGGGATTGGTATTGCCAACTTTGGGGAGAGAGCTTAGGCAAAGCGCACAACAATAAGGGCGAGGTGGTCAATGTGGGGCAAACGCCTGTAGGCGCGCTGGGGGTAACCGACCAGCATAGCCAAGTTCAGCTTTACGCAGAAGGGCCTTATGATAAGGTGATAACATTTATAGAGGTAGAGAATTATCGCAAAGAAGTGGTGATAAGTGCCGGACTGCAAGATGTTCCGTCTGTCAATTTCTTGTGCGGACATACGCTAAATGAGCTAATTAAGGCAGAACTGCATGCTACCGAGTATGCGCTTACAAAAAGCGGTAAATTAAATCGTAAGATTATATTGCCTATGGTTAATGCGCACACACTGGGGCAATTATTAATGTTTTTTATGTTAGAAACAGCCTATATGGGTGCATTGCTCAATATAGATGCTTTTAATCAACCCGGCGTGGAGGAAGGCAAGAATGCCGCTTATGCGCTGCTGGGAAGGCCCGGCTATCAAGAAAAAGCAAGGGCGCTGGCGCAAGCTGCTGCAAAAAAAGAACAATATATAATATAGTATTATAAATACAATTATGGAGAAATATGGAAAATAAAAAAAGAGAATTTCTTATGCCAAAAAAAGAGGATATAGAGGCGGCTATTCATTCTATTTTGCTTGGCAAGAAGATAACAAGACAAAATCTGCTTATAGAAAGCTGTAAAACATTAGGGCTTAGCAGTGAGGATATGAAGAATCGCGCGCCGGACTCTAAGTTCACAGCTTATAAGAGCATAATCGGTACGGTAATTAATGACTTTGAAAACAATGAAGTAATTACCGTAAAAGAGAACTTGTATACTATACCGAAAGTCCAAACTAAACCTGAAAAGAATGCCCAACAAGTGCGGCAAAAAACACATAAACGAAGCACTAAAGATTATAAGGTATCCTTTAAGGAAATAACTAATGATGCATATAGGTTATACGATGAGCTGATAAACGAAACGGAGAAACTTAAAGAAAGATATCTTAAAGAATTAAAGGACACTATTAACAGATATTTTGCTGTTAGTTCTTCGGAGTTTTTTGAGGAGGCTTGCGTTAATCTTGTTTGCAAAATCTTTAAAGTAGACCCCAGCTTCGGCATTGTACTTGGCGGCACAGATGACGGCGGGATAGACGGTATTGTGCGTATTGTAGACGAGTTAGGCTTTGAAAAAGAAATTATTTATATTCAAAGCAAGTGCAGAAAAGCATTAAATAAAATGACTTCGGCAACGGAAATACGCCAATTCTATGGAGCTATTCAATATAAAAAGGCGAAAAAAGCCATTGTTATGACCAATGCACGTTTTCACCATTTAGCCATTCAAGAGGTGGAAGGCGCAAAAGATATTGTGCTTATAGACGGTAACAGATTGGCAGAATTGATGATAGAGTACCGATTTGGCGTAAAAGAAAAAAATGGCCAGCCTGTAATTGACCAGAAATTCTTCCCTAAGTTAGATTAGCTTCTTGCCTCCTTTTGCTAACGCTTAAAATATAGTTTACATAAAAAAATAATTATGTTATATTATTAGCATACCTTTTACAAAGTTTGAGATAATCCTGACATCCGCACTTTGTTTAAGGCGTATTAAATTATTCATTAGGAGGAGGTAAAAATGGATAATAATCAAAAGTCAAAAGAGCAAAAGAACGAAACTATTAAAAAGTTTGCTCGTAAAGAAGGGGACACAGGCAGTCCTGAGGTGCAAATAGCTCTCCTTACAGACAGGATTAAGCATTTAACTCAGCATTTAGAGTATCACAAGAAAGACCATCACAGCAGGCGTGGACTCTTAAAGATGGTAGGTCATAGAAGAAGTTTGCTTGCTTACCTTAAAGAAAAGGATATTGAGCGTTACAGAGCTTTGATTAGTGAGCTTGGATTGAGAAGATAGCTGCTATATGCATGCAAAATCCAGTTTACAGAAAAAATGAACTTTTTGGGGCTGTGCCATTTGTTCTTTGGTCAGCCCCTTTTTTTGGCAGTATAAATATGCTTCCAAAAGACCATAAATTAGATTAGTTATTTGTTTAATTAAAAATAAAAATAGCCAGCACATGAGTGCGGCAGGAGGTAATGATGAAGGAAAGTAGAACTTTCGAGACAGTAATTGGCGGACGGCGCATGAGCGCAGAATTAGGAGGCTATGCCTGGCAAGCCAGCGGACATTGCATTGTAAGATGCGGGGATACTGTAGTTATGGTCAATGTAACAATGGCAAAAAGCCCTCGTGAGGGAGTGGATTACTTCCCTCTAGGCGTTGACTTTGAAGAAAAAATGTACTCTATTGGCAAGATTCCCGGCGGATACCGCAAAAGAGAAGGGCGACCCAGCGATAAAGCAATACTCACTTCTAGGCTGATAGATAGACCGCTTAGACCGCTTTTTCCTAAAGGTATGTATAATGATGTATCGCTTGTGGCTACCACTCTTAGCGTAGACCCTGATATTCCTCCCGAAGTATTTGCTATGATAGGCAGTTCTATTGCTCTTTGCACTTCGGATATCCCGTTTAACGGACCTACGGGCTCGGTAGTAGTGGGCTTTGTGGATGGCAGATACATTATCAATCCCAACAGCGAAGAAAGAGATAGAAGCAAGCTGCATTTAACTTTAAGCGGCACTAAAGAAGCAATACTAATGGTAGAAGCGGGCGCAAATGAGGTTACGGAAGAAGAGTTGCTTGGCGCTATTATGTTTGGGCATGAAGAAATAAAGAAAGTAACTGCTTGGGTAGAAGAAATCACTCAAGAAGTAGGCAAACCAAAAAAGGAAATTAAATTAGTTTTGCCCGATGAAAATATCTTTGCAGAGGTGGAAAAGTATTCTGCAGAAAAAATTGCTTATATTTATGACACCTTTGACAGGCAAGAAAGAGAAGAAAGAGAAGACCAAATAGAGGAAGAAATTAAGGCGCATTTTGCAGAACTTTATCCTGACAATTCTAAAGATGTAGAAGAGGCTATCTACACGCTAAAGAAAGAGTATGTAAGACAAAGGATAAGCTCGGCAAGCGTTCGCCCTGACGGCAGGGGACTAAAAGACATTCGAGATATTTGGTGCGAGGTCGGCATCTTTCCAAGAGTGCATGGCTCAGCAGTATTTACAAGAGGACAAACGCAAGCTATGACCCTTTGTACCTTAGGCACTTTAAGCGAAGTGCAAAAATTAGAAAGTTTGGATGAGGTAGAGTTTAAGAGATATATGCATCATTACAACTTTCCTCCTTATTCTACTGGCGAAGCCAAGCCTTTGCGTTTTACAGGCAGGCGGGAGATAGGGCATGGTGCGCTTGCAGAAAGAGCATTAGAGCCGGTGTTGCCCAATGAAGAAAGTTTTCCTTATGCTATTCGCACAGTCAGCGAGGTGGTCTCCAGCAATGGCAGCACTTCGCAAGCAAGTATTTGCGGCTCAACCCTATCTTTAATGGATGCGGGCATACCTATTAAAGCGCCTGTTGCCGGTATTGCCATGGGACTGATAAAAGACGAGAATGGGAAGCTGTCTATTCTTAGCGACATTCAAGGTTTAGAAGACTTTTTTGGAGATATGGACTTTAAGGTGGCGGGAACTGCTGCGGGCATTACCGCTATTCAAATGGATATAAAAATCAAGGGCATTGACAGAAAAATATTAGAGACCGCCCTTGCTCAAGCTCATGAAGGCAGGCTGCATATTTTGGATATTATGTCTAAAACATTGGCAGAGCCTCGACCTGAGCTTTCTCCTTATGCTCCCAAAATTACCAGCTTTGAAATTTCAAAAGATAAGATTAAGGATGTAATTGGTACAGGCGGCAAGGTAATCAATAAGATTATTGAGCAAACGGGCGTTAAAATAGATATAAATGATGACGGTATGGTATTTATTTCTTCAGTCGATATTGAAATGATAGAAAAAGCTGAGCGCATTATTAAATCAATTGTTATAGACCCGGTAGCAGGCGATGAGTTTGAAGGCGAAGTTAAGCGCATTTTAGATTTTGGAGCTTTTGTGGAAATATCTCCGGGCAGAGAAGGTATGGTGCATATTTCTAAACTTTCTAAGGAAAGAGTGGAAAAGGTTACCGATGTAGTTAATATTGGAGATTGGGTTAAAGTTAAAGTGATAAAGATAGACGAAAAAGGCAGAATTGACCTTAGACTTATTAGCAAGCAGTAGACTTATAGATAATAATAAGTAAATCTTTATATAAAGGCGGTTAGTCCGCCTTTTTATATTTACTTAATCGACTCTTCATCATAACCTCCATCACATGAAGCTTTTTTTACCTTAGAAATCAATAGCTTTCGGAAATCAGCAGACTGCTACATCCGACTCATGTTTTTTCACAATTTTAACAACCAATTCTTTTAATTCTTCTGCGCTGAAGGTGTCTTCTGCTTCTACGCTAAAGCGCTGAGTCATAAATGCGAGCTCTGCTTTTATGATGCCTTTTGCT
>CAYSNP010000061.1:0-7162 GCA_964432485.1 uncultured Christensenellaceae bacterium | reverse complement strand
AGCGCAAAGTTTGCAACTAAGTTGCTTTCTGCAGCATTGTCCGAAGGTGATTTGGCAAGGCTTTCTACCGTATGCAACTATTGGGCGGAGGTGACGGGCACTTGTTTTTATAAGGTGCGCTGGAATCCTGCAATTGGCGCAATAGTAGGCGAGGATGAAAAAGGGGAACCCATTATGGAAGGGGGACTGGAGCTTGCTATTTGTCCGCCTTATGAGATTTATCCCGACACCCTTTTTGCAAGCGACCTTGATGATTGTGTAAGCCTTATTCATGCCCGAGCATATCCCATTGCGCAAATAGAGGAGATTTGGGGAGTAGAAGTAGCAGAGGAAGAAATCAATGTAATTAATATGGATAGCTATCCTACCGGAGGCGGACTGGGGTACAGCGCACACAATCTTAAAGTTTTTGGCGGCGCAAAACACGGATATGCATTAGTTATAGAACACTACACCAAACCTTGTAAACAACATCCGCTAGGCAGGCTTGTAATTGTAGCAAGCGGCAAACTATTGCATAAAGGGGAGCTGCCTTACCAAAATCGTGTAGATGGCGAAAGAGGATTCCCTTTTGTGCGCCATTATGCCATTAGTCAGCCCGGCAGTTTTTACGGGCTTAGCTTAATAGAACGCCTTATCCCTGTGCAAAGGGCATATAACGGGGTAAAGAATCGTAAGCATGAGTTCTTAAACAGGCTGGCATTAGGAGTAATGACAGTAGAGGACGGCTCAGTAGATATAGACAATTTAGAAGAAGAAGGGCTTAGCCCCGGCAAAGTGCTTATTTACCGTCAAGGCTCTCCCGCTCCAAGAATGATGGCGGCAGGCAGCGTGCCCGCTGAGTTTAGAGATGAGGAAGACAGGCTGCTTTCCGAATTTATTACCCTTTCCGGCATAAGCGATTTTGTGACCAAATCCAACTTGCCCGCAGTAACAATATCAGGCATAGCTTTATCTTTGCTGATAGAACAAGATGACACCAGGCTTACGGTAACTGCAGAAAGTATCAGAAACAGCATTAAGGAAGTAGGCAAACAAACTTTGCGTCTTTTCAAACAATTTGCAAGCAAAAACTTGCTGCAAAAGATAGCAGGGGATAACAATCAGTTGGAGCAATTTGCTTTTGAAAACAATGATATTAGCAGCGAGAACTTAGTTTTTGACAGTGAAAACGAGCTTGCCGAAACTCCTGCCAATCGCAAAAATATGGCTATTGAATTGCTTAAACTGGGGCTTTTGGGAGACGAAAACGGTAAATTAAGTACCCATACTAAGGTTAAGCTGCTTGAAGTGCTGGGCTTTGGCAATTGGGAAGCCTCAAGAAGTTTGGACGAGCTACATATTAAAAAGGCAGAAAAAGAAAATCGAAAGTTGCAGTCAGGCTATGCGGAAGCTGACGAGGTAGATGACCACGAACTGCATATTAAAGAGCATATTCGGTTCATTATAAGCGATGAGTTTAGCCTTTCAAAACAAGCTAAAGAGCGCATTTTGCGCCATACAAGAGAGCATAGAAAGCTAAAAAGATTGGAGTCGGAAGCTAATGCTCTTAACAATATTAATTAAAAAAAGGAGATAAAAAATATGCAAGAAAAGGACAAAGTTGCTCTAACTCCCGAGCTGCCCACTCAAGACAATGTTGAGCAGGCAGGCGCAGAAAAAGGAGCGAGTTCTCCCTTAGGCAAATTTGCAAATGAAGAGGAGCTAGCCAAGGCTTACCGTGCCCTTGAGGCAGAGTTTACAAGACGCTCTCAACGCTTGCGTGAGCTGGAAAAAGCCGCAGAGGAGGGCGCAAAGCTAGAGGGACAAACAGAGGGTAAGGTAGTTGGTTGGGAAGAGAAAGTAAGCAATTTATTCGCAAAATATCCTGTTGCTCGCACCTTTAGTGCAGAAATAGAGGAGTACATAAAGCAAAACAACGATATTATAGCTCAAGATGATTGCTTGGAGTATGCGCTTATCAATGTACTGTCTAAAACTCTGGCAAACAAGGCAGAGCACCAGGATAAAGAGCAGGACAGCAACGAAAATCAAGAGTTGCTGCGAGAGCAAATCATAGCCGAATATATTTCTTCTCTTAACAAACAGGCACCAAAGGTGATGCCGCGAGGCGGCGAAATCCCAACTGCTCCTCCGCTAAAACCTTCTACAATTGCAGAAGCAGGGTTATTAGCAAAAAAAATATTAAATTCGTGAGGAGAATATGGTAACAATACAAAGTGCAAATAGTGTACTAAAAGATGCTTATTTAGGAGTAATAATCAATCAACTAAATGCTGCCACCAACCCTTTTTATAATAAAGTGGCTATGGGCAGCGAGGATATAGTAGGCAAAAACATTCTAAGCGCAGTAAAGGTTGGTATCAACGGCGGCATAGGCTCAGGAAGTGAGCAAAGCCCTTTGCCTACCGCAAGCGGCAATACTTATTGCAGTCTTAAAGCCGACTTAAAAAATATCTATGGCAATATTGAATTAAGCGATAAAGTAATCAGAGCAAGCCGTTCTTCTATCAATAGTTTGGTAAGTGTGCTTAATGCAGAAATGGAAGGCTTGCTGGAAGCGGCAAAGTTTAATTTTGGCAGGATGCTTTTTCAAAAAGGCAACGGGGTACTTGCTACCGTAGGCACACTGGGGGAGGCAACAAGTTATAACGAGCTGCCTGTATCCAACACCCGAAACTTTATTGAAGGTATGCTGATAGATATTACCACCCCAACAACTCTTAGAGGAGGCGGCCATAAAGTTACGCTGGTAAACAGAGTGGATGGCACTATTACAATTTCGCCTTCTATAAAAGCCAATACAGGGGTGGCAAAAGACGACCTGATTACGCTGCAGCAATCTTTGAATTGCGAAATTTATGGGTTGCCTTATTTGTTTGACGCTAGCGAAATGCAATTTTATGGCAATATGCGTATAAATATTGCTAATATTTTGCCTATCATTAACAATATCAATGCTCCGATTAGTTCTGATGCCATTCAGGCGCAGCTTGATATGTTAGAGGAGCGCAGCGGGGGAGATATCAATCTAATCCTTTGCTCTTATGATGTTAGACGAAAATACTTGCAATTCATGCAAGCCAACCGTATGAATATTGATTACTTTAATATTGATGGCGGTTTTAAGGCTCTGAGCTATAACGGTATACCCATTGTGGCAGACCGCTTTTGTCCGGACGGGCAAATGTACTTCCTCAATACCAATGACTTTAAGCTCCAGCAGCTATGTGATTGGAAATGGTTAGAAGGAGAGGGCGGAAGTGTGCTTAGACAAATGGAAAGCAAGCCTTGTTATCAAGCAACTTTAGTAAAGTATGCCAACCTTATTTGTACAAAACCTACAGGGCAAGCATTAATGTCAGGCATTATATCCCCTGCGGAAGAGGAATAACATCACTAGGCTTGGCTTGGCGGCAGTATGCCGCCAAGCCCCTTTATAGGCAAATTATGATAGAGAAACTTATTACAATTGAGCATGACCTATACCATATAGCAGAGGAGCTAGCTCGTATTGATAGGCGTTACCGCCTAAAATATAATACAAGGACAGGCAAGTACCAACTGCACAATAAAGAAAAAAAAGACAGCCTATTGCTGGTATATCCTTTTGACAGTCTAGATTACAGGGCTGTTGCGCATACTTACAAAACAAGGTGGAGCAGAGCTAAGCAAATCTTGGCAGAGCTTGACGCCAATGAAAAAAGGATAAATGCACAAGCAAAAGCAAGGGCAAGAGAACAAATTGCAGAACGATTAGAGGGCTATCGCCCATAAGGAGGGAGTATGACTTTAAGAGAGGTCCTGGAACGAACAATAGCAATAATTGGTGAAAATATCGATTTAGATGAAAAAGGTGCGGAAAAAGATAAACTAATTGCCGCCGCTTTAAGCATATATGACGAATTAACTTGCGATTATGTACATCTTAAAGCAGAGGAAGAAGTAGAATTCAAGGATGGGATAGCCTATTTTACAGAGTTTACAAGCAAAGTTAAGGATATTTTATCCGTAAAGCAAGGTGGCAAAAGTTTTAACTTCGAAATGTTTCCGCTCTTTGTAAAAAGCGCAGATTTACAAGGCAATGCTACGGTCAAGTATTACTACAAACCTGACGAGCCCGAATTGGATAGCTTGTTAGAGCTGCCTCCCAGATTTAGCGAATACATGCTAGCCAACGGGATAGCCAGCGAATACTTTTACCGTGGGGGAATGGTAGACGAAGCAGCTTATTATCGCAATCGCTATGAGTATAGCCTTAACAATGCGCAAGTGCGGCTGCGCAACTTAACGCTAAAGGCGGACAAATTATTATGTTAGGACGATTTAGGCGGGATAAGACTCCCGCACCTTCACGCTTTACCTATCCTATACATAGATTCTTAGGTATAGACGCCAAAAGCGAGCCTGCCAGCTTGCCGCTGGGATATGCGGCCTTTGCTTACAATATTGCATTTAAGGACGAAAAGCTTACTACAAGTTTTGGTATGGAAAAAGGCACTTACTTTGATTCGCTAGGCACGCAACGATTTTTTCCAAACCTTAGCTATGAAACGCAATTCTTTAAGCAGCTATTTTTATACCGCAAATACAATTACGAGCAAAAAACTAGAGAAGATAAGTTAATGGTGCATACTCGTTACAATCGGTTGTACACTTGCAACTTTAAGGGCTCAGACTTTACCAATGTAACGGAGGAAATGGGCTTGCCTCAAGGTGCTGACCTGCATTGTATCAACTATCATATGGACGGTGAGGATGTACTGGTTATTTATCAGTCAACCGGCGGCGCACAAGTCTATGACGGTGAGGCGTTTACCTCATATCCCGATGTGCCCAAAGCCAGCTCTGTATGTATCCATTACGAAAGGGCTTGGCTTGCAGAAAAAGAAACTAATAAGCTATGGTTTTCTGCTGATTTAGACCCTACGGATTTTACTGCAGAAACGGGCAAAGGGGGGTATATTACTTTTCCCGATGACGGAGGAAAGCTGTTAAAGGTAGTTAGCTTTAAGGACTATATTTTTATCTTTAGAGAGTTTTGTATACATAGGTTAGCCGCTTATGCCGACCCCAGCGATTACAAGCTGACTCGAGTTTTTGTCAGCAACAATAAAATATATGCTAACTTAATTCAGGCTACCAGTGACAAGATTATCTTTTATGCTGACGATGGATTTTATGCCTTTGACGGCTTTGTGGCAAGCAAGGTATATGAGCGTTTTACCCCTTTGATAGAAAGTGTGGAAAATGCAACAGTTTGCTTTTTTGACCAAAAATATATGGTAGCTTTGCGGCTAAAGAATTTGGACAGTAGCAAAGTGGGCGACGAGGCTCTTGCAATTTATAAAAATAATTGTGTAGTGGCATTTGACCAGCTTACCGGCTCTGTCAGCATAATGCGAGGAGTAGATATAAATAGCTTTTTGCCAATTAATATCGAAAAGAATTGCGGGGTTTATGTAAGTCTGAACAATTTTAGGGGCTGCTGGGTATATAAGCTGACCAACGATGGCAAGTTGGACGGAGTTCCGCTTAAAAAGCTTTGGTCTAGTTCGTTATCTAATCTTGCCAGCATTGACAGGTATAAAATACTGCGCAATATTTTTATTTCTTGCTTACACCCGGCGGTTTTAACGGTTACGCATGATGAGGGGCAAAGCATTTACTACCTAAGCGCATCCGCTAAGCCGCAAAGGCTGCCTATAAATAAGAAATGCGATAGTGTGGCTATAAGCATAGCAAGTGATGAGGAGTATTTTTTTGTTTCTAACTTGCAGCTAACTTTTGACACAATGAGGTATTATTATGCAAATAATTGAAATTTTAGTAAAACTTGAAGAGCTTACTGACAAACTGATAAGTCTAGGCAAAAAGATAGACAAAATCTTAGAAAAGCTATCAAGTTAAGGAGGGGTTATGGCAAAAGGTGATTGGCTGAAAAGAGAAATAGACAACTTCTTTGCAGCCTTTAAGAATATTATTAAAAAAGAGCCCGAGAGCTTAGAGCCCCAAATCAGCGCAGAACAACGAGCGCAAAATGAGCAGCTTGTAAGCAGGTTAAGAGCATTGGAGGCAAAGTATAAAGAAAGAGAAATGATCCCTCAACCTGACTACGAGAGTATGTTTGAGCCTACCTTGGGGCTAGTCCCTAAGCCTGTGCCCGAAATCTCTGATGAGGATATCGAAGCAAGGGCGGAAGGTGCGCTATTGCCTGATTATACCAAAAAGGTGGATAAGGTGGAGCTGGATACTTTTTCTAACCTTAGCAATATGGAAAAGAAAATCACCAGTGCAGATATCAAATATAATGAGGATATGCGCAATTTGGACAGGGCATTTGCCGACCTTATAGAGCGGCAAAGGCAAAATATGATAAAGCAGGGTATAATTCATTCCAGCATTACTACAAATACGCTTTTGGATACATCCACCGAAAGGCAACGGGCACTTGCAGAAAGAAGCGAAAAATATACTGCTACCTTAAACGATTACAATAAGGCTATAGAGCTGATTGAGCAAAACAGAATATATGCCCTAAAAGAATATGAGCTAAAGTTTGCCGCAGATTTAGAGGGTAAAATTATTGCGCTAAAAAAAGAGCGGGATAACCTTATTGCCGCTATCAATACTTACAATGCAAAAATTATCAAAGAGGAAGCGGCATATCAAAAATACAGAGAGGACACCATTAACAAAATGGAAACAGAAAGGCATATTGCTCAAGAGAGACAAGATAAAGAAACTGCAAAAAGAGAGCAAGTTACAGGCTATACTGGTCCTAAAGCAGCAGAGATGGATGCACGCTATCGCTATGCGCTGGCGTTTTACGATAGCTTGCCTAAAGATGTTGCAATTCAGCTTATTAAGGAGAACGAAGGGGTGTTAAAGTCTACCTTAGGCTTCTACTTTGCCGACTTATCAGCAAGTCAATTAAAAAGGAGCACTTAATTATGTGGAACACTATATTTGAACAAGCTACCCAAACAGGAATATGGGCAATGCTGTTTGTGTGCCTCTTTATATATCAGCTAAAAGATAGCAAGCAACGAGAAGAAAAATACCAGCAAACTATCAAGGAACTTGCAGAAAGCCTAAAAGTAGTAGGCAGTATTAAAGAGGATGTACAATGTATAAAAGATATACTTACTAAATGAAAACG
>CAYSNP010000060.1:0-7215 GCA_964432485.1 uncultured Christensenellaceae bacterium | reverse complement strand
GTTAAAAAATGAAAGAAAATAATAAATATTTAAGTTTTTTCAAAGATATACTGCTATCTACGCTCTTTGCTGTGCTGATTTCTGTTTTATTGGCATTGGTGCTGGCTTTAATAGTAAAATTTGTGAATATTAATGATTCCGCATTAAAAATAATCAATCAAGCTATAAAAATATTAAGTATATTATTTGGTATGATATCAGGCATTAAACACCCTGCAAATGGTGCTGCCAAAGGTGCGCTGACAGGGATACTTTATGCGCTTATTACCGCATTGATGTTTTCGCTGCTTGACAAAAGCGCATTTGGCAAAGTATTTGATTGGATTGATACTCTCTTTTCCATTGCCATTGGCGGAATTAGCGGCATCCTGGCTGTAAATGTAAAATCTAAATGAATATTCTTTATATCAAAAAAGGGGTGCAACAATACTTTGCGCCCCTTTTTTTCTATATACTATAAAGTTACTTTTCTAATCTGCTGCGCACTGCACCCTTGATAATTACCATATTAATAGGCTCTTCTTCTGTGCCAAAATTAACAGTATATCTATCATTTTCCTTATCAATTTCTACAATTACACCAATAAAACCGCCAATGGTCATAATCTTGCTGTCAACTTCAATAGCATTTATCATTTCTTGCATCTTTTTCTTTTGTTTGCGTTGCGTAAAGATAGGAAAAATCATAAGTAATGCCATAAGTAGCAGCAAAGGAAGAATAGTCCAAATGCTGGAAGTGTCAATTGCCGCTAAATTTAATATATAATTTATCATTTTTTGCCTCCATTTTTATAATTAGAATATTAACAAATTTTGCCAATTAAATCAAGCAAAATGTATATCTTGTCCTAATAAACATAATTTGCCCTAAAATCCGCTGCAAATTCGTCTATATTGCCCTCAATAATGGCTTGCCTTAACAATCTCGTAAGTCGGTGCAAAAAGTAAATATTATGATAAGAAAGCAATCTGCCGCCAAGAATCTCATCGGTATTAAGCAAATGCCTTATATATGCCCTGCTGTAATTCCTGCAGGTGTAACAATCACACCCGCTCTCTACAGGAGAAAAATCTTCCTTATAAGTCGCATTGCGTATAGTTATATCGCCTTGCATTGTCATAGCTGTACCGTTACGGGCAATTCGGGTAGGAAGCACGCAGTCAAACATATCAATGCCCCTAATTACACCTTCTACAATGCAATCTGCACTCCCTACCCCCATAAGATAGCGGGGCATATCTATAGGATAATAAGGATAAAGGGCATCTAGCATCTTATACATAACAGGTTTTGGCTCGCCCACGCTCAATCCGCCAATGGCTATGCCGCATTCTGCATAAGGAAGGCTTTTTTTAATGCTTTCTATTCTTAAATCCTTATACATATTGCCTTGCACAATAGGGAACAGCATTTGCTCTTTATTAGTTGCCGCCTCTTTGCACCTCTCCAGCCAAAAGATAGTGCGCTCCAACGCTTGTTTGCTTTGCTCCCAACCTATATCCGGGGCGGTGCATTCATCAAAAGCCATAATTATATCAGAGCCTAAAATTTGCTGAATGGCAATGGATTTTTCCGGAGTTAAGAAATGCTTAGAGCCGTCTATATAACTATTAAAGTGTACTCCGTCCTCTGTTACTTTTCGCATTGTTGATAAGGAAAAGACTTGGAATCCGCCGCTATCTGTAAGGATAGGCAGCTCCCAATTCATAAACTTATGCAATCCGCCCGCTTTCTTGATTATTTCCATACCAGGGCGAAGGTATAAGTGATAAGTATTTGCTAAAATTATTTGGCTGCCTGCACTTCGCACTTCCTCGGGGGTAAGTGCCTTAACAGTGCCCATTGTGCCTACCGGCATAAAGACAGGAGTTTCTATTACACCACGAGGGGTGGTAAAACGCCCTATTCTGGCATTTGTCTTTGTATCTTGTTTTATAACTTTATACTTAAACATTACTTAAAGTGCTTCCTTTTCCTTTATAGTATTAACATTGCATCACCAAAACTAAAAAAACGATAGTTCTTTTCAATAGCTAGGTTATATAGCTCTAAAGTCTTTTCCCTACCCGCAAAAGCTGACACCAGCATAATTAGCGTAGATTCGGGCAAATGAAAGTTGGTAAGCAGCACATCCACAATTTTGAATTGATATGGCGGATAAATAAATATATCTGTATATCCGCTTTGTGCCTTAACCTTATAGCCTGCGCCTACGCTTTCCAGCACCCTAACCGAAGTAGTGCCTACCGCTATAACCCTTCTGCCTTGCTCTTTAGCTGTATTTATGGCAATGGCGGCATCCTCGCTTAGCTCATAATATTCAGAGTGCATTTTATGTTGAGTTATATCGTCTACCTTGACAGGCCTAAAAGTGGCTGTGCCCACATGAAGCAGAATCTCAACTATCTTGCAACCAAACTCTTTTATTTTTGCTAGCAATTCAGGAGTAAAATGCAGTCCTGCGGTAGGAGCGGCGCTAGAGCCTTCTTGCAAAGAATAAACCGTTTGGTATCTTTCTTTATTTTCTAACTTTTCTTTAATATATGGCGGCAAGGGCACATGCCCCACCTGCTCTAAAATATTTTCAAAAACACCTTTATATGCAAACTCTACCAGCCTTACTCCATCCTCTAAATAGCTTGTAACTGTTAAAGATAATTGCTCATTTACAGTTAACTTTTGTCCCACTTTTGCCTTTTTTGCAGGTCGAATAAGAGTTTCCCAGCTGTTAGTATTAACTCGGCGCAACAATAATAGCTCAAACCTTCTGCCTTGCTCGTTGCATGCAAACAGCCTTGCCATAATTACCCTGCTGGTATTGATAACAAGCAAATCATCAGGGCGCAAATACTCAATTATATCTTTAAATTGTCTATGCTCTACGCAACCGCTTTCCCTATTGTAAACAAGCAAAGCGGAAGCATCTCTTGGCTCTATTGGGGTTTGTGCAATTTTATTTTCTGGTAAATGGTAAAAAAAATCTTGTCTGCTAATCATCTGCGCCGCCCGGAAGCATATCAAAAATGGAATCGTTGGCAATTGGCAATGGCATATTCATATGCTGGTAAGCTCGCCTAAGGCAAACTCTGCCTCGGGGGGTGCGTGCAATGAATCCTAATTGCAGCAAATATGGCTCATATACATCCTCAATTGTTATAGATTCCTCGCTGGATGCCGCAGAAAGGGTATCCAAGCCTACGGGGCCGCCATCAAATTTTTCTATAATTGTTGCCAAAATGTTCCTATCGGTATTATCCAGCCCTAACTCGTCAATTTCTAAGCTGGCAAGAGCACTTTTGGCAATGGCTAAGGTAATAAGATTGCTATCTTCATATTGTGCAAAATCCCTTACCCTCTTTAGTAGTCTATTTGCCACTCTGGGAGTGCCTCTGGAGCGGGTGGCAATTTCCGCAGCCGCCGCTGAATCTATTGCTATATCAAGTATATTGGCAGAGCGAGCTATAATTATCTCCAATTCCTCAGGAGTATATATTTCCAACCGAAACACCATACCGAATCTATCCCTTAAAGGCGAAGATAAGCTGCCTGCTTTGGTAGTTGCTCCCACTAAAGTGAATTGCGGCAGGGCAAGCCTGATTGTCCGGGCGCTAGGGCCTTTGCCCAGCACCATATCCAGCGCATAATCTTCCATAGCGGGATATAATATTTCTTCTACCGTATGATTTAAGCGATGAATTTCGTCAATAAAAAGCACCGAGTTAGGCGAAAGATTGGTAAGCACAGCTGCAAGGTCGCCCGCTCTTTCAATGGCAGGTCCGGAGGTAATGCGGATATCGGAATCCATTTCATTGGCTATAATATGGGCTAATGTTGTTTTGCCAAGACCGGGAGGGCCATACAATAAGCAATGGTCAAGAGCTTCGCCCCTTTTCTTAGCAGAATGCATAAATACTTTTAGATTATCTTTGACTTTAGTTTGCCCTATATATTCATTCAAAGTTTTGGGACGCAAAGTAGCTTCCGCTTCGTCAGCCAAAGAAAACTCTGTAGTAACCAACCGTTCTATTTCCATTTCTCTCCTAAGTGCTAAGGTGCTTTAACGCTTGAGCTATCAACTCTTCAATGCTGGAAGCAGTTGACCGCGCTTTTTTAACCGCATTATATGCTTCACTTTGCCCAAAGCCCAAACTTTTTAGCGCAATTACCGCATCGGTGGCATCCGAATCGTGCTTAAAGGATGCAATTTGTATGTTGGTATCGGGTAACTCCTCGGGCTCAATTTTTTCTTTTAACTCTAAAAATATCCTTTCCGCAGTCTTTTTGCCTATCCCTTTAACCTTGCAAACAGCCTTAGTATCACTAGTCAGGATAGCAAGTGCTAATGCAGGCAGCGGCATACCGGAAAGCAAAGCAAGCGCCACCTTAGGTCCTACACCGCTAACAGTAATCAGCCGCAAAAACATTGCCCGCTCCTCAATGCTCCTAAACCCAAACAAAGTTATACCGTCATCTTTTACATGCAAGTAAGAATACAGCTTCACCTCGCCGCATTCCGGCAGCTCCGAAAGGGTGGCAGTGCTGCAAAAAAGTATAAAACCAAGTCCGCAGCCCGTCTCAATTACTGCACTCCCTTGTTCTTTCCTTATTAAAGCTCCTTTTATAAAATCTATCATTGCTAAACCTTAAATAATGCGCTTAATTTGTCAGTATGGCTATGAGTAAGGGCTACAGCCAAAGCATCCGAAGCATCGTCCGGTTTGGGTATAGCGGAAAGACCAAGCAGCACTTTTACCATTTGTTGAATTTGTGCTTTATCCGCTCTGCCATAACCTGTAATAGCTTGCTTTATCTGTAAAGGAGTATACTCATACAAGATTGTATTGCTTAGGCTTGCCTTATACAATATTACGCCCCTTGCCTGTGCTACCATAATAGCGGTCTTTTGATTGGTGTGGAAAAAGATTTCCTCTACAGCTATTGCATCAGGAGAATAATGAGCAATAAGCGCATCTATCCCTTCGCCAATTTGCCGCAACCTTTCGGGTATACTCAACTCTTTGCTTGTCCTAATTGCACCATAGCCAAGAGGGAGCGCCTTGCCGCTCTTGCATTCTATTATTCCGTAACCCACAATAGCATAACCGGGGTCTATCCCTAAGATTATCAAGTTTACGCTCCTTCGTGTATAGATTTCAAAAGCTCAGCAATTATTGCAATAAGTTCCTCACAATCTGAATTAATGCTTGCAAACTCCTTTTCGGTTAATATCCCGCCGGCAAAAAGCACTTCCAAGTAAAAATTGATTGACATAGCCCATTCCAACGATTTTTGCAAAGTTTCGAAAATATAGTCATTAAACTCATTTTCAAAAGCAAAATTAAGGGATGCTCCAAGCTCCAGCCCTGCCTTTATTAAAAGAGAAACTACCTCATTGTTATCTTTTTCATTTTTTATATATGTGCCAAGTTTTAAGATGCGGACCGCAAATTTTTTTGCCTTTTCAAGCGCAGAATTAGTATTTTTCATATGTTCACCTTTAGCATTATAGCTTATTTAATTTATTTTGTAAATACAAATAAGAAACCTTAACGCCCTCTTCTTCATATTATATAACGAGGATATAATTCCCTCAATTTTATTATTAGGAGAAAATTATGAGAAATACTTGTTGTGGACAAAAAAGTTGCTGTGGAGGATATCAGACTAAATGTACAATTTCGTGTCGTACTTGTCCTCCTCCTCGTTGTTGCTCACCTTGCTGTTGTTTATCGAACTTATGCAAATGCTTATGCAAATGCCTTTGCGCTCCTTGCAAATGCTGTCCTTGCACTCCTTGCAGCCCTTGTGGCGGCGGCGGTTATAAAGGAGATTGCCAATTCGACGGGCCTTGCGGCGGCGGCGATAAATTTGGTGCTCCCTGTGGCGGCAGTCACGGATATGACGGCTGCGGAGGCAAATTTTAAATAAAAACTTGCCGGGTTAATACCGGCAAGCTACATATAATCTACTCAAGCTAATATTCAATTTCTAAGCTAAAATCTCCAAGCTCCTGCAAGCTCACCCAATGCGTCACCTAAGCTCTTTTTGGGTATATCTTCGTTTAGAACTAAATTGCATTCCTTAATACTTTCGCCTGATTTTTTATCCTTAACTATTAATTTGCCTACAGTATCTCCTTTTTTAAGAGGAGCTTTAAGGTCTTGTTTTAACTTGGTTTCTACGGTATAATCAAATTTCGTTCCTTTTTTTGCAAGCAAATAAACATCTTCTGCCGCTGCAATTTTATGCATTTGCTTTTTAGCTCGAGCTATTGTCAAGTTATTTTCTATATTTTCGCCTTGCTTAGCAATACATTTTTGCTCATAACTGCTAAAAGCATAGTTAAATAACCTAACTACTTCGCCAAAGCGGGCTTGGCTGGTAGCACCGCCTAAAACTGTAGCAATCACACGCATATTGCCTCTAATTGCAGATGCGCTTAAACAGTACATAGCATCGTTTGTAAAGCCTGTCTTGCCCGAATCGCAATCTTTATAAAATCTAATTAGCCTATTGGTATTCACAAGTTCGGTAATTCTGCCGTCAGGATGCTTAAAGTTTTCTATCCAAATCTTAGAATATTCAAAATACGGTTTATGCGCAAGCAATGCCCTTGTCATAATAGACACATCATAAGCGGTAGAATATTGTCCGCTTGCAGGCAATCCGGTTACATTGACAAAAACCGTATCATTCATACCTAGCTGCTTGGCATGCTCATTCATATCAGCAACAAAATCCTCTACGCTGCCGGATACAACCTCCGCAATAGCTACCGAGGCATCATTGGCGCTGTTTACAATTATTCCTTTTATTAAATCGCTTGCTACATAAACATCTCCGGTTTCCAAAAACATTTGCGAGCCGCCCATACTGCTTGCTCTTTCCGAAATAGTAATTTCTTGCTCAAGAGAAAGTCTTCCTTGTTCCATAGCTTCAAAAGCCAGCAGCAAAGTCATTATCTTTACCATACTGGCAATTTGTCTTTTTTCATGCGCATTATGCTCATATAATATGCTGCCGGTAGCATAATCCATTAAATATGCACTAGCTACATCTTTTGGTTTTGTTTGCATTTGCGCAGCATAAGCAAAAAAAGTTGATGGCAACAAAACGGACACCAGTATAAGGAAAATAACGACTGACAATAGTACCTTTTTCATTCCTACCCCCTATGGTAGTATTTTTTGCACAAAAGGCATTATTATTCTAAT
>CAYSNP010000059.1:0-7581 GCA_964432485.1 uncultured Christensenellaceae bacterium | reverse complement strand
GCGTTAAGCTGAGTTGCCAGTGGCAAGTCAGTAGCAGGAGCCCACGAGTAAATGCAGAAGCATTACGAGGGTATAATTAGTGACGAAGCAATCCAGCAATCAAGTCCCACGCTAGCACAGCTTTACCTAATTTCAGATTAAAAATAAGTATCAAACAATTATTCTTGTGCAGAAGCAATTAAGCGAATTCAATTTGAATATGATTGCGAACAATTATTCTTGTGCAGAAGCACTTAAGCAAATTAGATTTGAATGTGATTGCGAACAAGTATTCTTGTGCGAAAGGAACATGGTGATATTTAGAGAGTTTGCTACAACTTAACAAGGAGAAGAGCTCCGAATTCTGGATTGCTTTACTACCGCTCGCAAAGACAAATTCAGAGCATTATACCATTATTAATTGCAAAAAAGGTTTATAAACCGTCTTTGCGAGGCACAAAGTGCCGAAGCAATCCAGCATAATAATGATATTTTGCAAGCAAGTTGCAAAGTGATATTTGCAAGCAAATGAGATTATAAGCTAAGCTCATAATGAGATTTTTTGCCTATGGCAAAAAGTTAAGGTGGGATTGGTAGGGCAAGGAGCAAGCCTCTGT
Source organism: uncultured Christensenellaceae bacterium (assembly GCA_964432485.1). Taxonomy (GTDB): domain Bacteria; phylum Bacillota; class Clostridia; order Christensenellales; family DTU072; genus CAYSNP01. The sequence goes on along the minus strand of CAYSNP010000059.1, from coordinate 6,985 downwards.
GGACAAGGAGCAAGTCTTTGGAGCCTGGATTGCTTCACGATGTTCGCAATAGGCGACACGTTAAGCTGACTTGCCAGTGGCAAGTCAGTAGTGGGAGCCCACGAGCAAATGCGGAAGCATTGCGAGGGTATAAATAAGCAATTCAGGGCTTGCAGTAGCAAGGCTCTATTCCCCACCATCTTTGCGGGAGCGACGCGTTAAGCTGAAATACTAAAACAGAAAATAACAATATATTTTCAAAATTATCACCATTTTTAACAATAATTGGATTTATTGTGTTTTTATGCTATAATAAAATTAATATTGTTGTATTGATTTTTTGGAGGCTTATTATGAACAAAAAGAGTATTGCCATCCTTTGTATAGCTGCGCTTGTTACCTTAATGACTGGAGGGGTAGTGGGTTTCTACTTATTTGAAAATGCGCCTGAGGCAAGTATTGTAGTGCTTTCAGACACTCATATTATTTCTGAATCATATTTTACCAGTGAAAGCATTTATCAAACTTATTCTAACAGGGATAAAATGCTACACCTGTCCGAAGCTATTACAAAGACCATTGTAGATGAGATTATTCGCAATAAAAAAATTAAAACTGTGCTGATACCCGGTGATTTAACCGAGGCGGGTGACCTAGCCTCCCATCTTGCAGCGGCACGCATTTTTCAAAAACTTGCTGATTCGGGAAAACAAGTCTTTGTTATCAACGGCAATCACGACTCCCCCGACCATAACTTTGGCACTCGCATTCCTTCTGGTATGTTTAGAGAAATCTACTACAACTTTGGATATAAGCAAGCGTTAGTAGCGGATGATGCTTCCTTATCATATACTGCTGACATTAATGAAAAATATCGTCTTATCGCCATAGATAATGACAACTACAACAGCTCTGATACTCTTAGCTACAAAGAGGAGGTTGACGACAGGCTAATCAATTGGTGTGAAAAACAAATAACAGATTGCAAGCAAGAGGGTAAAACACCAATAATTATGGCACATAAACCCTTTTTTAATTTTTTTCCCGAATTTGTTTCCAAAATTACAAAAAGGGATAAATCTTTTGATAAAATTATAGATATGTTTTTACGCAATGGCGTTAATTTTGCACTTACCGGGCATAATCATATCCAAAGTATGAAAGGAATAAAAAAGGATGAAAATGTTTTTTATGATATAGGGACTTGTTCTGCAATTTATTATCCCTGTGCTTATAGAACAATTGCCTTTAAGAAGCATGAAGTTGTTTTTGATATAGTTTATACAGAAAAGATAAATATGTCCTATGTGCATCCCTTTACCTCAGAGGAGGAGTATGCAAAAATTGAAAATGATTTTCCTCTTTATGCAAAAGAGCATTGCGAAAAAGGTGTTACTTTTATGAATGCTTTAAGCGGCAATTACATAATCGATTTGCTAAACCTTAGCGGACCCTTAGCAGAATTAGCCGCCCTGCTTGTAGATGAAGCGCTTTTGCCTTTACTTACTATGCCTCTTTATGAAAAAGATGCGCTTGGCGGGCAATCTTTGCAAAAGATTGCCAAAACACAAGGCGTTGATTTACCTGTTTCTGATTATACTACTGCACGCCAATTGTTGACATTCTTTATTATGAATGTAAGCAGGGGCTCGCTAAGCAATACGCTGGACAGCGTGGAAATAAAGCTGTTAAATCAAGTTGTCTATGCCTTTTTCTATAAGTTTAACGAGCTAAAAGACGCTATTGCTGCTATTGTACCTGACGCTCCTGTCCTAAATCTGGATATTGACAGATTGTATAGCAATAATGAACTGGAATTATTTGAATCCAATTTCCTGGCATTTGCGGTATCCCTGGGAGGTTCGTCCTTACCCTTTCAGATAAATATTAATAAGCTAACTGATTTAAGAACCTTAAATATCCTTATTGCACCTATATTAAATTTAGTTGTTGAAGGTTTGGGAGATGCGGCTATTGAAGCAATAGGCAGTAAGGAAATAAACCTTAAGTCATTGCTGGACAATGCGGTATATGGGTTGCTGATTATTGATTTTTTAAATATTGAGGAAAGCAATAAAGTAATTATTAATAAAGAAACACTTAAAAAAAGCACATATTAAGCACATTTTTATGGAGGTGTCACTATGTCTTTACAAGCAGCATTTTTAATGCCGCATCCGCCTATAATTTTAGCTGAGGTGGGCAGAGGCGAAGAAAAAAAGATACAAAAAACTCTTGATTCTTTCCAACAAGTTAGCAAAGTAATTGCAGACCTCAGGCCAGAAACTATTATAATAGCATCGCCTCACAGCATTTTGTATGGGGATTACTTTCATATTGCGCCGGCTGGTAAAGCTAGCGGGGATATGAGCAGATTTGGTGCGTCCAATGTTAAGTTTAAGGTAGAATATGATACCGTACTGGCTAAAAGCATAGCCAAACTTGCTCAAGAGGAAGGTATAGCTGCCGGCTTTTTGGGAGATGACCGCAAAGCGCTGGACCATGGGGTAATGGTGCCGCTTTATTTTATAAATAAGTTTTACAAAGATTACAAGTTAGTAAAACTCAGCCTTTCAGGCTTGCCAATATCAGAACATTATAGGTTAGGTATGCAAGTAGCGCAAGCTGTGCAAAAAGCTAATAAAAATGTGGTATTTATTGCTAGCGGAGATTTATCTCATAAGTGTTCAAAAGACGGTCCTTACGGTTATAGCGAAAAAGGCGTGCAATTTGATGCGGAACTTATAAAAGCATTGGAGCAAGGCAACTTTTACCGCATACTGGAGTTTTCAGAAGAAGATAGAGAAGCTGCGGCAGAATGCGGACTGGGCTCGCTTGCTATAATGGCAGGGGTGTTTGACGGTAAGGATGTGGGTGCGCAAGTATATTCCTATGAAAGCACCTTTGGCGTAGGCTATGGTCTTGCATCCTTTATGCCTTTGGCTGACAATATGGAAAGAAAATTACTGGACAAATACAATGCCGCTCAGAAAAGCAATATTGAAAAAAATCGAAAAAACGAAAATGCCTATATTGCTCTTGCCAGGCTTTCTGTGGAGCATTTTACAAAATATAGGAAAAGGGTAAAGCTGCCCGATACCCTGCCTAACGAGCTAACTGCACAGAAAGCGGGAGTTTTTGTATCCTTAAAAAAAGACGGTGCTTTAAGAGGCTGTATAGGCACAATTTCGCCTGTAAGGAAAAATATAGCGGAAGAAATTATTTTTAATGCCATAAGTGCATGTTCACAAGACCCCAGATTCCAAAGTGTGGAGGAATGGGAGCTACCAAGCATCACTTATAGCGTAGATGTGCTGACAGCAGCACAACCTATAACAGATAAAAATGAGCTTGACCCGCAAAAATACGGTGTAATAGTCAGTTATGGCGGTAGAAAGGGCTTGCTTTTGCCTGCACTTGCAGGGGTTGATACAGTAGGGAAGCAGTTGTCTATAGCTTTAAGTAAAGCGGGTATTTTAGAAGATGAGCCTTATAAGATAGAGCGCTTTGAGGTGATAAGGTATCAATGAGCACAATTGTTTGTCCTACTTGCCCTAATTTTTGCAAGCTGGAACAAGGCGAAATTGGCATATGCGGCGCAAGAAAAGCCATAGACGGTAAAGTGGAATGTATTAATTATGGACTTACAACTTCGCTGGCATTAGACCCCATAGAAAAAAAACCGTTAAATCGCTTTTATCCGGGCAGTTTGATACTTTCTACCGGCAGTTTTGGCTGTAATCTTGCTTGCCCTTTTTGCCAAAATCATAGCATTGCCACAGGCAGAATTGACAATATTGCTTATGAATATACTTCTCCGCAAAAATTGGTTGATTATGCTTTAACCTTAAAGCGCAAGGGCAATATAGGCATAGCATACACTTATAACGAGCCTTTAGTGGGTTGGGAATATGTACTTGACTGTGCAGAGCTTGCTCACAAGCAAGGACTGGTCAATGTTTTAGTTACCAATGGCTATATCAATCCTGCACCGCTAAAGCAGTTGCTGCCATTTATAGATGCCGCTAATATTGACCTAAAAAGTTTTAGTGAGGAGTTTTATAAAAAAATTGGCGGGAACCTAGCAACAATAAAGGATACAATTGCGACCGCTTATCCGCATTGGCATATAGAAGTAACTACTTTGGTAATACCCGACGAAAACGATTCTGTGCAGGAAATGGAACAGCTTGTAGATTGGCTGGCAGCTTTAGGGCAAGATATTCCTTTGCATATCAATAGGTTTTATCCTCGTTTTAAGTATGCAAACAGACAGCCTACTCCCATTGCTACCTTACAACAACTTGCAGAGCTTGCTAAAGCTAAGCTCCAATATGTTTATCTTGGCAACTGCTGACGCTTACAATAAATGTAGTATCTCCGCTAGGCGTTGAGTGCAAATTTCCGCTCCCATATTAAAAACAAAATCGGCATTGCAATCCAAAAAAGTCTTTGCCTTATTCATTATTGCAATATGCTTGCCTTTAAAGTAATTCACCATAGATGCCGCAGGGTGCACCGTTAAAGATGTCCCTACCACTACCAGCAGTTGCGCAGATGCTATTGCGTCTAATGCCTTATGTATAACTTGATTATCCAGCGACTCCTCATACAAAACAACATCAGGTCTGACAACTGCCCCGTCACAGTATGGCACTCCATCTTGCGCCAAAATCTCTGCCAATGTGTACTGCTTACCGCATTTGGTACAATAATTACGGTATACGCTGCCATGCAATTCGATAACTTCTTTGCTACCTGCAGCAGTATGCAGACCATCAATATTTTGAGTAACAACAGAAACATCCTTGCCTATATCCTGTAAAAGTGCAAAGAACTTATGCGCAATATTGGGTGCTGCATCCTTACAGATAATTTTATTTTTATAAAAACGATAAAATATTTCGGGCTCTTTTTCAAAAAAAGTACGAGAAAGTATTAGCTCCGGCGCATAGCCGCTTTCATCTCTATTGCTGTATAATCCGACCGCTGAACGAAAATCAGGTATGCCCGAAGGCACACTAATCCCTGCACCTGTAAATACGCAAATCTTCTTATTGTCATTAATAACTTTTGCCAATTTTGCAATCTTTTCTTCAAAATCCAGCATATCTAGCCGCCTTTATCTTTATTTTATATCTATATTATAGCACAGACAAGCAATTCAATAAAAATTGCTTTAATAATTCAATTTCTATTTTGAAAAACATTAATGTTATTATCTAAAATTTTGCCATTTTCTATTATTTTTGCATTAGCTAATTTGGGTATTTCTTTGCCTTCAATCAATATATCAATATATTTACTTACTTCTTTAGAAATTGCTTTAGAAGCTGTCTTATAAAATAAAGCAGGAGTATGGTCAACCGCATAATGCATTACTCCGTCTAAAATATAAACAGGATTGCTTAAACTTGTAGGGACACTTGATTCAATTGCCCCATTTTTATCGCAACTTATGTCAATAATAAGAGCATTTTTTTTCATACAGGACAAATCTTTTTTATAAATTAAATGGTCTTGTCTGGAGATATCCCAAAGTACAGCATTTACTATTACATCATATCCGTCCAATTCTTTTCTAAACTCACCCTCGTTTTGTCTATTGTATACAGTTACTTCTGCTCCTAAAGATTGCAAAATCTTTAATGCGCCTTTTGCTGTGTTTCCTCTGCCAAGTATTGCTACCTTAGTTTCATAAGGCATTTTACCGTAACATAAATAAGCATGCATAACAGCAGCTTCTCCGGCAATTTCATTATTCCTATAAAAAATATGTTTGCCATTCTTAAACATATCTTCCCAAGCATAAGCTGTAAGTTTGTTTTTCACAAGTGTATTTGTCAAAACCTTATTTTGTACTGCGTGTATCCAGCCAAAAAGTGTTTGATTTTTAAGCTGTTCTATATAATTTGCATCCCCAATCTTTAAATCGCAAATTATCTCTTTTGTTAACAATTGTTCCCTTTTTGCTATTTTGCATCCAAGTATACTGTAATCCAGGTCTGTATAGCCCAGCGAGTGCCCATATCTGCTTTCGATAAAAACATTGCTGATATTCTTTATTTTTTTCAAATCTTTAGGTAAAATTGCTCTTCTTTTTTCTTTTAATTTTGTACTGATAACAAAGGCGATATTTTTCATACTGTATACTCCTTTAGCTTTATTTTCTGCCCCAACTTATAATCTGCCTCTACCAGCAAATTGTAATCAAATCCATCATCAGGGAAGAATGTATACTCTCCAAAGTAAATATTGTCATTTTCATAATATAAATCTATACGCACAAACTGCATATCCTTAGATAGATTAGCTGCAAACTCAAACATTTTGCTTATTTTTGCAGGTTTTGGTAAAGTAAAATCATCAGACGCTTGCCTCCCTGCAACATTGTATCTAAGCAAATTCCAATTTTTGTCAAAAAAATAATATCTTGCATTAGGTGTATCTCTATCTAAACACAACATAACACAGTCAGCTTTTCCGTCAAAGCAAAAGAATTTATAATCAATAGGCAGTCGGCCATCAGCAATAGGCAGCAATTTTTCGCACAAAATCTTCCTTTGAACATTTTTATATGGCCACGCCCTATGCATTTTATAAAAATTTCGTTTTAAAGCTCTATTTAAGATTTTCTTAGCAGACTTCCAATCAAAAGTGTTTTTATCTTGACAAATAAGATAAGTGCCGCTGTCATGATTAGGTTTAATTACAAATTGATTTGGCAAGCTATCGATATCAATTTCTTTTAGGCTGCTATATACGCCGATTGTTGGAATAATATATTTAGCCCCATATTTTTTTCTAACGTATTCCTTAACTGCAACTTTGTCAACTAATGTAGTAAAAAGTGGATTACGGTTATGCAATTTAAGCCAATTGAGCTTTTCATTTAATGTTTTTGGATTATCTAAATCCAGTTTTTTACCCATTAAGAATCTATATTTAATTTTAAGATAAGAGCTGTCGCAAAGCCAATTAAAATATCCTTTATTAAAAAAATATT
>CAYSNP010000058.1:0-7849 GCA_964432485.1 uncultured Christensenellaceae bacterium | reverse complement strand
TAAATATTCTTATATTGAAAGATTAGCTGAGCCTTTATCAAAATTAGTTATTGAAATATATATATCTATATGATATAATTTTTAAGAGTATCGTGCCATATTAGGCACAATCTCGCCATAGATTGACTTTGACGATAACATCGGAGGGCATAATGACTAAAAGACTATTAAAATCTAGCGTTATCATTGTAATAATAGCTATGCTTGCCTTATTTTGGGTCTTATTTTTTGCATTTTCTATAGAAAACGCTTATGCTGACGAGCCCGACTTACCTACTACAGAATGGGCAGCATCCTTCTCTTTAGGTGGGAGCGGCTCCCCAGTTTCTCCTTATATTATTGCTATCCCGCAAGATCTTACCTATGTTGCCAACGAGGTAGAAGCCGGCAATTCCTTTGAAAATAAATACTTTTCCTTGATTAATGATTTGGATATGAGCGGATATCTTGCCAAGCCGATAGGCTCTTATACCGGTTTTAAACCGTTTAACGGTATCTTTGAGGGCAACGGTTACACCATTTCGGGCGTTGCAATCAATAGGAGTTCGGATAATACCGCCATATTCGGCTATTTGGGCAGCAACGGTAAAGTGAGCAATTTTACCATTTCGGAAGATAGTATTATTATGGGACAAAGATATACAGCAAGTGCGGTAGGCCGATGCGCAGGTACTGTTGAAGGCATACTTTCTTTTGCGGATGTAAGAGGCACCAGTCCCGTAGGCGGCATAGTGGGCAATAACTATCAAGGTACAGTTAACAACTGCGTATTTGCAGGCAGCATTACCACTACCGCCAGCGGATACGGTATAGAAGGTATGAATAACAATGGCGGAGGCAGCGGCTCTTGGTACCTGACTAACAACTTTAGCTATATCCATAACGCAAGAGGCAATATTCTTTATGTGGGCGGCAATGGCAGTGTATCGGCTGATATTGTAAGCGGCGACCCTACCTTTACCCTTTATCCTGACGGAGATTTCTTAAATGAAGTAAGGACAGCAGATGAAACTGTTGTATGCACAGATACTGAATATGTACCTGACAGCAACCTAAATGATGCAATGTATTTTGCCCGCTTTGTAAAAAATGTAACCATAGCGCCTGTATCAAAAGGCACAGTAAGTGGCGCAGGCACTTATTACGAAGGGCAAAATGTTAAAATAAAAGTTAAAGCTAATGAAGGCTATTACTTTAATACTATTGTCGGCAATATTACTCCTGCCGGAGCAAGCTATTCCAATGATATTGACAACTCTGTGGTCTACTCCTTCCCTATGTCTACTGCCAGCCTTGAGTTTAGCGTTACGCTAGGCACTTTTGAACCTGTAGAAGGGTCTATCATAACCGAGTTCACCTATGATGGGGAGCAGAAAATAGTTACTGACGAAGCTACTTTACAAGGCAGCGGAAGTGCTTATCAGGATTTCAATTTTAATATAAGTTATATTAGCCCTACTCAAGGCACCCTGCCTACTCCCCCCATAAAGGCAGGCAGCTATTCGGCTGTTGTCACTATTTCTAAGCATATTGATAGTGCCCCAATTATTATCGGACGGGTGGAATATCCTTTTACAATAGGTAAGGCGCAATTGGAGATAATAGATTCCTCCGAATTTCCTGCCAGCAAGCAATATGACAATGTTGCCACCATTACTTTGCCTGTACAAGATAACTTTACCGTAGTGGGCACCGATAAAGTCAATATGACGGCAAGCGTAACTTACTATACTGATTATCTTATGGAGACTATCGCCTTTGCCAGAGGCGAAGGATATTATGCGGTATATATTTTTAGTATATCAGGAGAAGACAGCAGCAATTATCTTCCGCCTGATAATGTAATTATTTCTAATGCCAGCATTGTGTGCCGAATAGCACTGGTAAGTATAGAAGAAAGGTTTTTATCCAAAGTTTATAACGAACTGCCTCCTTCCATTCAAGCATATTCTGTTGATAGCGTAGGAGTTATTGATATAGAATTTATATTTACCCACCTAGCAGGGGCTAATGAAGGCGATATAGGGCTATATAGCATAGAAGTGCAATTCAAAACAGATATTTACAATCCAAACAATGACAACCATACTTTGGAGCTGGAAGAAGAGTATACCTTTGAGATTACCCCTATGAAAGTAACAGTCACCTTTAGCGGATATACTAATTTAGCTTATACAGGAGCAGAACAATCTATTACCGCATTGCATGGAACTGTTTATGCAGGCATTTTCGAAGCGGCAGGTATAACCTATAAAATGGATGATGCTATAGTACCACTACTTAATGCAGGCGATTACATAGCTTATGCCTACTCCCTCAACTCTAACTATGAGCTTATTGGGACTACAACTTGCGAGTTCAATGTATCTAAAATTGACCAAACAGATGACCTTTGTATTGATCAAGTTGAGGACACTACTTATAATATCCAACCTATTTTGCTTACTACTACCGGGGGCGATGGAGACGGTACGGTGACATATACACTAATCTCTGGTAAAGCTACTATTAATGAGGATGTTTTGACTTTGTATGGCGCAGGAGAAGTTAAAATACAAGCTACTAAGGCAGAAAGTCAAAACTATTTTCAAATAACCTCCGGTATTATGAGCTTTTATGTCTCCAAAGCCAACCTTACCGTATTTGTAACAAATATCGAAAACTATATTACTTATAACGATATTTTAGAATTGCCTATTACTTATAGCGGTTTTGTAGCAGGTGAAGAGGCTTTTCTTATTCCTACAGGTCTAGTTAAGCCTACTATCAAGCTAGCAGATAATATATACACCTACAATACCAATGTTAGGCTAAACGCTTCTGAGATAGGCTATCCTATTACGCTTTCAGGCGGTGCTTCTGACGGATACGAAATTATTGCAGACAACTCCGCAGAACCTTTGCTTTTTGTAGCTAAAAAGGCACTTACTGTAAGAGCTAATCAATTGCAAAAGATATATGGACAAAGCGACCCTGTGCTTTCCTATACCATTGACGAAGGTACTTTTGCACTTTCAGGCACTCTTGCCCGAGAGTCGGGCAATAATGTGGGCGAATATAATATCAGCCCAAATACTTTAACTGATACTAATAATCCTAATTTTATCATTACTTTTTATCCTAATATCTTTACCATTACAAAAGCCGGCTTAACTATAAGACCTAACTCTACCCAAAAAGCTTATGGGGAACAAGACCCCTCAGTAACTTATCAAGTTGTTGGCCTTGTTTATACTGATACCATTCAGATAGAAATAGGCAGAGCAGAAGGCGAAAGCCCCGGATTTTATCTATACACACTTGCTGATATTACGGTAAGCGAGAATTATAGCATTACTTTTAATGACTTTGGGCGCGGCTTAACTATAAATAAAATACTCCCTGTAATTGATGTAAAGCCAGTAGCCGCCACCATTATTTACGGTACTGAGCTTACCGGCAGCACCTTTTCAGGCGGTAAAGTTAAAGCTGTAACCAATGAAGGCGAAATGACTGTTACGGGAGTATATTTGTGGGATTCACAAGAAAGCATATTCCCTAATATTTCAGATAGCAATGTTACTGAGTATTCTGTAAGATTTATTCCCAATGATGAAGTTAATTATAGCCAAGTAACTTTTGATATCAGCATTACAATCTTACCTTTAGAGTTTAGCGTAGAATATGAGGGCGAGTCAGAATTAATATACAGCGGCAAACCTCAAAAGCAAGTTTTGGCATCACCGATAGGCGTGCTGGCAGGCGATAATATTAACTTTAGCTTTTCTTATAGCGGAGATATGGTAAATGCAGGTATCTATCAAGTTATCCCCGCTTTTGACAATCCCAACTATAAGCTGGCGCAGGATAGCGAATATGAAGTGCGCATTGTTAAGAAATCTTTAAATATTAAACTTGAAAATGCAGAGTATAATGATAACAAAGTGCCCGCGCCGATATTTAACTACCTTGGATTTGTAGAAGATGAAAGCGAAAGTGTGCTTAATGCGCTACCTAAAGCTGATATGCCTAATACGGCAGGCACTTATCAAATTGCTCCATACGGAGCTGTTGCAGACAATTACCAAATTGTCTATAATAAAGGTACTGTTATAGTAAGGCAGTCCATACTATACACAAAAGAAGAAAGTATTACAGCAATAGGTTCCTACGATGCCGATATTTCACTTGAAGCAGATATTATCCCTAAGAGCGGACAAGGCAAGTTTAACACTTTCGAAGCAGATTTCAAGACATTTAAGCAAGGCAGATACAACCTTAACGGCCTATCTGTTAAAATAGGCTACAACTTTAGCTTTATGCGCAACGGTAACGAGGCACAGCCCGAACAGCCGGTTACTATTAGGATTCTTATTCCTGATAATATTGCGCACGCCAGAAGTTTTGAAGTACTTTACTACAATGAAGCTGGCGATATTGAAATAGTAGAAGGTGCTACTTTGGATGGCAATTATTTGGTGCTTGTCACCGACCAAATGGGTGATTATATGATTGTGACCAACAATGATTATACTATATTTGTTATTATCTTTGTTATAGTAGCTTTATTTGGGCTCTTTATGCTTTTAGATATTGGGGTAAAAGCCCGCCGTCGTAGAATCAAGGTCGGCTCTGAGTATCAAAAACGCTATAATCATGCATACCGCCAAGCAAAAAGAGAAAAGAAAACAGCGCAAAAACTTGCAAAAGCCAAGGCCAGAGAAGAGCACGCCAGAGGAAAGCAATTCAAATATGTCTCCAGGGATGATATTTATTAACCAAAAAAGAACTTAATTAAAAAAACTGCCCGCTTGCAGGGCAGTTTTTTTATCTACAAATAATATTTAATTATGCGAATGCTCGGAGCATATTGCGCCGGTAGTTTCTAGCTCTCCGGAGAGGTAGGATTGGGCGCAGTCTGCTACGTTGCCTTTTGCGCCTATTACTACTTCGATACCTTTTTCGTTAAAAATATCAACCGCGCCGCCGCCCATACCACCTGAAATAATTACATCAACCCCTAAGCCATGCAAAAAGTTGGGCAAAAAGCCGGGCTTATGACCGGGATTGGGCACATCTTCGCTTTTTACAATCTTATCGCCTTCCGCATAAAAGATTGCAAAGCTCTCGCAATGTCCAAAGTGAGCGCAAACCTGTCCGCCCTCGCTTGCTATGGCAATCTTTAATTGTTTGTCCTCTTTATACTCCTGCTCCTGCTTGCCTTGTTCAAGAGTGTCTGCAACGCTTTCAAGATGGTCGCCCGCAAATAGCTCTATTAGCCCTTCGTCGCTGGCGGAGGCAATTTTAGGCTGGATAGGCAGCTTAGCAAGCACTTTAAGGTTATGTCGGGCTGCTATTTGGTCTATATGGCTATCGCCAAATATCTTATAGTCTTTGCCATTGTCAGGACAATGAAAGTACGAAAAGTTCTCCACCAATCCAACAATAGGTATTTTCATCATTTCTGCCATTTTTACCGCTTTGGAAACTATCATACCCACCAACTCCTGAGGGCTGGTCACCACAATAATACCGTCAACCGCAAGAGATTGAAATACGGTTAGCGCAACATCTCCAGTGCCCGGCGGCATATCTATAAACATATAATCTATATTGTCCCAAATTACATTGCTCCAAAACTGCTTAATAGTGCCTGAAATAATAGGTCCTCTCCATATAACGGGGTCGGTATCGTTCTCCAGCAGCAAATTAACGCTCATTATATCAATGCCCGTCTTGCTTTTAACAGGAAAAAGCCCAAACTCCGTACCCGTTGCCTTGCTCTTTAGCCCAAAAATCTTGGGGATAGACGGACCGGTAATATCCGCATCCAAAATAGCAGTCTTATATCCTCTGCGGTTCATAGTAACTGCCAGCATAGATGTAACAATAGACTTGCCAACGCCGCCTTTGCCGCTAATTACCGCTATAACCTTGCCTATTTTGCTCATTTCGTGTAACTTTTCTGTAAAATCGGGCTTTTGCTCTTTTCTTTCTGCACAGTCTTGAGAACAACTGCTGCAGTCTTGGTCGCATTTTTCGCTCATTTTGCTAACTCCTTATTTTTAGATTATTATTTGGCTGCCGCTTGGCAGATACTCTATATTATCACCCATAATTTGTTTTAGATATGTAAATGCTTCCATACCCGTACAATGGCAAGTGTAATACTTTGCTTTAGTGCTTAAAAGATACTCGGCTATTTGGTCTAGCACCTTGTCCGCTAACTTGCTACCCAAACGAGAGGAAAGATGAAATCCACCTATCACAATCTTAGGCAACTGCCCTTTAATTTGCTTGTAGTGCTCAAGAATATTAACAATTCCGTTATGAGCGCACCCTGTAATAAGCAAAGACAGCTCCCCTTCTTCTATAATTAAGTTTTGCTCATGCGCAAAGGTGTCTTGTACAGGTGTCCCTTCCTCCTCTTTAAGCAGTCCAAGATTGGACGCAGGCGGCACGGACAATTGCTTTATCCCCGAAAATACCTGCAGCCCCTTGCTTATAAAGAATCTGTCAGAGGTAGAGACAATCCGTTTATGCCCAATTAGCTGCTCTTGCAGACCGATATACTCCATTTTGCCATTAGGGCGCAATGCATAATGCTTTTCAAAGGCTTGCTCATGTAAAAAGATTTCCGCAGTATGGTTGACTTCCATAAATGCTTTTAGCCCACCGCCATGGTCATAATGCCCGTGCGAGATAACAAGATAGTCTATATCTGCAATATTTACCCCTAATTTTTTTGCATTTTCTAAAAAAAGGTTGCTTGCGCCTGTATCAAAAAGGATGCGTGCATTACTTGTTTCTATATATAAGCTAAGCCCGTGCTCGCTGCCAAACTCCTCGCATAAAGGCACATTTTCTGCTAAAGTCTTAATAATCATAATCTTTACCCTGCTAAAAGCAGCTCCATAACTCTATTATATACACGCTTAGCCGCTATGCCCGAAGCGCATACTATATCCACAATAGTTTTATTGTTATTGATGGCAAGCACCGCATTTTTATCAAACGGAATCCTGCCCGCATAAGATAAACCATTGTTTAGGCAATATCTTTCAATTCTTTTGGTATGCTCTAAGTTAGTATCGTATTTATTTACGCAAACTGCAATCTTTACCCCAAAGCCTTTTGCAGTTTTAATTATCCGCTCCATATCGCTAATACCCGATAATGTAGGTTCTGCCACAATCAACACCGTGTCCACACCGGAAAGCGAAGCAATTACCGGACAGCCAATGCCGGGGGAGCCGTCAATAATGGCAAAATCGGCGTTGGAATTGTCTCTTAGCTGCTTTTTTACCCTTGATACCAGCAGCCCCGAAGTGCCGCTGCCCATCTTTAGCTGTGCAGTAGAAAAGACCTGCTCGTTTTTATATAACATCAGCTCGCCTGCTATTGACGGTAAAAGCGTAATTGCTTCAACCGGACAAACCAATTTGCATACACCGCACCCTTCGCAAGCAAAGTAATCCACCTTATATATATCCTTATAGGCAATAGCATCAAATCTGCATTTCTGTCTACACTTATCACATTCGATACACACTTGAGGGTCAATGCTTGCTTTAGGCAGTCCGTAATAGTCCGCTTTTGCAGGTACAGCGTCTTGGTGCGAAATCAAATGCAAGTTGGGCGCATCTACATCGCAATCCGCATATGCTTTAGCTTGCGACAACTTAATAAATGCGCTTGCAAGCGTAGTTTTGCCTGTGCCGCCTTTGCCGCTAAGAATTAATAGTTGCTTGATAGCTTGCCTCCTCCAATATATTATATAATAGATTGGTAAAAATTCTATTATATTTAATATCTTTTTTTTCTGCAATTTCTGCATTAGAGTTTAACAAAACCAACTCTTTATCAAATG
>CAYSNP010000057.1:0-7970 GCA_964432485.1 uncultured Christensenellaceae bacterium | reverse complement strand
CTTTCTTGGTCGGTATCTTCAATCCTTATAATAAAAGAGCCATTGTTTTTGCGGGCAAAAAGATAAGCATAAAGTGCAGTTCTTAAATTGCCAATATGCATAAATCCTGTGGGGCTAGGTGCAAATCTTGTTCTTATCTGCATAATAACTCCTTATTTTTATATTTTTCCTTGAGATTTTAACAGCAAATAGCCTTCCATATTGTCATTTTCGCTAACAGTACAGCTTTCTGCTCCCAAATATTCCATTATATGGTACAGCAACAACGCACCTGGCGCTATAACGGTGACTTTTTTTGCAGGCAATCCTTTAATATTATAGCGAGCCGGCAAGGGCATGGCAAATATTTCCTTTGCAATAAGCAAAATATCTTTAGCTTGTAATATGTACCCTTGCACAACATTGGTATCATAAGGCTCTAACGCTTCTTTAATAGCTACTATTGTAGTGGCTGTGCCCCCAATAGCTACCAGAGAATCGAAGGCGGGCACTTTCCCGTATTCTGCAATTCGCTCTTTAATATAAAAAGATAGCTCTCTAATATTTCCGCTAAAGGTATCAGCCAGCTTTTGCGCTCCTATGGCAAGCGAATGCCAATATAATAGCCCTTTGCTATCTCCGCAAGCCAGTTCGCTGCTAGCGCCGCCAATATCTAATATTGCCTGAGTATCTTTAGTATAGGCTCCCAAAAACCCTGTTTTGGCTTCCTGTTCGGCAGTTAGAATCTCAATGCTAATGCCAAAATCCTTTAGCCGATTTATAAACTCAGCGGCATTTTGCGCAACTCTGACTGCCTCTGTAGCAAATACATAAATTTGCTCCGCACCGCTATTGCAAGCAATATCATATAGCTGTACTATTGCCGCTATTGTGTCTTCAATGGCGGCAGAGCTAAGCGTCCCGCTCAAAGCCAGCCCTTTTGCTAAGGCTGTAGTGCGCACTTGCTTTTTGCCCTTGTATAGCAGTCTGACAGAATTGCTTCCAATATCAATAACCGCTTTCATCTATAAATCTAGCCTCTGCTTTGCGGATTTTATTCTTTATTGCATGTAGCCCGTTATCTACTTTTTTTTCTGTAATATTTAGCTTCTCCCCAATTTCTTTATAGGTATAGCCTTCCAGATATAGCTTTAGTATACTCATTTGGTCAGGGCGCAATATGCTGTTGATATTCTCGTAAAACTTGTTGCGTTTTTCATTTGAAAGGTATATGGTAAGCGGATTGTATTCTTTACTGTCTTCGGGTTCTTGTGCTTGCCGCTCAAGCTCCTCAAAACTTATAGCATCGTTAAGAGCTTTATTTCTGTTTCGGTTATCCGCCCTTACCGCATCATTGATTTTATTAATTATGCTAATAGAGGCAAATTTGCAAAAGTTCTCCCCTTTTTCTTGCGAATATTGCCTTATAGCTTTAACCAATCCCAATGTACCTTCTTGTATAAGGTCTTCTAAATCCCCGCCCGAAAGGTAACGCCTGCGAGCAAGAGCTATAACAAGACCTTTGTACTGCTCTACTATTTTAGCAATAGCCCGTTCATCACCGCTTTGCGCTTGTGCTATCAAGCGATTTTCATCGTCTTTGTTCATTTATGCTCCTGAAGCCTTTGCCTCACCGCCTCATACAGCACAGTCCCTGCCGCTACCGAAGCGTTAAGGGAATTGATTTTGCCAAGCATAGGTAGGGCAATTAGCTTATCACATAGTTGTGCGGTTAGCTGATGCAGCCCTTTTCCCTCACTCCCTATCACTATGGCTATATCTCCGGACAAATCTGTGCTGTAAATATCCTCGCCTTGCATATCCGCCCCGTAAACAAATACATTGCGCTCTTTAAGGGTGCGGATTGTTTGGTTGATATTTGTGACTTTTGCCACATTAATATGCTCTGTTGCGCCTGCGGAAACTTTTATAACAGTAGCATTGACAGGGCAAGCTCGGTCTTTGGCAATAACTACAACTTGCACCCCTGCGCACTCTGCAACTCTAAGTATAGCTCCCAGATTATGCGGGTCTTCTATACCGTCCAGTATCAAAAGAAACAAAGGTATATTTTTGTCCTTTATTTGTGCTATTTTATCAAAGAGGTCAATATATACAAACGCGCCCAATTTAGCAATGATACCTCTGTTATTTTTATCTCCGCTTTGTTTATCAAGCACAATAGCTTCCGCAAAGGATACTTTAATACCTTTTTGAGCAGCTTCTGCAATCAGCGCAGAATAAATTTTTGTCTTAGCTTTATCAATAACAATTCTTTCTATATTCGAATCTGCTCTTATAGCTTCTGTTACACTGTTTTTGCCTGAGATAATCATAACTTAATCCTTAAATAAAATCTGCTCCATAAGCTGCTTCCATAAGTTCATTTAGCCTTTTATGATTGCCGATAAGGTATAAATAGCCTATTACTGCCTCGAATCCTGATGCACTTTTGTAGTCTTGTACACTGGTATTCTTAGGTAAGGAATGCACTTTGGCATTGCGTGCCCGCAAAAAGATGTTTGCCTCATCTTCCTTTAGTATACCTTCTATAGCGTGCATTGCATTACTTTGTCGTTTTGCATTAACTTGGCTTGCGGCATAAGAATGTAAGATATTGGTTTTGCCCTTGCAGGTTGCCGCCAACTTTACTCTTACAAAAAGAGTGTGCACAGCATCCCCTACGAAACTTAATACCAACGGATTTAAGGAGGTAGCCTCATCAGGCGGTACTGCCGCCATATTTGAAGGCATATAATCATTTTTCATAAGCATATTATACATTATTTGCACCAGATTATCAATCACTTTAGCTTTAGCTGCAGGCATAAGCTAAAAAAGACAATCTAATTTTTGAAGTATAATAACACATTACAAAGATATTTGTTAAGTTATATAAGAGATATTGTATTGCTTTTATATATTGACAATTATATATTTTTGACATATAATTAACATAAATATGTATACCCTATGATAATGGTTTAAGCATAATAGCTGGCCAAGTTAAGGAGTTAATATGAATAAAAGAATAAGAATAATCTTAGTATGTTTATTTTCTGTGCTAATAATAGCCTCACTTGCGGGGTGCAGTAAACTATTCGGAGACGACACCCTTGACCCAAATGCTATTGCGGTAACCAATATCAATTTGGTAGAAAGCGAGATATATTTATGTCCGCCCAATGATAACATACCGTCGTATAGGCCTAACTACTCTACATATGATTTACAAATAAGTATTTGGCCGGAAAATGCTACTAATAAGAATGTGAATATCTTTTTAGAAGATAGTGACGACAGCAAATATCTAAGCATCAGCATAGAAGGTAAGTTAAGTGCTAAGATGCCTAAAGGCTCTTACAATAACGAAGGTAACTTTATAGCAGCACCTATAATTGTTATTGTACGCAGCGTTTCCAATCCTACTGTTACTACAAGGGTAGAAATTTATATAGAAGAGACTGCCATTACTGGTTTTAAATTTGTGCCTTCCAGCAAGAATTTTATTATTGGTGATGCGCCTTGGCGGCTGGTGCCTGAGTTTATACCTCGTCACGCTGTTAAGGGTATAGACAATATAAGGTTTACTTCTCTTAACGAAGAGTTTGCAACAGTAGACAGTATTGACGGTACTATTACTCCTTCTGAATATAATGTAGGCAATGCCACCATAGAAGTTACCACAACTGCTGAAGGTGTAGAAGTACAAGGCAGCTTTGATGTAAGTGTAAAGTATGAGGCCCCCAATTGGTTTTTGGATGTAGATTATGAAGGAGAAAATAAGAACGACTTATTTTCTCAAATTGTAGGCTATACTGAACCCATTGATTTTTTTATTAACACCACTCAAACTAGAGCGGATAATCATCCCAATATTACATGGCGGGTAGACGGTTCAAGAAAACCGGACGAAAAAGAACAGGGATTTACCTTTGAGCCTGACGATATTATGAGGGGTACTCATAGGATTAAAGTAGAAATAGAAGACGCAAACAGCCAAATCCAAGTGATAGAATCTCCTTTTATAGAGGTTTATTGGCCGCTTACCCCTGACAACATTTCTTTGGATATAAGCTATCTAGAGCCGGCATATTCAAGAGATAAAGTTTCGCTTGCTGCCACAATAGAGACGGACTACTATCCTCCTATATCTATTGATTGGTATTTATACAATGTGGACACAGAATTGACTGAGCCTTGTTTGGGCGGGGCTACTCCTGCAAACAATTATGCTTTTTCCTTTAATATCCCCAAAGCGGGCAGCTTTAAGGTACAGGCGGAGTGTTTAATTAGGCTAAACTCGCAGATGGGGACTCAACACATAGTCAAGCTTTCTGATGAAATTCTTGCAGTAGAGGAATTGGAAGACGGAAATGATATTCAAAATGTACAAATAGAAGGAATAAATCATGGTACCCTTGGCTCGCCAAAGTATTTACCGTTTGTGAGTTGGGATACTGCAAGTACAAATAGTGATATTACCGTAGAAGTGACTCGCTTGGGCGAAGCTCCTTTGCGTATGTCTTCTTCCGACCCTGAGTATCAAGAGTATTTTTACTCTAATGGATTTGCTATACCCAACCAGATTGCTACCTTGGCACAGACCTTTAGCGTTCGGGTAAAAGGTTCTGCTTACGGTTTTTCTGAAGAAGTTGCTTATGCGGCCAATACTATTAAAGTTGCGGAATATAAGTTCCTAAATGTATTGGATCACACCTTAAATATAACAAGCTATTTTTCTGACCTTAAAAAATTAGGCAAGATTATCAACTATATGCATATGTTTAGGCCTAGCCAATTTGAGGTGCCCCCTTCTGGCGGAGAGAGCCGTACAGGATATAAAATAAACTTATTTACCCCTTTGCAGTATGAAGATTTAGATGCTGCCCGCTACCCTGCCGGCTATCCCTCTGACTATGGCAGCAAGTCTTATACAGCAGAGCAAATCAACGCATATAGACTAATTAGCAGCGCTAATAACGCTTATGGAGAAAGCGGCAAATATTCATTTAATTATTTAGTAAAAGGGGATGGCAGTTTTGATGTTACCTTTTACTTTAACGGTTTGGGCGAAACTGTCTATAATACTGTGCAGACCAGACAAGAGTACCCTGTTATCCCTCATTATACTCTCAGCCCAAGGGCGGACAGTTTTAATGATTTTGCCACAGAAAGCGATGGAGCTAAAATAAGCGTCTCCACAAGCAATCAGCTATATTTGGCTGTAAGCTGGGGGCTAAAGCCGCTACCTACAGCAGGCTCTCCCGCAGAAGAGATATATGACGCCGCAAAAAGCGTGCTTAGGCGCATTATAGACAATAGTATGAGTGAAGCGGACAAAGTGCATGCAATTTACGACTATCTTTCTTGCGAAGTACTTTATGATAAACAGCTCTTACACCTCAGCGGATTGCCTGAGCCGCAAAGACCTTCTGATTTTTACAACTATGAAGGCTTCTTTATGGAGGGCGTGTTTTTAAGAGGGAGTGCAGTTTGCGACGGTATAGCAAAGAGTTTTGTTTTACTCACTTATATGGAGGGCATACAATCTGCTAAGGTGTCGGGCATATCTCAAGGTGTTGGGCATGCTTGGAATTATGTGCTTGTAGACGGCAAATGGTATGGTGTAGATGCCACTTGGGCAAGCGTATACCATAAGGACGAAGATGAAAATGATAGAGAAATCTCCACCCATAGGCATCTTTTAATTACCGACTCAGAGCTTGCCGTAGACCATACCCATTATGGCGAATATGCACCCACAGAAGAAGAAGGTTTAGGACTTGATGTATACTATGATAAGGTGATAGGCAATGCTCCGGATTTTGACCACCATATTGACAATGCTGCAGAATTCGAAGCACTATTTGCTTTTTATGCCAATTTGGTAGCTGAGGATACAGAAATAACAGAAATATATGTTGAAATTATTTTCTATTTTGAAATTACGCCTACCAGTGTACAGCAATTCTTTGGCAATGTTAATGTAGGTCCGGGAGTTACATTCAGCTGGCTAACATTATCAGACCTTCAAGTTGTATTTGTACTTATCAATTGAGATTGCTTTGTTTAGGCGTTTCTGCTTATCAGGAGAAAAATGGAGTTTAGGCAGGGTAGATGTTTTCTGGGCAGATGCCTGATTATTGATTCGGGCAAGGTTGAGCTTGCCATCACTTTAGATGTAGGACCCCGTATTATATCTTTAAGCAAAAAGGGCGGCAAGAACATATTTTTCAATGATTTAGACAATCAAGTTTGTAAAGATGTTTCCGGTTTTTTTGGCGCAAATCAAAGCTGGCATATTTATGGCGGACATAGAATATGGGTCTCCCCTGAAGGCGAACAAACCTATGTGCCCGATAATGGCAAGGTAGAGTATACAGTTGCAAACAATCAAGCGGTATTTACCCCGCAACCTTGGCCGAAGCGTAATATAGCAGTAAAGCTGGCGATACAGGTTTTAGAAGACAACCTCTTTAAGATTACAATGCATGCTAAAAATATTGGCACAAAACCTATGGTTTTTGGGCTGTGGGGGCTTACTGTTTGTTGCAATGGCGGAGAGCTTCAGATATTGTTGCCCGCACTTGATACAGGGTATCTCCCCAATCGCAATATTGTGCTGTGGAGCTATACTGATTTGCTTGACAGCAGGCTTGCGTTATCTAATAATAAGCTAACGGTAAGGGGCTCTTATCTTGCGACTTCGCCTTTAAAGGTAGGGACATTTAATAAGGAGATTTATTGTTCTTTTCGTTTGAATGACACTATTTTTATTAAAGAAGCTATAGCTCAAGAAGGCATTTATCCTGATATGAATTGCAATATTGAAACTTATACAAATGACCTTTTTCACGAAATAGAAACGCTTTCTCCGTTTAAGGAAGTGCTTCCGCAAGAAGAAATAATGTTAAGTGAGAATTGGAGGGTTCTATAATGATTGAGTTAAGACACGCAGATGTAATATTCGGCAAAAAGAATATATGCACTTGTATGGGGATAGGGGCTCATCAAGATGACTTAGAAATTATGGCAATTCATGGGATAATTACTGCATACAACAATGATAAAGAAGGCTTTGTGGGGATAGTGGCGGCTGACGGAGCGGGCTCGGCAAGGAGCGGAGAGTATGCCAATATTACTGATGAGCAAATGGCAGTGCTGCGCAAAGCGGAGCAAAAAGAAGCGGCTCGCATGGGAGAATATACTTGCCTAGCTATGCTTAATTATCCTTCAAAAGAGATAAAAGACCCAACACAACAAGGTTTGCAAGAGGACTTATACCGGTTGCTTATGCATTTTAAGCCGCAGACAGTATATATCCACAACCTTTGCGATTCGCACCCTACGCATATTGCAACCGCAGTAAAGTCTATTGCTGCCATTCGCCAAATGGATAAAGGATTGCGTCCCAAAAAGGTTTACGGTATGGAAGTTTGGAGGGATTTAGATTGGCTGCCCGCAGGCGAAAAGGTAGTCTTTGACCTTTCTGCTCATAAAGATTTGCAATATTCTCTGATAAGAGTTTTTCGTACGCAAATAGCCGGAGGCAAGGCCTATGATACAGGTATTATGGGACGCAGGCAAGCCAATGCAACTTTTAGCCAGTCCCATGCTGTAGATGTTGCTACCCTAGTATCTTACGGTATGGATTTAACCGTTTTGATTCAAGATGAAAGTGCTGATATTGCAGATTTTGTAAGTTCAAAAATCAAAAAGTTTGAAGCTGAAGCGCTAGCTCTTTTGGCTAAAGTGTTGTAAGATTACATGTTTCAATCAAACTTTGTTACTTTTTAACTTTAGTTTGCCTTCCATTAAGTAAAATATTAGCAAATAATTTAGCATTTTGTGTGAGTTTTTTGATTAAGGCTATAAATATTTTTGCTTTATTCTTATATTTTTTAATAACTTTTTTTCGGGTGAAGTGCAATTTTGCCTAAAGAATCACATTTTACCGTATTTTGATATATAATTTTAAAAGCATATAA
>CAYSNP010000056.1:0-8275 GCA_964432485.1 uncultured Christensenellaceae bacterium | reverse complement strand
AAAAAAGCTTCGGATTGACTTTAAGCTAACATTTATATATAATAGAAAAGTATTAATTTTACTTGTGGCAGCGGTCGCAGGCAGGAGGATAAAATGGGTGAGTTTTATACCGTCAATATAAAAGGCAGAGATGTTAAGATGCCTGTTATTAGGATATCTAATGATGTCAAGATAGCTTTTTTTAATTTGCACGGGGCGCAAGATTTAACAGAATATTGCGCTAAAGAAATTGCAAGGCTGGCAGAAGGCGCGGATGTTGTTATTACTGCGGAAAGCAAGGGGCTTCAGCTGGCTCATTGTGTGGCAAGAAATCTAGGTCATGAATATTATGCAGTAGCAAGAAAATCGCAAAAGCTCTATATGCAGGACTATATTAGCTGTACGGTTAAGAGCATAACTACTAAAGCTATCCAAACTTTTTACCTTTCTCGTCATGATGCAAACTTAATGAAAGGCAAAAAGGTGGCAATAATTGACGATGTAATCTCTACAGGCGGCTCGCTTGATGGGCTGGAAGTCTTAGTTGGCAAGTCAGGCGGCACCGTATACAAAAAGGCATTCGTGCTGGCAGAAGGGGATGCTGCGCTGCGAACAGATGTGGAGTATCTTGCCCGTATACCTTTATTTTAACTTTCTATACTACATAGGATAAGCAATGATTCAATTTAGAGAAGTTAACTATAAAGATAAACAAAAAATATATGAACTTTATGCCAAAAGCGGCTCATTAGGCACTAATTACAGCATATCCACTCTTTGCGGATGGCAGAAATGTAATGAGTTGCAAATATATTTTAACGACGAATACTTAATCCTCAAAATCAATAAACCCGACTCGATTCGGTTTCTCTCTCCGCTTGCAGATAGCTTGCAAGCATACTCTAAGGCTGTAGATAAGATAATAGAGTTTGCCAATAAAAAACCTGCTACAATAGTAATAGTCTCTTCAGAACAAGTTGGAATCTTACAGGAAAAGGGTTTTGAGTGCGAAAATATTCGTGCGCATGCCGAATACCTTTACCAAACTGAGTCGCTAATTACCTTAAAAGGCAAGAAATATAACAGCAAAAGGAATTTTGTCAACAATTTTCCTGCCCCATATAATTTCAGAGAGTATCAAGAGCAAGATTTTGGCGCTGTAATGGAGCTTTTTGCCCAATGGAAAGAAGGCAAGGTGTTTGAAGACCGAATTGATGAAATGGATAGACAAGTTATTACTTGTGAATGGGAGAGGCAAGTGGCGCAATCTATACTTGCCGATATGGATAAATATAATACTTTTGCTGATGTGCTGGAGGTAGAAGGCAGTATTGCGGGCTTTTGTCTGGGCGAGATTCTGCCAACTGATGTAGGTGCAATTTATTTTCAAAAGGCAAATATAGCATATCGAGGCATATATCCCTTGCTAGACAATTTATTTATAAAAAAGCATTTTGCAGAAATAACTTATGTCAATAAGCAGGAGGATATGGGGCTGGAAGGACTGCGGAAATCTAAACTAAGTTATCACCCTTATATGCTGGTGGAAAGATGGAGAGCAATAAAAAGTTAGCGGAGCTAAAAGCTCTTTATGCTCAATGCTTTAGTGACAGTAAGCAGGTTGCTGATTTTCTATTTAGCACTAAATTGGGTATCCAAAATGCCGTAACTAGCATACTAAACGGGCAAGTTGTAGGTGCTTTGTATTTAGTTGAAAAACAGCTTGTATATCTTGATGCTAAAATAAAATACCCTTTTATTGCAGCACTTGGCACAAGCGCAGAGCATAGAAGCAAAGGGATAGCAAGCAGTATTATCAAGCAGGCTCTTGCAAAAATATATGCAAGCAATTTGCCCTTTGTAGGATTATACCCTGCCATAACGGGCTTTTACGAAAAGTATCAATTCACCTTTATTACGCAAGAGCGAGCACTTTGCAAAGAGGGCTTGGATTTTGTTACTACGCAAGATGCTACCCTTTTATTGTCCTTGTATCAAGATGCGCTTACCGAGCTAGATTTTTATTATAGCCGCACTCAAGAAGAAATGGATTTTCGGTTAGCGGAAATTGCTGCCGACAATGGCAAGGCGCAATTGATTTACTTACAAGGTAAGCTAGTGGGATATGAACTTGGCGGCGGTGAGGAATATGTTTTGCACAATAATATCAATTGCCACCCTTTAGGCAAGCCTATAAATGGGCATATGGCAAGGATAGTGAGCTTAGCGGCAGCCTTTGCGCTTACTAATATCAGTATCCCATTTTCGTTTCAGGTGCAAGACCATATTTTAACACAAAATAATATGACAATTTCAGTCAAAAATGGTATAATATCAAATAGTAATACTGCAAATAAAAACATAAAAATAGAGGATTTAACAGCTTTATTTTTTGGTATTATGCCAGAAAATGCAAAAGCGTTTCATCCTTATTTTAAGAAAATTAAAGGACAAATAGCAGAAAAATATTAATTATGGATAAGTTATTAAAGATAGTTTCCCAATTTGCAATTAAGGGAGAGCCTATATACGCAGTTCCTTACGGTAAAGGGCATATCAATAGAACATATAAGGTTACAACCCAGGACGATGCGGGTACATACTACTATATCTTACAAAGGATTAATGATAAGGTATTTTTAGATGTGTACGGTTTAATGCGCAATATCAGCAGAGTTAGTGCGCATATTATAACAAAATTGGCAACACAAGCGTTGGAAGGCGAAAAGGGTTTAACAATTATTTGCACCAAACAAGGCACTTCTTATCTTAAAGATGTAAGCGGCTATTACAGGGTATATGATTTTATAGCGGAAGGAATAAGCATAGAAAGCGCAGAAAACCTAAAGCAATTGGAGTTAGGCGGCAAAGGCATAGGCAGATTTCAAAAGCTGCTTGCCGGCTTTGATGCTAGCTTGCTGCAAGAAACTATCCCCAACTTCCACAATACCCCTCAAAGATATAAAGATTTTTGCTTAGCAGTTGATGCCGATATTGCAGGGCGAAAAAAGAACTGCCAAGAGGTAATAGACTTCTTTATTTCTCGGGCTCATTATGCCCCCCTTATTACAAATGCTTTGCAGGGCGGCACTATTCCGTCAAGGGTGACCCATAATGACGGAAAGCTAAATAATGTGCTTATTGACCCTGTCCATCTAAAGTATGTAGCAGTAATAGACCTGGATACCGTAATGCCCGGTGCCAGCCTGTATGACCTTGGCGACAGCGTTCGCTTTGGGGCAAGCACAGGCGCGGAAGATGAGCAGGATTTAAGCAAAGTGGAGTTTTCGCTGGATGCTTTTGCCGCAATACTAAAAGGTTATCTTGCCGAAGTTGCAAGTATGTTAACACAAGGAGAACAAGAGCTGCTGCCTATTGCAGGCTTGCTAATGACCTATGAATGCGGTATGCGCTTTTTAGCCGATTACCTTAACGGAGACACTTACTTTGCGGTACATAAAGAAGGGCACAATTTGCATAGGGCTAAAACTCAAATGAAGTTGGTTGCGGATATGGAAAAGAAAATGCAAAATATTAAAAAAATTGTGCAAAACGAGCTGTCTGCAAATATGGTTACAGCATCGCACAAATAGCCCAAGACTGCATATTGGAAAATTGACCTTCGGCGGTCTTGAAATGAAGAGCAATTTGCTCTTTTTTTATATTTAAAGCTAAACAAAGACGCTCTTTCATTTGGTCAGCATAAGGCAAGAGTTTAGGCTTATCGGCAATTATTAACACGCTTAAATTATTAATTTTTTTATTTAATGCCTTAACTTTGTTGTAAGCTATAGCAAGCAGCTCCATACTGTCCGCTCCTGCATAAGCAGCGTCCGTATCAGGAAAAAAATAGCCTATATCAGGCAAGCCGCAGGCGGAAAGCAGCGCATCTATAATAGCGTGGATAGCAATATCACCGTCAGAATGGGCATCCAAACCTTTATTATAGGGTACCTTAACTCCACAAATCACCAAAGGGATGCCTTGTTTTAGTTTATGCAAATCCCAGCCTATACCTACCTTAACTTTAGCGGAAATTAAGTCTTGTACAGATGTAATTTTATAGTTAGCTTCGCTGCCTGCTACAATTGCAGGCTTTTCAATTTGCTCTGCATATAGTTCGCTTTCGTCGGTATAATCGGTACGGGCAGCCAGCACAAAAGCTTGCCTTAGCTTGGCGCTGTCGAAGCCTTGAGGAGTTTGCACAAATACAAAGTTTTCTCTGTCAAGTTTGTCAATTATTTTGCTGTCATCAATTTTTCGTATGGAGTCAGTTACAGCCAGCACAGGGATTGCAGAGCCTTTTTTGCAAGCGCATTTATGCACATCTTGTATTAATGCTGAGCTAACAAAAGGGCGAGCACCGTCGTGTATCAATACATAGGGCGCACTTACTTTTTGCATAGCGGCTTTTACAGATAAATGTCTGGTGCTGCCGCCTAAAACAATTTCAATCGGTTTTAGAGTGCAGTCCTTAAATAGCTTTTTAATTTGTGCTTGATTATCTTTATTGGCTGCAATTATTACTCTATCCACAAAAGGCAGCGGCAAAAACGCTTGTACAGCTCTTTCAATTACGGTATCCTCGAGCAGCGGATACAGCATTTTATCCGCTCCTGCTCTGGCACTTACCCCTGCGGCAAGGATAATAACATCACAGTTGCTCATTTTCTTCCTCTGTAATAACTTGATACAGGCTATCTGCTTGCGCTTTGTCAACATTGCCTTGCGGCACTTGCAAAATGCGCACCTTAAAGCTATTGTCTCCAAAAGCTATCTCAAGTATATCCCCAACTTTTACTATTTTTGCGCTTTTGGCACTTTTACCGTTAATGCTAACCCTGCCGCCGCTGCAAGCATCGTCGGCTACACTTCTTCTTTTTATTATTCTGCTTACTTTAAGAAACTTATCCAATCTCATATCAACTTAACCTAAATTATGGACACAACCAAAGGAAAATCTACCACTTCTAAAGCCCAAACCGCCTCTGCTCCCAGCTCGGGAAAAAGGAAAATATCCGCTTTTTGCACTTTTTGCATATAAAAAGCGCCCGCGCCTCCTATGGCATCAAAATGCACGCCGCCATTGCCTTTAATTGCATTTTCGGCAGCTATGCTTCTCTTGCCTTTGCCTATGGAGTACACAAGTCCGTATCTTGCAAATATTTCTGCATAAGCATCCATACGGTAGCTTGTTGTAGGCCCTATACTGCCAATTATCCCGTTGCCTTTAGGACAAGGACCGGCATGATAAATTACCTCACCTGCGAGCAGCATTTTACCGGTGTCTGTAAGATAAGTCAGCATTTTTTTATGCGCTGCATCTCTGGCAGTATAAATTGTGCCGCTTAGATACACAATATCGCCCTTGCTTAAACCCTCAATTTTTTTAGGCTCTAACGGTGTATGCAAATATATAGTCTTGATAAAAGTATCTCCTTACAGCTTAATAACTTTATGGCGCACAGCATGGCACTGAATAGTGACTGCAACGGGCAAAGCAGCAATATGAGTAGGATATTTTTCTATACACACTTTAAGTGCGGTTTTGCCCCCGTATCCCATTGCGCCAATATTTAGCTGATTGATTTTATCGCATATAACTTTTTCTAAAACATCGAGTTCGGGTTGCTCATTAGGGCTGTCTAGTTGCCTAAACAATGCTTTTTTGCTAAGCAAGGCGGCTTTTTCCATAGTGCCGCCTATCCCTACTCCAACGATTACAGGCGGACAAGGATTGCTCCCCGCTTCGAGCACCGCACTTACTACGCTGTCTATTATCCCTTGTTCTCCTGCGCCGGGCGAAAGCATAAAAAGCCTGCTCATATTTTCTGAACCAAAGCCCTTTGCCATTATTTTTAGCGTTAGTTCTGCTCCTTGCTTTATCTGATAATGAATTACTGCGGGAGTATTGTCGCCTGTGTTTTTACGAGAGAGCGCATCAAGCACGCTGGCCCGAAAATGCCCTTGAGTATATGCTTCTCTTACTCCTTGATTAATGGCATCCTCTATGCTTCCGCCTTGAAAATGAATATCTTGTCCAACCTCACAAAAAACTATTGCCATCCCCGTATCTTGACAAAAAGGCACGCTTTTTTCCCTGGCAATGCTAAAATTCTTACACATAATGTCCAGCGCAAAAGCAGATAGACCTTCTGAATGATTTATTAAGGACTTTAATGCTTGTTCAACTTGGCTATCTGCATTGACACATATTTCCAGGAATCCTTGTTTAACCGCTTTTTTTACAGTATCTACACTTATTGACCTCATTGCAACTCCTACTTGATTTTACAATAGTAAATATTATTTGTCAATTGCAATCAATTATGGTACAATAACATATAATTTTGTAGCAAAAGGAAGCTGTTAAATGTTAGAAATTTGTGCTCTTGCCAGCGGCTCGAAAGGCAATTGCGTTGTAGTAGCAGGAGCAAAGACCAAAATTATAGTGGATATAGGGCTTTCGCTCAGAAGATATGAGTCTGCGCTATCCGTTTGCAATCTCAAAGCAGAAGCAATCTCAGCGTGTCTTATTACGCATGAGCATATAGACCATATAAGGGGCGCAAAGAGAATAACGGAGAAATATCGCTTGCCCTTGCACGCTCATCCCAGCTGTGCAAATATTTTAATCAATAATTGGGGCGTAAAACAGGATTATTTAGCAGATTTTATTATGTCGGGCTTTAGCATTGGAGAGCTCTTTATAGAGCCTTTTGAAGTTAGCCATGATAGCGTTTTTACCGTAGGCTACCGCATTAGCGATGCGGAAAGCAGCTTCGTCTATGCTACGGATTGCGGATACTGCTCGGATAAGTTTTTGGCAATGGCTAAAGATGCGGATACCGTCTTGATAGAAAGCAATCACGATGTAAACATGCTGCTGCAAGGAAGATATCCTGCTCACCTTAAACGCAGAATCTTGAGCAACAACGGACATCTTTCTAACCTGGCTTGTGCTTGCGCCATTGAAAAGCTCGCCAACGGGCGTCCCAAAAACTTTATTTTGGCACATATTAGCGAGGAAAACAATATTTATGAGCTTGCTCTTTCTTATACTCAAAAAAGATTAACTGAAGCAGGACTGGAAAATGTTAAACTGTTTGTAGCTACTCAAAATCAGCCTACAGGTTTTATAAGGTGCAAAAATGATGGATATAAGGAAGTATAAAGTCACCGATGCAATATTTATTTATTTTGCCGCATTGCTTGTAGGCTCTATTTTAACAATCTTTGTAAAATTTGAAAAAAGCCCTGATGCTACCATTTTTGCCGGATATTTTATTTCCCAAGCATGCTTTTTAGCGTCTATATTGATTTACTCACGCTATAGAAAAATTAATTTGTTTTACAACATACCTTTTAAGCGCAAGGCATCTGTTTTTGAGATAGTTACAGCAATTATACTCTCTTTATGCATTTTTGCCTTTAGTATGCTACCCACCTTGCTATATTCCTGGATTATGCTTAAACTCGGAATTACTGCTAAGGCAAGTTTGCCCGCTTTGGATAGCATAGGCGCAAAGTTGGCGGCTGTAATATTCTTATGCGTACTGCCGTCAATAGCGGAAGAGTTTTTGATAAGAGGGGTTTTTTTAACGGCATTTGAAAAATATGGCGGCATGGTGAGCTTGCTGTTTACAGCTACAGTTTTTGCATTTATGCACTTGCATCTTATGCAACTGCTACACCAATTTATAGTAGGATTAATTTTAGCTTATATAGTATTGCGTACACAAAAATTGATGCTTGCCATAGTGATTCATTTTGTCAACAATATTATTGCCCTATTTTTGCCTATGGTTATCCCAGCAGCAAATAATATTGCCTTATCCGCCAATACCTTTGCTATACTTATACCAATTATGCTACTGGGTCTATTCTTAGGTATTTGCGCAATACGGGTCTTGATTAGAGCAACTTTGTTCCAAGAAAAGCTCAAAGGAATCAAAGAGTATTTTAGCTTGTGGAAGGATACCTTTGGGGCATTTGCCAGGACAGTACGCAGAGCTTTTGCTCCAAAAGGACTTGCCAATCTTAAAGGGGATTTTGCAGCAACCCTTCCCCCTAAAAATATAAACCTGACGGCAAGCGCAGATTGGCCTATAAGCCTAGCCTTTTTACTTATTTTAGCAGTAATGACAACCTTTTCTAGTTTTATTTAGCAAAGATAAAGATTGGGGGCTAAACTTAAAAATAAAATAAAAGTAAAATTATAAAATATCACTTTATTTGATATTCCCGTCTTTGACAGTTGGGTATTAAAAAAAGCTCAACAACTCAGCAAATAGAG
>CAYSNP010000055.1:0-8522 GCA_964432485.1 uncultured Christensenellaceae bacterium | reverse complement strand
ATATCTGTTTGTTGTGAATATTTGTATTACTCATACTTAGATATCTTTAATATTTCTTTATGCAGTTGTCAAGGTGCGTCTTGGTAGGCTGAAGTGGACTTGAACCACCGACCTCACGCTTATCAGGCGTGCGCTCTAACCAGCTGAGCTACCAGCCTAAGTGCTATTGTACTAGCCCATTTGGTGGAGGTAAGCGGAGTCGAACCGCTGACCTCCTGCTTGCAAGGCAGGCGCTCTACCAACTGAGCTATACCCCCGAAGTAGGCTATTTTTAGATTAGCTTGATAATAATAACACCAAAACACTTTAATGTCAAACTATTTTTATTAGTTTTAAGAAAATTTGCGCAAATAATACAGGCGATTACAGCAAAAAATTACAGTTGCATTTTAACCCTTAATTATAGGTATTTTCTAGTAAATTATCAGGCAAAAATCGTTTTGTTGCAAAGTGACGCAAATGGTACATACTCTTATTTTCAAGGATATGTTGCTTGAACTTGCTACTTATTTATGATATATTTATGCTATGAGTGCCAACCTTTTTATTTCCAATACCAGCAAAAGCGCCGCCGCTTTAGCAATTGAGGATTTGGGCAAAAAATTAGCCTGTTCCGACAATTTTATTGTAATTGTGCCCGAACGCCATTCGCTGGATACTGAAAAGCAAATTTACGAAACTTTGCAACTGGAGGGGAGCGATAATATTGATGTGGTAAGTTTTTCCCGCCTTGCTTATAAAATTACCAAAGATAGCACCCTAAAGACCCTTACTAGAGAGGGCAGCGCAATTTTGCTCAATAAGATTATCAATGACAACAAGGATGCACTTGTCCATTATAGGATAGCGGCAGGCAAGCCCCGCTTTGCGGCAGATATGCTTATTGCGCTGGATAGCTTAAAGGTAAGCGGCATAACTCCGGAGCAGCTAAGGGCTGCCGCATCAAGACTGGCGCAATCTAACAGGGGCAAGCTAATTGATATTGCATATATTTATCAAGCCTATATTGAAAAGTTGGAAGGGCAATATTCTGATGTGCACACCAGGCTTGAAGCACTTGTAAAAGCTATCCCCGCCAGTAATATAATAGCAGCAAGCGATATATATATTATTGGGCATAATTTTTTTGACAGCCAGCAAAAAGCAATAATTACAAGTTTAATAAAATATGCAAAATCTTTTAATATAGCCTTATGCGAGCCTGACCATAATCAAAGCATAAAAGACCTTAACGAAACCAGAAATATAATAATATCTTATGCTGAGCACGCAGGTAAAAACTGCAATATTATAAAAGGAGGGCAAGTTCTGCTGCCTCCTATCGGTATGCTTTGTTCTAAACTCTACTCTTATGAAGGCGTGCTTCCTTGCTCTGACCAAGATAGTTTAACAGTATTTTATGAGCTAAATCCCTATGAAGAAGTTAAGGCAATTGGCAAAGAAATAGTTCGTCTGATAAGAGAAGGCAAGTATAGATATAAAGATATTGCGCTGCTTTCCCCCAATGACTCCTATAAGAGTATAATAAGAGATATTTTCACTAGATATGACATACCTATATATATAGATATAAAGTATCCTGCTATTTTTGATATATTTACCGTCTTTTTAACAAATGCGCTGGAAGCGGCCCACTCCCCAAGGCAAAGGAATATGTTTGCCCTGGCAAAGCATCCTTTTTTACAAGCGCAAGGGGATGCTTTTGAGGATTACTGTATTAAATATAATATAGATTTTAGCTATTTTAACAATGAGTTTATCTTTGGCGATCAAGACAAAGTCATTGCAGAAGGTACAAGAAAGGCAATTTTAGCAATATTAGAGCCTTTGAAAAGGGCAAAGCCCACATATAAGGACATTGGTGAAGCGGTTTTGCAGTTTATCAATCGTTTTATCCCCAAGCATAATGAGTTTCTAAAGAGCAAGGGGCTTGATGCGGGCAGCAAAGGAGCAAGCGAGCAAGTACCTGAAAAAATAAAGAATATAATTTCCGAAAGCGTTAATATTTTAGGCGAAATGCAATCAACCTTAGAGGAGTTTAGCTTAATGCTAGCCGCTTCTTTGGAGAAAAATCAAATTTCTGTTATCCCCCAATATATAGATGCTGTTTTTGCGGGAGGACTGCAAGAAGCCAGCTACAATCAAGCAAAGGTGCTATTTTTTGTAGGTGCTAACCAATCAGCCTATCCTGCTATCCCCGCTGTGCAAAATATACTCAACCTATATGATATGGACACTTTGGCAAGCGCAGGATTGTCCCTTTATCCTGCACCCTCAAAAGCTATGGAGCGAGAACGATTCATAATTTTGGACACCCTTGCCAAGGCAGAGGACAAGGTATATATAAGCTGTTCTGCTTATGACCTTGCAGGCAGCGTATTAAAAAAAGGAGATTTATATAAGAAAGCCTTACAGTTATGCGGAGGTTGCGAATATTCTATTTATAATTCATTTAAAGAAAAGTCCTTTGCCAGCCCTGCAGATTTTTATAACTTTGCTATTAACACCCGTAATTTATTTTACGAATATGCACAACAATTAAGACAAAGCATGCTTGGTCTGCCAATACAAAGCATAGAAAGCTATTTGCTTAGTAAAGGATGGGCAAATATGCTGGAACGCATTAGAAAGAAAGAAGAGGATATAATTGAGCCGCACAATTGCTTTTTTAATAAGCAAGGCAACTGCTTCACCACCAGCGTTAGCCAATTAGAAAACTATTTTACTTGTCCTTATATGCATTACTTTGCTTATGGATTAAGGCTAAAAGAAAGAGAGCAAGCGCACCTTGCCGCAAAAGATATAGGTATACTTTTGCATAATGCGCTGGAATTGTATTTTGAAAACAATAAGGCACGCATCCATTTTATGAGCGACAAAGAAATAAAAGCGGAAAGAGAAAAGGTAGTTGAGCAAGTCTTTGGCGACCCTATTATTCAATCTCAAATGAATACTCCATTGGGGGCACGGCTATATAGCATTGTTAGGGACGAATGCTCAAAAGCCATATTTACGCTATCCAAAAACCTACAAAAGGGAGCCTATACTCCAAAATTCATAGAATTACAGTTTGGGGCACCTGAGGGTTTTAGCGGAGTGGAGCTGGATGTAGAAGGCGATATATTTTTAATACGAGGCAAGATTGACCGTGTGGATATGTGCAATAACAATGTGATAATTATTGACTACAAAAGTTCGGATAGCGTTGCAGGCAATTGTGAGTATGCCAACATTTACAACGGTACAAAAATACAGCTGCTGATATACTTGCAAGCCTTTCTTAAAGGGGGCTATATCCCCAGAGGAGTGTTTTATTTGCCATTAGGGACAAGCTATGCCAAAGGCGGCAATTTGAGGTTTCTATTACACGGTTTTATTGACGAAAGCGAGGATGCTTTTGCTAAGCTGGACAATGATGCATACTCTCAAGCTATACAAGGAAAAGTGCAAAGCGAAGTGGCGAATTTTAAGGTAAGCAGGCAAAAAAATGAATTTAAGATAACTACAAATACAAAAAGAGTATTATCGCAAGAGGACTTTGCAAGTTTGACAAAGTATGTTATAGATATTAGCGCTAAAGCGCTTGGGGAAATTAAGCAAGGGTATATAGCAAGACGACCTTATTCCAGAGCTTGTAAATGGTGTAATTATTTCTCCATTTGCAATGGAGAAGTAGAGTATAGAGGTGAGTACCAAGTAGGTAAAGGGGATATCTTAAATAAAAATGATTGAATGGAAAGACAACCAACTAAAGGCTATAACTGAACAGGGCAATCTTTTAGTTGCCGCTTCTGCAGGCAGCGGCAAAACTACTGTAATGATAGAACGCATTATGCGCCTTATTAAGGAAGGGGCAAGTATGCGCCGCTTGCTTGTAATTACATTTACCAAAGCTGCCGCTGCCGATATGAGGGATAAAATTGTAGACAAATTATATAAGCTAATGCAGTTACAGCCTTGCAGTGCATATAAAAAGCAAATTGAGGAGTTGCCTTTTGCCGCTATTTGCACTATTGACAGCTTTTGCTATGATATTTATCGCAGGTTTTTTGCAGAGGCAAAGTTGGAGCCGGGGCTTAGGGTATTGGACTCAGAAGAAGCCGGCATGCTCTTTAGCAAAGCGGTAGAGGAGACAATAGAGGAACTTTTGCAAGAAAATGACCCTGATTTTATTGCCTTGCTCGACAGGCTGACCCATAAACGAAATATAGAAAAGCTAAAGGCGGAAGTAATAAATATTAATATTAAGCTGTCTAACTTGCTTAATAAAGATAACTTTTTAAGCACTTCTTTAGAAAAGTTTGAAGAGCGGGCAAAAGACTATTTTGTTCAGCATTATAAAAAAATGTTTGCTTATTTGAAAGAAGAGGCAGAGGCTATGACGCTTGCCTCTAAGGGCCTACTGCTAAAAAATAAATTAGCAGAGCATGTTTTGTATTTGTTAGAAAGGGCTGCTTCTGCAGCAAGTCTAAATGATTTTGGCGGTTATTCCGAATATGGTTTTGATTGTAAGTTCGAAAGAACACCCAGCCATAAAAAAACTGAAGAAGAAAACGAATTTATTGAAGCATTTATGTCGCCTCTCAAGAATAAACTCAAGGATACGTATGCCGAGGTAGCCAGCACCCTCAATGCTTATGCTATGGAAACTGCGCAAGATAAGCAGTTGCTGTCGACTTTTATAAAGCTGACAGTAGCGGCAGAGCACAAATATAAGCAAAAGAAATATGCTCAAGGCTGTATGGACTTTTCTGATTTGTCAATTTATGCATCCCAAATCTTGCAAGACAGCCAAATAGCGGCGCAAATTGCTGACCAATACGACTATATCTTTGTAGACGAATATCAAGATACCAGCGTATTGCAAGAGCTGATTATTCACAACCTGCAAAGAGCGGATAATTTGTTTACGGTAGGAGATATTAAGCAAAGCATTTACGGTTTTAGAAATGCAGAGCCTACCATTTTTATCAATCGCCGTAAACTATATGAAAATAGAGAAATAGGAAAAAATATCCCAATGAATGACAATTTTCGTTCAACTAAGGGTATTTTAGATTTTGCCAATGCCTTTTTCTCTCCTATTATGAGCGAGGAGTTTGGCGGTGTGGATTATGCTAATGATGCCAAGCTGCAACCCGGAATAACAATAGAAGAATCCGATGCCCTGCCCGCTTGCCAAGTTACTTTATTT
Source organism: uncultured Christensenellaceae bacterium (assembly GCA_964432485.1). GTDB lineage: Bacteria > Bacillota > Clostridia > Christensenellales > DTU072 > CAYSNP01. The sequence goes on along the minus strand of CAYSNP010000055.1, from coordinate 3,328 downwards.
TCGCCAAAACCAAAAACGGATAAGGAGCTGCCTAAAGTTTATTCTGTTGCCGAAGACGATTTTTCTATAGGCGAAGAGGACAATAGAGAAGCAATATTTGTAGCCGAAAAGATAAGCTCTATTGTAGGCAAGGAATATATTTACGATACAAAAGAAAAAGTAAAACGCCTAATTAAATATTCGGATATAGCTATTTTAATGCGCAATCGCAAGGACCAAGGGCTTTTTGATGCCTTAAAGCTATATAATATACCCTTTTTATCTTTTGGCTTTCGAGAGGAAAAATATCCGGAACTGGATACCTTAGTCAATTATTTAAGACTTTTAGACAATTTTAACAATGATATAGCCCTTGCCGGCGTTATGCAGTCCTTTTTAGGCGGTTTTACTCATAACGAAATGCTGGCTATTAGAAAGGCAGGCAAAAAATATCATTATTTTTATGAATGTGTGCAAAATTATCCGTTTAACGATGCTGTTAAAGTTAAGATAGACAAGCTGATGTGCGATATAGCCTTTTATAAGGTGCGCAGTTATGTTAAAAATATTGCAGATTTGCTTTTTGAAGTAATGGGGGACAGCGGATTCGATGCCTATATTATGAGCAAGGAAAGGGGCTCGCTGGAAATAGCATTTATTAATACCTTTATTTTTAATTTGACGCAAAAAGAGTTTGTCAATTCTATACCCGGATTTTTAAGGTATTATGACGATATATTCAGCAAAGAGCTAAGTTACTGTGCGGATAAAACGGAAGCAATCAGTATAATGACCTCTCATGGCAGCAAAGGGCTGGAGTTTCCCGTAGTTTTTATTATGCATTTTGAACAAGGATACAGCGATTCAATTGATTCAAGGCAAAATATACGATTTGATAAAGAGTTTGGCATAACAATTAAGCTGTTTGATTTGGATACCCTGGAAAGAAGCGAAAGTTTTAGGGAAAAAATGATTAAGATTAAGAGTACAGTTCAAGGGCGGCAAGAGGAGTTGCGCATTGCGTATGTGGCTGTAACCCGTGCTAAGAATCATTTATTTATTACCGGAAAAGATGTGCCGGTCAACAAATCCTTTGACCGTATGCGCAACCCTGCGGAGTGGCTAAAGTATAGTGCTCAAACCAATAAAAGTTTGCAAGACCTTATACATATCTCCTCCGAGCCCATTTTGCCGGAAATAGAAAAAGCAGCGGCTGCAATAACAGGCAGCGTCATCCCTGACCTTAAAGGATTAGATATGCAATATTCTTTTCTAGAAGCTACACAAATGCCGCAAAAGTATAGTGTTAGCAAACTCAATGCCTATGAGCAGGCGGACTTTGCAAGCAACCCTATAGCTTTGCCTTTTGATAAAGAGGTGGGTACAGCATACCATAAGGTGCTTGAACATATAGATTTTGGGGCAACCACCGCTCCCCAAATAGAGCAAAGTTTGTCGAAAATGCAAAAAGAAGGATTGATAGCGTCGGATTTATTGGCAGAAATTGATTTTCTTAAAATACAAAAGATGCTAACAAGCAAACTTTGGGATAAGGTAAGAAAAGGCGAAAAGGTATTTCGTGAATGGGGCTTTATGCTTTATTTGCCTAATAAAGAGGTGCTTGAAGGCAGCGTATCCCAAGATAAAGTGTTGGTGCAAGGGGTTTGCGATTTAGTGGTGCTGGGAAAAGAGAATTTCATTATTGATTACAAAGTTAGTAATTTGGATACCCAAAGTATAGCAAATAAGTACCGAAAGCAGCTACAACTATATGCCCTAGCTGTTGAAAAAATAAAGAAGGTAATTATTAAAAAGAAAATTATCTACATAATTAACAGGAATGAGGCTGTTTGTATAGATTAATTCTCAATTTGCACGGTATTTTATACATTTTCCTTTATTAAACTATTGCAAAAATATGTTATTATGCTATAATTATTATGTTTATTAGTATAATATTAACGCAATTAAGTTGTTTTAGGTACTCCAAACAGCTTAATATTAATATAAAGGAGCTATTCATGAAGGGAATATTTAATAAGCTAGTGGACTTGATACTGCCTCTTGAAGATAAGTTAAATGCCGCCTTAGCAGGGTTTAGCGACAACCCAAACAACTACCCCTTATATATTGCACTTTTTGGCACAATAGCATTAATTGTTCTTTTTATTGCTGCGCTGATAGCTTTTAGGCTAAACAAGCTCAATAAGTTTAAGAGGGATCTTGAATATGCCAATGAATATATCGACTCCATCGGCATTATCGATGAGCACGAAGTCCCTGAGCTTTATAAGCGTATTGAAAGATTGCCTATGGCAATTCAACAGGGCTGGGCTAAGTTTATGGACCAACAAGTGGGATATCCTTCTGATTATATAGAGGACCAAAGTGTTTTTGCTGATAAAAAGGTAGACCGAATAAAAAAATCGGGTAGATACAGCTTTGCGGTATTGGGTTCTATTATTATACTCATTACTTTGTTTGCAATTAGTATTACCTCCCGAGGTATGCTTTCTGCAATAGCAGGCAGCCCTGCCGATGCTGCCAATTGGGCAATGCTAATTGCCAATGTGTTTTTGGGATTAACTATACCCGTTGTTTTTTTGCTATTTTTTTATTTAATATTAGGATTTATGAGAAAGAGGCTTACTCATAAAGCAGCCGCTCTTTTTGACGAATTTCAAGATTTGCTGGACCGCAGCGTGACCTTGTTAAGAGAAGAAGTCCCCGAGTATGTCAGCGAGAACATTGAGGAAATCAATGCTTATATTGACGAGATTCTAAAAAGCAAGCTGGAGGAAAAAGAGATTATTCAGCTTGTCACTACTCCCAAGATAGATTATACGGATTATATAGAGGAGTTAGAAGCACAATTAGAGCAACCCGAAGTAGCGGCTGATATTGCTGCCCCTGACCTAGAAGCCGAGCAGAAAGAGCTTGCGCAAGAGCAAGCAGAAGTTGCTGCTGACCAGGTAAGCGTTGCCCCTGCTCCTGTGATACAAATTATTCAGGGCGAGCAAAGGAGCTATTTAGAACAGTTGACCGTGCTTGTCGAAATGGCAATTAAGGATAAAGCTAATACCACTAAACAAGATTTAGAGGACTTAGCTGTAATTATAGCAACAGCTAAGGAAAGCGGCTATCCTGACCCTCAAGACCAAAAGCTGTTAGACGATTGCCTGTATATGTTAAGTGATTTATATTACTCATAAAGATATATCGGTCTAGCAGAAAAATTTATTACTCATAAATGCTTTAAAATAAAAAGTTAAATTTGCTCTTTTTCTTATACAATTTTATTATTCAAAAAGTAAATAATTAAAGAAAAACACAAGAAAACTAGTCTTAT
>CAYSNP010000054.1:0-8683 GCA_964432485.1 uncultured Christensenellaceae bacterium | reverse complement strand
TTAATTATATAATTATAATAAGCATAGTTTTATCATTATAAAATTATTGCTTACAAAAATGACTTAATTAAGTTTGGCAGGAGTTAAGATGAAAAAGACTAAAACAATTAAAATATACATTTTAATTTTGACCTTCCTTCTTTTATTTGGCCTTGCATCCTGCAATGCTTCCCGAAGTGGTCCTGAAGCGCAAAATTCGGACGGTTTGCAGACTTTCTTTAAAAATCTGCTGGGTATTCAAAATAGCGATGCTCAAGTTTATGATGTCGATTTCTTTGTAGGTAACGGCAAAAATGTAAAAAGTGTGCGTACCGATCGTATAGAAAAAGAGCCAGAGACCTCTCTTGCTCATTACGACTTCGGTGGTTGGTACGACAATAGTCAATATCAGGGCAAGCGTATTACTTTCCCCTATGAAGTCACCCGCAATATGACCCTTTATGCCAAATGGTACAAGCATTATTCTGTTAGCTTTGAAACTAACGGTGGGGAAGAACTAGATGATCTAAGGGCAGGCTATATAGAAAAGACACCTATTACTACCAGACAAGGGTTTAATTTCAAAGGTTGGTTTACTACTGAGGATTTTCAGGAGGAATCTCTTATATCTTTTCCTTATGAGGTAACCAGTGACAAGCGATTCTATGCCAAATGGGTTACTGCAGGAGCATATACAATCACCACCGCGCAAGAATTGCTTGATATCAGATACGGTCTTGATGCCGCCAATGTTTATACCCTTGGCAATGATATAGACTTTCATACCCCTTTGGGCAGAATGGAAATAGAGCCCATAGCTAACAAAGACTTGCCTTTCAAAGGCACATTTAATGGCAATGGCAAGACCATTTCCAATTTCTCAATTACAGAAACAGACGATTTTCAAAAGTATTATGGCTTATTTGGAGCAATAGGCAAAGAAGCCACTATTAAGGATCTCACCATTAAGGATGCCTATATCAAGCTGGACAGCAACTATATGTTTTATGCCGGCGGCATTGTAGGCTATGTCGAGGGCGGCAAAATTTCTAACTGTATTGTTCAAAATGCAGAATTTACAGGAGACGGTAAGGAAATACATTTAGGTGCTATTGCAGGTTATCTTGATTCTATTGAAATAGTAGAAGGTGATCAAACAACAAAATATATTGGCGAAATTAAAGACTCCAAGAGCATTGGCGGTAATATTCGCAGCCGAAGCGCAGAGCAAGAAATCAATGTAGGCGGTATTGTCGGATATATAGAAGCAGGCTCTGTAACCAATTGCAGCAGCAATGCTATTGTTTCAGGGCGTATAACAGGCGGCATTGCAGGGAGCAATAAAGGCTCAATAACTAACTGCTCTTTTGAAGGCTCTGCTCAACAGCCTTTAAGTTATACCACTATTGTTAAAAAGGAGCCTATTACTGAGTACACCACTATAGTAGGAGGCATTGCAGGCAACAATTATGCCGGAGGGCTAGTAACTCAATGTTATACCATAGGCACAGTAAAAGGCAAATGGGCAGGCGGTATAGTTGGGATCAACGGCCCTGGCTCTACTGCCAGTATTACCAACTGTTATTCTACTTCTGCAGTTATATCTGATTATCGTGCCGGCGGTATTGCCGGACATAACGAAGGTGCTACCATCACCAATTGCTTTAATAATGGCTCAGTTGAGGCAAAAGCTATCCCTGTTGCAGTAGAAAGCGGAGGATATACGGGAGGCTCTACTTCTAATGTTTTTGCAGGCGGTATTGTAGGGCACAACCAAGAAGGCTCAATTGAAAGATGTCTTAATTATGTATCTATTGCCGCTACTTGTATACAGCCCAATGTAGATGCTTCACGACCCCAGCTAGGTGATTACAATCCGGCTTTTGCAGGCTCTATTGTGGGGTTTTCTACCAAAGTTCTTAGTGGCAATTATAGTTTGCAAGGTTTGACAATCACTCGCAACAATGTACTTTATACCCTTAACGAAGACAATATTTTCTATAGTGCCGAGGTAAGACAAAACGAGACCTTTATCATAGTGCCGGGCAACGAGTATGCAGCCAATCTCTTTTTCCGCACCGTGCTGGGTTACTCTACAGGTATTTGGGCTTTAAAAATTGATGGGACTAGTATCACCCTTTCCTTTGCATAACTATATCTATTTATAATATACTAAGCCGCAGCAGCTTTTTCTGCGGTTTTTTTATTTTACAATCTTATTATTGAAAATGTTCTTTTATAGTAACTTTTATAGGTATAATCTTATTTTCATAGTTAATAATACCTTTAACAAAATTCTCAAACATTTTTTGGAGGTATTTATGGAAAATAAAGCTAAAAAGAACAACAGATTCGTAGCCTTTCTAAAGCGGAATGTCTATTATGTAATAATGGGCGTTTGTATATTGGCGATTGGGGGTATGGTAACTTATGCATTGCTTAATAACAACCCGCCGCCCGAAGGCCCGCCTTTAGTCGTAGACCCGGACCCCACCGATCCGTCCGACCCTACCGGACCGTCCGACCCTACCGACGACCCTACTGACCCTACAGGCTCGGTCACACCGGTAGTATTTTGCTGGCCTGTTGAAGGCGGTAATATAATTGTAGATTACACTATGGATTCGCTTGTGTGGCATATGACGCTAGGGCATTACAGAGTCAATCCAAGCATTAGGATAGGAGGTGAAGCAGACGCCAATGTGCTGGCCGCTTATGACGGAGTGGTCGAAAAGGTCTATTACGACATTTTAGATGGCAATGTAATAACTATTCGCCATAGCGAAGACCTGTTGACAACTTACGGTTCTTTAAAAGATTTGCCCGAAATAGCAATAGGCGCAACTGTTAAAAAAGGAGATATACTAGGAAAAATCGGCACTTCCGCATCTGCCGAATTCAAAGAGGGTGCGCATGTAACCTTTAAAGTCTATGAAAAAGGCAGCATAATCAGCCCCTACACCTACCTTGATATTGGCGATAAGTAATCCTGCACCTACCCAATTGAAATAAAATAAAAAGACCAAACTTAAAAAGCAAGTATATTTATGCTTGCTTTTTAAATTAATAATATGCTTCACAAGTTAAATAAATAAATCAATAGATGCAAAAACGCCCCTGCTCCCGATTGTGCAATAGCTCTTTTTGCAACCTAAAAACCAGAGCGCCAAAGTTTTTAAGCATATCCAATGCTTCCGGGTTTATATTTACAGAAATTACAGCGGTGGATAGTTCCTTATCTATTCTTTTTCGGGAGTTATATGATAAGGACAAGATATTGTGGATGGGTTTGTCAGTATAGATTTTCATACTAAGTGCCTCGCCCTTTTTAAGCAAGTAAAGCAGAGCAAGCGCTATAAAAGGCAGACAAATAAAAATAAGGTATATAAAAAAAGCAAAGGCCAGCACTATACTAGCTACTGCCATAAGTAGTGCAAAAATAATAATACCCCAAGCCTTGTTATCTTTAAAATAGGAAGTTTCTATCGAATAGATAGCTTGCAAGGGTATTTCCTTTCTTTCAAAAGAGCGTTTGCCCTTAGATTCCATAATTACTCGTAGATTTGTAACAGTTAAGCTGGACTTGATTTCCTCTTTTTTAGACCTAGTACAGGCATAATTATAGCATTTAACTATACTCTCCAACTCTTTTGTGCTATCCTGCAGCTTTTCTTCTTGCTGTTCGGTAGAAACTTTAACTTCTTTTGGAACAACTTCTTCACTCATTTAACTATACCTCGTTTTCTTTTCTACATTATATTATAGCAGCTAGCCTTTTGTCAATGAGGGGCAATTAATATACCTATCAGCATAAAGGCATTAGTAACACTTGAATTTTTAGTTTACATTCACTTCTTTCTTTTCATAAGATATAACAAGGGCTTTTAGTTTGCCTGTGTTTTTTTAGTGTTTTTCTTTACATAGTACGATGTACGATAAAAATGATTTTTATGGAAAAAGAGTTAACAAAACTGCAAACCCATGGGAGTTTTGTTTGCAATTATTTTATAAAGGTGTGCTTTATGAAGATTAGCTTATGTATGATAGTAAAAGATGAAGAGGCAACTCTGACACGTTGCTTAAACTCAATAAAAAGTGCAGTTGACGAGATAATTATTGTGGATACCGGCTCGCAAGACAGCACTAAAAGCATTGCATTGGAGTTTACCGATTTGGTATTTGATTTTGTTTGGATAGACGATTTTTCAGCGGCAAGAAATTTTTCTTTTTCTAAGGCAACAGGAGATTATATAATGTGGCTGGACGCAGATGATGTTATTTCTGCTGACAATTTGGCAAAATTGAAAAGTCTTAAAGAGGAGCTTCCAAGCAATATAGATATAGTTTATATGCTATATCATGTTGGATTTGGAGAGGATGGCAAACCTAATTACACTTATTATCGTGAACGGTTGGTAAAAAGGTGCCGTAGTCCCGTTTGGGTAGAGCCCGTGCATGAGGTTATTGAAGTAAGCGGCGAGTACAAATACACTGATATAGCTATAGAGCACCGCAAAGTTAAGCTCAATCCTGCTGGTAGGAACTTAAAGATTCTTGAAAAAGAGCGGCTAAGTAAAAAGATACTTTCGCCCCGACTTACTTATTATTATGCCCGAGAATTAATGTATAACCAAAAGTATTTAGAGGCCATCCGATACTTTACACTATTTCTGGATGAGGGCAAGGGCAGTATTGAAGACTGTTTAAGCGCATGCAGGGATTTAGCGTTTTGCTATCAAATGCTGTACAAATATGATGATGCGCTTGATGCCGTACTGCGCGGGCTGCGATATTCAGTGCCCAGAGCAGAACTGCTATGTAAAATAGGCGAGCTTATGGCAGCAAAACAAGACTATGCCAATGCGGAATATTGGTATCTTTTGGCATTAAACAGCAAAAAACCTAAGCTAGTTCTGGGCTTTTTAGAAGAGGATTATTATGGGTACATCCCTGCGCTGGAGTTGTGTGTAATATGCTACAAATTGGGCAAAACACAAGACGCAATTAAATATAATGAGCTTGCAGGAGGCTATAAGCCCGCCTCTGCCGCTTATACTTATAATAAAAAGTTCTTTGAGGTAAGCAATAATAAGTCTTAAAATAGGAGGAAAATATGAGTTATATTATTAAAAATAATTTTGATTGCCAATTTGAAAAGCGTCTTTACGCTCTTTGTGGCAATTTTTGTGGTTGCGGCAATCGTACCATACGAGGGCCTATGGGACCTCCGGGCCCAAGAGGACAAATGGGACCTCCCGGTCCCAGAGGAGCAACAGGCGCTACTGGAGCAACAGGCGAAGTTGGCCCAGCAGGACCTACCGGCCCAGCGGGTGCAACCGGAGCAATAGGTCCAATCGGACCTACAGGAGCAAATGGAGCAAATGGAGCAACAGGAGCAAATGGAGCAACAGGAGCAAATGGAGCAACAGGAGCAAATGGAGCAACAGGTCCTACAGGAAATACAGGAGCGACCGGCCCGACAGGTGCAACAGGTGCTACGGGTGTAACAGGCGCAATGGGTACAACGGGCCCAACAGGCGCTATTGGTCCAGTCGGACCTACCGGCGCTATAGGCCCTACAGGTGCAACCGGCGCTACCGGCCCAACAGGCGCAACAGGTGCTATCGGCCCAATTGGACCTACCGGCCCAACAGGTGCTACGGGTGCAACAGGACCAATAGGAGCTACCGGAGCAACCGGAGCAACAGGCCCAATCGGCGCAACCGGAGCAACCGGAGCAATAGGCGCGACAGGAGCAACAGGCGCGACCGGAGCGACAGGCGCAACTGGAGCGGGCGAACCGGGCCCAATCGGTCCAACAGGTCCTACGGGGCCGGCAGGCATAGCCGGCAGAGGCATAACAATTCCATTTAGCTCAGGAGAAATGCCTTTAGTTCTTACCTCTATTGCTGATGGACTGGTAGGCATGCCGGGGTATGTAGCATTTGGTTCTTCAAGCATGGATGTAAATGTGCTTACACCGATAATTGATATGCTTGGGTTACCTAATATGGCTTTTACGGTACCCATAGACGCAACAATCACCGCTATAGCGGCAACTTTTATAAACACAGTTGCTTTGGCTCTTTTGAATTCGTCGGTAACCGTTCATGCTCAACTTTATGCTTCAGCATCCGGCGGCAGCATATTTACAGCGTTGGCAGGAACAGAAATTTTATTGTCACCTAGCTATAATGGTGCTTCCGTTGCTCCTGGCACAGTGACAGCAGGGCAACTTAATGGACTTAGCATCCCTATAGCGGCAGGCACTCGTTTAGTGATGGTATTTTCGGTAACAGCCAGCGGCATTACTCTTATCAATACTGTAACCGGCGATGCTTCCGCAGGACTGGTTATGAGCTAAAATAATCTTAAAAAGACTGCCCTATCTCTTGGATTTGCTCCTCCAAAGCGCCTAACTCTCGGGGTTTATATCACTTAGGGTAGCCTTTTTAAGCTGTCAGAATATTAGAGAACCTTATAACTTGACAATAAGCATAACATTCTATTATACTTAACATAAAGTAATATATGGAGATAATCTATGCTAAAAGGTAAAGTTATTTTTGCAATAGAAGCGTTGCTTTTTCATTCTTGCGCTCTGTTTCTATGAAGAAAGAAATGCTCAGCAATACCTTTATCAATGTCTGGCATGCTTGTTTTAAGAGTGTCTAAAAAGTATTTAATTAAATCCAACAAGTATTTGATTTCATATTGATATCCTGCAACACAGGGCTCTATTTTTGATAATTCATGTATTTCTTTATTTCTGATATTAAATATTTCTGCAATCTTAGCATCATTAATAAAATTATTAAAAAATGAGCATACTTTATTAATAATTTTGGTATCCATATTGCAAGCCTTGATACAACTTTTTTTGATACGATAAAATCTCTTCTTTTCTTCTTTAATACTCTTCTTAAAAATAAAAGTAAGTTTATCAAATAAAGAGCAAAGTAAGATAATAGTTATTTTTAACTTGTCTCTTACCAGAAATTCATAATCAATAGCTAGATCTTCGTCACATTCTAACATAATATCGTAATAATTAACAGCTTCAACTAATGATATATCTAATATAAGCAATGTATCAAAATAATTTCCGATCCTTTCATTAATGATAAATTCGTATAGATTAGGTTTCATTTTTTTGCGATCAAAGAAATCCTTGTTTGCCTTATACAATGCCTTCCAATAAGAATCAAGTTTTAACTTTTTGCAATAAAAAAAATCCTTTCTTGGGTTATCGGTTTTATACCATGTCATACAATAATGATCTAATTTTAATTTTCCGCAATCAAAAAAATCATTATTTATCTTATCAATTTTATTCCTGTTAGGAAATTGAATGTATTTATAAAGAAAATTATTTTTCATTATTTTTAAATCATTCCTTTTGAATTTTGTCCTCAATAGTTTTACAACTTGCAATCAACATACGGCGCATACGACCACAAGCGTTACGATAAGATTTGAAAATAGGCTCATTTAATGCGCCTATATCATATAAATGTCTAAGCCATCTCTCTGTTTCATTACACTCTTTAAGAGCTATTCTAAACTTAGAAAGCATATCAGGTAAGGAGTGTCCATAATTAGCTTCAGCAATATTAGCAAAAATGCTGCTGGAGCTCTTTTTAATTTGGAAAACAATATTAGCTTCACCTTTTAATTCTCTGCATAGAAAATCAATATCGGCTGCAAACTTTTGCGAGCTTTCAATAAGTAAATTCTTTCTCATATTTTAATACTAGCATGCGGATAAGCAAAAATCAATAGGCAAAAAAGGCTTAAAATAGATAGCGTTAAGAATTTCAATATATCAGCCTTTAGGCTGTATTTCATCAAACGAAGTTTGTATTTCACCAGCCTTTAGGCTGTATTTAACCACAGCCGCTGAGAATACAGGTAAGAATACATTCACTTTGTGAATGATGAAATGCAAGCGGCAGAGCGTTTAGGCTATATCTCGCCATAGCTACATTGAGAGACAAGTAGAATACATTCACTTTGTGAATGATGAAATGCAAGCGGCTTTGCCGCTTGATGAAATACACAGCCTCTTTGCGGCTGTGATAAAAAAAGTACGCAAGTAAAGAATGCAGGTTTTTAATGATATTGGCTATGCCAATGATATTGACCTTAACGGTCAATGATATTTTTGCTAAAGCAAAAATGATATTATATTTTTCCTTAACTTGCCTTGAAAAGGCAAATATCATTCACAAAGTGAATATCATTGCCCAAGCAATATCACTTTTCCGAAGGAAAAATATAATTGAAAAGTGTCTGTAATTTCATTGAATTTTCATAATAAAATTGTAGCACAACCAGCAGTACAAGCAACTAGCAGTTCAAGTAAAGAATGCAGTTTTTTAATGATATTGGCTATGCCAATGATATTGACCTTTACGGTCAATGATATTTTTGCTAAAGCAAAAATGATATTACATTTTTCCTTAACTTGCCTTGAAAAGGCAAATATCATTCACAAAGTGAATATCATTGCCCAAGCAATATCACTTTTCCGAAGGAAAAATATAATTGAAAAGCCTCTGCAATTTTAGAGAATTGCAGAGGCTTTTCTGGCTCCTCAAGTTGGACTCGAACCAACGACCCTGCGGTTAACAGCCGCATGCTCTACCAGCTGAGCTATTGAGGAATAAAAAATCCGGCAATGTCCTACTCTCCCAGGGAATAT
>CAYSNP010000053.1:0-8956 GCA_964432485.1 uncultured Christensenellaceae bacterium | reverse complement strand
AAATGAAGAAGAAATAAAAGTATTAGAAAAATCTTAAAAACTATACCTAATAGCCTTATTTTCTCCTTAAAAGCAATCAGACTCTTTTTCTGCTCCCTTTGGAGGCAAGCACAGCTGCCAAGAAAATACTCCGGGCGGCATATTATCTGTTTGTTTTTTATTAATATGGTATAATGTAATGCCAATTATAAAAATTTGGTGTATAATACTCATATCCAGCCCTTAGGAGGTAACCTATGAAAAAGTATAAGTTCGAAACCTTGCAAGTTCATGCCGGGCAAGAAGCGCCCGACAGCGCAACAGGCTCCAGAGCTGTACCTATATATGCAACTACTTCTTATGTTTTTGAAGATTGTCTGGATGCGGCTCAGCGTTTTTTACTGGAGAGAGAAGGCAATATTTATACCAGAATAGGCAATCCCACAACGGATATTTTTGAAGCTCGGATTGCTGCGCTTGAAGGAGGCAAGGGGGCGCTTGCTACCGCATCGGGCACAGCGGCAATAGCTTATGCTATTCAAAATATTGCTTCGGTAGGCAGCCATATTGTATCTTCTGTCAATCTTTATGGCGGCACTTACAATTTGTTTAAGAATACTTTTGCCGATATGGGCATTGGCGTCAGCTTGGTAAGCGGCGGCGTAAAAGATTTTGAGGCAGCTATAAAAGATAACACTAAGGGTATCTTTATCGAGTCTTTAGGTAACCCAAACTCTAATGTATTGGATATTGAAGCTTTGGCTAACCTTGCTCACTCTTACGGTATCCCTTTAATTGTAGACAACACTTTTGCCACTCCTTACTTGCTTAGACCTATTGAGTACGGTGCAGATATTGTAGTACATTCCGCTACGAAGTTTCTTGGCGGACACGGTACGGTAATAGGAGGCGCAATTATTGACGGGGCTAGTTTTGATTGGGCGCAAAATGATAAGTTCCACGGATTGGCTTGTCCCAATCCCAATTACCATGGTGCAGTTTTTACACAGCTTGCCGGCAGTAGTGCATATATAGTTAAGTTGCGCACAACTTTACTGAGAGATTTAGGGGCTTGTATTAGTCCGTTTAATTCCTTTTTGCTATTGCAAGGATTGGAGACTTTATCTTTAAGGGTGGAGCGGCATATAGAAAATGCGCTAAAGGTAGTAGATTTCTTAGCGGCGCATCCTGAAGTAGAAAGGGTAAATCATCCTAAACTTGCCGAGCACCCTGACCATAAGTATTATAAAAAGTATTTTCCCAAAGGCGGCGGCAGCATCTTTACCGTAGAAGTCAAAGGCGGGGCGGAGCGAGGACGCAGATTTTGCGAAAGCCTAAGGCTTTTTTCGCTGCTTGCCAATGTAGCTGATGTAAAGAGTTTGGTGATTCATCCTGCTTCCACTACCCATTCGCAACTGGACGAGCCCGCCCTGCTTGCCTCAGGTATCAAGCCCAATACTATAAGACTTTCTATCGGCACAGAGCATATTGATGATATTATTGCAGACCTGCAGCAAGCATTTGAAGCATCAAAATAAAGATTCGGCTCTAGGGTAGCAGTATTTTTATATCTTTAAGATTAGTTTCCTTGTATTGTTTTATAATGCTTGAAATTATTTTGACTTGACGGGAGTAAAATGCTATAATTGGCTTAATATATTCTAAAGAGGTAGACAGTGGGCAACTACGATATTGACCTGGTAGGCAAAATAGGTTCAATGGCTCTTATTAACAGAGAGTACAATGATATTGACTACAATATTTTTGCACGCATTGGCAGAGAGCTAGACCCTAATTGCATTTGGATTACTTCAGGCTCAACCGAAATAGGCAGATTGGATTACATTAAAAGGAACGGTAAAGAGCTTTCAGGCACAGATGAGGAAATCAAGACGGACTATTCAGCGCAAGGCCAATCTATTCTTATGAAGAATTACCGTGAATATATAGACAGCCGCTATTCGGTACGCCAATTTTTAGTAGAACATCAGCATTTTAACGATAAAGAAAAACGCAAGCATCTTAAATCCGCTCTGCTGCGATGCAGAACACAAAACGCCATACCTATCATAAACTATAACGATGCTGTAAGCTATGAAGAGAACAGGCGTTGGGAGATTGCCTCTCTTAAAAATTCGCATACCAATGTAGTTGAATGTATTGACAATGACGAAACCGCCAGCACAATAGCAAGATTGATTATCCCTCGCTATTTGCTGATATTGACCAGCGTAAACGGTGTATATGCAGATATTAACGACCCTTCCAGCTTAGTTGCCGAAATCTCAGGCGCAAGCGTGCAAGAAGTCCTGGCCAATATCAGCTATTATCAATCTCTTTGTTCCGGCTCTAGCAGAAAGGGAGCGGGCGGCACAAGGGCAAAGCTGGAGTTTATTAAAGAAAATGTTAAGCTAGGGACTACGGTCATTATTTCAAATAGTCGCTATGGCATAGGCAAGGCATTAAAAGGCGAAGCTCCACGCACTATAATACATGTAAAATAATTCTTGTAAAAGGGATAATATGAAAAAAGAGCGACCTAAACTATATACTCAAAAGAAAAAGGGAATATGTGCAAAGATTATTAATTGGGCATTAAAAAAGTTTTTTATTCGCGGAATGGAATATTTTTATCAGTCAGAAACCCCAAGTGAGCCCTCTATTTTCGTAGGCAATCATACCAAGTTTTATGCTCCGCTTGCTATTCAATACACCTATCCGGAAAACATTAGGACCTGGAGCATGGTGGATATGATGGAAACTAAACCTTGCAAGGCTTTGTTTAGGAATAGGATACTCCAAAAGATTAAAGGAGAAAAGTTTTACCGCTTGCTTGTCCCTATTGTAGTTCCCTTTATTGCTCTTTATTATAGAAGACAGCTCAATGCTATCCCAGTATATCACGACTTTAAGATAAAAAGCACAATGGACATTAGTGTAGATACTTTAATTAACGGTTCGCATATAGCTATTTACCCGGAAATCAGAGAAATTAGCTTTAATCAATATATCAATGGCTTTGCTTCCGGTTTTGCTTATTTGGCGTATAGCTATTATTCTAAGCTAGGCAAATGCATTAAGTTTTATCCTTTTTACTGTGCTCCGTCACTGCATCAAACGCACTTTGGCAAGCCCATCCAATACAATCCGGATATACCTATTAAAGAACAAGCGGAACAGATCGCCCGCTATTTAGAAAAAGAGCTGACAAGAGTAGCGGACAGTTTGCCCGAACATAAAATCAGCGCTATGATGGGGGATATTTTTCACGAAGGGGCATAATAAAAGGACAACAGGATTGCCGGCGAAAAAAAACTTCCATTACGAAAAAGCTATTACAAAATAAGTAAACTCTACTGTATTTCAAACCGCTATATTTAGGCTACCTGAACAGCATAATTAGGGTAGCTTTTTCTTAGATTTTTCACATACTATAATTG
The DNA here is from genome assembly GCA_964432485.1 of uncultured Christensenellaceae bacterium. GTDB lineage: Bacteria > Bacillota > Clostridia > Christensenellales > DTU072 > CAYSNP01. Next base: position 5,537 of record CAYSNP010000053.1, on the reverse strand, counting down.
CAAATTGCTAAAAAGTAAAAATTTCGAAAAAACACTACATATTGTGGTCAAAAGAGTATTGACAACTACATATAGTATATGGTAAGATAGTATTGCTTATTTAATCGGAGGTGCTTATGATAAAGGATATTATAAAAAGAGACGGAAAGGTAGAGCCTTTTAATGTATCCAAAATTACCAATGCTATATATAAGGCGGCTGTCGCCAGCGGCGGCGATGACAAGGAGAGGGCGGAAGAGCTTTCTTACATTGTAGCGGCACAACTTGCCCGCATTTATGTCAACGAATCTCCTTCCATAGAAGATATTCAAGATATGGTCGAAAAGGTGCTTATTGAAAACGGGCACGCCAAGACCGCCAAGGCCTATATCCTCTACCGTGAGCGTCGCACAAAGACTCGTGAAACCAAGTCTTTGATTAATGCTACCGTAGAGATGTTTACAGATTATTTGGCGGATAAGGATTGGAATATCAAAGAAAATGCCAATATGCAAAAAAGCGTCAATGGGCTGAATAACTATGTTAGAGAGACTTTTACCAAAAAATATTGGCTTAATAACATTTATCCTGCCGAAGTTAGAGAAGCGCATGAAAAAGGTGCTATGCACTTGCATGATTTAGGCTTTTTTGGGCCATATTGCGCAGGTTGGGATTTAAGACAATTGTTAACAGACGGGTTTGGCGGCGTACCGGGCAAGGTGGAGAGCGGACCTGCCAATCATTTAAGAAGTTTTTTAGGACAAATTGTCAATTCTACTTTTACCACACAAGGCGAAACCGCAGGCGCACAAGCGTGGAGCTCCATAGACACCTATGCCGCACCTTTTATCCGCTATGACAATATGGATTACAAGCAAGTGCGGCAATGTGTGCAAGAGTTTGTATATAATATCAATGTGCCTACCAGAGTAGGCTTCCAATGCCCTTTTTCCAATCTTACCTTTGATATTAAAGTGCCCAAAACACTTGCCGATCAAAATGCTATCAAGGGCGGCAAAATATTGCCGGAAACATATAGCGATTTTCAAGCAGAAATGGATATGTTCAACTTGGCGTTTTGCGATGTTATGGAACAAGGAGATGCCAAAGGCAGGGTATTTACCTTCCCTATTCCCACTATTAATGTTACTAAAGATTTTGATTGGGACAGTGAGGTGGTCAATAGATTTATGGATATTACCGCAAAGTATGGCATACCCTATTTTGCCAACTTTGTCAACAGCGACCTTAACCCCGAAGATGCGGTTAGTATGTGCTGCAGATTGCGCCTGGATGTCAGCGAACTTAGAAAAAGAGGCGGCGGGCTGTTTGGCTCCAATCCAATGACAGGCTCTATTGGCGTGGTAACAATCAACTTACCGCGCATTGGCTATCTTTCAAAAGATGAGGTGGATTTCTTTGCCAGACTGTCCCACTATGCAAAAATAGCTAAGAATTCTTTAGAAATCAAAAGGAAGATTATAGAGCACGAAACAGAAAAAGGGCTTTACCCTTACAGCGCGCATTTTTTAAGGAGTATAAAAGAGCGTACAGGGCATTATTGGTCTAACCATTTTAACACTATTGGCATAGTGGGTATGAATGAAGCGTTGCTTAATTTTCTCGGCAAAGATATAGGCACAAAAGAAGGCTTGGAGTTTGCACTTAAAGTAATGAATTTCTTACGGGAGCTAATGATAGAGTTTCAGGAAGAAACAGGGCTTAGCTATAATTTAGAAGCCTCTCCTGCAGAAGGCACCAGTTATAGATTGGCAAGGATGGACAAGGCCGAATATCCCGACATTAAAACAGCAGGAAAAGAAGTCCCCTATTATACCAATTCCACCCAACTCCCCGCCAATTATACAGATGATATTATGGAGTGTATCCGCTTGCAAGACGATTTGCAATCGCTGTATACCGGGGGCACGGTTCAGCACCTATATTTAGGCGAAAGGGTAGAGGACAGAGAAGTAGTAAAAGGTGTAATTAAAAAGATATTTGCATCTTCAAAGATGCCCTATATTTCGATAACTCCTACCTTTAGCGTATGCCATAATCATGGCTATATAGCCGGCGAGCACTTTGAATGTCCGGAATGCGGCAGAGAAACAGAAGTGTATTCCAGAGTTACGGGGTATTTGCGTCCGGTGCAGAATTGGAACGATGGCAAAAAGGAAGAATATAGGGAGAGGGTAAAGTTTGTAGCTCAGCCAGAATATAAGGAATATAATAAGGCGGTATAATGAATATCGTAGGCTTTATACCCAACTCCTTTGTAGATTATCCGCAAAATATATCCGCCGTTATCTTTATCGGCGGATGTAATTTTGACTGCACCTATTGCCATAACAAATGGACAATTGAAGCACAAGGAGATTGGGACTTAAAGCAGGTTCTGCAAAGAATCAGAAAAAATGCCTCCTTTTTAGATGCTGTGACTATTAGCGGCGGTGAGCCCACTTTGCAAAAAACGGAGGAATTGCAAGATTTAATCTCTCAAATTAAAGCAATGGGACTTAAAGTAAAATTGGACACTAACGGTTCCCGTCCAGAAAGTATCGAAAGGTTGTTGCCCTTTTTAGATTATATTGCTATGGATGTAAAAGCACCGCTAGAAAAGTACAATCTTATTACCCCTTTATCAGCAAAAATCCTGCAAAATATCAGCAAAAGTATACAGCTTATAATGAGCAAAGCGCAAGATTATGAGTTTCGCACCACTTTTGCTCCCGAACTTAGCATAGAAGATATTGCAGAAATAGCGCAAACAATTAAAGGCGCAAAAAGGTACTTTATCCAAAAATACAGTCCCATAGAAGGGCGCAAGGATAAGCCTCACAGTAAAGCATACGCTCTGCAAGCACTGCAAGCGGCAAGCTGGTGGGTGCCTGCTTATCTTAGGGGATATTAGCTACCCCCATATACTTAAAGTAAAGTTGCTCAAATACCTTTTTAGCAGGCTTAAATAAAAACAGCACCCCCAGCGTGTTGCCTACAACATGTACAATATAAAACAAGATTCCATTGGTATATACCAGTCCAACTTTGTACCAAAATGTATCCAACTGCTTTAGCCCGCCTGACACAGCTACATAAGTTATAGAAGTTTGCACCCCAAAAAAAGCTGTTACAAAAAAGGCCAAAATTGCATATCCAATTTCACTTTTTACCCATTTTGCAGCAATTACTGTAGCTAAAGCTACCAATGGCCAATGAAAATAGTAGCATAAAGCGTATAGGCTGCCGCCAAAAGGTATCAGTTCTATGGTACAAAAGACCAGGGTAGCCGGTAGCGCAATTTGTAGCCCGCATACTACAGAGATTATTATTATAAGCAAGGTTACAACCTCAATATTAGGAGCAAAGGCAAGCATAAACTTAAATGCCGAAAGCAATGCTCCAAGCAAGGCAATAAGAGCCAACCTTTTTACTTTTAGCATATTTTTATTTAGCATTTAGAAGTTTTAACCGTAATATACATAAGTTATAATGTATACTACACCGTCTTCAATTGGCATTTCAGCCGCACCCTTTGAGCAAGAGTAATATTCCTCACCTTTATATACTAAGGGCGGAGAAAATTCGTCAACGCTGATATATTTTTCATCTTGTAGCGATGTATATAAAAATATCCAATAGCCGTCGGCTGATTTATTTTCTAAAAAGTCTATGCTGTTAATAAATCCGCCATTCTCAGAAAAACTTTCAATTTTTCCTTCTTCATGCAACTCTGTAAGCATTTGCATCAGATTACCTGCCGTAGTGCGGTGCGCAATAGTTTTTACAACGTCTTCTTGCCCGCTGTTGTCAATTAAAAGCAGCAGCAGCTCCGCCCCTTCCGGATTTGGTTCAGGGGGAGCGTTGTAATAGTCATAAACAAAATAACCGACAACAGAAATGATAGCCAAAATGGCAACAATAACAATCTTCTTTTTCATTACACCCTCCGTGTTTTAGCTTTATTTTTTCTTAGGTATCCTGACTCGGTGAGTGTATACACTTGCCTGCCTTCCCTTAACAGTGGCTTATAGGCATTTAACACCTCTACAGTAGCGGGGGCTGTGGGGATTTATCCCCTTCCCTAAAAAAAGCTATAAGTTAATTATATCAACAATTATATATTTTGCAAGTCATTAGGGTTGTAGCGAAATGATAAAGTATGATATAATAGAACAATGAAATATGAGAACATAAAGAACTATAGTGAAGCGTCATTTCGGCAAGTAACAGGAGTAAAACCTGAAACATTCAATGTAATGCTAAAAGTATTGGATATAGCTTACCGAGAGAAGCATAAGAAGCATGGACGACACCGGAAATTATCAATTGAGGATATGCTGTTGATGACACTAGAGTATTACAAAGAGTATCGTACATTAGAGTGTATCGGAGCAAGCTATGGTATACACAAAACCAATGTAAATAAGAACATACGCTGGGTAGAAAACACTTTGTCCCAATCAGGGTTATTTCAATTACCGGGAAAGAAAAAGCTCACCGAGTCCAACAACAAGATAGAAGTAATAGTTGTGGACAGTACAGAAACACCCATAGAAAGACCTAAAAACAGACAAAAGAAGCACTATTCAGGTAAAAAAAACGACACACAATAAAAACTCAGGTAATAATTGACAGAGTAAGTCAGATGATAATAAGTACGGAATTTTTTCATGGTAATGCCCATGATATGACAATGTTTAAGAAGACAACTCATGTAGCCCCTTCAATACTTATACTTGCTGATAGCGGCTACAGGGGTATGCAAAAAGTACATAAAAATTGTGACTACCCCCTACGCCATAAGGAAGACAAAGCACGAATGCCTGATAAAGAGCGGCATGCATATAACAGATTAGTATCTAGCCTAAGAATGAAAATAGAACACATAATTGGGCGCATAAAAAGGTTTAAAATAGTAGCAGAACGCTATCGTAATAAACTCAAAAGATTTGGGCAAAGATTCAATCTTATTTGCGGTATTATTAACTATGAAAATAGATAAAAAACTCCATTTCGCTACAACTCTATTGCGAACATCGTGAAGCAATCCAGACCCTAAAATGTCTTTGCGAGCGGCAGCGAAGCAATCCAGTCCCCAGAGCTCTGTCCTAAAGGGCAAAGTACCGCCTATCGGCGGCATTATGTACATTGCTACGCAATGCATTATGTACCACCTAACGGTGGCATTATGTATCAATGCTAGTGCATTGACATTATGTATTGCCTAAAGGCAACATTGTATTTAGTATTGACTTGTATGTAAAGTTAAAAATTGCTAGCGTAAGCCCTGGATTGCTTCGTCGCTTACGCTCCTCGCAAAGACGGTATAAAAGTCATTGCGAACGGCAGTGAAGCAATCCAGTCCCACGCAAGCCTCGCTCCCCGTCTTTGCGAGGTACGAAGCAATCCAGTCCCACGTAAGCCTCGCTGCTTGCCCTACTAATACTACTTAACTATAGGTTATTGCAATCCTGTTATTATTGCTTTATACATTTAGTAATAATAAAGTAAAATTATGGGCTATCTCCTTGCGTTGGTAACTTAGTTTCATATAT
>CAYSNP010000052.1:0-10054 GCA_964432485.1 uncultured Christensenellaceae bacterium | reverse complement strand
ATTTGCTTGCTTGCAATCAAGAGATCAATTGGATTCCTGATACAGTAAAAGACGGGCGTTTTGGCAATTGGCTGACAAATGCAAGAGATTGGAATATCTCCCGCAACCGCTATTGGTCTACTCCAATGCCAATTTGGGAGTGTGCCAGTTGCGGTCAGCGCAAAGTGCTGGGCAGCATTGAGGAGATTTATCAAGCAAGCGGGGTGCGGCTGGACAATTTGCATAAGCAATATATGGATAAGATTACTTTACCTTGTGCTTGCGGAGGGGTAATGGAGCGCATCCCCGAAGTGCTGGATTGCTGGTTTGAAACCGGTTGCGTGCCTCATGCACAAAAGCATTATCCTTTTGAAAATAAGGAATGGTTCGAATCTCATTTCCCCAGCGATTTTGTGGTGGAGTATACCGGGCAGATTCGATGCTGGTTTTATTACTTGCATGTGATAGCTACTGCATTATTCAATAAGCCCGCTTTTCAAAATTGCGTAGTGCATGGCACGGTGCTTGCTAAAGACGGCAAAAAACTATCTAAATCCTCTAAAAACTACACCGACCCAATGGAGCTAATGAAGCAGTTTGGCACTGATGCATTTAGGCTGTATATGTATCAGTCAGCGGCTATGCTTATGGGCGATTTGCTATTTGACGAATCAGGGCTGCAAAATGCATTGCAGCAAATAGTGTTGCCGCTTTGGAACTCTTGCAGCTTTTATACTTCTTATGCCAATTTGGACGGTTTTGCTCCCGATAAAGTAGTAGAGCCTAACAGCGACAATCAGCTTGATAGATGGATACTTGCCAAACTATACGATGTTACAAAGAGCATAACAGAGGCTATGGACGCTTATCAAGTGGATAAGTTTGTAGAGCCTATTGTTACTTTGATAGACGGTCTTACCAACTGGTATATCAGACGTTCTCGGCGCAGATTTTGGGGTAGCGGGTTACCTAAAGATAAAGTAGATGCCTACCAAACTATGCTATATGTGCTTACTAATATTTGCAAACTGCTTGCTCCCGTAGCTCCAATTATTTCAGAAAAATTATATCAGCTATTGACAAGCGAGGAAAGCGTACATCTTGCTGATTGGCCAATTATCCCTGTAAGGTATCAGGATTCACAACTGTTAAAAGAAGTAGATTTAGTGCAAGATGTAATTCATTTGGCACGCTCAATAAGGACAAAGAACAATGTAAAGAATCGTCAACCTTTAAGCGTATTGCAGGTGGTTTTTTCTAATAAGGCAGACAATGAGATAATAGAGTCCTCAAAACAAATAATAAGCGAGGAGCTAAATGTTAAGGAAATTGAAATCTTAGAGCGTACAGAGGATATTGCCTCTATAGATTATCTCCCTAATTTTAGCGTGCTTCCCAACAAATATAAGGAGAATGTAGGAGCAATTATCAGAGCTATTAAAAGCAAAAAGTTTACAGTTGAAGGGACAAGATTACAGGTAGAGATTGCAGGTGAGCTTCTTTTGCTGGAGCAAGAGGATGTATTGCTATCCTATCAGGCAAAGCCCGGCAAGCATGTTGCAAGCAAAACAGGTATAATTGCGTCTTTAGACCTTACAATAACTGAAGAATTGAAGCGTGAGGGCATAGCTAGAGAAGTTGTGCGCAATATTCAAGATGCCCGCAAACAAATAGGATGCGATATTTCGGACCGCATTTTAATTAAGTTTACAGAAGGCCTTCCCCCTAAGGAGTGGGTAGAATATATTGAAGGCGAGACCCTTAGCGCAATTGGCGACTTTAGCGGCGCAGGCGAAAAGGTAGAAATTCAGCTTGCGGAAGGTGTACTAGCAGCAGAAATCAAAAAAGCTCAATAAGGCAGCAAAACTTCGAAGGCGCTCACAATGCGCCTTTTTTCTGCATTGACACAGCGCAATTGATATGCTAGAATTATTGTAAAAAAGAGGGAGTGATATGAAAATAAAAGTAGTTGCCGCAATTGCTCTTATAGTGCTGTTATTGTCTTTTGTAGGCATTGCAATAGCTGATACTTTTACTTTAGATACCACAGAATACTTAATTTGGGATGATATGCCTGCAAATACCAATCCCAACTTGAAATACTTTAGTTTTTATAGTTGTGATTATAGAGAAGGCAGCTTGCAAGAGGTGCTTGACTTAAACTGCACTAATGTAATATTCATTTCTAAGGAAGGCTATGCTATGAGGCAATCTTTGCAAGCCTGTAAGCAGCGCAATATGAAAGCCATGATAGATTGGGACAATGGCATAGAGGGCAGGAGCATATATTGCCCTGATTTAATAGAAGAGTATTATGACACTATTTTAGGTTTTAAGATTGATGAGCCTTGGTGGAACAATTACTCGCTAGAGGACTTTCATTTCTGGACTAGGACGCTAAGAGAAAATTATCCCGATAAAGAAGTTTATTCTTGCCTTGCACTTGGAGAGTTTGTAAATATACCTCAGGTCCTTAGAGATTTAATGGCTCAGGGCAATCATGCCAGCACAAAGGCACCCGAAGGATATTATCAATATTGCACCATACTGGGCTTTGATTTTTATTGTGCTTGGGAACCTTTTGCTAATCTTTACTTACAATACTTTGAGCAACTAAAAGCATTGTGCACTCCAGAACAAAAGATTTGGTTTGTACCAAAGGGTTTTTATGCGGACAAAGGTTACAATCGTCTAATAGAGAATCGTGAAGCTCCCATAGGCGATGAGCTTATAAATGTGCTTGTTGGGCACTATAAACTGGCACTTGAGGAGCCCAAAGTCGAAGGTATGGTTATTTTTGCCTATAGAGACGGCAGCTTTTCTGATTGGGGGATAGCGGTAGAAAACTTTGTTAACGAGGACAGTCCGCATTATCGGGAAGATGTCAAAAAGTATTATCAGCAGATAGGGCGGGTGATTATTAGGAATGCAGATTATCAAATTGTAAGGACAGATATTACTGCTTGAGGAGATATTTTAATGGCGAAAAGAGTATCTAAAAGAAGTGTTTTTTTACTTGTTATTATTGCTATTAATTTAGCTATAGCCGCAACTGCATATTTCTCCACCCCTGTTTTATCTTATCAGCTAAATGAAGACAATACATCGTACTCGGTAAGCGATGTTTCTCCTTTTGCAGTAAATATTACTATTCCTTCTCATTATAAAGATTTGCCAATAACTAAAGTAGCAGATAAAGCCTTTAGTTATTCGGCGTGGTTAAGGAGGGTATCTTTTGCACAAGACAGCCGGATGCAAAGCATAGGCGAGTCTGCTTTTGAAGGATGCAGAGCGCTAAAAAGCATTACATTGCCGGACGGGCTTATAAGTATAGGCAGCTACGCATTTGCAAATTGCAGCAAGCTGGCTGCAATAACAATCCCTGACAGCGTGCAGAGCATAGGGGGTTACGCATTTGCCGATAGATTTTATTCCTCTATGGGGCTGGTAGAAGTTACATTTGGGCAAGATAGCCAGCTGAAAAGTATAGGCTATTATGCATTTAAGCAATGTAGAAAATTGACAAGCATCTCGTTACCTTCTTCCGTTTTAAGTATAGAGACAGGTGCTTTTCAGGATTGTGATAGCCTTAAAAGCATAACAATTCCCGCAAGCACTATTTCATTAGGCTATGCGCCATTTAGCAATTGCTCCAGTTTGGAAAGTATTGATGTTGAGGAGGGCAACCCTATCTTTAAGTCCATTGACGGAGTATTGTTTAGATTATTTGCCACAGAATTATTTGCTTATCCCATTGGAAACAGCCGCATAAGTTATACAGTTCCTGAAAGCGTAAGGATAATAAAAGCAAAAGCGTTTAGCAACTGCGGCAGCCTGCAAAGCATTACAATGCCTGACAAAGTATGGAGCATAGGCGAGTCTGCTTTTGAGGGATGCAGCAGTTTGGCAAGTATAACCGTAGAAAGAACTTTGCCGCCCGAACTGGAGCGGTACGCATTTTCTAAGGTAAGCAGTCAGCTAAAGATATATGTTCCTCCGCAAAGCCTGGACGAATATAAGAGCGCACCTAATTGGCTTGATTATTCTAGTTGTATTTATGCAAAAACATAAGTTGCCAATTGACTTGTAAAATAAAAATATGCTAAAATCTAAATATGATTGAAGTAAGTAATCTTTGCAAGGATTATATCAGTAAAAAAGGGCAAGTGGTACATGCCTTGCAAGATTTAAGCATAAGGCTGCCTTCTACAGGTATGCTTTTTATTTTAGGTAAAAGCGGTTCGGGTAAGAGTACGCTGCTTAATGTTTTAAGCGGATTAGACCAATTTGATAGCGGCGACATATATATTTATGGCAAAAGTAGCAAAGAGTTCAAAGAAGAGGACTTTGATGCATACCGCAATACTTATGTTGGTTTTATTTTTCAAGATTATCACCTTTTAGAAGACTTTACAGTTAAGGAAAACATAGAGCTTGCGTTAGAAATTCAAGCCAAAGAGCCTTCTTCCGCACTTTTTAACAAATTATTAAAGGAATTGGATATAGAAGAGATTGCCGCCCGTCATCCGGGAGAGCTTTCTGGCGGACAAAAACAAAGAGTGGCAATAGCGCGCGCACTTATTAAGAATCCACGCATTTTATTTGCCGATGAACCCACAGGCAACCTGGACAGCAAGACAGGCACATTGCTGCTTGACTACCTTGCCGGCCAAAAAAACGATAGATTGATTGTAATAGTCACCCATGACCGCCCCAATGCAGAGCGTTATGCCGACCGCTTAATAGAGTTGCAGGACGGGCGTATTATTAAGGATAGCGAACGGGTTGCCATAACGGATACTGATATTGCTTGGGAAGAGACCTCTGCCAATATCTCTGGCGATTATGCGTTGAGCGAAGGCGATTTGTCTTCAATTAATGAATTATTAAATGAAAAAGGCAAGCTAACCATAAAAAAAGGCGAAAGCACCCATTTTGTGCCTACCAGAGTAGAGCGAGTGGACAGCAACCTTGCTTTTTTACCTAAAAAATCTTTTTTACCTTTGCAAAAGAACCTCAAGATTTCTTCAAAATATATAAAAAGCAAAAGTGTAAGAGTAACTATTACCGTATTGCTTATAATAATTGCGCTTACCTTGCTAGCTCTTGCTCAAATTCTGGCAGGCTATGATATGGCAGCTTCTACTGCCAGCGGATTTGACAGTTACAATATTAACAATATTAGGTTAAAACAAGGCGCAGTAGAAAAGACAGGTTTCTTTTCCAGGCGGAATGATTTAATTGCTGCCGAAACTTATGCCAAAATTCAAAATGACATGCCCAATGTGCAATTTTTAGAATATTACCCTGCAATAGGACTGGAAATGTATAGGAATCGCAATTATAGTATTCTTTTCGGTCAATTTAACGGTGTAGTTATATGCGATAAACAAGGGATAGAAAGTTTGGGCTTTGAGATTATCGGAAACGCTCCCTCTGAGGGCAGCTTAGAAATTATGATTACCGATTATACCCTGCTTGGGCTGCTTATGGCAGATGCCACAATAATATTGCCTATAAGTAACCCTACGAAGCTAACTTCAGCGGTGCTTTCCAAACTTGCACCCCTAAAAGTAACTTCTCAAGAGGTGCGCCTAATTAATATGTTGCTTTCCGGTGAGTTAGAGGAGTTGATTGTCAATTCAACCGCTTCAAGCAGAGAGCGACTTGTAGAGATTCTGGCAAACCTTGCACCGGGTTACACCCTAAGGTTGCAAAGATACTCTTTTAAGATTTCTGGCATAATAAGGACAGGCGTAGAAGAATACCTTCCTTTGCTTGCCGACGATAGCGGGTTGGCATATTCTCAAAAGGCAATGAAGCTCAAGTTCGAAAAAGATAATTATCACCATAACCTTTATGCCGCAGCAGGCTTTTTGGATAGATTTTACGAAAAATCTATGCTTATCAAGCTGGATATTGGCGACTCTATTTTTATGGCACATTCTGTATTTGCAGAGGAGTATGCCCAAGCTAAGGAAGAAGAGATTATGGCTTATGTACAAGATAGAGAGCTGCAGCAATACAATGATGACAATTATCAATTGGATGTGGTATATTTTAATGGATATGATAAAAACTCACAGCTTACAGGCAACGAGATATTAATTGCAGAAAATGCTTTTATCAGGAATTTCAAAATAGTATTATCAGATATTGGCAAACCTTATGTAAGCTGTCCGGAATTAGAAATCACCGCAAGGCTAAGTAACGAATATCGCAGAATCCATAAAGATTACACCCTTAAAGTTGTGGGCGTAGTTAAAAACAAACTGATACAAGGGGAGCAAGGCGAGCAAATAAGTTTTAGAGCCGACGCTTCGTATATTGTCAATGACAAGCTATATTTTGATATAGTGACGGGGCAAATTAATCTTACCTCATTGTATTTTGCATTGCCTAAAGACCCTCTTGCTAGGCTGAAGGTTATCAAATATATTTCGGACACCGACATAAAAGGCAACCAAATATATCACCTTAGCGAAATTAGCGAGGTGCTCTACACCATTAGCGATGTGCTATATATTACAAAAAGCGTTTTTAGATTAGCCAGTTTGGTAATAGGTACTTTTAGTATTGCCCTGCTTGCCAACTTTATGGTAAGCGCAGTATATGATAAAAAGCGAGAAATAGGGATATTGCGCGCTTTAGGCTGCACCCGCAAAAATATTAGCGTATTATTTTTGCTTCAAGCCGCTTTTATAGGACTGCTTGCAATCTTAGGCAGTACAATTTTGATTATCCTTGGGGTATATGTAACCAATATACTTTTTACCAATAATTTTTCCGAATATTTTGATGCTGTTATGATAAAGGATATATCATTATTACAGCTAAAAATAGCACCTTTTGCTATAGTTTATACGCTAGTGGCGGCAATGGTATTTATTGCAACATACTTGCCTATAAGAAAGGTAAGCAAACTTACCCCGATAGAAGCTATACGCTAATTATGACAATCTTATCAAAAGATTTTTAATAAGTATAGGAGCGATTCTTAGCAAACCTTGATAATTGCAGTGGAGATGATTAGAGGTTTTATCCAGTAAGTTATTGTCAAAGTCCAGGTACATAATAAGATTATCTTCAATGCCAGTAAGGCGCAGTCCCATTTCTGCTTGTATTTCTTCTGCAGATTTAGCTTTATTAAAGATTCTTACCTCATCTATTTGCCCCTCAAAAAAGAGAGCATCTTTGCTAAACTTGCAGCCAATATACAATTGCCGCTCATCCAATTCTGCCACTTTTTGCATAATGCCCCAATCCGAAGTTGCCGCAAGCCCACCGTCATAATAGATTTTTACTTTAGTTGCAAGCGTGCTAACCGCTATATGATGCCATTTATTGTCAAATTGAAAAACCCCTGCTTCTGTGCTCAATATTTTTTCTTCAATGCAATTATACGAGAAAATTATTGCACCGTTTTCAGCTAAACAGATAGGAGTAATACCCTTATTGTCCTTGCGATGGTCTAAAACAATTTGGTCCTTTGTGCTGCCGCTCTTTACCCAAACTTCCCAAGTTGCCTCCCGAAGTGTTTGCATATTTTCGGTGGTGACATAATTGTTGCTGCCATTAAAGTTAAGGCTTGCGCTTGCTCCCTCAGGGGAGCTCTCTTTAGAAAGGGCAATATTCTCGCTTTCAAACTCCATATCATATATATATTTTTCATGCTGATTAAAAGAGCAATAAGCTGCTAGGTTAGCAGTTTGTTCTTTATAGTCGGCAAATCGGTAATGAAAAATATCCTCATCTTGCCTTTTTATATTCCAAACCCTAAAATCATCTAAACATCCGACAAATCCATCTGCCGAATGCGCTATATTATTGCCTAAGCATAGATTGCTATCGGGAATATTAGCTACGGTTATCCCGTTTTCCAGGTCCTCTAAGAGCGGCTTTCCGTCATAAAAAAGACTAATGCTATTAGCATTTGCGGCAACTGCCAAATGATGCCATTGGTTGTTAAACTTAAATTGATTGCCTCCGCTTTCGGTGATTGCCCCATATCCGTTGACCGCCATTATACTGCCGTCAGCCCATAAGTAAAGCGCAAGACCGTTTTGCCCTTGCCTATGGTCAAAGATAAAGTAGTTGCCGGCAGTTTCGCTTTTTACCCATATTTCATATGTCATAGCTAAGGAATAAGGCACTCCGCAAAATTGCACATATCCGTCACCGTGCATTTGTATATATTGATTGATATTATCTGAGCTTTCAAGTGCAGGGGAGCTACTGTTAAAATTGTTTCCTAGATTAAGAAAAGAAAAATTAAATAACCACCTTGCATATAAGTCTAAGTTGCCCACTTGTCCCTTTTTTATTTCTTTAATAGGAGTGCCTGCAAAGCTATCATTGGCATACCAGCCTAAAAATGTTTGCGCCCCTCTTACCGCATTGCTAAGTACAATATCGCCTGACATAATGTTATAAGTTTCAGGGTTGTCGCCTATATCCGCATTGTGATATGTAATGGTATATTCTCTTAGGGCATACTTAGCATACAGAGTTGTGCTTGTTTTGATTATATCCAACTTCTTTATAGGTTGAGTGTATTCCTTATCCAAAAACCATCCCTCAAAATAGTATCCGTCCTTACGGGCTTTAGGAAGAGAAGGGGTATAATCATGAGCGGAATATGTAAGAGCTTCTATTGTCTCGCCGCCAAAGGTTTCAAAAGTAATTTCTATTTGTTTTGCAGACAAACTTAAATGCACAAATGATATACCCATAGCAATAACAGCTATAAGCGCACACGATATAACCAACGCTTTTTTAGCACCTTTTGAAAGCAGCAGCTTTTTCATTAAGTGGATTTCCTCAAATATATAATATCATAGCAAACCTTCTTGTCAAGGTAAAAATAAGATAAAATTCTTGCCGCCTTAAATGCTTTTTATATAGCAGCTTAATTGTCAATCACCCCGCCGCCAAGGCATATCTTATCTTGATATAATACTGCATATTGCCCACCAGCAAGTGCTCTTTGCGGTGATTCAAAATGCAGCAGTAAAGTATCTTCTCCTATAAGCTCCGCTTGCGCTTTTTGCAGCGGCTGCCTATGGCGCATTCGGGCAAGCACTGCTTCGCCATTGCCTATTCTGTCAGTTATATAGTTCATACCAGTCACTTTGCATATTTTCGTGTAAAGCGAAGGCGGCTCATTTAAGCTAACATATAAGATATTTTTTTGTACATCTTTACCGGTTACAAACCATCTTCCGCCCTCAGGTGTGCTGCCGCCTAGCCCCAGCCCTCTTCTTTGCCCCAAAGTATAATAAAAGACTCCGTTATGCTCGCCTACGGTTTTGCCTTCAGTATCTACAATTGCTCCTTTTTGTATAGGGATATAGCCGCCTAAAAACTCTCTAAACTTCCTTTCTCCTATAAAGCAAATGCCTGTACTATCCTTTTTTTCTGCAACAGTAAGGTTATGCTTGCTTGCAAGCTCCCTAACCTCGCTTTTGTAAAGTTTGCAAAGAGGAAATAACACATTGTGCAACTGTTCATTCTTTAGCTGATTAAGAAAATAAGTTTGGTCTTTATTTTCATCTTTAGCCCTAGCTAAGTAAATCTTATCACCTTTTTTTAGTATCCCTGCATAATGCCCTGAGGCAATATAATCTGCCCCTAGCTTTTGCGCTTGTCTTTTAAATGGTCCAAACTTAATTTCTTTATTGCAAAGCACATCAGGATTGGGGGTGCGCCCTTTTTTGTATTCCTCAACAAAATGCAAAAAAACTTTATCCCAATAGTCTGCCGAAAAATTGACGGTGTAATAGGGTACATCAATCCTTGCGCATATTTTTTTTACATCTTCGTAATCGTTTTGTGCGGTGCAGTCCTCATCTTGCCAATTCTTCATAAAGATGCCAATAACTTCATAGCCTTGCTCTTTCAAAAGCAAGGCGGCCACTGCGCTGTCCACTCCGCCGGATAAACCAACTGCTACTCTTTTTCTCATTGCAAGTTAAGGAAAAACTGAACAAATACCTTGAAATACAGCCGCAGATTTTTGAGCGGAAAATTGATGAAGGCGCGCGGCCAATATTGAAATATTGGCAAGCGATTTCAG
>CAYSNP010000051.1:0-10505 GCA_964432485.1 uncultured Christensenellaceae bacterium | reverse complement strand
TTTGTTCGATAACTTGTGAATATTTAGCAATTTTTCCTACTTTTGGTGTTGTAAGTCCATAGAGACACGGCGAAACGGCAGTACCGACGCCGTGTTTTTTTATGTCAAAAAGCCTGCTTTTATCTTGTATTTGATGGTGGTTTTTTTCTTTTTGCTTATATGCCTTGCTTTTGCGGCCTCTGTTGCACGCATCCTTTCAGGGGTATAGAAATCCGGTATTTTTGTTATTGAACTAAATGGCTTGACTTATGTAAATTTTTTATAATAGCTATTCTTTTCGTATTCTTCAGGAATAGAGCTATCACCATCTGGGATTATTATAATCTCTTTGCCGAACTTCTTTGCCATATTAATCACATGGTATGTGCCGCCCGGCTTTTGGATTGATTCGCCATTCCATACCGCTATGAGCATATCACAATTTTCGGCTATATATCTGCCGGTATTGACATAAACTTCGGGGTCTATCGGAGGCAACTCAATAATCTCATCTGCATATGCTCTCACCTGATCAAATTTAAGTCTATCAATAATTTCACGACGAAAATCTTCTTGTTTCCGTGGTAGAATCACCTTAACTTTGATTTTAAGTTTTATTGCAATTTCACTTGAAATCAAATCGGTACCGTCAGCGCAAGCACTTAAAAGTATGAGCCTATCGCCATATGTCTGCTTAAGAGACGCCAATGCAGTCTCCAAATGGCTATAAGCTTTATGCACATCAAGCAAATTGATATGCCCCGCAACTCCGACATAAAAAAAGTCTGTGCAAGCACACTCATCGGTTTTATATACCTTATATCCTAATTCTTTTAGGTTTTTAAGCATACCATAAAATACATCGTAATCTTTACCTTGGCTGTTAGGTTCAAGCTCCTCAAATGGAACAAGACATTTATGTATCCTTTTTTGCTCACGCTCCTCGAGTGAAGTGTAATCGGTGCCATAGTGCCATCCCATTTCCAGTTTTTCCTGCATCCAACGTTCGTGCTCAATTTTAGCCGCATTTTTCATTACTATATTGTCAAAATTGTCAACTCGTTGAAATTTCAAGTTTCGTTTTGTGTAAAAGCAATTTATGGACTCTAACTTTTCCGTATAGGCCTTTGCTTGTTGAATATTTGACAGCTTATATTCTAAAGTCAGCTTGTCCCATTCATCAATAATAATATCGTACCTCTCGCTTTTTAGATAATTGGAATGTATCTTGATTGCTATTTCCATTAAGTTGTTAAATAATCCATCCGATAATGTACACCTTGCGTGGAACCTGTCCTTAATAATGCTGACATCCTTATGGACCTCATCAAATAAGTCCCCCCATTCCAAAAAGAAACCAAGATTGTCAAGTTTGGCCTTATATTCTTCCACCTTATCTATGCTGTCGTCATCAAATACGTAATGAATAGAAATGCTTGAATCCTCAATGATAAAGCGGCAGTCGTAAGGATACTTGATATTTTTATTATTTTTGCCATAACATGCTCGGCCATAATCCTGTATACAATCACAAAGCAACAACAAATAGCCGTAAGGATGTCCTTTCAAAGGCATCTTTTTCTTGTAAAAAAGCCCTTCTGCCTCTGTGAAGGCGCCCTTAAAATTGTCAAAGGTAAGTTTGCGCATAACACCATTATGCAAGAGTATTGCAGAACAAGCATCAAGGTTAACAGATGCTTGAATGCTATCGCTTGAGCGGCCAAGTAGCAAGCTAGCCATAGTAATTGCGCTAAAGTATCCATGGTCCATATGTCTATCGGCTTCGGAAATATGATTCTTTAGTAAATTTTCAAAATATCCCTTAGGTGCTCCGATTTTCTGCTCAAGGTCAAGCGCAAGGATATCGGTTAAGTTTTGGCCATCCCATTCCTTCAGCAATCCTGATAAGTCAGCAACAGGGTTGTTAAAGCCTTCAATATTGCGAAAAGAGACCATTGGGAGTGCCTTAGACGGAACAATCTTTTTCAATTCATCGCTATAGCTTCGTATTTGGATAAATGCTAATTCAAAAGGATAGCCTACATCATGAAACAAAGCCACGATGCCCCACCGGTATAAAAACTCTTCTATGGCGTTTTTCTTGCTGTCACAGCATAAGCTGTCAAAGGTGCTCCTTGCTGTTTTATTTTGGGTATAGATGCTTATACCAATTAAAAACACATATACGCTGTGCACATAATGGTCTCTAAGTTTATCCACAACTGCGCCGGTACTGAATTCATAACTGCTTAAAAGCTCACTAAGAGTAAAAGTGTTATCTCTGTATCCGTCGCCAAACAAGCGAAATATCTCATTAAAACAAAAATATACATCAAAAGCGTTTTCGCGCGTTGCGTTTTTCAAAAATCGCTGTACGCTTACACGCAGACAATGTATGTCAATGTCCTCTTGCAACCTACTGCGAGCACCGCCACGAACCTGCCTTGTTAACGCTAAATAACTAAAATACTTTTCGCAATAGGCTAGAATATTTGACATATTATAATCTGATCTCCTTTGAGAGTAATAAGGTCGGAAATCCCTTTAAGCATTGTTAAAACGTATCATTTTAAGGCATAGTTCCTTTGGTCGTTTATATCCCCTGTCATCAAGAAAACGCTCATATTCTATAAAATCCAGCGCCTTATAAAGATTGATTGCAGGATAATTGTCGGCATAAACAGTAATAATAAGGTCACGCATAATGCGTTTAGTTAGCTTTATGATATTCATAAGCAAAAACTTGCCTACGCCTTTATGCCGATATGGCTCGTCTACGCATATGTCGCAAATCAAACTCTTATCATAGCCTGTTGTATCGTTATAGGTGTCTTGAAAATAGTTGCATGCAGCTTCAAACGATTCAGGGAATTCAACTCCTGCCTGTTTCATAGCGGCGATCACAATATTACGATCCCAAAACATTGCCTTATTGTAAAGTGAGCCTACTGCGATTACTTTTCCGTCTTGTTGCACGGTTACATAATTTTCTATAGAAAACATACTTCGTGGAACCTTAAATAGTAAGGGCAGCACTTTGCGGGCATTGTCTATGTTTCCAAAGAGTGCAGAATAAATATGCGGATCTGTTTGATAGATTAAGCCACTTATTGTTTCATAATCCTTTTCCTCGCACTTGTCGGAAAAGACAGCAAAGTAATTTTGTGAAAAATATTTATAATTAATTATTATGGGGCTGACCCAAAGCTCCTCGCCGCTTTTGGATATCTTGGCAATACGATTATGATTAGGCAAGCAGAAATACTCCTCTCCAAATTGAAAAGAGTCATCTGAAAGAACTTTAATCTTTTTTTCAGCGTCACCGGGCAAATCTAAAATGAAATAAGAAGAAAGATAACCGTCACGAGATACTACGCTATTGCTGTAAACTCCCGTAAGAGGTAAGACTGCCTTTTGCATGTTATACTCGCCATCATCCTCTAATGTACCTGATTCCATATATTTTAAGTAGGCACAAGTGTGACGATAAAGCTTGTCCAGAATCTTCTTATCATCGTTATTATTTAGGATTTCTATGTAAGTATCTACGATATATTGTAAGTCTTCATCATCTATTAGCTCGTTTTTACCAATAGCTTTACGAATGGTTCTATTTTCGGGTGAATTGATATCGTTGCACCGTTTATTAAAGGTCATTAAGCACTCTAGCAGGCCTTGCAGGCTCTCCTTGTTGCGCCGCAACAAGTCATCATTATCCGAAATGCGGCAAATATCTACTGAATACTTCTTTTTTAGCGTATTGACTTCACGTATAAACTTGTTGGTCGCTTTCTTTTTCGTAAGGTCAATTTCGTTTTTTTCTATGTAGATTACATTAGTTTCCACGCCAAAATCAATTTCGTTGAGGACTTTAGCGTATTCTAGAAAGGACTCATAAAAAACAAGAGCCATCTTTGTAACTTGAAAGGCATTTTCTAAAAAGTAATTAATTTTTTCATGTGAAGCTCTGGCAGACTGGTATACATTGCCAAGACTTTCTATCCTTTGGTTGACTGTAGTAGGTTGCAAGCTTGGAGAAAAGCGCAAATAGCTACGTGACAAAAGTTCGCTCGCAAGTTTAATAAGCGCATTTGACTTACAGGTAATCTCCTTGCGGCGGGAGCTTAAATCAGAAGATAACATCAAGTTTGTGGGGTTTTTTACCATATGCTCTGTTTTTTCCGTAAGGTATTTACATATTTCTGAAAAACGCTGGTAAAACTTCTGTACAATATCTTTATAAATGTCATCTGATTCCAAAATCAGTTTCAATACCTTATGTATACCTTCTTCTAAAAAAAGTATGGTAATTAACGCATCCCAATCGTAATGGCAGGAAAACAGTCCACCATGCGAGAGCGAGTCTACTTGCAACAGTTCAAATAGCTGAATATATTTTTCGTGATAAGTATCAAGTAAGGTTTGGCGTATCTCGGCATTAAGACAATCTGAAACAATTAACGCAAAGTTTTTTAGGTAACTGTTATTGAACGAATAAAAATCTCGAAAAAAGTAGCTACGTGAATCGCTCTTTGTTTTATATCTGGTAATATCAAAATAAATAAAAAAATCTTCTACGGCAGTATCGCTTACAAATACAAATTTCTTGCCGGAAGCCTCTACTGCCTCTGGAAAATTTGTAATTGCCCCGGCAAGCCGTTTTGTAAGCCCCGTTCCGGTATAATCAAGATGTATAATTTGCCACTTCTCCTCAATGGGCACATTATATTTTTTATCCTGAATATCTACTTTTTCTAAAAAGTAATTTGCAAGCCCGTCATTGATTAACAAATACCTAAAGTTAAGCATATCGCTATACATTTCCTGATGCAACGGATCGCAAAGATTTAGCATTACCGTATAAAGAGGAGGTTTTTGTTCACCGATTACATGCAGTCCTTCCACAAGACAATAGATTAGCTTTACCCTTTTTAGATAAGGAAACATTTTGATGAAAGAAATAAGTGCCTTGTAATCATATGCTTTATTGATATAGCGGGATGAGATACGCTTCTTTTGAATTTCATAAAGAATCTTAGAAAACTTTTCGTTAAAAGAAAAGTAATCTGTATCTAAATTTATTTTTTTTAAGAAGTTCATGCTAAAATCTGTTTTTAAGAGGCAATCTATTTGTAGATTTTGCATAAATGTATCAATAAACTCAAATGATAAAATAGTATTGTCATAAGCGCGATTTAGGGAATTGTATATACGAATCATGGAATTGGTAAAGTCGTCTAGCCGTTCATCAGGCTTCTTTTCCTTCCACTCTAAAAAGCGCGAAAAGACCAACCCAAATGAGAGCACCAAGATATTAGAGAAATATCCAAGTATACCAACCTTGTCTGTTAAAAAATTTCTTTCGCGCTTGTTTTCACCATTAAAAATAAAACTTCTTGCGTTTTCATCGGGAATGAGCGCATTGATTTGTGCTATACATTCCGCCCTATTCATCATTGAGTATTTTCCTTGCAAGCTCAATATATTTTTCTGAAGCTGCCTCCTCATCTTCGGTGAGTATCCTGTTGCGCTTCTCTAAAAAAAGACTTGCCTCATTAATTTTAAAGAGTTGAACCTCGTTAATGCCACTAGAGGCATTGTTGGCAAAATCTATATCAATAGTGTTTTTGTCAGGAATGGAGGATAGACTCGCATTAATTGAGGCAAATATGTTATCTATTATTTTAGCATTAACACCTGCAATATGTGGCACAGCATTGGGGACTACAATGAATCTTTTGCCCTCATAACGTGAAGAACGAGCCTTTAAGAATGTAAAAGTACCTTGGCGGAATTGCTTTGTAATACGCATGACTGTAATAATTGTATCAGAGATATTGAGTGCGGCATCAGAAGCAAGCTGTTCTCCTGCAGGGGTATCCATAATAAGTGCCTTACAACCGTATCTCTCACAAAGTTCAACTAATCCGCTAAGCCCAATACCGGCTGCATCAAAATTATTGGTATTATTTATGTAATAATTGTCAGTGTTAGTGGCTTTTGCTGATACGAATAACACAGAAGCATCATCCTTTTCGTCTGTGCCAAATTCTGTGCCGACCGCTGCAAGGCTTTTAAAAAAGGGATGCTTGACAATAGGTATTGCCTCAGGATCGCAATAATCTACCTCAATTTCGTTCTTTAACACCTGAATGGTGTTTACCGCAGAAGCTCTGTCTAATAAAAAAGACATGCCTTTACTGTCAATATCAAGGTCAACAATTATAATAGGATTTTGCGGAGTAGGTTTAAGCTCTTTAATTAAGTAAGGAACGGTATTGTATGCAAGGGTTGTCCTGCCTGCCCCACCTTTATAAGAAAAGAAAGAAATACTTATCATAAATTTTCATCCTTATTTTCAATTATTTTTTCTTGGTCCTCATAGTATTTCAGCAATTTTTTGCCTACTTCTTCTTTTAGAGTGTGATTGTCAACATACAAGTCTCCCAATGTTTTTACAAACTTACGGATATATGGCGCATAGCAGAGTTTTCGCACAGTTTGTGCTCTTGGAAACTTTGCATAAAGCTCTGCATTGGATATCGCCTGCCCGCTTTGTTCAGCGCGCTCTTTTGCAATGCACATATTTATATTTTGTGCAATCATATCGGCAAAATATTTATCTATATATACATTGACCTTTTTGTCCAGCATTGTGTTAATAAGCTCTGTTACCGCCTGATCCAAATGTGACTGCTTCTGCTCAAACTCCGCTAGAAGACGCTTGTTTTCTGCCTTTGCCTGTTTAAGTTCCTCACGCCGCCTTTCGGCAAGATTGCGAGCCTCCTCAACATTTTTATTGACTTTAAGACCTATTTCCGAAAGTGGATTTTCATACTCAAAGTAGTAATCATAAAAATTTTCTACGGCGAAGATATAGTATAGATTGTTATTGATATTAAATCCGTCTTTGTCCCAATGCCATGCTGTGTTATCACCTCCACGTTGTTCCATAACCATCTCTAATAAGTCAATCATTTCACGAGTGGGGTACTTAATTAAAAAATTGAAGACTGACGAGTATGTATTAGCAAGCAATGGTACAAGGTCAAGCACCTTAATACTGGAACATGATTTGCGAAAATTTTGTATAAGTGATTCGTACTCAGAAGGAACTTTAAAGTCAAATTGCAACTTATAAGAAGCAATGTAATCCTCTTTTTTTTCACGTTTAAGCGCAGCAAAGATGCGCTTAATATTGTTGATTGAGAATTGCATCTTATCATAAAATATATTGTTGGCACCAATTGACTCATAATCTTCATCAAGTGCACCATTTATAAATATTGCCAACGCTGCCAAAGTATTTATAACAGCATTTCCATTGCGGTATTCAATTACTTCATCGTATTCTATACAGGCAATTCCCTCACCGATAAAGCTGGACGTGATATCAATATCTCTTTCGTTAAAAGTCTTTTCTAAATATCGGCCTGCAGAGATTGTCTTTAGCTTAAAATCCTCAAATAACGCCTTATACCTGTTGTAGAAGCGTTTGTCTTCATTGTATTTGTATTCCTCATACTCATCCAGAAAGCCTTCCTCGCTAATCTCGTCATCCATAATATATGCTAGGCTGCTATAGACAGATAGGTATGCATTGGTGGCGTGATATGTAAAATATAATGAAGTGCCATAGAGCTCGGGGCGCTTGTTGTCATAATCCTTAAAGCTCCAACCACGATATTCGCAGATTGAAGGCACATCTTCCCTTGCAATCTTGTGCTCACCTATACTGTATTCAAATGGCTCTGTAGGTAAAGCCGCTTGATTGATTCGTTGCAAACAGCCGGCAATAGTTTCTTCCAGCACGGCTAAGAGCGTTTGCGAATTGCTGATTTTTTCTCCTTTATATGTAACATTCAGCACCGCCGCATACTTTGGAGCAATTTCTTTTTTAAATTTAATTGTCTCTAGTACTACATCTCGCATATCTATCAGAACTATTAGTGCCTTTGATATAGTTTCTATAAAGCTGTCAATATAAATGCCTGCTTCCGTATTATTAAAAAGGTATGGCGCAGCATCAAAGACAAGTTTTTCGTTTGGATAGAGGTTGGCAAAAACTAAGGTAAGCATTTCAGAAAACAGGTCGCTATGGCTGACGATAATCTCAGGGGCAAACTCCCTTATTTCTATCAAAGTTGATAAGCCCATCAAATTGCTTATAGTGCCTATGCCGACCACCTCGTCTAGCGCAACTCCCTTGCCCTTTATGTATTTTGGCAAAAATCCTTTTAAAAGTTTATTGCCTACATCAGCGGGGTTAAGATACCGATTAAACATTGTTTTCTTATTGCTTTTGATAATAATGCTGTCTATTCCATTGTTCATACTATATTTCCTCCAGGAACTTTTGAACCATTAATTACTAGCATGGGTCTTATGCCGGCATTGATATCAAGATTGTCTCTGTTAATCCTGATGTTTTTGATATTATAAAAAACTTTGCCGCCATTTTCCGCTTGTGCCCAAAATAAAAGTAATGGTTGCAACCTTCTATAGTCTGCATAGTCCGTGGTGATATTTACTCCTAAGACTTGACGGTAGTTTTCTATAATTGAACTTGGTACTAGGCCTACGCTCTCTACACAAGGCAACTGCTCTTTAATCTCATCCTCCAACTGCCCAAGTTTTAAATCTAAAGAGGTAAGCGTAGCAAAATCGATACAACGACAGCAAATAAAATAATACATATTCTCAGCAACATTGATTAGCTTCCATGTCAGCGTGTCTTTAATGATATGAGGGTCCTTGCTAGATTTATCCGCATCAAAAATCACATCTGTATCGTAATCGCCTATATCTAAAAAGAATTCGCCGCTTCGCTTGTAAAAATTGTCTAGTTTTTCAAGACCGCAATCTCTAAGGTTAAGGCTGTATTGCTGGGCTGAGCCGCTTTTTTGAAAATGTGAATAAAGACTGTCAGCTGTTTGTTCGCTATCTTTATACGATTCAAAAATCATTGCAGAATTTCTGGTCACTTCCACAAAAAAATGCATACGATTAAAGAGCTCATCCGTTGGTTGAGCATAATCCTTAAAATAATCTATAATCTTTTTGCTTTTTAAGGATACCGGCAAAAGTTTGAAAGCAGGATTGGCATTGTATCGTTTTGAGTAAAGCTTGATTTCTTGGTATACCGCATCGCTTTTTAAAGAATCCGCACTGATAAACCATAAAACCCCGCTGCAATACGGGTCATTCAGTTTGGATGCGACCTTTTCATCCCAAAAATCTCCTGCGCAAAGCTCGCTATCATACCAAAAGTTCGCACCTTTATCATACAATCCCCTCAAAACAGAGTACACAGCATCCTTATCAGCATGTGAATAGCTGACAAAATAATAGTTCTGCTGTGCTTGCACGCTTCTGTCAAGGTATGTCTTTGGTTTTTCCATGGGCTGGCAACTCCCATATACATTTCTTCTATTATACTATCGTTAAATTAAAAAGTCAATTGGGCTTGATTAAATGTAGGAATAGGATTTTGCAAGGTTGCCAAACTTTTTAACAACAGGGTTTAGCCAATAGTCGGACACTCAAAAAGTGCTATTATAGCCATTTAGAAAAAGGGCAAGGGTGTTATGTTTTGCTGATTTTAGGTTTGTTTGCGGAAGGGTTTTTTGCGCTAAAAATAATGGATAGAAATAGGTTTTTCATTGCCTCGCTCTTATATTAATTAACATAAGGGTTAGCTAAACAATATTACCAAACTAATAATAAGGGTGCCAAGCGATAAAATCATTGTAAGGAATCCTATATTAACATTAAATTTGCTTTTTTTATATTCAATTTTTTGGCGAGCTTGGCTTATTAAAGTCCTAATTCTGCTGCTTTTAATTAAATGGTTTTTAATTGTAATTATTCTTTCAGAATCACATGCGTCCTCAATACTATTTAGTTCATATTCAAACTTAATTAATTTTGTTATATGATTATCAAAATTAAATAGAAGTTTCATTCTTTTATTTAACTTTCTGTTAATAACATAAATATAATTCCATTCTTTTTGCAATTGTATTTCTAATAAAAAATAATCAAGGTAAACTTCATATTTATATTCACCTTGAATTAATATTAATGACCAGCTAAAACAAGTGTCGTAAGGCTCTCTGTTTTCTATATCAGTTGTTAAGATTTTTTTTAACGATGCAACTCTCTCCTTAATGGTTGCATTGTTATACTCATAGTATTCGCTTGGATTATATATAACAAGGCTTGGATCCATAATTGCAGTTTTCATTTGCGGTTCACAATGTTTTTCAGAAAAAAGCATTGACATAACATAAAAAAAATCATTAGGAAGTTTAAGATATAATAAGAATTTCTTAATATTATTTTTTATTCTGTCTATGTAATAAAATTCTGTAGTTTCAATCCTTTGCTTGCCAAGAAAATAATTTTGAAATAAACGCTTATATCTCAAGAAGCCTAAGAAACAACTTTTATCCTCTTTGATAACAAAATTAATATCTTTAATGGAAAATACGATAGAGTGCTCAAATATATACGCTAATATATTT
>CAYSNP010000050.1:0-10988 GCA_964432485.1 uncultured Christensenellaceae bacterium | reverse complement strand
AGTGCTATCGTAAGCCCTGGATTGCTTTGTCGCTATCGCTCCGCGCAATGACATATAACCATTCGTCTTTGCGAGTGGTAGCGAAGCAACCAAGTCCCGCACAAGTACTGCTTTCTTTGCTTAGCAGAGCCCTACCCCTTGTTTGCAGAGGCTTGCTCCCATTGCCAGTATGGTAATTTTGATAAAAAAAAGGGGCTGCCTTTTGGCAGCCCCTTTATAAGCTAAGACTTAATCAAGGTCAGATAACGGGAAAATGTAATTTTTAAAAGGTGCCCAATCATCAGCCGCTTTATATGCAGCTACACTGTTGTCCGGTACGTAAATATTGCATCCCTCATCAATAGCACTATTGCCTATTGAAGGAGGCGTTATTGCATATATAATTAATATTTCTAGCTCAGAAGCTTCATGAAACGCATCCTTTTCAATTACTGTCACGCTTTCCGGGATTGTAACTTCAGTTAATGTATTATTGCCATAAAAAGCATTATTGGCAATTATAGTTACACTATCAGGGATAACAAATTCGGTGTCACTACCTAAATAGCTAATAAAAATAGTCATATCTTTAGAATAATAAGCCTCGGTTGTATCGTCATAAAAGTAATTCCCAATTAAAAACAATGGAAATGAAGCATGATTTAAGCAAACTATATTAGTGTTCGGTATTAATACATATTCCAACTCTTCTAAATTAGTATTAATCCAATCTAAAATTGCAGCCGCATCATCTTGGTCCGCCCCTTGGATAGCAATAGCCGTTCCACTATCATGAATAACCGCTCTTATTCCAAAAACAGTCTGCCCTTCTCCGGAAGGCACTGTATATCCGTCTTCAAGATAAAACGCCCCCGGTATATTTATAGTATCTTTATTTGCCTCCCATAAAAAGTCAAGTAGAGTGGCACCCCATACTACAGAATGGCCTTCGCTGTTCCAATCGTTGTGCCAACCTTCGGGCAAAGCGTCCTCCTCATACTCCGTATAAATAACCAAATCATCATTGGCAGCTAGCAGAATGGTACTGTCCATTTCCACTACACTTGCAGGAATAAACAAGAGATTCATTGCCGAACAGCTGGCAAAGGCTAGGTTCTTAATTGTAGTGACATTGTCGGGGATTATTAGCAACTCAAGGTCACTGGTGTAAAACGTTCTTGACCCTATTGTCTGCACTCCAGATGGTATAGTAAACTCTGCGCTGTCTCCTATATATCTGATAAGCACTGAGCCATCTTTAGAATAATAGGCATCATCCTCTTCGCTAAAGGTGCAATCTCCTGAAAGTATATAAGTAAAACTATAGTAGTTAATGCAAACAATAAAAGTATTAGGTATTAATACAAATTCTAAAAAATCTGACATATGTTCAAACTCTTGATTTAATGATGCAATTGCCGCATTTGCATCATCACTATTTGTAAATTC
Source organism: uncultured Christensenellaceae bacterium (assembly GCA_964432485.1). Lineage (GTDB taxonomy): Bacteria > Bacillota > Clostridia > Christensenellales > DTU072 > CAYSNP01. The sequence continues at coordinate 9,560 of CAYSNP010000050.1, read as the reverse complement.
AATAGCAAATGGTATAGGGCCATAGCTAGCTGTCCTAATACCCATTTCGTTATAGCTCTCATCAAGAGAAAATATGTCTAAAGGCAATTCCCAAAGCTCATCTAATAAATCTTTATTAACACTCCATAAATATTGCATACATTGAGATAAATCTGTATACTTTACGCCCCATACTACATAGGCATCTATACTGTTCCAATCTGCAGCCCAACCTTCCGGCTTTTCAGAGGCTTCTGTATAAATTGTAAGAGAAAAACAAGCACCAAAACCGTATTCGGCTGAGGTAACACTAGCAGGAATATAAATGATTTCCAAGGATAGACAACTGCTGAAAGCGTTTTCGCCTAGCTCTGTTAAGCTATCAGGTAGAAGAACATATTGCAAGGCGGTACCGGCAAATGCCATTGCGCCAATACTTACCAGACCTTCATTAAACTCTATCGAAGCTAAAGCTGTGCACAAATTGAAAGCTCTATCGTCGATACTTATTGCTCCAACAATATTTAAGTTTGCTAAATTTGCACAACCGTTAAAAGCGTCTTTGCTAATTACTAAATTATTGCCTTGTATATCTGCAACAGTTAATCCTGTACAGTCCTCAAATGCGCCTTCGCCTATAAATTGTATATTTTGCGGATAAATTGCTTGCAGACTTTCACAACCTGCAAAGGCATGCTCGCCTATACTTAACAGTTCTGTAGTCATAGTGATGCTTTCAAGATTGAAGCAATTGCTAAAAGCGCACTTGCCAATACTTACAAGAGAAGATGAGGAAACATGGCTAAGGTTATCGCACCCGCTAAAAGCGAATGCGCTGATATTTGTCAAGCGAGAAGGTAAAGAAACTTGGACAAGACTGTCACAAGCATAGAAAGCGCCCTCGCCTAAAATACTTAAATTAGAGCCTGACCCAAAAATTGCTTCTGCTAAATCGTTACAGTATGCAAATGCACGAATGCCAATAGATTGTACTGAAGAGGCAAAAGTGATTTTACTCAACCCTGCTTTTTCGGTAAAAGCGTATGGGCCTATCTTCTGCACCCCGTTAGGTATGGTATACTCCGCTACATCGGAAAGATATCTTACCAGCAGAGTCTGGGCATTATTAAAATAATTGTTGCTGACCTTTTTAATATCTCCTGTCAATATTTGCAAAAATGAGATATAATTGGTTGTAATTATATTAGTGTCAGGAATCTTCTCAAAAAGATAATCTTCTAGCCCCTGCTCTTGAACAAATGTATTTATTGCCAGCTGAGTAGAGGAAATCAAGGCAGGAGCGCACTCTATTGCTAAAGGATCGCCTCCTATCGTTAATACTTTAACTCCATATTCTCCTTCTAAACCAGAAAAAGTAAAACTATTCTGCACTACTACATCGTCTTGATTAGCAATACCGTTTTCTCCTCCCCATATGGCAGAGAATAGCTCTTTTTGTTGCTCCCATAAGGTTTCCAATTCGCTAGTCTCTCCCTCTTGTAGCGTCCAAATTGCAGTGACAGTTATATCCGCTGTAATATTGGAAAAAGCCTTATCCCAAGATAAGCTGTAACCTGACTTTTCATATACAGGAGCAACAGCACCGCTACCCTTCTTTACCTGCTGCACCTCGCTGCCGCTTACTAGCGTGCCTCCACTACCGTAAAAAGTAACAGTAAACTTAACCACCTGTTTCCATTTAGCAGTAACTATCAGATTGGCAGTTACATTATCAAAGCTTTTGTCCCAGCCATCAAAGTCATAACCTTCCCGCTCATAGACAGGTGCAGTAGCGCCCTTTCCGGATTCAACTTCTTGTACTTCTTCGCCACTTACCAGCGTGCCCCCGCCACTCTTAAAAGTAACCACATATTTAACGGGTTGTCGTGCAAATTTAGAACATGCGGTAAGCGTGAGTAAACTTAACAGCAAAAGCAAAGCAAGCACTACTATGTAAATAAGTTTTTTGTTGTGTTTCATGTTTTTGCCTCCCTTTTTGTTTTTATCACTAATGTGAACATTTTGCTATAATTGCTTCAAGTCTTAAGAATCGTTACTGTTACTTCGACCATATATATTCGCAGCAGATGAATTAGCCTATAATCAAAGGCTGTGTGTAATAAGCAAGCGTGTCTATTAAAATAACAAGGTTACCAGAATTGTATCAGCATAAACAGGAAAAAATTACCTAGCTTAAACACATTATAGCATAATCGCTTCATTTTGCAAGAGATATAAAAAAAATATTTTATCATAATAAAATAAGAGTTTTTATTAACAATTATGGCAAGATATAAGCAATACTGTTTTGGAATATTGTCTTTTTTATTGTTTTTATGGTAAAATTAAGGTAGATTAGGTAAGGAAATAAGGATGTATAAAAAATTAATTGCAATAGTAGGCACCAACGCATCAGGAAAAAGCTCATTAGGGTTAAAGCTGGCAAAAGAGTTTGGGGCAGAAATTGTATCTGCTGATTCCCGACAAGTGTACAAGCATTTAGATTTAGGCACAGGCAAGGTATCTGTAAAAGAGCTGCAAGAAGTGCCTCATCATTTAATAAATATTTTGGAGCTTAATCAGCCTTTTTCTTTGGCGGAGTACCAGGAGAGGGCATATCAAGCCATTGACAGCATTTGCGCAAGGGGCAGCTTGCCCTTTTTAGTAGGCGGCACGGGGCTATATACCCGAGCGGTAATAGAAGGCTATAACCTTGTGTCCGCTCCGCCTAACTACCAGTTAAGAGCAGAGCTTGCTGATAAGTCAGCAAATGAACTTAGGACAATTCTAAAAGAAAGGGGCGATAATGCAGTTCCGAATACACAAAATATCAGGCATTTGGTTAGGCGTATAGAAAAGCTAAAAAGCGGCAGCGCAGAGGATAAGGAAAGCACTCCACGCTATAACACCTTGCAATTAGGGCTAACTTGGGATAGAGCCATTTTGCATAAACGCATTGAAGAGCGACTAGATGCAAGGCTGGCGCAAGGTATGGTAGAGGAAGTGCAAAAGGTGCTAAAAATGGGAGCTACTCCTGAGTTCTTAGAAGATTTAGGGCTAGAATATAGATTAACTTATAGGTATATTAAAGGAAATTATGACAGCTTCCAGGCATATAGAGATGATTTATTTACCCAAATCCGCCGCTTTGCCAAAAGACAAATGACTTGGTTTAGAAAAGAAAAAAACATTATTTGGCTAGACAGCACAAGCGACTACTACACCCAAGCCAAACAGCTAATCAGCAATTTTTTGGCAAAATAAAGCATTAAGGATTATCTATATCTTTATCTTGTTGTTGATGCTTATGGCGTAGGAAATTAATATTTTCCTCTACTACCATTTTTTTAAGATTATATATAATCAATAATGAGGCAAAAACCATTATATAACCAATTAGCGGAAAGATAAGAGATAGCCGCATTATCCCTATTGATATAGCGGGTTGCGTATTTGCTTGTATATTATCTACATTGTAGCCCACCCAACCAAGACATAACGAAATCAAGCCCGCTCCTATGCCTTGTGATACTTTTCGCACAAAAGAATAAGTAGCGTATACGCTGCCTTCTTCTCTTTTTCCAGTATTTATTTCTTGTTGGTCAATGCAATCAGCTACCATAGACCAATTAGCAAGTATAAAAGGTCCGCCGCCAAACATTGTAAGACCCAACAAAGCGGCAAATATCCAAGCACCTGAGGAGGTACGAGGGAAAGGGATAATTAGCATTACAATCAATATCGCAATGGATAAAAGGTTGCTCCAAGCTGTTACCTCTTGCTTGCCGAACTTTGCCGACAATTTTCCCATAAAGGGGATAAGCAGTATCATAGGCGCCATAATAATCAAGGTAGCAAAGCTGATAATCTTAGTATCCATAAAGTAGAATTGAAATACAAGCGGTATCGTTAAGGTATAAGACATTACAAATATTAATTGAGCGGCTGAGGCTAAGCACATACCTAGAGCAGGCCGATTCTTTAGAAAGCCTACTAAAGTAGCAAAATAATTAAACTTTTCTGCTTTTGTGTCCGCCTTAATCCTTTCAGTGGTAAGAAAATAAGTCATTAAAAACCCAAAGATGCCTAAGATGCCGCAGACTAAGGCTACCCAGACAAAAGCCTCAGGAACAAGCGGAGTGTAGCCTGTGGAGTCTTTCTCACCAAATATTACCATAGGTAGGATAACCATTATTGGCAAAGTAGCCACCCCCGCCCCAATACTGCGCAAAGAGGATAGGCTGGTGCGCTCTGCGGGGTCATCTGTTAGCACTGCATTTAGTGAGCCATAAGGCACATTGGCGGCAGTGTAAGCAATGGACCAAATCATATACATTACAAGACAATATGTAACTCTTAGTGTGTATGGCATCCACCTAATATCTATAAACAATAGCAATGTAGTTGCTGCAATAGCAAAGCCGCCCCAGAAAATCCAAGGCCTAAACTTACCGTTTTTACTGGGTTTTCGGGCATCCACCATAGCGCCAATAATTGGGTCATTAATAGCATCAAACACTTTGGCTATAACTACTATAAACGCCCAATGAGTGGTGGATATGCCCATACCTTGAGTCATATATAGCATTAGGTATGAGGTAATTAGCTGAAAGCTCATATTACATCCAAAGTCACCAAACAAATATCCTACTTTTGCCTTTGCGCCTAAAGGCTGATTGCGTGTGTCCATTTTCTTGCTAATATCCTTTATTTAGAAATTTTATTTAATTCTTCATTTGCCTTAAACAATAACTCCTGTGTTATGCGGTCGCCGGCTAAGCCTGCAATATTTTCTATTGTCCTACCACTTACTAACTTAAGCATAGTTTTGCTGATTTTCATAGGTGGTTCATTATCTTTGCCGAATCCTTTAAGGACCTCATCAATAAATGACATAACTAAAGCCTCACCTTGAGGATGTGCCATAATAGCAGATAGCTTATCTCTTATAGAGAATTTGCCCTCAGGATATTGAAACTCGTATCTTATGCCATCTTTTTCAAACCAATTAGCAACACTCTCCTTTACCTTAAGGATATAGCCCTTATCAGGGCGCAATACCCTTTTTATGATGCTCTTATCTTTAGCAGTACCGCTTGAGGCAACAATACTGGTTTTCCTAAAAAGTTTTAGCGGCACTTCAAATTCAAATATATACTTACCTTGCTTTGTTTCCCATTCCTTACCGTTTACAAGCAAGGCTACAGTAGGTTGATTAGAATAAACTTTGACTTTGGTTACCTTTTCTGCTCGGTTTAGATACCTTTTTGAGGTGATATGCACAAATGGAGCTACGGTCCAATAAGCCTTGTAAATATAAAAACTATCTTTTTTTATCTTTCTATCATAGTTAACCAGACCTTTATTGTTGCGTCCAGCTACCCCTCCCTCATCTCTGCCATCTACCCCAAAATCAAACATATTCCAAACATAAGTGCCCCATAGGTAAGGTCTTTTTGCAAAAATCTTCAGCATATTTTCGTGATAATATGCTTGATATTCTTCAGAATAATCACCTTGTTTAGGGTGAGAAGTGTGCCAAGATAATATAGCTTCGCAACCATATTCGGATATGCCTAAGGGCTTTTGCGGGTACTTATCTCTAAAGGCATCTATCCAAATTGCATTGTCTCCAACATCGCCAATATACCACCCAAAGTAATGATTGTATGCCATTATATCCGCAACATTGACAAGCGGACTATCAGGCTCTAGCATAGTCACGTTAGCTATAGTTGTTAGCCTTGTTTTATCCAGACTGTGGCATAATTCGTTTAACTCCTTATGAAGCTTATATGTCCCCTCACTTTCGCCTGCAATAGTTATTTCATTGCTAAGCCCCCAAAAGCAAATAGAGGGGTGGTGATAATTTTGTGCAACAAGCTCTTTCATTTGACTAGCTACATTAGGCGCACCTTGTGATATATGTGCAGAGATATAGGGGATTTCTGCCCAAACTACCATACCATATTGGTCTGCCAAATCATAAAAATATTGGTCGTGCTGATAGTGCGCAAGCCTAATAGTATTTGCGCCAACCTCAGCTATCAATTGCATATCTTCTTTATGCTCTTTTTCTGTAATTGCCCAACCCATATCCAATCTATCTTGATGCCTGCATACCCCACGCAAAGGATATCTTGCGCCATTTAGCACAAATCCATCTTTATCAACAGCAAACTTGCGAATGCCAAAAGGGATGCTCCTTTTATCCAATTCCTTATTATTCTCCCAAAGAGTAACCACCGCACAATACATACAAGGGTCGTTTATGCCATCCCAAAGGTTAGGTTTTTGGATAGAAAATACGGCTGTTCCATTTTTTGCACTTATTTCTTTTTTTGCTACTTCCTTTTCTTGATAATTAATAGCTATTTGTACACTTTGACAGTTTTTTGCGTTGGTAATATATGCTTTTACAGTTATCTTAGCGCTACCGTCAGCTAAAACTTCCGGCGTTACCATTACCCCTTGACTACCGTAATAATCTAAATCAAAATGACTTTTGTTAGTTTCTATAAGATATACACTGCGATAAATGCCACCAAAAAAGGTAAAATCAGCTATTTGCGGATACACTCTATCATTAGCGGTATTGTCAGCGGATACCGCTAACTTATTAAGACCATCTTTAATAAAAGGTGTGATATTAGCTCTAAAAGTAGAAAACCCGCCTTCGTGACTTGTGACAATCTGCTCATTGATATATACCTGTGCAATACTAAATACACCCCTAAACTCTAGGTAATAAACTTTATCTTTGCGCATTTTTATTTGTAAGTCTTTGCAATAAAAACACTTGCCCCTGTAATAATCCCCTCCGCCATCTTGCCCATCAAAATTGTTCCAAGTATGAGGCAAATCTATAATAATGCCTTTTTCGCTATCTAAATTTGCATAATCTGAAACATCTTTATAAAATTTCCACCCTTTGTTTATTTTCTCCATTTTCATAAGCACATCTCCTTGTATAAAAACTATGTTGCCTAATGCTAATAACATTTTAATAAATATAACACATTATACCATATAACTAGATACCCTTAACTTTCTTTTACGATTTTTATAAAACGGTTATATCCTGAAAGCAAAAAGAATCTTGTTAAATATTTGTTTTGTGCCAAAGTCAATTATGGCAGGAAGAATAGTGTCCTTAATGGGACATAGAGCATTTTGGCAATTCCATATATTTACATTTCTCTATTTGCATGTTAGAATTATATAAACTAAAGAAAGAGTTAGGAGTAAAACTATGTTTGATAAAGCTATTTTGAAAGAGATTTTGGTCAATTATAAAAAGAGTTTTATAGATATTTGGGGACAAGAAAAATATAAATGGGAAGCGATAAAACACTTTCAAGACAATTGGGATATCAAGGCAGAAGATTTTGTTGGTATGCTTTCTCTATCTCTTGAAAAAACTAGTAATTTACTTGCATCTTCCAATTATTTCCCAGCTAGAATGATAAGATTGCTTGCAGAAAAAGCACCGGAGCAAGTAAGAGAGATGTTTGTCAATTTATTTGATGAGGGACAAGATGTAACCAAACGAATTACAGCTTTCAAACAGCAGTCTGCTGAAATAAATAAGAAGTATGCAGTAGGGAAACAACATTTCCAATATGAAAGCGCTATTAGCACCTATTTATGGCTACATTATCCAGACAAGTATTTCATATACAAGTATAGCGAAGTTAAGGCAGTTGCAAAGACGCTCAGCAGTGACTATACCTTTAAAAAAGGTGCTTATGTAGACAACATACGCAATAGCATATTATTTTATAATGAGATATCTAAAGAGCTAAAAAATGACCTTGAACTTGTTGCACTTTTAGCTTCTCAATTAACCAATAGCTGTTATCCCGACCCTGACCTTAGGACATTAGCTATTGATGTAGGTTTTTACATAAGTCGTGATTTTGCAAAGAAAGTTGAAGTAGAGATTGAAGAAAGCGAAGAATGGTTTCCATCTGATTATTCTCCCGAACTATCTGTAGATGATTGGATAAGTTTGCTCCAAGATAAAAGCGTATTTAATAAAAGCAGCTTAGAAATTGTTAAGCGCTTAAAAGATTTTGGCGGTGTGGCTACTTGCACACAGCTAGCCGCAAAATATGGTGAGACTAAGAATTTTTACAATAGAGGATCATCGGCATTAGCTCAACGCATTGCAAAAAAAACAGGTTGCCCTGTGATGCCACGAGATTCATCCCAATCTAGGTGGTGGCCTATTCTTTATGTAGGAAAGTGGGCAGGCAGAGAGGATGAGGGCCGTTATATCTGGAAACCGCGGGATGAGCTTGCCCAAGCCCTAGAAAAGGTGGATTTAAGCGATGTTGCTCTTTTTGCTGACAGCAAGGGTGCAGAGGAAGAGAGCAATTATTGGTGGATAGTTGCCAATCCTAAAATTTGGAGCTTTACGAGCTTGCCGGTAGGTGAGGAGCAGTTTTATACATTGTATAATGCAGCAGGTAACAAGCGCCGCATTTTTCAAAACTTTTTAGATGTTAGGGTGGGCGATATGGTCATTGGTTACGAATCTACTCCAGTAAAGAAGATAGTAGCCATTGGAAGAATCAGTGCTGAGCAAGATGGTGCAAACATAGGCATTGAGAAAGTAGAGGGGCTGGCTTCTCCCATTGATTACTCATCTTTAAGGGATTGTGAAGAGCTTAAGGATATGGAATTCTTGCATAATATGCAAGGGAGCATATTTAAGTTAACAAAGGATGAATATGAGTTTATTATTGATCTTATTCGGGAAGAAAACTTGCCTGAAACAGATGCGCTTATTGATAAATATGCAAAAACAGATTTTCTTAACGAAGTATATATATCAGAGGAATATTATGAAGAACTTAAATATGTTTTGCTAGAGAAAAAGAATATTATTTTACAAGGTGCTCCCGGAGTAGGTAAGACTTTTTCTGTAGAACGCTTAATTTATTCTATTTTAGGCGAAAAAGATGATAGCAAAATCAGCTTTATACAATTCCATCAAAATTATTGTTATGAAGACCTTATGCTAGGTTACAGACCTTCTGATAGTGGATTTGAAAAGAAGTATGGTCATTTTTATCGTTCTTGTAGAAAAGCGATGAACCATCCGGATAAGAAATTCTTTTTTATAATTGATGAGATTAATCGTGGCAACATTAGTAAAATCTTTGGGGAACTTTTAATGGCGATAGAAAAGGATTATAGGGGAAAAGAGATAACCCTTGCGGGCGATGAGATTAGGTTTTCAGTGCCTAAGAATTTGTATATTATAGGACTTATGAATACTGCTGACCGTAGTCTTGCCATTATTGATTATGCACTTAGACGGCGCTTTAGCTTTTTTACTCTTGAGCCGGCATTTGATTCCAAAGGTTTTAAGGACTATCAACAGTCACTTAATAACAATACTTTTGATAACCTTATCTTAAAAATTAAAGAATTAAATAATGAGATTGCAGATGATAGAGCATTGGGAAAAGGTTTTTGCATTGGGCATAGTTATTTTTGCAATTTGGATGATTGTACGGATAAAAAGCTTAAAGTTATTGTTAACTATGAGATTCTTCCTATGCTAAGAGAGT
>CAYSNP010000049.1:0-11883 GCA_964432485.1 uncultured Christensenellaceae bacterium | reverse complement strand
GGTCTCAAAGAAAATCTAATGAAATTGACCTGTCCACTTGACGGGGGGTAGATAACAGCTATTTTATAGCTGTGATACAAAAAACACGCAAAGGGTTGCGTGTTTTTTGGAGCTACTGGGGGGACTCGAACCCCCGACCTGCTGATTACGAATCAGCTGCTCTGCCAGCTGAGCCACAGTAGCATTTAGGGCAGAGTATATTCTAGCATAATTTTATTAATTTTACAAAGGATTTTAATACAGAGGATTTATATTAATAAGCCAGCGTTTGTCCGTAATCCATTCTATTTTCATATTCAGGATTTGAGGTATCAATAAAAGTAACAAGTCCGCCCGCTTCATCTAAATCAATTATACGGCATTTCATTATGCTGTTATTGTATTCATAGCTGTCAGCCGCCGCTTGCGGAGTTATCCCCATCATTATTTTATCTTCTCCACGCTGATAAAAGCAAGTTATACTATTGCAGTGATTATGCCCTGTAAAGATAGCCCTCATTCCGCCGCTTGTAAGCATATCTTCAAAAATCCTGGAGCGGGTATCAGAAGGTGAAGCTAGCGTCCAGTTGCCAATTTGTACTCCGCCTTGTAAGTATGCCTCCTCATGTTCCAGCAAAGGAATATGGGTAAAAGCAATGGAGAACACAGGTTGTCCGCCATTGGCTTCTTTAAGGCTTTGCGCTATATCTTTGTACCAATCTGCTTGTGCATCTAGGATATATCTATACGGTTTTCCGTGCGGTACAAAGTTATAGGAGCCACTATCAAAAAGATAAATGTTATATGTTATCTTTTCCTGTTTTCCATAGATTGGGATACTATAATTGCCATATCGGTCATCCATAATGCCTGCTTCGTCCTTTCTTATATATTCAAACTCCTGATACTCAACGCTATTGCCATACCCGCCTACAAAGTATTTGTAATCTCTTACAGCTTTTAGCAAGTCTATCTTATTAGCTACACATTCGCTATCGTGATTGCCAAAAGTTAAAGTCCAATATTGCTCTTTGTCTTCAAAAATATCGGCTATTCGTTTATAAGTGTTGACACCTACTTTATTACTAAAATCATAAAGGAAACTAAGCGGAAAAATATTATCCCCTGTAAGCACAACCAAGTCAGGCTTGTATATATCTAGCACACTATTGATGTAATCCTCAAGCGCAGGTTTTAGAGTATCTTTTAGGTCAAAGATTAACGAGGACCGCTTGCTTTCTTGAGCCATCCATTCGTGAAAGTCAGAAAACTGAACAATACGAAAATGTCCCTCTGTAAAGCTAAGATACCTTAGCTGTAATTCAGCTTGAAAATCTGCTAGTGCAACATAAGGCAGAGCAACTGCTAAGCATAATAATACAATAACAATTATTTTTTTCATAGCATATTTAGATTAACACTAATATGATAATGTGTCAATATCTAACTCTTAGGGCAGAGCCTTGCTCCTTGTCGTCTTTGCGAGCGGATGCGAAGCAATCCAGTCCCGCGCTAGCCTTGCTCCTACCCACCTTATCTTTTCGCCATAGACAAAAATATCGTTATCCAAAGACTGCCTTTATACAGTTTGTTTTAATTTAAGAAAAAAGGTAAAAATATATTAAGATAAAAATAAAAAAAATGTGTCAATTTGCTTGCTAATTGCAATGAGTAGTGCTATAATATGGAAAATTGGCAGTCTTATCCTAAGAGTGCCAATAATTAAGAGAAAAATATTATATTTCAAGGAGGACAGAGCATGAAATTGAAGCCCTTATTCGACAAAGTTGTAATTAAGGCATTCGAAGAAGAAGAAACTACAGCAAGCGGCATAGTGTTGCCCGGAACAGCCAAAGAAAAGCCTCAAATGGCAAAGGTGCTGGCAGTAGGCCCCGGCGGTATACAAGACGGGAAGGAAATACCAATGAGCGTAAAAGTTGGCGATAAGGTATTGTTTTCTAAGTATGCCGGCAACGAGTTTAAAATAGACGGTGAAGAAGTGATAATTATTCGCCAAAATGATATTCTTGCTATAGTGGAATAATAGGAGGTGCAAATATGGCAAAGCAATTAAAATATGGAGAAGATGCTAGAAAAAGTTTAGAAAAAGGGATGGATGCGCTTGCTGATACAGTTAAACTTACTTTGGGTCCTAAAGGGCGCAATGTGGTGCTGGAGCGCAAGTTTGGTTCCCCTATGATAGTCAATGACGGTGTAACAATAGCTAAAGAAATAGAGCTGGAAGACCCGTTTGAAAATATGGGTGCACAGCTTATAAAAGAAGTTAGCGTTAAGACTGGCGAAGTGTCCGGTGACGGTACTACCACAGCGGCTCTTCTTACTCAAGCAATTATCAAAGAGGGTCTAAAAAATGTAGCGGCAGGCGCTAGCCCAATGATTTTGAAAAAGGGTATAAAGTTTGCTTGTGACAAGGCAGTAGAAGCCCTTAGGAACATTTCTAAACCTATTAAAAACAAACAAGATATAGCTAATATTGCCGCAATAAGTGCTTCTGATACCGGTATTGGCGAGCTGATTAGCGAAGCTATGGAAAAGGTAGGCAAGGACGGTGTTATTACCGTAGACGAAGGCAAGACCATGAAGACAGAACTTGCTGTTGTAGAAGGTATGCAATTCGATAGAGGGTATGCCAGCCCATATATGGTAACGAATCCCGATAAAATGGAAGCGGAGCTGGAAGATCCCGTAATCCTTATTACAGAAAAGAAAATCACTTCCATTCAAGAAATTCTGCCCATTTTAGAAAAGGTGCTCAAGAGCGGCTTAAAACTTGTTATTATAGCCGAAGAAGTGGAAGGCGATGCCTTAACAACGCTTGTTATCAATAAGCTAAAGGGCGTATTTAACTGTGTAGCGGTAAAAGCGCCGGGTTTTGGCGACAGACGCAAAGCAATGCTTCAGGATATAGCTATCCTTACAGGCGGGCAGGTGATTTCTGACGAGCTGGGTTTAGACCTTAAAGAAACCGAATTATCACAGCTTGGCAAAGCAAGAATGGTTAAGGTAGACAAAGATAACACTACAATTATAGGCGGCGCAGGCAATCCTGAGGATATTCAAGCCCGCATTTCTGCAATCAAACGCCAAGTGCAAGAGACTACCAGCGATTATGATAAAGAAAAACTGCAGGAACGCCTGGCAAAACTTGCCGGCGGGGTAGCGGTAGTCAATGTTGGAGCGGCAACAGAAATAGAAATGAAAGAAATTAAGCTGCGCATAGAAGATGCTCTTGCGGCAACTAGGGCTGCAGTAGAAGAAGGCATTGTGCCCGGCGGCGGAATTGCATTGCTTAATATCTATGACACTGTTAAAAAGGCTTGTGCTGTCCTTTCCGGCGATGAACTTACAGGAGCTAATATTGTGCTTGCTTCTTTGCAATCACCTCTTCGCCAAATTGCTTCCAATAGCGGCGTGGAAGGCAGTATAGTATTGCATAATGTTATCAATGCTAAAAACAAGGGCTATGGCTACGATGTGCTAAAAGACGAGTATTGTGATATGGAAGAAGCAGGTATCATTGATCCAACTAAAGTTACCCGCTCAGCTTTAGAAAATGCCTGTAGCGTGGCAGCGGCATTCCTAACAACCGAAGTGCTGGTTTGCGATATCAAAGAGCCCCCAGCTATGGGCGGCGGCATGCCCCCAATGGGCCCTGAAGGAATGTACTAAGCCCTAACTATCAATCAACTTTACACAAAAGCCCCCTCTTTTTAAGAAGGGGCTTTTTTTGTCTTTGCGCGGAGCGTTAGCGACAAAGCAATCCAGGGCAAAGATACACGCTAAAGCGTGATGAAATGCACTTGCTTAGCGCAAGTGGTGAAATGCATTTACTGCGTAAATGGTGAAATACATTTGCCTTGCAAATGATTAAGGTAGGGCTCTGGAGCAAGGCTCTGCAAGGCTACTTTATGCAGGGAGCAACGCTTTGGAGTCTGGATTGCTTCACTAATATACCCTCGCATTGCTCCCGCAATTGCTCGTGGGCTTTAGCTACTGGCTTGCCACTGGCAAGCCAGCTTAACGCGTCGCCTGTTCGCAATGACGAATTATAAAGTCTTTGCGAGGCACAAGAGTGCCGAAGCAATCCAGGCTTACGATAGCACAGCTCAACTTTCCATATAAGTTAATACTTAAATAAAATGCCGCCAATAGGCGGTACATAATACCATTTGTTTACAAATGGTACATAATGTTGCCTTTAGGCAATACATAATGTCAATGCATTAGCATTGATACATCATGCCACCGATAGGTGGTACTTCCTCTGGATTGCTTCGCTGATTATACTCTCGCAATGCCCTGCATTTGCTCGCGGGCTTTAGCTACTGACTTGCCACTGGCAACTCAGCTTAACGCGTCGCCTGCAAAGACGACGAAGCAATCCAGAAAATATGCTAACATCAAGAGATTTTACTCGGTATACATTTCTCTGATTTTGGTGATTTTATCTTTATCTAAATTATATTCTGCAAGTAGATATTCGTCAAAGGTAGCGTATCTTTCTATTATTGCATTAAAAGCGGTATCCAAAAGTGATTTATCCACAATAAAAAGGGGCTGGTAACGCTTGATAATAAAGTTGCGCATTAGTTTAGGTAGCAATGGCACCAATCTATCAGCAAGAGCATCTTTATATTGAAAGCTAACCATATAATCAGCTAGTATCTCCTTATAACTTGCCCCCAACACAGCAAGCAGCAATGCACTCCCTAACCCTGCTCTGTCTTTTCCTGCGGAGCAATGCTGCAAAAATGGCACGCTACCTTCTTCTAACGCTTTTATCATAGCCTTATAGCCCTCGTTATCAAAAGGCAAAGAGCGATAAGTACTTTTTATATCCTCTAATGTAAACTTATGAAGCATTCTTTTAAGATTGGATGCCTGCTTTAGCTTAAACAGTTTATCATTTTTAAGGTCAGAAGGAAAATGCGCCCTTTCAACTCCTATTTTTTCATAAGGTGCGCTTTTTAGAAATTCTGCTTCAAACTCGTCACGATAGTCAAAGATAATTTTCAAATCCAGACTTTTTAGGTAATCTATATCGGCTTGAGTTGCATCATTTAACATGCCGCTCCTAAAAAACAATCCGCTTTTTACCTTTTTACCGTTAGCCAGCTCAATTCCTCCCAAATCTCTAAAATTAAGCACCCTTTCCATTGTTTACCTCCATTATCGCTGTGCGCTTAACATTATAGCATAAAAACTCTAAAAACCTTAAGTATTATTCTCTTCCAGAAAAATATGGTATAATGATACGATTATTCGAGGTGCATATGAAGAAAGCTGTTTTAATTATACTGTTAATTGCTGTTAGTACAAGTTACTTTTTTGTGTTAACAGGCTGCTCCGCTAGGCGATATGAGCCTGCCTTTAGTGAACCTAATTTGGCAAAAGGTGCACAAATTACAGGACGAAGCGATAATCCGACCCGTGCTATTGATGGAAAGCGACAAACTACAGTTGCATTAGGACAAGACGATTTCTTAGAGCTAGATTTTGGAGAGCAGGTAACTTTTGATACTGTGGTATTAAGAGAAAAGGGGGATAGCGTGCAGGAATTTTCTCTTAGCATTTGGCAAAATGATGTTTGGGAGATTATTTACATTCAAGATAGGATACTGCAGTACAGAGTGTGCGCCCTTGAGCGTACAACAACTAGCAAACTTCAGCTTTCTATAAATAAAAGTACGGATGCGGTAATCTTACAAGAAATTGAAGTTTACAATACCAAAAAACAGGAAAAAGACTTTAGAGTTTCTCAATATCTGCGAATGGATAAGGATGATATAGTAGCATTGGAGGGCAATGCTGATTTTTCGGGCTATTATGATGTGGTGACTGATGTAATTATTTTTGACACTGTATATTTTAATGCAGATGCTACCCCTCATTTTATTGGAGGAAAAGCTGCATTTGACGCTAATTTTCAAGCATTAAAACGCATTATAGGCAACAGAAGCGTGCGTATTTGGTTAACTGTATTTTTTGACCAATATAGTAATGGCGCAAAAGACTATGACGGTACGGTAGCGTTTTTGAAAAAGAATGAAAAGCAATACCTCAAAGCTATTGGCAATCTAGTAGAGGAGTACAACTTATACGGGATTGACTATGATTGGGAATACCCTCAAAAAGCCCGTCATTGGATTGCATATAGTAGAATTGTGGTAAAGACTGCAAAAATCACCAAAGTATCGGTAGCAAGCGCGCCTTGGCATGGGTTTGGACTGGGGGCAATTAAGGCTATGCATCATGTCAATTTAATGACCTATGATATTTTTGACTTGCGTGGAGACCATTGCAATATTTATGTTGGCACAGTTGAAAGTGCGGCAGGACTGCTAAATAAAGGCTTTCCTAAAGAAAAACTGTATCTAGGGCTACCGTTTTATGGAAGAACAGTAAATAAATCAGAACATGCTTGGCCGCTGTATTCTGAAGATTTTAATTTAGGCAAATGGGGCAACTTTATAGCTGATTATAATTATGATGCCAACGGAACAGCAGAAGTATCAAGCGCTTATCTCAACGGTTATGCTATGATAAGAGATAAAACTGCCACAGCCATTGCTATGGGGCTAGGGGGAGTAATGATTTTTAGGGCAAAATGCGATATGCCTTATTCTTATGAGTACAGTTTGCACAGAGCAATAGGAGAAGTGATAGAAGAAAGGGTAAGCGCATAAGGAAGGCGGAAATGCCGCATTAGAGCAGCTTGCTCCTTTGCTGTTATCTTAAATCAACCATATACAATAGATAATCATCTATTGCTTTTTGTATAGTTTGCAGGGCTATATCTCGCCCAACTACTTTCATTACCGCAGTATGCTTGCCTTCCAGCTCCTTATATACAGTAAAGAAGTGAGCAATTTCGTCCATTATATGGGGAGGCAGTTGACTGATATCTTTGAAACTTCGCCAATTGGGCTCTGTTAGGGGTATAGCAATAATTTTATCATCTTGCGAGCCGCAGTCCTCCATACTAACCATACCAATAGGATAGCAATTGACCAAGGCTAAGGGCACAATTTCTTCATTGGAAAGCACCAACACATCCAGCGGGTCATTATCTTCTGCATAAGTAAGGGGTATAAAGCCGTAATTGGCAGGATAATGAGTAGAAGTATAAAGCACTCTGTCTAAAATCAGCAAGCCCGTTTCTTTATCCAGCTCATATTTATTTTTGCTGCCTTTAGATATTTCTATAACAGCAACAAACTCCTCTGCCGATACTCTTCTAGGGTCTATATCGTGCCATATATTCATATTAGCCTCCATAATAAAAATGGTATACCCCGGATGTTCAAAGTATACCATTTACAGCTTTTTTTAGCAAGTAAGTTGTGTCCTATATGTTGCGCTTTACATATTTGGTATGCAACAGCTTATGTGCTTTATGTCCGTTGGGTTCGCCTAAGAAATTATCGTAAAGCTCCTTAATAGCGGGATTTTCATGCGATTTGCGCAACTCCATTTTTTTGTCCGTCTTATAAATTGCGCTTGCCCGCAAAGCTGCCACATCTACATTGTTTCGAATATCTGCTGGCACTATAGGTTGCCCTCCGCCATTTACGCAACCGCCGGGGCATGCCATAATTTCGATAAAATGGTAATCGGCTTCGCCTCGGTCAATCATATCCATAATTTTGCGGGCGTTGGCAAGTCCGCTTGCAACCGCTACCTTAACATTGATACCTGCAACCTTGTAAACAGCTTCCTTTACTCCGTTAATTGCGCCCCTTACATTTTCAAATTCTATCTTTTCTAAAGGCTTGCCTTCCAGTACTTCTACAACGGTACGCAAAGCGGCTTCCATTACTCCGCCCGTAGAGCCAAATATTAGCCCTGCCCCGGAGTAAATGCCCAGCGGCGCATCATATTTGCCTTCGGGCAAACTATTGAACATTAACCCTGCCTGCTTTATCATACGGGCAAACTCTCTGGTAGTAAGCACATAGTCAATATCGGGTATACCGCCACCCGCCCCGCTTTGGTCTGCTCTGCCCTTTTCGTATTTTTTAGCGGTACAGGGCATTACTGTTACCATAACTATATTTTTGGGGTCGATGCCTTTCTTTTGCGCATAGTAGGTTTTGGCAATTGCGCCAAACATTTGTTGCGGAGATTTACAAGAGGAAAGGTGAGTTAATCTATGCGGATAGTAATGTTCTATAAACTTAATCCAACCCGGTGAACAACTGGTAATCATAGGTAACACGCCGCCATTTTTTAACCTATTTATAAATTCGTAACCTTCTTCAATAATGGTAAGGTCTGCCGCAAAATTAATATCAAATACATCGTCAAATCCCAGCATACGCATAGCGGTAATCATTTTGCCTTCTACATTAGTGCCGATAGGGTACCCGAACTCCTCGCCAAGCGCAACTCTGACAGCAGGCGCAGGCGCTATAATCACATGCTTGCTGGTATCATTTAGCGCACTTACTACATAGTCAATTTCTTCCGCTTCACGCAGTGCGCCCGTAGGGCATACATTGATGCATTGTCCGCAATTGACGCAAGGAGCATCTGCTAAGTTGGCTTCAAAAGCGCATCCGATATGAGTGTCAAACCCTCGGGAATTAGCGCCAATAACCGCAATCGATTGCACTTGTTTGCAAACTGCCACACAGCGGCGGCAAAGTATGCATTTATTGTTATCTCTAATAATTGAAGCCGAAGAGGTATCTTTCTTACGCTCGTTTACTTCGCCTGTATAGTGATGAATATCAGCTCCCAGCTCATTAGATAAAGTCTGCAGTTCGCAATTAAGGTTGCGGGGACAAGATAGGCATTTTTTGTCATGGTCGCTTAGCAGCAATTCCACAGTTGTTTTGCGGCTGTCCAATACTTTTTTGGTGGCTGTTTTGATTTCCATACCGGCAGTAACAGGGGTTACGCAGCTTGCTACAAGATTCCTTGCACCTTTTACTTCCACTACGCAAACTCTGCAAGCGCCTATTGCATTGATGTCTTTTAGGTAACAAAGGGTAGGGATTTTTACCCCTAACTCCCTTGCCGCTTGCAAGATAGTAGTCCCTTCTGCTACGCTTATTGCAACACCGTCTATAGTTGCATTTATCATTTTTACTTGTTTGTTATCCATATTTCCTCCAATTACTCCTTAACAATGGCCTTGAACTTGCAGGTTTCCATACAAATGCCGCACTTGATACATTTGGCGGTATCAATTTCGTGCTTTTGCTTGGGCTGGCCGCTAATAGCATTGACAGGGCACTTTCTGGCGCAAAGCGTACAACCTGTACAATTGTCAAGAATCTTATATTGCAATAAATCTTTACATACCTTAGCAGGGCATTTTTTATCCACTATATGCGCAATATATTCGTCCTTAAAATATTTAAGAGTGGAAAGCACAGGATTGGGAGCTGTTTGCCCCAGTCCGCAAAGCGAGTTTTCTTTAATGTAATGGCATAGCTTTTCCATATCCTCTAAATCTTTCATTGTTGCCTTGCCTTTAGTTATCTTTTCTAAATATTCCAGCAGCCGCTTTGTGCCTATGCGGCAAGGGGTACATTTTCCGCAAGATTCCTCTTGGGTAAACTCTAAAAAGAACTTGGCTATATCAACCATACAGTTGTCCTCATCCATAACGATAAGTCCGCCCGAGCCCATCATAGAGCCTATGGATATTAAGTTGTCATAATCTATTTCGATATCCATAAGGCTGGCAGGAATACAGCCGCCGCTGGGGCCGCCTGTTTGAGCCGCCTTGAAGCTCTTGCCTTCGGGTATACCGCCGCCGATTTCTTCAATAACGGTACGCAAGGTAGTACCCATAGGGATTTCCACCAATCCGGTATTGGCAATCTTGCCGCCCAGCGCAAATACCTTTGTGCCTTTGCTGCGCTCTGTGCCCATAGCGGCAAACCATTGTGCGCCATTTAAGATTATTTGCGCAATATTGGCATAGGTCTCCACATTATTAAGCAAGGTGGGCTTGCCAAACAGTCCTTTAACTGCCGGAAAAGGAGGTCTGGGACGGGGTTCGCCCCTAAATCCCTCTATGGAAGCAATAAGAGCGGTTTCCTCACCGCATACAAATGCGCCTGCGCCCAACCTGATTTCCAGCTCAAAGTTATTGCCGCTATTGAGAATGTTTTGCCCCAGCAGCCCATACTCTTTAGCTTGGTCTATTGCAATTTGCAAGCGTTTAACAGCAACAGGATATTCGGTCCTTACATATACATAGCCTTGCTCGCTGCCTATTGCATATCCAGCTATTGTCATAGCTTCTATTAGCGCATGCGGGTCGCCCTCCAGTACAGAGCGGTCCATAAATGCGCCGGGGTCGCCTTCGTCGGCATTACAGCAAACATATTTAACATTGACGGGAGCATCTTTTGCAAATTGCCATTTTAAGCCGGTAGAAAATCCTCCGCCCCCTCTGCCGCGCAAACCTGATGCTTTGACAATATCTATAACTTGTTGAGGAGTATACTCGTTATAGCACTTGATTAACGCCTGATAACCGTCATAAGCTATGTATTCGTCAATATTTTCGGGGTCAATAAGTCCACAATTGCGCAATACGATACGAGTTTGAGCCTTATAAAAAGAGGTTTCGCTAAGAGCAGGCATTTTAGCTTCCTCGCCTTCCCTATAAAGCAGTCTCTTTACTATCTTGCCTTTGACAATATGCTCTGATATTATTTCCTTAACATCTTGAGCGTTTACCTTGATATAAAATGCGCCTTCCGGATAAACCACTACCACAGGCCCTTGTGCGCATAGCCCAACACAATCAGTAGTAATGACTTTTACTTCATCTTTAAGCTGTGCTTTTTCTATTTCTTTAACAAACTTAGCAACTAACTCAGTTGCATTGTTTTTTGTACATTCTGTGCCCGTACATACCAGAATATGACTTCTAAACATATCTCCTCCTATTCCTTTGCGCCAATGACATTAGCTTTAACTATATTGCCGTTGACAATATGGTCGCTTATTATACGCTTGGCAACATCCGCATTAACATATACATAGGTGACAACTTCTTCGCCCGGAATATGCACTTGCACCATAGGTTCCAGCTTGCACATTCCTAAGCAGCCCGCTTGAGATACCCTTATATCTTTAATGCTACGCTTAGCGGCTTCTTCTAAAAAAGTATCGTATACTTCCCTAGCTCCTGCAGCCATGCCGCAAGTTGCCAATCCCACCACTATACGCTTTTCTTTTCCGTCCGCGCCTTGTCTGGAGCCAAGCAAAGCATGAACTTTGTCTTTAATTGCATTGATTTCTACAATAGTTTTCATATTTTACTCCTTTACTAGCCAAATTATTGAGTAGTTATTAACCCATGTTCTTTTAATATCTTTTCCACATCGCCAACTTTGACTTTGCCATAAACTTTATCATTTACAGTTAAAACAGGCGCAAGTCCGCAACAGCCTATGCATCTGGTTGCACTAAGGCTGCATTTACCGTCCGCAGTACAGTCCCCGGCTTCTATTTTTAGGTACTCTTTGAATTTATCAAGCACATTCCCCGCACCCTTTACATAGCAAGCTGTGCCTAAACAAATGCTGATATTGCTTTCCCCTACCGGGTTAAGCGTGAATTGCGAGTAAAAAGTTGATACACCAAAAACTTCTTCCAAACTCACACCTATTACTTCTGCCACAATTTTCTGCACTTCAATAGGAAGATATCCGTATATCTCTTGCGCACGCTGAAGTGACGGCATTAGCGCACCTTGTTTTTTGCCAATTACTGCCAAATCCTCACGCAGTTGGCGCTCTTGCTCCTCTGTTCCCTTAAAAGCTACCTTAGTGAGCTTAATTTTGCTCATTTTTACCTCCAGAAAAGTTGTATTAGTATACACCAATAATATTATAAGTATATAGCAATAGATAT
>CAYSNP010000048.1:9514-12337 GCA_964432485.1 uncultured Christensenellaceae bacterium | reverse complement strand
CCAATCGGAGTTGTAGTTCCCCAATTAACATCATGCTCATCAAAAAACGATGTCAGTTCTTGTTGGCTACGAATTATCGCGGATAAAGATTCATTGCCACTGAGTCCAATGAATTGACCACCAAATGCTTTTTCCTCAAATGAAAGCTTCATCCCTGCCTCCTTTTTTCTCACCTCGTTTATTTTTGTCTTTGCCGTCGTTACCGCACTATCAACAACTGCCTTGCTTTTTGCGTTGTCAATCTCAGTTTTGGCAACCTCTACGATGCCGCAAACCACCGTCCAGTTATCCTCGCAGTAGCTGTCTTTGTGCTCCTGTGCATAGGTTTCAATGGCTGTCTTTCCTGCGGTCTTGTATGCGTCCAATGTGTTATTATTGCAAGCTGCAAGTGAAAACACCATAATTAACGCTACCGCCAAAAAAACCAATGATAACTGTGTCTTTTTCATGATTCTAAAATCCTCCTTATTTTATCTTTATTTTTCGTTTATTTGTACTGTTGTGACGCCGACAATATCAGCTTTTTTAACCTCAATTAAAAACAGCCATGTTGTAGCTATGTCATTAAATGTGCCCTTTTTTGAGGAATAACGGACATTTACTATTAGTTGCGTTCCCTCTACGTTTAAACTGCTAATACGTTGGCTTCTTCCAAGACTCGCATCAAAAGACGAACGAATAATCAAGGCTTTTTCTTCAAAAAAAGCTTCATCGTATTCTCGGATTTTTTTGCTTATTTCGCTTGAATACAACTCGCTTTCCTCTTGATATGCCGGGTTATTCCATTTGTCGCAAAGGTCTTTCATTTCTTGCAAAGAACCGACCAATGTTAATACGCCAAAAGTTTCTCCCTCGTCGGTCTCTTTACTTCCAAAACCACCCTCGCCCGCGTAACCCACCTTAAACCAAATCCCCGAGCTACATGCACCAAACAGCCCTATGCAAACCATAATTATTACTCCTACTAAAATTAATTTTCTAAACATTTTGCGTTACTCCTCCAAAATTTACTTTTTGATTGTATTTTTAATTTTCCGTCATTATTAAGCCTTGTAAATTCTTTCAAATTGCGCGGCTGTAATATCGAGCTTTTGCATTTTAATTATTTTACAGCGTTGATTAGAACGCCCCTGCGCTGAACTTGTCCGCGCCTTTATCTCAATAGTAAATTTCAAGGTTGCACCGTCAATTCTCATATTTGCTATTTTATATGAGGACGGAGGCTCTATCCATTGCGACGACTCTGCGAAAAAGCAGAATAGCAGCATCTCTTTTTCAAAATCAAAATCCGGCGGAAAACTTTCAAAAGCAATATCCGCCTCGCTTTGTTCTTTTATTATGAGCGTCTGCATATGGATTAGTTTTTTACCGTTTTTGTCATAATTCCACCACCCATTTGTGCCATCAATATCGCCCCACCATTCGTCTGAATTTTCAGGCTCATCCTCCACACCAAACGTCGTTACTAGAAAGTCATCGTTAAAGTTCGCAGAGAAATCGTCCAATATTACGGCGTTATACGGAATTTTATTTCCGCAAGCTCCTAAGCCTGCAAAAAGACTTATGCACATAACTATCATAACACCCGTGCAAATTATTCTTTTTAACATTTCGAGCCTCCTTATATTCTATCGTCTTGCTCCACTGCAACAACTGTTACGATTACCAGATACGTTTCGTCAGCTAAATCGGTTGACCTTCATCAGCAAACCCCATAACTGCTCTTACTTATTGGTCCTAGTAAATGAAATTAATCTTATCTTGAAATAAAGCTACCCCCATTGAATTATAACATTATAAAAATATTTTTCAACCCTTGACTAAGTATCAGAATGCATCTGCTCTACACTATATTAGTATTAATAAGTTACTATTTAGTTCCAATACATTTTAGCAAAACTGCGATTTCCCAGCAAAAATGGCGCTGTTAGAGGTATTTTTTTCTAGATTGCTTCGTCGCTTATTTATACCCTCGCATTGCTCGCGCAATTGCTCGTGGGCTTAGGCTACTGGCTTGCCACTGGCAAGCCAGCTTAACGCGTCGCCTGCAAAGACAGTATTGTAACTTTTTTGACAATTATTTGGGGTGTAATACTCTGCTTCTTGTCTTTGCGAGCGGTAGCAAAGCAATCCAGAGTTCGGAGGGCTGCTCCTTGATTTTCCTCCGGTATACTTGTTACTTTATTGTTAATTATATCTTTGATTTAGGCAATATGCAAGTATTTTGTGCCTACTTTTGAGATAATTTTACAATAAGGAGTTTAGCTTATGGGTAACTTAGGCGATTTTAACGAAAGACTTAGTGAGCTTATGTTTGAAAGCAATATAACCGTTGACCAACTAAGCGCCGCCCTTGGGGTAAACAGATCAACTGTTTGTCGCTGGAGGCTGGGAAAGAGAAATATTTCATTGCAATATGCATTGCGGCTTGCCGAATATTTTAATTGTTCTTTGGATTTCCTTGTGGGCAGAGCGGATAGTAAACTAGATTTTACCCCACAACCTTATCCGCCATTTTATAAACGCTTGCGTGCAGTTATGAAAGAAAGAGGCGTTACTTGGTATCGTATTGTCAAAGATGGTGTTGTTTCGGATAACAATCTTTCTACTTGGAAGCGTGGTGCTTCTCCCTATTTGCAATCAGTTATTAATCTGGCTGACTATTTTGGCTATACTCTTGATTATTTTATTGGTCGGGAAAAATAGATATTGTATTGCTGGATTGCTTCGTGCCTCTAAATGACTTTTTAAGCTAGGCTTGCGTGGGTCTGGATTGCTTCACATCCGTTCGCAATGACTTTATAAGAATGGATTGCTTTTTTT
>CAYSNP010000048.1:0-9414 GCA_964432485.1 uncultured Christensenellaceae bacterium | reverse complement strand
GTTCGCAATGACTTTTATCAAAATGACACTAAAAAATTAGTGCCATTTGAATTAATATTAAGTTTTGTTTTAATTAAGCGTTAATACTCTGGCTCTAGCAGGCCATAATCTCCATTATCTCTTTTATACACTACTGCAACTTTGCCGGTGTTTCCGTTTAAGAAAATAAAGAAAGAGTGCCCCAGCAGCTCCATTTCCAAAATAGCGTCCTCCGGCGAAACTACAGCAAGCTCAAATTTCTTCATTCTTGCTATCTTACCTTTAGGAGTATCCTCTTGCTCTTTGTTTTCTTCATAAATAACATCTCCGTTAAACTCCAACGCGGTATTTAGCTTGCTTCTTATTCTGTTGCGTCCTTTCCTGATTTGATTCTCTATTTTGGGCAAAACTAAATCTATATTATCATACATATTGGGTGTAGTAACCTCGCTTCGCACCTTGGTAGAATCAAAATCTATAGTGATTTCCATAGTGTATTTGTCGAGTCCTACTTGAGATAAGACTACTTTTGCTCTAGCATCTTTTTTGAAATACTTATCAAATCTTGCAATTTTCTTTTCGATAATCTCTTTAAGTTTATCGCTGAGTTTATAATTCTTAGAAACGAATTCTATACGCATTTGTTTTAACCCTCCCTGCTTATTTTGAATGCTAATTCGCCATTTTCAATTTCTGCCAGTACGGTATCGCCCTCCTTTAATTCTTTTTGTATTATTTTTTCGCTTAGCCTGTCTTCTATAAGCTTTTGCACAGCTCGTTTTAGCGGCCTTGCGCCATAGGTCAAATCACTGCCTTGCTCTACAATGTAATTCTTAGCTTCAGTGCTAAGTTTAATGGTGATATCCTTATCGGCAAGCCGCTTTTGTAGCTCTTCCGCTTGCAAATCTGCAATTTGGTAAAGGGTCTCTTTTTCCAGCCTGCGAAAGATAATAATATCGTCTATGCGATTGATAAACTCCGGGCGCATTGTCTTTTTTAGCGCATCCAGCATCTTTAGCTTCATTTCTTCATAGCTTTCTTCCTCTTGCACCGCACTAAAGCCCACCCTTTTCATTTTAGATATATCGCCTGCGCCTATGTTTGAAGTCATTATAACAATAGTGTTCTTAAAAGACACTACTCTGCCGTGACTGTCTGTAAGCCTGCCGTCCTCTAACAATTGTAGCAAAATATTAAAGACTTCGGGATTGGCTTTTTCGATTTCGTCAAATAAAATTACCGAGTAAGGTTTGCGCCTTACTTTTTCGGTAAGTTGTCCTCCTTCGTCAAATCCCACATAGCCGGGAGGCGCGCCAATCAGCTTGCTGACATTGGCTTTTTCCATATATTCGCTCATATCTATACGGATAAGCAAACTTTCGTCTCCAAAAATGCCCTCCGCCAACGCTTTGGTCAGCTCTGTTTTCCCCACTCCGGTCGGACCTAAAAAGATAAAAGAGCCTATCGGACGCTTAGGGTCTTTTAGCCCCGCCCTAGCACGCTTAACCGCTTTGGCAACTGCACTTACCGCTTCTGCTTGCCCTATTACTCGTTTAGTAAGCACTTCCTCTAAGCGCATTAGTCTGGCACTTTCCTCCTCCGTTAAACTTGCAACAGGAATATGAGTCCATTCGCTTACTATACTTGCAATTTCCGCTTCGCCGATAACAAGTTCCTCATCGCTCTTTTTCAGCCCCCACTTTTGGCGCATTTCTATAAGTTGAGATTCCAGCTCCTCTTGCTCTTTCTTTAGCTTAGCGGCTTTTTCGTATTCTTCCTTTTTTACTGCTTGATTGATAGAATTGACGGTAGCATGCAACTTTTCTTCAATCCCTTTAATATCGTTGGGGATAATAAGGTTCTTTATCCGCATCTTACTGCTTGCCTCATCTATTAAATCTATAGCCTTATCAGGTAAAAAGCGGTCGGAAATATAGCGGTCGGACAATTTTGCGGCAGCTTCTATAGCTTGGTCGGTAATTTTAACCTTATGGTGTATTTCGTAACGCTCCCTTAGCCCTTGCAATATCTTAATGGTATCCTCCACGCTTGGCGGGTCTACCATAATAGGCGCAAGCCTGCGCTCCAGCGCGCTATCCTTTTCTATATGCTTGCGATACTCGTCTATGGTAGTTGCACCTATTGTATGAAGCTCACCGCGCGCAAGCATAGGCTTGAGGATATTGCCTGCATTCATACTGCCGCCCTCACTGTCGCCCGCGCCCATAATCATATGCATTTCGTCAATAAATAAGATAAAGTTTTGCTCCTTAATCACTTGCAGCGCATTTTTGAATCGTTCTTCAAAATCCCCTCTATATCGAGTGCCTGCCACCATTGCAGAAACATCCAGCGAAAAAATGCGCTTGCCCTTTAGCGTTTCGGGAACATCGTTAGAAATAATTGCCTGCGCAAGCCCTTCTACTATTGCGGTTTTGCCTACTCCGGGCTCGCCAATCAGCACGGGATTGTTTTTTGTGCGGCGTGACAAGATTTGTATAATGCGCTCCACCTCTTTGCTTCTGCCTATTACGGGGTCTAGCTTACCGCTCCGCGCCAGCTCTGTTAAATCTGTTCCAAACTTATCCAGGGCAGGATTGTCTTTAACAATGCCGGCAGAAACAGGCTCGCCTGAGCTATCCGTCGCATCTTGCTGGGCTCGGGAAAACATTTGCTCCATACTTCTAAACATCTCATTAATGCGGGCAATCGGGTCTTGAGCCCTAATATCATTGGCACTCATTGAGTCCAAAATATCCTTGATTGTATTAAAGTCAATTTTGTTTTTAGCCAAAATCTTAGCTCCCGCACTATTTTGGTCATACACTATTGCAAGCAGCACATGTTGCGTATCCGCTAGGTCGTCTTGATATTTGTTTGCAAATATTTTTGCCCGCTCTAATGCCCTTTTGGCAGGGCTGCTAATAATCACTAAGGAAGGAATGGGGCTCTTTATAATATACTTGCCTACCTCGCTCCCCGTGACACCCAATCGCTTTAATATTTCTGAAGCATAACTATCCTTTACTTCGCATAGCCCAAAAAGAATATGCTCCGTCCCCAGCGTGCCTCCTGATATTTCAGCCGCTTGGGAAGCTATTTCCATAACTTTTTGAACATCTATTGTATATCCTAACATAGCTACCTCTCTATATTGTCTTTTACTAGCTCTATTAAATACTTGGCAAGTTCCCTGCCTATATCCTGTCGCCTTAGGGCAATCTCTATACTGCATTTCAGCATCCCTAACTTATCCCCGGTATCATAGCGCACCCCTTCAAACTCATAAGCATAAGCACCTAAGCTCTTTGCCATTAGCTTAATGGTATCAGGCAAATAATACTCGCCTGAGGGACTTGGCTTAGTCTGCGCAATATAGCTAAATACTTCGGGCGGAAGCACAAATCTGCCTAAACTGGTCAGCGGGTACTCTTGCTCTACTTGCTCGGGTGCAGGCTTTTCTAATATATCCAATATTTGCGTAAACCTGCCCTTTTTTACCCCTTCTTTGATAATACCGTACTTAATAGCTTGGCTGCGCTGTACCGCTTGTACGCCTACTATTGCGCACAGCGTGGTAGCGTAAGCAGAACAAAGCTGTGCGGTAACAGGTGAACTGCTTACCATTATATCATCGGGGAAAAGCAGCGCAAAAGGTTCTGTACCGCAAAACTCTTTAGCGTACTCCACAGCCTTTGCTGTGCCTTGCATAAGCTCTTGCACAGTATAGTAAATGCGTATCGGGTACGGTTTAATCAAATTAAGCTCCTGATACTTGCCTGTGGACCTTAAACATTCTTCTAATTCAATATTCTTATCAAAGTAATTGACAATATTGTGCTTATTTCTGCCTAAAATTATTAAAATCTCAGTAATTCCGCTGTCAATGCATTCCTCCACTACATATGCAATTGCAGGCTTGTCCACAATCGGAAACATTTCCTTACAAATTGCTTTAGTAGAAGGCAAAAACCTTGTCCCGTATCCCGCCGCTAAAATAACCGCTTTTTTTATCATTTTTATATTCATTCCTCCAATGTGCCATTGTAAGCACAAAATAACGATGCAGATGTAAGCAAGACGCTATCTAAATAGTTCCGACTTGCTTTTTGCATTGGCAATATCAGTCATTAGTTTATGCTCATTAAAGCTGTAAACTTCGCCGCTTGCAATAATTAAATGGTCTAGCAGCTCGCATTCCACATTCTTTAAGGCGTGAAACAACTCATAAGTTGCCTCAATATCGGCAATGCTAGGCTCTATAGAGTCTGTAAGATGATTATGCGCTACTATCATATATCTTGCACTATCTTTAAGCGCAATTTCAATAACCCTTTTTTTATTATACCTTACATCATTTAAGCCGCCTGTGGCTATGCAGTTGGAAGCAATTAGCTTAAAGGAAAAATTAAGCGTAAAGGCATATAATTCCTCCCTTTTTCTATCGGCAAAAAAAGTGTCCACATACTGCCTGCATAACTCAAGGTTAGCTAGCTCTACATTCGGAACAAAGGACGAGCGTTTGGCAATTGTAAGCATTTTATAAAAATAAGACAGCATTTCGCTGGCTATTCTGGTCATATTTTTAACTTTAATAGTTTCATGCGGGTCTGCTTGCAAGACTTTGTCCAAAGTGCCAAACTCTGCAATTAAGCTATGCGCAATTGGGTTGGTATCTTTTCTTGGAATCAAAGGATACAACATAAGCTCCAGCACCTCATGATACTCCAGACTGTCTAAGCCTTCTCGTCTAACTCTATTGCGTAGACGCTCCCTTCTTCCTTCTGCCACCGTTTACCTCACTAGGATAAAACCAAAGTGTTTAAGAGTTTGTTGTACAGAAAGATTATACCATATTCCGTAAGTTTTTTCAAGTCGGGCAACTCAAAATTCTATATGCCTGACCCCTTTCTTGTTGCTTTTACGATATAGCACTATTTTGTTGCCTAGGCAACTGATTAGCTCTGCTTTTAGCTTAAAAGCCAATTCTAAAGCGGTATCTGAAGCGGATACGGGGCTGGAGCGCAAAATAGAGCATTTAACCAGTTCCTTTGCTTCTAATTGCACATTGGCATCGGCTAGGACCGAATCTATAACACCGTTTTTTCCTATATAAACGGTAGGATGTAAGCGATGAGCCAAGGTCTTTAATATACTTTTTTGTTTTGAATCCAATATTGTTGCCATACTACTCCATAAACTCAAAAACCATACCCAGCACGCTTACGCTATCCCCGTTTTGAGCGCCTTGTTTTTGCAACTCTTTAAAGACTCCCTTATCTCTTAGTGTCTTTTGAAAATATGCTAAGGAATGGATATCGTCAAAGTTAACCCTTCTTGCAATATGATTGATAAAACCGCCCTCTATATAATAAATATCTCCCACTTTGTACACTTCATACGCATTGATATCATCCTTTTCGTACTCATATGGCTGATAAATAAGCGGCTCGGGGGCAGGAAGCTGCGCCAGCAGCTTAAAGAGCTCTTGCACTAATCCTTTTGTGCCTTGCGCCCTTATTGCAGATATGCGCATAACCTCTTTGCCGCAAGCCTGCTCCAGACGAGCAAGGGCGGAGGGGTCTTGTAATAAATCAATTTTGTTTGCCACAACAATTTCCGGCAACTCCACAAGTTTTGCGCTGTATCCTGCAAGCTCTTTGCGAATTGTATAATAATCGGCAACAGGGTCTCTTTGTTCGCTGCCCGAAATATCTACAATATGCACAATTGCACGCACTCTTTCTATATGCTTCAAAAAGCTGTGCCCCAGTCCTATCCCTTTGCCCGCACCTTCTATAAGACCGGGAATATCAGCTACAACAAAGCTGTTATAGTCATACTCAACAACTCCTAAATTAGGTGAAAGTGTGGTAAAGTGATAGTCGGCAATTTCCGGTTTAGCCGCACTTATCACCGAAAGCAAAGTAGATTTGCCTACATTTGGATAGCCTACTAAGCCTACATCAGCTATTGTTTTAAGTTCTAAAATAATAGTGCGTTCTTGTGTTGTCTCCCCTGACTCTGCAAAATTGGGCGCTTTGCGTACGGGAGTAGCAAAGCGAGAATTGCCTCTGCCGCCTTTGCCGCCTTCAAAAAGCAAAAACTTTTCCCCCGCTTTTACTAAATCGGTAATTATCTTACCGCTTTTTTCATCCTTAATAATAGTGCCTAGAGGCACTCTTATAATAAGGTCTGCACCGCTTTTGCCAATGCGCTTTGCCCTTGCGCCGTTAGCACCGTTTTCCGCCCTGTAATGTCTGTTATACTTAAAAGATATAAGATTATTTAACCCTTCGTCAGCTATAAAGTAAATATTGCCCCCTTTGCCTCCATCGCCGCCGTCAGGACCGCCTTTAGGGACATACTTTTCTCTGCGAAAACTTATAACGCCATTGCCGCCATTGCCGGCTTTGCAGTATATCTTTACCTTATCTAAGTACATTTAGCCTCTCTAAAATAGCTTTGGCACTCTTTTTTCCTGCGCCCATAGCCAAAATAACAGTAGCCGCACCGGTAACCGCATCTCCGCCCGCAAAAACATTGCTTACAGTAGTTTCAGTATTGTCGTCTACTATAAGCCCGCCCCATTTATTGGTTAACAGCCCCGGAGTAGCCTTTGCAAGTAGCGGATTGGGAGAGTTGCCTATTGCCATAATTACTGTATCTACCTCTATATCAAACTCTGTGCCCGTAAGCTCTACCGGCCTGCGTCTGCCGCTTGCATCGGGCTCGCCAAGAGTATTTTTTACGCATCTTATCCCCTCTACCTTATCTTTGCCTAATATTGCCTTTGTTCCGGTAAGTTCATTAAGTACAATGCCTTCTTCTATTGCATGCTCAATTTCTTCTTCACGTGCAGGCATTTCCGCTCTGCTTCTGCGATATATTATGCTCACTTTTTCCGCGCCTAATCTAAGCGCAGTCCTGGCAGCATCCATTGCCACATTACCCGCGCCCATTACTGCCACTTTTTTTGCCGCATTAATTGGAGTGGCGCTGCCTTTTTTATATGCTTTCATTAAGTTTACTCTGGTCAGGTATTCATTGGCGGCATATACGCCTTTTAAGTTTTCGCCGGGGATACCCATAAAAGAGGGCAACCCTGCTCCGCTGCCAATAAACACCGCATCAAATTGCTCTAAAAGGTCAGGTATAGTTAAGGTCTTGCCTATCACATAGTTGGCAAGAAACTTTACTCCGCTTTCTTTAAGAATATTTATTTCTGCCGCTACCAAACTTTTTGGCAGCCTAAACTCAGGTATCCCGTACACTAACACCCCACCCAACTCATGCAATGCCTCGTAAACAACTACTTCAATTCCATACTTGATTAAATCGCCTGCACAAGCAAGCCCCGCAGGGCCGCTGCCTACTATTGCAACCCTTTTGCCATTGCCTGCTTGGCTAACGCTTGCAATCTTTTTGCCTGCTTTGTTATGGTCTGCAGAGTAACGCTCCAGTGCGCCTATAGCAACGGGCGCTCCTAACTTGCCCATAATACACACTTTTTCGCATTGCTCCTCTTGCGGGCAAACCCTGCCGCAAATGCCGGGGAGCGCATTAGTAGCGGTAATTACCTCATACGCTTTATCCGGATTGTCCTCTTTTAGCTGCGCTATAAAAGCCGGAATATTAATATTAACAGGACAGCCTTGTACGCATTTAGGATTCTTGCACAACAAACATCTGCCGGCTTCTAAAAGCATCCGTTCTTTATCAAAACCATGAGAAACTTCTTCAAAATTATGTATGCGCTCCAGCGGAAATTGCTCTAAAACTTTTTGTCTTTCAACTCTTTTTGCCATGCTTTTCTCCTGTAAGCCTGCAATAGGCATCTTGCTCTTGTTCCTTAAATAAAGTCAATCTGTTCAGCGCTTCGTTATAGTCTACTTCGTGACCGTCAAACTCAGGCCCGTCTACGCAAGCATATAGCCTTTTGCCCCCAACGGTAACTCTGCAGCCGCCGCACATACCCGTGCCATCTATCATAATGGTATTCATAGAAACTAAAGTCTTGATTGCATAAGCTCTGGTAAGGTCGGACACCACTTTCATCATAATCATTGGCCCTACCGCAAAGACCACATCATAAGTTATGCCCTTGTCAATAAGCGCTTGCAGCTTATTGGTTACAAAGCCTTGCTCTCCCGCACTGCCATTATCGGTCATTATATATACATTGTCGGCAATAGCCTTGAATTCGTCAACATACATTAACAATTCCTTATCCCTGGCGCCAAGGATAATATCCACACTTTTGCCCAAAGATTTTAGCAGTTTTGCTTGAGGAAAAATAACAGCCGCACCTATACCGCCCGCTACTAAGCAAAGTTTGTTGTACTCATTTAAGTCCGTAGCATTGCCTAAAGGGCCTACAAAGGCATAAAGACTGTTGCCCTCTTTCATTTGGCTAAGCAAATATGTAGTTTCGCCAACCGTTTGGATTAGCAAGGTAATTGTGCCCTGTTTTCTGTCATAATCGGTAATAGTAAATGGCACTCTTTCGCCGCCTTCCGCTACTATCAAGATAATAAACTGCCCAGGTCGTGCCTTAGCGGCTACAGCAGGATTATAGATTACATATTCTATTACCCCTTCTGCTTTAACTGTTTTTTTCAGGATTTCGTTCATAACACAGTTCCTTTTAAGATTTTTTGCCCATAGTTGCAAACATCGTTAATTTTGCATTCTGCACATTTTGGACTTCTGGATGTGCAAATATATCTGCCATGAAAAATTAAAAGATGATGAGCAAGTATCCAATCATCTTTATGAAAGGCTTTCCTTAGCTCTTGTTCTACCCCGTCAGCGGTATTGCCGCTTGCCAGCCCTATTCTTTTTGATACTCTAAAAACATGAGTATCCACCGGAAAGGCGGGCTTACCAAAAGCTACGGCAAGCACCACGCTTGCGGTCTTTCTGCCCACGCCCCTTAATCTGACAAGAGTGTCCAGCTCGTCGGGTACTTTGCCTTGATATTGCTCTATCAAAGAGCGTGAGGCTTCTATTATGCTCTTTGCCTTATTTTTATAAAAACCCGTACTATAAATATATGGCTCTAACTGCTCGGGGCTTAGCTGCGCAAAGTCCTGTGGCGTATTATACTTGGCAAACAGCTTTTCCGTAACTATATTTACTCGCTTATCAGTACATTGTGCGGATAAAATAACTGCTATCAACAGTTCAAAAGGTGAGCGGAAATTTAGTTCACAATGAGCATTGGGGTGCATAAGCGCCAAATTGTGTAAAACAAAAGCTGCCTTTTTATTTTCCATAAAGGTATTATCTCAAAAAGTAGCTTTTTTTGCAAGCAAAAAAAGCTATCTGTTTTTCTTGCAATAAGTGCGGCAGGCATAGCTTTTTGTTTAAGTGTTTTTGTATATTTTGTCAATTATTCTAATACAATATTAATAAAATTAACAGTAAAATATA
>CAYSNP010000047.1:0-12552 GCA_964432485.1 uncultured Christensenellaceae bacterium | reverse complement strand
TGGTGGACATGGTGGAAAAATTGAATTATCAGATGAAGGTATTGAGTGGATTGACGGATATTTGTTTGCCAATATCCATGGTGGTGTTAGTGGGGAATTGTGTTATGTTTATATCTTTAATGGAAAATACGATAGAGTGCTCAAATATATACGCTAATATATTTTCTTCAACTTGTACAACAATTTTAGCTTTATTAAGTTTAGAAAAATTAATTTGCGTTTTTTTGTATTCTTCTGGCATAACTTCAAAAGAATAGCCTGATTTATGTAAAAGTTTTAATATCTTTTTTACAGTAATTTTTTTGCTGTATAGCGGCGTAATATGTAACGGTAAAACTTGGTTTAGAGGTTCAAGATATGCTTTAAGCATATTTTCTATATTACAATAGTTAGTTTTTGTTATAGTTTTTTTCATTTTTGTATCCTCTTGGCTATCCCGAAGAATACTTCTTTGATCTGCGCAATTACCCCATTTGCTAGCCTTTATTATACAATATAAAACTACCTTAATCACTTTAGGTTTATTCGTAGAAGTGCCTTTGTGCGTTATATATTAATCAATAGAGGGCGGGTCTTTATTGCCCCTCTCCCACTCCCTATAATTATTGCAAACTGATGTATGCTACAAAAAAAAGCTTTTCTTCCTTATCAGCAAATAATATTATAATGTAGATTGCAAAAAATAGCAATACACTATTCTATTACATTTACTTTGCTATCTGTATAGCAGTATTTATATATTATTTATTTCTTATTTGCTTATTAAGAGGTTTATGCGCTGGTTCGTGTTGTGTAAAACAGGCTTGAAGTTAAAGAGCGGATTGACAAGGGGTAATGCTTGCCCTATAATTATCGTATAAGCGCACTCATTTGCACCGTTACTTCAATAAGTTTTTGTGCTTACAATGGCACATTGGAGGAATAAATATAATTATGAAGATAGAACAAATAGAGCAAATTATTGAAGTAGCAAGAACGGGGTCGCAAAACAAGGCGGCAAAGAAGCTGTTTATCTCTCAACCCAATTTGTGCACTTCCATTAAGAATCTTGAAAATGAATTGAATATCAAAATCTTCGAGCGTACAAATCAAGGTATGGTTCTTACAGCACTAGGGCAGCAATTGGTGCATTATGCCGAGCCGGTATATCAGCAATTCCTATTGATGCCCGAGCTGTTTTCAAACATTGTGCACAGGCAGAAAAAAATGTTTTCATTATCCAATGCCTATATGAAATTCGTATCTAATGTGCTTTGCGCTACTGTTAACAATTTTTCGTCCAAGCCGTTTTTTATAAAATATATCGAATGCACTTCCGATGAGGTAATAGAAAATGTTGCTACCCAAACCACAGATTTAGGCGTGTTATACTTTAGCAGCATTCAAAAAAACCGAATTTTGAAACTAATGGGAAATAAAAAGCTGACTTATACCAAATTGTTAGATGATGAATTGAAAGTTATCTTTGGGAAAAAGAATCCTATGTATCAAAAAGGTTTAAAAGAAATTACCAGCGAGGAGTTGGCGCAATACCCTATAGTTGTGTATGATTCTCCCTATTCGTCAGAGCTGCTGGAAACCATACAGCTCAATCTTGGAAACGCACCGCAAATCATTATAGTAAATAGCAGAGGGAGCAAACTGGATATTTTGAAGAACACCAATGCGGTAGGAATAGGTACCAACTCTTCTATTCCGTACAAATATACTAATTTTTATACAGCTATAAAAACTCTTCCGCTTAAAAATATTTCCTTTTCTATGGAAGTAGGCTGGGTTGCAAGAAGCGAAGCGGCCTTGTCAGAATATTCTACTTTCTTTATAGACAAACTTACCGCTATTACAGAAAACAGCAAAGAAAATGATAATACCGCTCCTTTAGAGGCGCAAGAGGTTATTCCTTCTGTATAAGCGCTACCGCTATATCCTGCAGGCTTATATTTTGAGTGACAAGCAAGCCGCAATCTAAATCCCATAACGCCTTTGAAGTAGAATGAGTCTTTAATGCCTCCTCAATATTTACATCTCTCTCCAGCGCCTCATTGATGGTATAGCCATCCACTATACCTCCGGAGAGCGCATTGATCCCAAGTTTGGATGCCTCATTATCAAAATGCCCGCCCGGACCGTCAGTTCCGTCCGTATCCACAGAGCCTATCACTATTCGAGGGTTATTTTCTATAACGATGGCGGCTGTTAGAGCAAACTCCTGATTTCGCCCGCCAACACCGCCTTCCTTGCCTACCGTCACAATCATTTCTCCTGTATAAAACAGAGCACAAGGCGGAGCAAAAGGCGCTCCTTCAGAATCTGACAACTTTGCCATATTTCCAAAGAATTGCCCCATAAAGGAGGCATCCATAAAAAAGGCTTTATTGATAAGATGCGCAGAATAGCCTAATTGTTTTGCCCTTTCCATAGCGGCAGGCACACATCCTGACTTATCAGGCATAATACCGTAAATTCTGCAATCCATATCTTCAAATTCTGTGCATTTTAGGCTGTCATATCGCTCGTCTGCCTCTTCGATATGCCTTCGAATGCTCTCGTCTACCAAATCCCATGCTTCATTTTCTAAGAGAATCATTTGTGCAAATTCCGGGCTGCTTGCGTCGGGCAGAGTATGCAGCCAAACATTGGCTTCGGTCAATCCCCTGTATCCGTCTATTCCCGTATTTCCGTAGTTGCAGTCCAGCGCCAGAATATGAATCATTTTTGCAGGGTGCAGCATTCGGGTTATCCGTCCGCCTTTTAACTTGTCAACCTGATTCCTAACAATGCTCAGCATGCCGGAATCCAAGCCCTTTTCAATTTGAAGCAAGCGTACCATATCCTTTATTGCATCCAGCGGAATACTGTCCACCGGCAATGTCATAAGCGAGGAAACCCCATTGCCTATTACTGTAAACACCAAATCTCTTTCCGTAAGGTTAAGATTGGCTATAGTGTCCGCTAGTTCGCGGCAGCCTTTGACGCCCTCCTCATCAGGAATGGGATGTCCGCCGTAAAAAACTCTAATCTTTTTCAGGAGATGCTCGTCCCCATGCTTTGCCAAAACCAATCCGTCTGTCAACCGTTCGCCTAAAACTTCTTCAAGCGCCACAACCGCCCTTTGTATGCCTTTGCCTGCCCCAAAGACAAAGATACGGTCAATATCCTTGCCGATTGTATAGCTGTCAGCACCTACTCTCGGAGAGTCAATAGGCTCAAACTCCCGATTCCCAACGGTTAGTATGCCGTCTTTTATAGACACAAGTTTTTTAGTGTTGTAATATGGGTCAGCAGCCTGCAATCCCGCCTCAAGAATTTCACAAATATCCTTGCGCCCTTCCTTATTGCCGTGGCAGATCATTTTTTCAAGATTTCTTATCCTCATATGCCCTTCCTCCTTTTATAGGTTTTTTTTGAATGCGGAGCAGCCGAAAAATTTTGCTCTGCCGCCTATTTCTGCCTCTCGCAACAATAGCTCATTGCTGGAAAAATCCAGGCCGCTCTCATAGATTAAAGCAGCGTTCAATCCCACTGCGTATGCAATTGTGTCCAGACTTTCGCCGCAAGCATCTTTAAACATAAGGCTAACGCTGTTGTCTTTGGCATAATTGATAATTTTTAAGGCATCGCTAAAGGTAGGGAAGCTATTGACGGATACAAGAACGGAATCTACGCATCCGTAAGAAATGCACCACTTAATACGCTCTATATCAGAGGCAAAAAGCTCTTCGCCTATAATCATTGCCTTATTACTGTTTCTCAATTGTGCAAACCCGTCCGCATCGTTTTCTTCCAGCGGGTCTTGAAAAGCCACAAAAGGATATTCTGCGGACATCTTTTGATAGAGTTGCAGCATATCCTTACGGGTTTTTGGTCGGGAGCAGAACAGCCCCAAATACTCTCCGCTATCCTTACAGTAATAGCTGTTGGCGCCTATATCGGCATGTATGCCTATCTTACCGCTATGTCCTGCCCTGTCTATGCTGTCGGCAAGTATCTTCCAAAGCATTTCGTCGCTTTCCATTTTGCCTTTTCCAATTGCCATAGAAAAACCCCTATGGATTAATATGCCATATTCCTTTGCAAGCACTTTTTCATAGATATTTACGGTTTCCCATAATGCATAATGCGCTTCTTCGAATGAGGGAAAGTCATAAGCCATCAAGTAGTAAATCGGCTTGCCTTGCGCTTTTTCATTTTTTATATAGCGTTTGCTGCCCGAGGCGCACAAATGCCCTCCTACGGGCAAAGTAAACGCCCTTTGCCCTCCAAGGTATCTGAACAAAGGCATATCCTTTGCGCTTGCAGCCGCTTTTAAGGCGGCAACAGAGGGCGGAGAACTTATGTTAATGTAAGAAGGGATACCGCAATCGGCCAAAGTTTGCTTTATTTGTGCATCAATAGCCGCCTGATTATCTATTGGCATACCAATGAGCGCAGGTGCTATGTATTTATTGATAATATCCGCTGCTTTAGTGACGCCAAAGCCCTTAAAGCGCTTTTCATTGTCATACAAATACAGCGGGCGGTATGTGCTGAGCGAAGGGGATTCTATATTGTTGCTCAGCCCGTATTTGCCATTTTCTGCTGTGACAACGACCTCTACCGCAGGAAAACCTGAATCAGAAAATGCCTCTCTGGCAATTACGCTTTTTATTTTAATTGTATGCATTTTGCGCCCCCTTGACCGTTCTTTTGAATCTTTTGCCGCTCAATCCCGCAGTACCTGCAAAAACTGCATTAGCTCCCAACTCCTTTTCTATCTCCAGGAATCTATTGGCGGCTGTTCCTAAACAAGTTTCACGAATTGAGCCCGCATTGATACCTACGGAATAATCCACTATGTCAATGCCCTCGCCTCTGCTGCTGCAAGGCATTATACCGTAACCGTTTTGATAAGCAAGCTGAATCATTTCCAGCGATTGGGTTATCGTGCCTATTTGATTCACTTTTAACAAGACATTGTTAGCGGCACCGTACTTTATCCCCAGCGCCACCCTTTCGGTATTGGTGGTAAATAAATCATCTCCCACTATTTGAATCTCTACCGCTTTTGTCAGCAGGGCATGTCCCTCAAAATCATCTTCAAGAAGAGGGTCTTCTACAATTACAAAGGAGTATTTATCCGCCATTTCCTTAACTATCTCTATCATTTCGTCTCTGGTAACACCGCCAGGAGCAAAAATATTTTCGTAAAGACCGCTTTCTTTGTTATAAAAGCACTCCCCTGCTATATCCACTTGCAGTCCTATCCTTTTTTCGTATCCCGCTTTTGCAATGATATCATTTAACATTTGCCATAATTGCCTTTCGTTTTCCACTATGCCGGGAGGCACATAAACAAATCCTGCTGTTGTGGCATAAGCGGACGATTTAAAGGCGTGGAGACCGTATTTTTTCAACATAAACTCCTGCCAATCGGTTACCACCTCCCACAATGCGTATGAAGCCTCGCTAAATGTGCCAAAATCGTGAGCTATAAACGAATATGTGGGCTTAGCGCCAACATTTAGCTTTTTCTCATACCTGTTACTACCCCCTACCGCTCCAAAAGCGGCTACCGGCAAAGTCACAGCCCCAACCCCTCCTATATGCCTGTAAAGAGGTATATCCAGAGCTTTAGCCGCAGCTTTCAGCACAGCGGCGGATACAGCGGCAGCAGCGTTGCCTCCTACCGCTTTTGAAGGATCGTCCGCACCTAAATTAAGCATAACGGTATCTATCAAAAATTGGTCAGCGGCATCCAGCCCTATAATTGCAGGAGCAATTTTTTCATTTACTTCATTGACCGCATTCATCACTCCCAGCCCTTTCCATTTTGTTCCCCCGTCGTAAGTAAACTTGATTTCATGCTTGCCTACCGATATTCCCGCAGTACAATATGCATTCCCCACCGAGCCGTTTTCTGTAATTACGGTGGCGCCTATCATTGGATTTTCTCTGCCCATCAATTGGCGGGCAACGATTGATTTAATTGTCGAGGCACTCATTAGGCAAACCCCTCCCTTTTTGAAAAATAATCTTAACTTGAGTTTATAGTATCATCAGCAGGCGGCATTGTCTATACTTGAAATTATATATATTTCATATCAATTTTTAATAAAAATTACATATAATCAACTATATTGACTCAAAAGATAACAATGTTATAATGAAAATAACGACTGCGAATTATTTTTACAAATATACTAAAAAGGAGCGAAAAATGTATACACTTGATTCTAAGATTAAAGATTTGTTAAAGAACCAAACCCTAAAAGATAAGGTTGATGCAATAGCCCCCGGCTTGGTCACCCACCCCAAAATCAATATGTTCAAAGGGTTTTCTTTAAGGTCATGCTCAAAGATTATCCCAAAGCAACTATCTGAAGAGGTGCTAGGGAAAATTGAAGCGGTATTTGCCGAAGAGAATGCTAAATTGCAAGAGTAGTTATCGTTAATGAATATCTCGTGGTACCAAACCGCAACGCTGATAGTAGAAAAAGAGGATACAAAGATACTGTTTGACCCTTTCTTTACTATTACGCCCCAAAGAAACCTTTACCGAAGTAAGTTTTTGGAGACATTTCAAAGCGTGAATGCCATTGTAATTACGCATGGCCATTTTGACCATATAAGAGATGTTCCTGAAATAATAAAGGACAAGGATATCCCCGTATATTGCACTAGTGTACCGTTAAAAATGCTGCAAAAAAGGGTTGGGAGCAAAGCCAACCTGAATTGCATAGCTCCCGGAGATAGTTTTTGTATAGGGGATATTCAAATTACTGCATATAAAGGCACTCATGCTTCTTTCGGCTTGCCCCTTATTTTGAAAACTGTATTCCAAAAACAGTTTTGGGCTATGCTGCCTGCGGTAATGCGCATAGGCTTTAATGCACTATTTATAGAGCGAGAAGCAAAACAGATATTGGTGTTTGAGGTAAATGATGGAGAAAAATCAATATTGATTCTCGGCAGTATGGGGCTTTTTAAGGAAGAAAAATATCCGCAAAATGTAGATTTATTGGCGTTGCCCTATCAAGGCAGAAGCGATTTGGCGGACTATTCTATGAAAGTGATTGAAACTGTCCATCCCAAAAAAGTTTTATTGACTCATTTTAACGATTACTGCCCTCCTATATCCTCTAAAGTGGATTATACGCCCTTTTTAGACAAGATGAAAAGTAGCAATGTCGCCATAGAAGTATTGGTGCCGGCTCTTGCAGAAAAATTGGAAGTATAAGCTGCCGCAACTGTAATATATAGGGGGATTATGTTTGTTCTTTATTATAACTGTCCTGCATTAAACCTTTCCCCTAGCATCCGCCAATCCTGTAAAAAATATGGCATAAGGTTAGGCATACTGCGGGCGGCAAGCGGATGATAAGAGACCATTGTAGGTAAGCCCAACACTTGATGCCAAGCGCCTCTAAGCTCTTTGGCACTTGTCTTATTATTGTCAAACATAGCTTGTGCGGCAGTATTACCCAAACAGGCTAAATATTTTGGCTGCATATCTTGCAGTTGCCTTATTAAAAACGGCTTGCTAAATGCTCTTGCCTTTTCCTTATCATATTGCCCTCTGGGTCTGCATTTTAGCAGATAAGTTACATAGATATCTTTGAGTTTTAAGTTTGATTGGTGGATAGCATATTGCAAGGTTTGCCTAGCTCCGCAAATAAAAGCCTTGCCTTCTTTATCCTCTCTTGCGCCCGGATTATCTAAAATAATTACAATAGGGGCATGCGGATTGCCCTCTCCCCAGACTAAACGGGATTTTTCAGTACAAATAGGACAATTTCTATAATCCTGTGCATAACTAGGCGGTGCATCTTCAGGCAAAAGAATAGGTACAAACTCCATACCTTTATTGTGTCAATTTTGCTGCAAAATAAATAGGGTTTTGTTTTTTTAAGGGTATTATGTTATAGTATTAAGAGAATAAAAAAGGATAGTACTATGTCATATCAGTATGTAAAAGATTTTTTTGAAAATAATGGTCTTGGAGATAGAGTAAGGCAACTCCCCTCCTCCAGCGCAACTGTGGAGTTGGCAGCGCAAGCTGTAGGCTGTAAAGTTAGCCAAATAGCCAAAACATTGTCATTTTTGGTAAGCGGTAAGCCAATATTGATAGTAGCCGCCGGCAATGTGCGCATAGATAACCAAAAATATAAGGCAAAATTTGCAGAAAAACCCAAAAT
Organism: uncultured Christensenellaceae bacterium; assembly: GCA_964432485.1. Lineage (GTDB taxonomy): Bacteria > Bacillota > Clostridia > Christensenellales > DTU072 > CAYSNP01. The sequence continues at coordinate 4,378 of CAYSNP010000047.1, read as the reverse complement.
GATACCCATAGAGAGGCTGCAAGAGTATATAGGGCATACCATAGGCGGCATTTGCCCCTTTGCCATAAAGCAAGGAGTTACCGTATATCTCGATAGCTCCCTAAAAGCCAATGCTACAATCTACCCCGCCGCAGGCTCTGCCAACAGCATCGCCCACCTCTCCATACCCGAATTAGAGCACCTTTCCGCTTACAAAGAGTGGATTGATGTGACAAGGGAGCAATCACCAAAGGCCAATCTTGCTTAATAGATTATTTTATTGATTTACATTTAACTCAACCGCTACTCTTGCGTATAATCTTTGGCGTTGATTGTGTGCACAGTTTCAAAAAAAAGTTGCCATATCTCGACACAATCACTGCGCTTGTATGTTCGAAGTATCATATTAATAATTTTACTAGAAAAAGCCTCTAAAATCAAGGCTATATAACACCGCAACGAACAAGCCGCCATTGTAAGTTCTGCGGCGCAAGGCTTGACAAGCTGGCATTAAACAATTACAATTATACCAATTATATCAAAAGGAACGAATTATGGCTAAAATTAAAGAGTTTTTTGCTAAAAAGCCCGCTGCATGGGAATTTGCCAAGTACACATTTTTTTCAGTAACAGCGGGATGGTTGGAGTTGTTGATTTTTGTGGTTCTAAACTATATTTTGCCCCGACAAGGTGTTAATAAATCAGTAGAGTGGTTTATATTTGTATATCCTACTGCTGCCGGCGGAATGGGCGCTTTGATTGCATTTATCGCATCGTCCGTTATTGGTCAGACGTTGAAATTTTTAACAAATTTTACGCAGACTTTTAAGTCTACAAACAATATGCTACTGAGTGCAATTGGGTTTGCAGTAATGGCAATTATTATTATTGTCGGGCTTAACTTTTATGTAGGCGGCCTTTTGAATACAGAACTATGCAAAGTTATTGATAATGCAGATGTTGCAGGTCTAATAGCAAAAACAATCGTTCAAGTTGCAGGCTTTTTATTGATATATCCTGTCAATAAATTTGTACTTATGAGAAAGAAAGACTAACTTTTATAAGCGCGGTTTTCTGTATGCTGATACATACCTCCATTAACAATTTCTAAGACGAGACTTTTGTTATTTACTTTTGTTCCCCTTGGCTGTATAATAGTAATATTGAGATCCTTGTTTTATAAAGGTCTTTAACCTTGAGGAGGCTGCAATGGATATCTTAAAAGATATTTGTTCATTTATTAAAAGCGGCAGGGCAAAAGAAGTTAAGGAATTGACTGCAAAGGCGTTGCAGGAGGGAGTTGCTGCCTGCGATATATTAAACTTAGCAATGATTCCCGCAATGAGCGATATAGGCGTGCGTTTCAAAAACAATGAGATTTATGTTCCTGAGGTCCTAATTTCGGCGCGCGCTATGAACTTTGGGCTGGAGGTTTTGCGCCCTGCGCTAAAAAATGAGGGCGTGAAGCCTATCGGCAAAGCTATTATTTGCACAGTTAAAGGGGACCTGCATGATATAGGCAAAAACTTAGTTAAGATGATGTTTGAAGGCGCGGGAATAGAATGTACCGACTTGGGGATAGATGTTGGCAGCGATAAAATTGTCAAGGCTATCAAAGAAACTAAGGCGGCAATATTATGCTTATCGGCATTGCTTACCACAACTATGCAAGCCCAAAAGGCAATTATTCAGGACTTGGTTAAGGCGGGAGTGCGCAACAGGGTAAAAGTTATGGTTGGCGGCGCACCCATTACGCAAGACTACGCCAATGAAATCGGTGCGGATGCCTATGCTCCGGATGCGGCAAGTGCGGCAGAAATTGCCCGTGGCTTTTGCCTTGCCTAGTGTTATGAAGCCTCTTGTAAAAGAGATGCTTGCCAACAAGTGTCTTTCAATGCCTATACTTTCTTATCCCGCAACGCAGCTGCGCGGATGCAGCGTGCTTGAATTGGTTACAAGTAGCGATAAGCAAGCCGAAGGCATAAAGGCAGTCTTAGACAGATGCACTATGAGTGTAGCTCTTAATATAATGGATTTATCCATTGAAGCGGAAGCCTTTGGTGCGCAAATTAAGCTGGAAAAGAGCGAAATCCCTACTGTTACGCATGGCATATTAAACAATCTTTCTCAAGCCGCAAGCGTAAGCGTGCCGGAGATAGGCAAGGGCAGAGGGCAAGTCTATATTGATGCTTTGATTAAGGCAAAGCGTTTGACTGACAAGCCTATCTTTTGCGGAGTAATAGGACCTTACTCTTTGGCAGGGCGGCTATATGATATGACTGAATTGATGATAGCATGCTATGACCAGCCCGAAAATGTAGAAATCTTGCTGGAAAAATGCGCATCCTTTATTGCCGCTTATATTGCTGCTCTTAAAAAGGCGGGCGCAAGCGGGGTAATTATGGCAGAGCCTGCGGCAGGGTTGCTGTCCCCTGCGCTTTGTCAGCAATTTAGTTCAAAATATGTAAAAACAATAATAAAGGACACTCAAGACAAAAACTTTGTCTTTGTCTACCATAATTGCGGCAATGTGATACCTCTGCTGGGCGGCATACTGGAGTTGGGAGCGGATATATATCATTTCGGCAATGCTGTGGATATGGCGCAAGTGCTGGAGCGTGCTCCCTCCGATAAGGTGATTGCCGGAAATCTCAATCCCATTGATTTTTGTATGGAAAACAAGCAAACGGTATATCAAAATACCTTGAAGCTATTGGAGCAATGCGCACATTATAACAATTACTTGATTTCGTCAGGCTGCGACATTCCTCCAAACAGCAATTGGGATGCCATAGATGGCTATTTTCAAGCTATTCAAGACTTTTATCAAGATAAAAAATAATTAATCCGCTTTTTCAATAAACGCTTTAAGCATAACTTGTATGCTTTTTTCGTGTGCTCCTATATCTTTAGGAGTGGGATATACCTTGCCTAAAAAGCCGCCGTTATGAGCGCCCAGCGTCAGTACCAGTTTACGAGATTTTTCGTATATCTTTTGCAGGTCGTTGGTTGACAAAGTGGTTTGGATATCTACAGGGCAGAAGAAAGCAATTCTGCCTCCAAACCTTTCGTTTAACTCATCCACCCCCATATTGTCCTGTTGGTCGCATTGCAGCGCATCCAGCCCAATTTCTATAAAGTCCTCAATAATTTCTTTAATTTGTCCGCAAGAATGCAAAATAAACTTCATTCCCCGCTTATGCGCCCTTTTTATCATTTTTTCATAGCCCGGCTTAAACATTTTGCGAAACATTTCCGGACTAATCATCAGACTGTCTTGCAAGCCCAAATCGTCGCAGCCCATTACCGCATCAAGTCCAAGGTCTGCATATTTGTCTATTAATTGCAGGTTAAGATTGACTACAATATCAATTAGTTGCCCCACCTCGTCAGGGTTAAAATATAGGTCCTCCATAAACTGCACAAACCCCCTTAAAAAGGTGCCCAGCGAAAATATCATATCAGGGATATTGCCAATTAGGAATTTTTTCTTAAAGAGCAGCCTTGTAGCCTTTACAAAAAGAATACTGCTAAAATTAAGGTAGTTGGGGACTTTTAGCCCTTTAAGCCCGCTCCAATCTTTTAAGGGGCTGTCTACCACTTCTCCCTTATTGCCGAAGCTTGCCCATACCGCGCCCCATACATCCATAGCGGTGGTTTTGGTCAGCTTTTTCCTTTTATAAATATAGGAAGTCATAAACATATCCGTCTTAACTGTAAAAGCAGTTCTCAAAAAATCTAGAAACTTTTTAGTAGGCAAATGCATTGTGCATATAGGAGTCCTGTCTGGTCCCCTAAACTCTAACGCTTTTATAACTCTTTCTTTACAATTCATAATATAAAAAAAGCATCCTTATTTTTTCTAAATAATACCATAGTAAAATTAAAAAGACAATAGAGTATATTTTGAAATATCTATAAAATGTATATTTGTTACATAAACAGCTTAATGTAATAAATTATCCGCGTGAAGGGCCAAGGTCGGCATCATCATTGCCTTCGGATGGGCGTCCTATACTGCCGCCATCATTGTCATTGTCATCGGGTGGCTGGATAATAGTTACATCGTCGTCATCATTGTCATCATCTTCTGGTGGCTTGATAATAGTAACATCGTCGTCATCATCGTCATCGTCTTTGTCGGGGCTATCGGGCTTGCCGACATCGTCCTTAGTTTGGATATATTTATCATTAAGCTCGTTATCTTCTAAATCTTTTAACTCCTCAAATGAAGCCTCTGTATCCTCTTGCAAGATATACTTAATCTTACGCAGTTTATCCAGTCCCATATCCTTTAACTCATCTGTATCAATTTCTTCCGATATTTGCGCAATTTCTTTGATATATTTTAATTTGCCCGGCGTCAACCTGTTATCCTGCTCGATTTCAGTAATATCTT
>CAYSNP010000046.1:0-13606 GCA_964432485.1 uncultured Christensenellaceae bacterium | reverse complement strand
AACAATAAAATACAAGATTATGAAAAATGTGCGACAATTTAATTTACAATCTATACAAGGAGCCTTTTATCAATTTGTTTGCCTTTAGCTATTGCAAAAAAGCCTGTTAATTGGTATTATATTACTATTAAGGAAAAAGAGGTTTATGCCGACAGCGCATATTTAGGGATAGATAAAAAGACCGACGCTCCAAAAAAGGTTAAATTCAAGATAGTCAAACGCTTAAGCACAATAAACAAAATTGTCGATGAAAACAAGTGCGTAAAAGCTAAAGCCGCAGAAACCGCAAAATGTAGCGTGAGAGCTAAAGTAGAACATGCCTTTATAAGTTAGCGCAGCAAGGGAAAAGTTTGTCTTGTATCAAAACAGGAGGATAAAAACTGATAAATGCCTTTAAATGACGCACTCTTGAAATCACAGCTCATCTTTTTGGCGTAAAACCGCTGAAATCGCTTGCCAATATTTCAATATTGGCCGCGCGCCTTCATCAATTTTCCGCTCAAAAATCTGCGGCTGTATTTCAAGGTATTTGTTCAGTTTTTCCTTAAGTATAAGGAGAAGTTCATGGATATCGAAAAGCTGGAAGAGCTAAAAGCTATTGCAAAAGAGATTCGTATTTTAACCATAGATATGATTGCGAGGCTAGGGGTGGGGCATATTGGCGGTGCGCTTTCTATAATAGATGCGCTTACCGCAATATATTTTCATTGCGCTAAAGTAGACCCCGCCGCTCCTGATGACCCAATGCGTGATAGAGTGGTGTTATCAAAAGGGCATGGCGGACCGGGGCTTTATGCCACGCTTGCACAAAAAGGCTATTTTCCAAAAGAGTTGCTTCCTACCCTTAACCAGTCAGGCACAGCCTTGCCTTCTCATTGCGATATGCATAGGACAGTTGGGGTTGATATGACAACAGGCTCGCTGGGGCAAGGGTTTTCTTGTGCTGTGGGTATGGCAATTGGCGCTAAGTTAAACAACAACCCTTGTAATATTTACGCTATTATTGGCGATGGCGAGTCTCAAGAAGGGCAGGTATGGGAAGCGGCTATGCTGGCAGGCTCAAGAGGGCTGGACAATCTAATAGCATTTTGCGACTATAATCGTATGCAAATAGACGGATTTGTATCAGATGTCAATAGCATAGAGCCTTTAGCGGCTAAATGGCGGGCATTTAACTTTGATGTAGTGCAAATTGACGGGCATAATATAGCAGAGATAATTATAGCCATAGAAGATGCCAAACAGCGTAAAGGCAAGCCTTCTATGATTATCTTGAATACCGTAAAGGGCAAAGGCGCGTACTTTGCAGAAGGGCTTGTAAGCTCGCACAGTATGAGTATAACAATGGAAATGGCACAAAAGGCAATAGCGCAGCTTCAGGAGGCAAAGTAATGGATATCAGCTTAAAAAAAGGTAAAGAAATGCGCAAAGCGTATGTTGAAGCGCTAATAGAACTAGCAGGCAAAGACGATAGGGTGGTAGTTTGCGAAGCAGATTTAATGGCGGCCAGCGGCACCAAAGCATTTAAGGAAATTTATCCTGAAAGATTAATAGATGTGGGAGTGGCAGAGGCAAATATGATGGGCGTAGCGGCGGGGCTTGCCGCTATGGGCAAGATACCATTTGCCAATACTTTTGCCCCTTTTGCATCCAGGCGTGCTTGCGACCAAGTGACGCTAAGCATAGCTTATGCTAAGCAAAATGTAAAAATATGCGGCACCGACCCCGGGCTTACAGCAGAGCTTAATGGCGGCACTCATATGGGGTTAGAGGATGCGGGCATAATGAGAGGCATAGCAACTATGGTAGTTTTTGAACCTACTGATTGCTTTATGATAAAAAAGGCACTGCCTCAAATATTTGCTCATAACGGACCGGTATATATAAGGTTATTTAGAAAAACAACAGATGCACTTTATAATGAGGACCTTGAGTTTAACTTATTTGGCTCAATAGCGATTAAAGAAGGCAGCGATGTAACTATAATAGCAAGCGGCATTATGGTATATGAAGGGCTTGCAGCTTGCGAAATATTGGCAAGCGAGGGCATTAGCGCTGGGCTTATAGATATGCATACCATAAAGCCTATAGATACCCAAGCTATACTAAAAGCAGTACAGAAAAGCGGGGCAATCGTTACAGCAGAAAACCATTCTATCTACAATGGATTAGGCTCAGCGGTTGCAGAAGTTTTGGCAGAGCATGCGCCTGCTCCAATGGAAAGGATAGGTATAAAAGATGCCTTTGGCGAGGTGGGCAAGCTACCTTATCTTTTGCAGCAATTTGGTATGCGGGCGGAGGATATAGTCCTGGCTTGCAAAAGGGTGATAGCACGGAAAGAAGCTTAAAAGATAAAGGTAAAAAGATAGTACTAACCTTGCCAAAACTTGGCTTGCAAGCGTAATAATTCATTGACTAAGCTCACAAAATATGGTAAAATATTGTTATACAATATAGTATCAATATAATTTGAGAAATATGGTCTCTAAGTATCTACCGGTCGCCTTAAACGGACTGACTATTGATAATAAGATAGATAGATTTGCACCTTGTGCCAATTGTTCTTGCTTATATCTGGCGGGTAGAGTATGCTCGTTTTTTATTTGGCAAAAAACCATTATATAAAAGAAAAAAATAGGAGGCACTCAATGGAAAAAGAAAAACAACCCGCCAAATTAAATGGCTTTGCGCAAAAGTTGGATAGCTATTTTGGCATTACGGCAGCAGGCTCATCTCTAAAGACGGAGATAATAGCAGGTGCAACTACTTTTATGACTATGTGTTATATTTTGGTAGTTAACTCTGGGATGATAGGCGATTTGCCTGGCGCTAGCTTTGGAGCAATTTATATTGCTACTGCTCTTAGTGCAATTATTGGCACCCTACTGATAGGGCTATATGCAAAATTACCTTTTGCACAAGCACCCGGAATGGGCTTAAATGCTTTTTTTACCTTTACTGTTTGCGGTGCTTTAGGTCTTAGTTATGGTACAGCATTATTTATTGTCTTAATTTCAGGCTTGCTCTTTACTGCTTTAACGATTGGCGGAATAAGAGAAAAAATAGTAGATGGATTGCCTACTTGTCTTAAGATTGCTATTTCTGCAGGTATAGGTAGCTTTATTGCTTTTATAGGTTTGCAAAACTCCGGTATTGTTACTGGCGATGAGGCAACGCTTGTTAAGCTAGTTGATTTTACTAATCTATATAATCCTGCTGATATAGTATTCGCTCATAACGCTATGAGTGCAGTAGTTTGTATCATTACTTTTTTAGGCATTATTATTCTATCTAAAAAAGGTGTAAAGGGTTCGATAATTCTTGGATTATTTGGTGGTACGGTGCTTTATTATTTGATGATGTTAATAGTTTTTCATAAAATAGGTACTTATATTCCTTTTGATAAGTATGCACCTGCAGGAACTACTGGTATAATTGTACCTATTTCTATGACAAACCCGATAGGTGCATTTGCTGATTTTGGTACCAAATCATTCTTTAAGTTTAATGTTGATGGTATTTTTAATAATTTTGGTACTATTATGAGTTTTATTTCTTTAGTTATTGCTTTTGCAATAGTAGATATGTTTGATACCATTGGCACGCTTGTAGGCACCTGTACAAGAGCAGGCATGTTAGATAAAGACGGCAATGTACCTAATATGCGCAAAGCATTGTTAAGTGACTCTCTTGCTACTGTTGCCGGCTCAATGTTAGGTACTTCTACAGTAACGACCTATGTAGAAAGTGCTTCCGGTATTTCTGCAGGAGGAAGAACCGGCTTTACTTCTGTAATTGTTGCTTTACTTTTCTTTATTGCAATCTTTTTATCCCCTATTGCATCTCTTATTCCTAGTGCAGCAGCAGCGGCAGCGCTAATTTATGTAGGGGTGTTAATGATGGGTTCTGTTAAGGAAATTGATTGGTCTGACCCTGCTATTGCCGGTTCTTGCTTAATGACTATTTTAGGTATGCCACTCACTTATTCTATATCTGACGGTATTGGTCTTGGTATTATCACTTATATAGTCGTTAAACTCTTTACTGGCAAAATTAGGGATATTAAATTATTTACTTATATTATTGGTGCGATATTCTTGCTTAAGTTTTTCGTGATAGGTTAATAAAAACGATAGGGGCAAGTGGTTACGCTTGCCCCTATTATTTATAAGGAAAAAATGAAAAAAGTAGTTATTGTAATGGGTAGCAAAAGTGATTTTGCTATTGTAAAGCCAGCTTGCGCAATTTTGCAAGAGTTTGGGGTAGAATATGCTATTAGGGTGCTTAGTGCACATCGTACCCCAAAAGAAGCAGTTGAGTTAGCAGAAAGTGCAGCTAGTGAGGGTTATGGCGTAATAATTGGCTGTGCGGGCAAAGCGGCACATCTTGCAGGAGTGCTTGCAACGCATACTCCGCTGCCGGTGATTGGCTTGCCTATATCAGGCTCTGATTTAGACGGTATGGATAGCTTGCTTAGCACCGTGCAAATGCCAACCGGCATACCTGTGGCTTGTGTAGCGATAAATGGGGCGGCAAATGCGGCGTTATTGGCGGTGCAGATTTTGGGGGTAGCCAATACTGATTTAAGGGAAAAAATAATAAGTTATAAGGAAAAGATGAGACAAAAGATTTTGGCAGATGATAGCCTTATTCAGCAGGAGATAAATAAGGAATGAAAATATTGGAGCAATTATATGAAGGTAAAGCAAAGAAAGTCTTTGCAACCGATGATGCGGATTTGGTAGTGGTCTCTTATAAAGATGATGCCACCGCCTTTAACGGGCTTAAAAAGGGTACGATTGTAAATAAGGGAGTGGTAAACAACTTATGCAGCAATCATTTGTTTCAAATGCTGGAGCAAAAAGGGATACCCACTCATTTTGTAAAGCAAATAGATGACCGCAACACTGTTGTAAAAAAGGTAAGAATCTTACCTTTAGAAGTTATTGTCCGCAATATTGTAGCAGGCTCGCTTGCCAAAAGGACTGGGCTTGCAGAAGGCACTCCGCTTGCCTCTACCGTGCTTGAGTTTTGCTATAAAGATGATGCATTGGGCGATCCTATGCTTAATGATTATCATATTTTTGCGCTTAATTTGGCGTCCGCTCAAGAGTTAGAGCAAGTTAAAAATATGGCTTTGAAAATCAATCAAATACTTTCTGATTATTTAGCTGATTTGCATATTAAATTAATTGATTTTAAGTTGGAATTCGGCAAGTTTGGAGATAAAATTATCCTAGCTGACGAGATTTCGCCGGATACTTGCAGATTTTGGGATTCTCGCACAGGCGAAAGGCTGGATAAGGACAGATTCCGCAGAGATTTAGGGGGTGTGGAACAGGCTTATCAAGAAGTTTTGCATCGTCTTATGGGAGCATAAGATGGGCATTGATTATAAGAGCGCGGGCGTGGATGTTGAGGCGGGCTATAAGGCTGTCAATTTAATCAAGCGTCATGTTAAGGCAACTTTTGATAAAAATGTTCTGGGAGACTTAGGCTCTTTTGGCGGTGTTTATGCTCTGGACGATAGGCAAGACGGAGATGTGCTTGTAGCTGGCACTGATGGGGTAGGCACTAAACTAAAATATGCTTTTGCACAAGATTGCCATAACACCATTGGCATTGATGCGGTAGCAATGTGCGTCAACGATGTGGTGTGTTTGGGCGCAAAACCTTTGTTTTTTTTAGATTACATTGCCATTCCTAAACTAATTCCTGAAAAAGTCGAACAAATAGTAGCCGGCGTTGCCGCAGGCTGTACACAAGCAGGTTGCGCGCTAATCGGCGGCGAAACCGCAGAAATGCCCGGCTTTTATGCTGATGGTGAATATGATATAGCTGGGTTTGCTTGCGGTATTGCCAAGCGAGATAAGCTGATTACCGGAGCGGATATTAAAATAGGGGATAAGCTGATAGGGCTTGCTTCAAGCGGAACGCATAGCAATGGGTACTCCTTACTTAGAAAACTTTTTGGCACACAAAAAGAGCAACTTGCTAAATATAATGACGAGTTAGGCGCAGATCTTGCGCAAGTGTTGCTTACTCCTACCAAGATTTATGTAAAAAGTATTTTGGCTTTGCTTGAAAAAGTAAAAGTAAAAGGACTTTGCCATATTACCGGCGGCGGTTTTATAGAAAATATCCCCAGAATACTTAATAAAAATCAATGCGCTTGTATTAATACAAGCGCTTATCCTGTGCCAAAAATCTTTGATTTGGTGCAAAGGCTATCAGGATTAGAAAAAGAAAAAATGTATAATACCTTTAATATGGGGATAGGGATGATAGCTGTTGTTGCACCGCAAGATGTAGAGGGCACAATAGCTGTTTTGCAAGAGCATAGAGAGCAAGCATACCTTATTGGCGAGGTACAGAGCGGGCAAGGAGTTAAGCTATGCTAAAGCGCTTAGCTGTTTTTGTATCAGGCTCAGGCTCTAACTTACAGGCGCTTATCGATGCCATTCAAGACAGGAGCATAAAAAATGGCGTAATTAAGCTAGTTATAGCTAGTAGCCCCAATGCGTATGCGCTGGAGCGAGCAAAGCAAGCGGGCATTGATACCTTAGTATTTGAAAAAAGCGCTTATCCTTCACTTTTTGATATGTTTGAGGAAATTATTAAGGTTTTGCAAGAAAAAACTATTGATTATATTGTGCTGGCGGGCTATTTAACTATCCTTACTCCAAATATAATTGCCGCATATAGAAATAAAATAATCAACATTCATCCTTCGCTTATTCCGTCACATTGCGGTGACGGTTTTTATGGTCTTAAAGTGCATCAAGCTGTTATTGCCGCAAGAGAAAAAGTAACTGGCGCTACCGTACATTTTGTAGATGAAGGCACAGATACAGGGGCAATTATTATGCAGCAGCAAGTACAGGTAATGGAGGATGATACAGCTGAGAGCCTACAGGCAAGGGTCTTGCTTACCGAGCATCAATTATTGCCAAAGGCAATAAATCATATTATAAATAGGAGAAAAGTATGACAAAAAGAGCACTTATCAGCGTTTCTGATAAAACAGGAGTGACGGAGTTTGCAAAGGAACTTGTAAAGTTAGGTTATGAAATTATCTCTACCGGCGGCACTAAAAGAGCATTAGAGGATGCGGGCATTGCAGTAATAGGCATTTCTGAAGTTACGGGTTTCCCTGAATGTTTGGATGGCAGGGTAAAGACTTTGCATCCCAATGTACATGCCGGCTTGCTTGCAAAAAGGGACAATCCAGAGCATATGGATAAGCTGTCAGAGCTAAATATCAGCACCATTGATATAGTGGCTGTTAATTTATATCCTTTTAAGGAAACAATACAAAAGCCAAATGTAACTCTTGCGCAAGCGGTAGAAAATATTGATATAGGCGGACCTACAATGCTACGTTCAGCCGCTAAGAATTACAACGATGTATGCGCTATTTGCGACCCTCAAGATTATCAAACAGTTTTGCAGGAGTTATCCTTAGGCGAAATTACTAAAAAGACTAAGTTTTATTTAATGTATAAGGTTTTTCAGCATACTGCGGTATATGATTCGCTAATAGCAAGTTATATGGCAAAAGTGCAAGGCATACTATACCCCGAGCTTATAACGCTGGCTTATCAAAAAGTACAAGATTTGCGCTATGGGGAAAATCCGCATCAATCAGCCGCTTTTTATAAAGATATATTGCAAACTAAAGGCGCGCTGACCAACGCTGTCCAGTTGCAAGGCAAAGAGCTTTCCTTTAACAATATTAATGATACCAATGGCGCAATAGAATTGGTCAAGGAGTTTGAGCGTCCTACTATAGTTATTGTCAAGCATGCCAATCCTTGCGGAGTGGCAACCGCAGATACTATTTTCGAAGCATATCAAAAAGCGTTTGCCGCAGATTCGGTATCCGCTTTCGGGGGTATAGTAGCCTCAAATGGCATTATTGATAAAGATACAGCAGAAAAAATGGCATCAATCTTTTTAGAAATTGTGGTAGCTCCGGGCTATACAAGTGAAGCTAAAGATACTCTTGCAAGCAAGCCTAATCTTAGAGTGTTAGAGCTTGCCGATATTGCCTCTCCCCCGCAATCAGAAGAGCTAAATGTAAAAAAAGTGCTTGGCGGGATATTGCTGCAAGGCTATGACAATAAAATGATAGAACAGCTTAATACCGTTACGCAAGCGCAACCTAATCAAGAGCAATTAAAAGATTTGCTATTTGCTATGAAAGTTGTCAAGCATGTCAAAAGCAATGCTATAGTTGTAGCAAAAGGAGAATGCACTTTGGGTATAGGACCGGGACAAACTAACCGTATTTGGGCGGCAAATGCCGCTATTGAGCGGGGCGGAGCACAAGTAAAAGGTGCAGTTATGGCTTCCGATGCCTTTTTCCCGTTTCCGGATTGCGTAGAAGTTTGCGCACAGGCAGGCATTAACGCAATAATACAACCCGGCGGCAGTATTAGAGACCAACTCAGTATAGACGCATGCAATAGCCACAATATTGCTATGGTCTTTTGCGGCATAAGGCATTTTAAGCATTAGGACCAGCTATGGATGTATTGATTATCGGCGGCGGCGGCAGAGAGCATGCAATTGCTTTGTCGCTAAAGGAAAGTAAAGGGATAAGCAAGCTGTATTGCGCACCGGGCAACGGAGGTATAGCAGAAGTTGCTCAATGCGTGGATATTTCTGCAATGGATTTTTCCGGGATATTGGATTTTGTCAATGCCTGCCCTAATATACAGCTTACCGTAGTTGCTCCTGACAATCCTTTAGCTGAAGGGTTAGTTGACTTGTTAGAGCAAAATGGCCATAGAGCGTTTGGACCTAACAAAAAAGCGGCAAGAATAGAGTCCAGCAAAGTCTTTGCAAAGCAGTTAATGCAAAAATATAATATCCCTACCGCAGATTATCAAGTATTTAGCGAATATCAAGCGGCGCAAGCATATTTACAAACTGCTGCTTATCCGCTAGTTGTAAAAGCTGACGGGCTAGCTTATGGCAAAGGGGTAATTATTTGCTCTAACCAAGAAGAAGCCTTAAGCGCACTACAAGAAATAATGCTAAATAAAAAGTTTGGCAGCTTCGGCGCAAATGTTATTATTGAAGAGTTTTTGCAGGGTAAAGAAGTAAGCGTGCTGGCTTTTTGTGACGGGCATACTATTGTACCTATGCTGGCAAGTCAAGACCATAAAAAGGCATTTGACAATGATTTGGGACCCAATACGGGCGGTATGGGTGCTTTTTGTCCAAGTTTAGCTTATACCGAGCAGGTAAGCGACTATACTTATAACAATATTATTATACCTACGCTTAATGCTTTAAATGCAGAAGGTTGCCCTTTTAAGGGGGTGCTATATTTTGGGCTAATGATTACAAGCAGCGGTGTTAAGGTGCTGGAATACAATGCCCGCTTTGGCGACCCGGAAACGCAAGCGGTACTGCCCTTGCTCAAGACTGACTTATTGGATATAATCAATGCAATAGTAGATGAAAAGCTGGCGCAAATAAAGATTGAATGGCAAAAAGGCGTAGCTTTATGCGTTATTGTTGCAAGCAAAGGCTATCCCGGTGATTATAAAAAGGGAGCGGAGATAACCTTTGCTCCTTTGGAAAAAGGCATTACCTTATACCATGCAGGCACTAAGCTGGAGCAAGGCAAGCTAGTCACTTGCGGAGGCAGGGTTTTAGGGGTGGGTGCAACCGGCGCAACTATTGAGGAGTGTAGGCGCAAGGTCTATGCCAATATAGATAAGGTGAAATTTGAGAATTTATTTTATAGAACAGATATAGGTATCAAAGTATGATTAAAAGAATTTATACCGCAAAGAAAAGAGAATGGGCAACTTTATCACAAAGATTGTTGCGAGAAATTAATAGCTTTTTAGGCATTAATGCTACTGATTTGATAGAATTTATCCGTTACGATATAGAAGGCTTGCCCAGCGGCTGTTATGAGCAAGCAAAGACAACTATTTTTTCGCAGCCGCCTTTGGATTTAGTTTATGAAGAAGAGTTGCCCGCCTTGCCCGATTATAAGTTGCTTGCCATAGAAAACTTGCCCGGACAATTCAACCAAAGAGCCGACAGCGCCACTAAATGTTTGCAGCTTTTAACTAAGGATAACTCTCCTATAGTCAAAAGTGCCGCTATATATGCCTTTGCAGGGGTAAGTGAGGCGGAGCTAGCTAAGATTACAGCGTATCTTGTCAATCCTGTGGAAAGCAGACCGGCTTCTATGCAAAAGCCCGATACTTTAAAAGACAATTTTCCCAAGGCAGAGCCTGTAAAGACAATTGCGGGCTTTATAGAATGGAATAAGGAGAAACTGGAGGAGTATTTTGCAGCCGAAGGCTTTGCAATGTCCTTTGCAGACCTAAAATTTGTGCAGGATTACTTTATAGGCGAAAAGCGCAATCCAACGGTGACGGAACTAAAGGTTATTGACACATATTGGTCAGACCATTGCAGGCATACTACTTTTAATGCTAAGTTATCTATAAGTATGGATAGCAACAATCAGCATATTCACAATGCTTTTGAGCTGTATAAAGAGCTTTTTGAAAAGCACAATGCCAAAAGGAAAGATAAATACCATAGCCTTATGGATATAGCCACCATAGCTATAAAAGAGCTGTCTTTACAAGGCGCGCTTGCCAATTTGGATATTAGCGACGAAATCAATGCTTGCAGTATAGAAGTGGATGTAGATGTAGATGGAAGCAGTGAAAAATGGCTGATTATGTTTAAGAACGAAACGCATAATCACCCCACGGAAATAGAGCCTTTTGGCGGAGCATCCACTTGTTTGGGCGGAGCTATCAGAGATCCGCTGTCAGGCAGAGTGTATGTGTATCAAGCTATGCGGATTACCGGTTCGGGCGACCCTAGAGAAGCAATAGAGGATACTTTGGCGGGCAAATTGCCGCAACGGGCAATTACTACAAGGGCGGCGCAAGGCTATTCCAGCTATGGCAATCAAATTGGCGTAAGTGCGGGCTTGCTTAAAGAGTTTTACAATAGCAGATTTAAGGCAAAACGCTTAGAAGCAGGATATGTTATAGGCGGCGCGCCTAAAGAAAATATAAAACGGGAAAAACCAAAGTCAGGGGATGTCATTATCTTGCTTGGCGGCGCAACGGGCAGAGACGGATGCGGCGGCGCTACAAGCTCCAGCAAAGCGCATGATGATATGTCGGCGGAAACTTGCGGTGCAGAAGTGCAAAAGGGCAACCCTTTAATAGAGCGCAATATACTGCGCTTGTTTCGCAATAAGCAAGCCGCCAATTTAATTATTAAATGTAATGATTTTGGGGCAGGCGGGGTTAGCGTGGCAATAGGTGAGCTTGCAGATTCCTTAGATATTGATTTGGATGCAGTCCCCGCCAAATATGCCGGACTAGGCGGTACTGATCTTGCAATCAGCGAATCGCAAGAGCGTATGGCAGTAGTAGTGAACAAAGATAATGCGGAGCTTTTTATAGCTCTTGCCAGTAAAGAAAATCTTGATGCTGTCGAGGTTGCAAAGGTCACTAGGAGCGGCAAAATGCGGATGTTTTGGCAAGGCGACCTTATAGTTGACTTAAAAAGAGAGTTCTTAAATACCAATGGAGTTCGCCAAGAAGCAGAGGTGCAAATTACAGAGCATGTTGACAATTATTTTTCTAAAGATTGTATAAAAATAGCAGAGCAAGCTGTAAGCAACCCCAGACAAGCTATTTTAGATTGTCTTTCCGCACTTTCAGTTTGCAGCCAAAAAGGGATAGGCGATATGTTTGACTCAACTGCGGGAGCGGCAAGCGTGCTATTGCCTTATGGGGGCAAGCATCAGCTTACACCCAGTATAATAATGGCGGCTAAACCTCCAGTAAAAGGCGAAACCAATACGGTAACTGCTTCGTCTTATGGCTATCCCGTAGATTTATTAGAGATTTCGCCCTTTACCGGTGCGGTATATTCAATAGTGCTTGCACTTAATAAGCTAATAGCTTCGGGTATCCCTGCTTCTACAATCAGATTATCTCTGCAGGAATATTTTATGAAGCTGGGAACAGACAAACTGCGTTGGGGGCAACCCGTAGCCGCACTTTTGGGAGCCCTATATGCTCAAATCAATCTAAATGTAGCTGCAATCGGCGGCAAAGATTCTATGAGCGGCAGCTTTAATGAGCTGGATGTTCCCCCTTCGCTTATTGCTTTTGCGGTAGGGATAGGGAGTGCCGACAAACTTATTTCCAATGTATTTTATCCGGGGCAAAAGATATATAGGCTTCCTCTTGTTAGGGATAATGAGTTTATGCCTGACTTTCGATATTTAAAGAAATTATATGGCTTAATCAATGCCAATATCGAAATGGGCAATGTAGTTGCAGGGACTGTGGTAGAAAATAATGTTGCAAGCACTTTGGCGGTTTCTTTAATGGGCGAGGGCGCAGGATTTGCTTTTGCCAATGCAGACAAGGACTTATTTAAGCCTTATTACGGAGATTTTATTCTTGCCATTGAAGATATAGAAAAGTTTAGCTTGGCAAAAACAGAGTATTTAGGTGTGGCAAATGATACGGGAGTGCTATCCGGCGGCAACTTTGAAATTAGTTTTGCAGAGCTGCAAGACGCCTTTACCGCTCCGCTTGAAAGCATTTTTCCCACTGTACCGCCTTTGGCACAAGGGCAAGCAAGCAATCTTTCGTATATTTCGGGCGAATTTTATCAAGCTAAAAACTTAATAGCCAAGCCGCATGTGTTTATACCTATTTTTCCCGGCACTAATGGCGAATACGATTTGGCAAAAGCCTTTACAAGGGCAGGAGCGGATGTAAAAAGTAAAGTAATGAAGAATCGCAGCGGTGCGGATATAGCGCAAACGATTGCTTGTTTTAAGAAAAGCATTGCAGAGTCGGAAATTGTGGCTTTTCCTGCAGGCGCTTCATTGGGGGGCGAGCCAAACGGTGCGGGCAAATATATAGCCGCTTTATTTAGAGAGCGGGAGTTGGCAGATGCGCTAATAGACCTTTTATATAAAAGGGACGGTTTAATATTAGGTATCGGCGATGGATTCCATGCTCTTATTAAGCTGGGACTGCTGCCCTACGGTAAGATTACAAGGCAAACGGAAACTGCTCCAACACTTACCTTAAATACTATTGGGCACTATATTAGCACCATTGCCAGGGTGCGGATAGCCTCTAACAAAGGAGCATGGCTGAGCGGAGCAAAGGTGGGAGATATTTATCATACGCCGATAAGTCATAACGAGGCACGCTTTATTTGCAATGAAGCAATCTTACAAGAGCTGATAGCCAACGGACAAATTGCTACGCAATATGTGGACCTTGAAGGCAATGCTACTCTAAAATCCCCTTATAATTCCAGCGGCTCTGTTATGGCAACGGAAGGGCTACTCTCTCCCGACGGACGCATTTTTGGCAAGATGGGGCATAGCGAACGAATAGGAAAAGACCTATATAAAAATGTGCATGGCGACTGCGATATGAAAGTTTTTGAAAACGGAGTTAATTATTTTAAGTAACTTTGCCCGTTCAATGTCTTGAAAAATGACAAAAAATATTATATATTATTAATATGGAAGAGCAAATTATTGATGTTATAGCTATTGTTGTAGCAGGAT
>CAYSNP010000045.1:0-13638 GCA_964432485.1 uncultured Christensenellaceae bacterium | reverse complement strand
CTTGTGCCCAATCTCGCCTGTAAATATAACCTGCTGTTATTAAATCAAGCTGATTATCTTCTACACTGCGGGCTACCGGAAAGCAATACAGCTTTCCGTTTACCTTTATTTGCTCAAGAGCGGTATAGCCCTCCAATAATCTGTTCAAATTCTCATATTCGCTCATATCCTCCGGCAATGGGCACAGCATATTGCCTGCCACCCATTTGGTAAGGTTGCTTTTGTAATATGAGCGCAAATCCCATTGCATAATATCAGGCATGTCGTTGCCATTTATACTTTTGTGAACATAGGAATCCCAATCATTCCAAGGTATAGTTATGGGTCGGAACTTTACTTGAAACTTATTTTCAAGATATGCAGTTTGCGAATCGTTAAGATTGGTCATTGCTAAGTTGGCTACTCTGAGTATCAGCTTGTTATCTGAAGTAAACTCGTCATCCTTGCCGGAAAAAGCTATTATCATACCTATAGTGGCTGCAATTAGCGAACAAATTACAGTCACAACCACTATCTTTTTGAAACGCTTAGTTGCGGCGAACTTTTTTAGTTTGTCAAAGAAACTTGCACCTTGCCCATTGCTAGACTTGGCGGCCTTTGCCTTTTCAGGTTTTTTGTCGCCCTCAGAAGTGCCCTCGTCAGGGTGTGATTCCATCAATTCTTTTAACTCGTTGTCATCCATGAACTACTCCTTCCGATCTTTTCTTTTCGTTAGCCTTTAAGTGCGCCCACCATTATGCCCCGCACAAAATGCTTTTGCACAAACGGATAAATTAGCATAACCGGCAGCATAGTAAAGTAAATGCTTGCCATCTTTACTCCTTCGGTAAAACTGGGTTTGCCTGAAGGAGTGGGCCCAAGACTGCTTGTGGTATCCACTATAATTTCCCGCAGTACCAATTGCAGAGGTTTTAATTTTTGTTCGTCAATAAATAAAAATGAATTAAACCATTCGTTCCAATGTCCTACCGCATAAAATAGCCCTACCGTTGCAATTACCGGCATTGCTACAGGTACAAATACCTTAAAAAGCGTCTGTATATCATTAGCGCCGTCAATTTTTGCGGCCTCTTCCAACTCCTTAGGTATAGAATAAAAATAATTGCGTACCAATAGCATATTAAATGTATCTATTGCGCCGGGTATAATCAATACAAGCGGTGAGTTTTTGAACCCTAAGGAAAGTATAAGATTATAATAAGGTATAAGCCCGCCGCCAAAGAAAATAGTTACTATAATCATATTCATTACAAAGTTCTTGCCAAAGAAGTTGTCACGTGACAGCACATAGCCGGCAAGAATAGTAAAAATAAGATTAATAGCTACGCCTAAAACAACTCTGTAAATTGTTATCAAATATCCTGACAAAAGCAGGTCTGAAGTAAAAACCGTTTGATATGCCTCGCCGGATAACTGCTTAGGCCATAGCATAAAAGCATTGCTAAGGTAAGCCTGCTCCGTAGATATTGATATTAAGAAAGCATTATAAAAAGGATATATAATTAACACAGCATAAATTGTTAAAATAACCAAGATAACATAATCGGCTTTCCCCAGCTTTTTATGGAAACCTTTTTTGCGGAACATTTTTTTATCAAATTCGGCTACTTTAGCGGCTTTACTCATATTACACCCCTTTCTCCCGTCATTTTGGCTACCCTATCTGTAAAAAGTAGCAAAAAGAAAGAAATAACCGACTTAAAAAGCCCTAAAGCTGTACTAATCCCCGGATTGGTAGCGGCGGCTGTTCCAAAAGCCAGCCTATATACATAAGTATCTATAATATCAGATACATCATAGACCAAAGGATTGTAAAGATTGAAGATTTGGTCAAACCCTGCACTGAGAATAGAACCCATAGACAATATTAGCAACAGTATAAACAAAGGTTTGATATGAGGCAAGGTGATATTGCGCATCTTTTGCCAGCGGTTAGCTCCATCAATTTCCGCTGCCTCATAAAGCCCTATATCTATACCTGACATACTGGCAAGATAAATAATAGATGCCCAGCCCGCCTCCTTCCATAAATCTGATACAAATAAAAGGGGTATAAAGAATCCGCCTTTTGATAAGAAATTGACTGGTTCGCCGCCAAAAGCAAAAATAATGCCATTAACCGCACCTCTATTAGCAAACAATTCCCTAACTATACCCGCAATAATAACCCAGGACAAAAACTTAGGAAAGGTATAAACAGTTTGTACCACCCTTTTATATTTACGAAAGCGAATAGAGAGCTCATTGATTAAAAGGGCAATAATAATGGGCACAATAGAGCCTAATGCAATCCTGCCTACGCTAATTAGCACAGTATTGCGCAGCACACGCCAGAATTGCTCTTGCTCAAAAAGGTATCTAAAGTTGTCCCAGCCTACCCAAGGACTGGCGGCAATACCCAAATTAGGGTAATAATCCTTAAATGCTAAAATAATACCGTACATTGGAAAATAGCTGAATATAATATAAAATGCTACGCAAGGCGCAATCATTATATAGAGGTATTTGTTTTGAACTATAGAAGAACCTAGCTCCTTTAAAGTAAGTTTATAATGTTTTTTTTTGTTATTCTTTTTTAATTTAGTCAAAGTTTGGACACGCACAACACGACCTCATTATAATAATAGCAATTCCATTCTAGCATCAATATGAGGCTCAAAGAATAGGAAAATTTCGGAAATGTTTGTTAAAAATTCGTATATAATTCTTATATTTAACAATAAGTAACAGCTAATAAGGCAAAAATGACTCTACTTCTACCGTCTTTGCGAGAAGCGAGTATAACAATGCAATCCAGTGTTTACGACAGTACTGCCCGCTTAGCTAGCAATCTATATATTGTCATTCTTCCATAGGCCTTTTTGATAGATTTCTATATGATGCTCTTGATTAATGTACTTATCAAATACTGAATGAGTGTACAGCGTCCACACAATTACCGTATATACAGAGCCAATAACTAAAAAGATTGCTATAGCCGCAATCTTTGTCAAGTTATAAGGCAAAAGCAGCAAAAATGCAAAAATACCTATAGAAAGTGCAAAAACACCTATGCTTTTGAAAAAGGTTTTTATCAAAAAAAGTAAGCTGTTCTTTAGAATTGCGCCAAAGCCAAGAGTATACAATACCGCTTGAGGCAAATAAAACATACTAAACAATCCAACTAAAGCAAGTTGCGCAATTGAAACAGCTATTCCTGCTTGCTCTAAAGAGCTCATATCATAGTTGGATTGGGAATAATTATAGTTAAATGCCATAATAAATAACGAAACACCTATTATAAAAAACCAGGTAAGGAATTGCTTATAATTGTCCTTAATGCCCAGAAAAAAATCTGCGCTTAACAATACGCCCTCTCCCCAAACCATTTTTTTTATTACCCGAAAAGCGCCGGCAAAACCCAAGCCCCAAATCATAAGTAACGGTATAAGTCCAATGTACAATGTATTTGTAAGCGCATAGCCTTTGTTTAGAGCAATTGCATATTGAATGCCGGAAAGGGTTGCTAATTCCTTTGCTACCGAGTAAATAGCATCCGACATATATGCTATCCATATAATCGCAGGCAAAGCAAATATAGCGCAAAGACCGCTTAGCTTAAACAGCTTGCCTATACTGTGAGAAAATAAATCAAAGAAAACCTCTTTGCGAGTAGTTGGCAATTGTGCAGAAGTAAAATCTGTGCCGCTATATCTTTTCTTGCCTTTTCTTACAAATAATCTGCCCATCTTATTTACTCCGAATACTCATTAAGCAAAAACTTAAAAGCGTAAAGCGCAGTACTGCTTTTTCCCTTCCCTTTAGCCGAAAAAGCATACTCACCTACATTTGGGCTCAATCCGTTAATCAGCAAAAAGTAATCCTGCTCTTGCCCAAAATGTATCCATTTGCAGAAATTCAATCCGTCATTGTAGTCGCTGCTACTATGCTGATATATCATTATACCGTAACGCACTTCGCCTGTTTGGTAGTATTCCCATCGCTCCTCTTGTACATAATTGCTTATCAAAGTATCATCTAATGCAATAAAATACCTTGCGCAATCCAATTCTGCTAAATCTGCACCGGACAAAATCAGCAAATCCGCTTCTCCCAGTCCTTTAAGCTGTAGGATAGATTTATAATTTTGCTCTTCTCGAGGATAAAAAGTATAAGTAACCCTTCTAACGCCATAGGGCAAAAGATAGCTCTCCATTTCGTTGCCTTCTTCTGTTGCAATGTTATTTGCGCTGGTAAACAAAATAATTTCTTCATTTCGCTTTATTCGGAAGCGCCATTGGAAAACACCTACCCAAAAGATAATTATGGCCAGTAATACGCCTATATATTTTAGCCAATCATAAGATAATTTGTTTATTATCCGCTCCTTTGTAATCCTGTTATCCATTGTCGCACCCTTTGCTATATGCAACAATAATATTGGCGCACAAAAGCAATTGCAAACAATCGCCTATATTAATGGCTTCCTTACCTTGATAAAAAACCTTTCGGATTACTTCTTTATCTTCCAGGCTGCACTTAATTTCAAGCTGAAGAAACTCTAATCCCATATATGTTGTGCTGCTGTCTTCTTGCAAAAGCACTTTACACTTCACCTTTTCGCTTTGCGTTTGCTCAAGCATCTTTAAAAGCGCAATATGCTTTTGAGTAAGTTTTACTTTAATGCCCAAAAAAAAGAAGCTAAAAAAGGCAAAAACAGCGCTTAGCACAATATTTGCAATTAAGTTGTAAATATAAGAGGACGGTTTTGCAAATGCAAAAATTATTGCTTCAAGACTTAAAAAAATAACCAGCAGCGCGCAATAGGAAGCCACAAGTTTCTTTTTTGTTTTTTCGTAGTCAGCTAATTCATTTACTTTGTAGATATATGTCATATATTTCTTTTACTCTCATTTTGAGATTGACAAGGTGTATTGTTTTAATTATACTTTATTTGCTAGAGGTATGCAATGTCATCTTTACAACTTATCAATATAACCAAAACATTTTCAAGCAAAAATAACACAATAACCGCGCTTGACAATGTTAACTTACAGGTAAACGACTGCGATTTTGTTGTAGTAATCGGACCATCCGGCGGCGGCAAAAGCACGCTGCTACGCACTATAGCTGGACTTGAGAAGCCGGACAGCGGTAAAATATACTTAAACAATACCTTAGTCAACAATATCAATACAGAACAAAGAAACCTAACTTTGGTATCCCAAAGCTTTTCTTTGTATCCCCATATGACGGTGTTTGAGAATATTGCCTTTCCACTTAAAATGCGCAAGCTGCCAACTTCTGAGATTACAGCTCGGGTAAACTATGCTGCCAAACTTATGGGAATAGATTTTTTGGCAAGCCGCAAGCCTCGTGTGCTTTCATTAGGTCAATGTCAAAGGGTTGCAATTGCAAGAGCAATTGTGCGCTACCCAAATATCTTTCTTTTTGACGAGCCGCTCTCCAATCTTGACGCACCCAATCAAGCTACTCTTAAAGCGGAATTGCGCAGGCTGCATAGCGAGCTTAATGCCACTTTTATTTATGTTACTCATGATATCCGCCAAGCAATGTCCCTTGCCACTAAACTTGCCATACTTGATAAAGGCAAGCTCCTGCAAACTGATACGCCTGATGTAGTTTATAACGCTCCTGCTTGCTTGCAAGTTGCAGAGTATACCTCTGATATTCCCTTAAATACATTTGCCGCTGAAATTAAGGTAACAAATGAAGAAGTTTATGCCTTTAGCCCTACTTTTAGTATAGCTCTTGCTAAAGACTCCTTGCCTATGGAGTATAGCGGTAAACAAGTAGTATTAGGGGTGCGAGCTACTGATTTTGTATTTACTGCTTGCAAGGAGGACGCACATTTTTGCGGTACTGTTTCCAAAACAGAGTTTATCGGAAAAGGCAATCTTTTATCAGTTGATACTTCTACCGGTCTGCTTAAAATACTGTCTTCTGATTCCGCCGCTTGCAAAAATACCCAAGTTTGCTTTAATGTCGACAATAACAAGCTCTTTTGTTTTGATGCCATAACAGGCTTAGCAATGTAAGGCTTAAATTATTCGTGTTTTAGTTTCTAAATCATAAATAGTTATCTTTGACCACGGAATATAAATATCGTGCTGTCCAATATTTTGGTCTGTAACCTTAGCAAGCAACTCTATCTTGTTATGCACAATCTTAGCAATCTTATCCTTACCGTAATCAAGTATTTCCTTAACCATAATTGGTAAAACTAAGCAATCATCGCCCTTTTCAAATAATATATCTGAAATTTCAAAAACAAACCCTAATTGTTTATCAAATGCCATACGAGCCAGTGCATAAGCCAATCTTGCGGCAATATGCTCAGGGCAGGCTACTTTTTCGCCTTCTATAATAAAAGAATAGGTTTCATTATTAAAATTGAGCAGCTGCTTAAACGGCTTCTTATCTTTAACAAAGACACCTTTTAAGAAGTTTTGTTTTGTCATAGAGGCAAGTGCCATATCCCCTTTTGAATCATACAGCTTTATTTTTGTCATATCTAAATCAAAGCTCGTAATTTTAGCTGCCTTTGGCGCAATAGCAAAGATAGCGTTATCTTGAAAAGTGAATCTAATAAGCCGCTCGCCTTGAACCGTCTCCTCTGAGTATCCGCCTACAGGCGCGCCCTCGTTTCCAAAGAGGAAGGCATTATTGGATATAATAGCGGTATATTCTCCGTCTTTTACCTTACCTTTAAGCGCAGGCGGCAACTCAAACGGATAGGAGCAAAGCAGCATTGTATCCCCTTTTATGCTTACTTGAATATGATTGAATTTAGGGATTCTTTCAATTATTGCTTTTTCTGTATCGGCATCAAAAAGGCATATACGCTTAGGGTCGAGCACAAATCCTATCTCATCATCTTTTTTTACTTCGTTTTTATTATCAGTCTTAATAGTTATACCAGATGGACTTTGGCTAACTAAACTCTTAGAAGCAAAATCCATATCCCCGTAAAGCAACACTTCGCTGCCAAGTTTCTCTACTACGCTGATTTTGCACGAAAGCACTGCGCTAGGGTATAGCTTGTTACAGCTTCCGTCAATAACAATATCTTCTGGGCGGATACCCAGAATTATATCTTTTTGAGAAGTAAGGTAGCTGGGCGCTATCTTTTCAAACAAAGCCGCATTATACTCTATCCTGCGCCCGTCAGCTATTACAAAAACAATGCTGTCGCCTTGCTTTTCCATAGTGCCGGAATAAAAATTCATTTGTGGCGTGCCTATAAAGCCGGCTACGAACTTGTTAAGAGGATAGTCGTAAAGATTCTGCGGGGTATCAATTTGTTGCACAAACCCATCTTTCATTACCACAATGCGTGAGCCCATTGTCATTGCTTCTACCTGGTCATGAGTAACATAAATAAAGGTGGTAGCAAGTCTTTCGTGCAGCTTGGTAATCTCAATACGCATTTGCGTACGCAGTTTGGCATCAAGGTTGGAAAGCGGCTCATCTAAAAGAAATACCTTGGGATGGCGCACAATTGCTCTGCCTAAAGCTACACGCTGTCTTTGTCCGCCGCTCATATTTTTAGGCTTGCGCTCTAACAAGTCTTGGATATCAAGTATCTCTGCTACTTCGTTTACACGCTTGACAATTTCATCTTCGGGCATCTTTTTAAGACGCAGTCCAAAAGCCATATTATTAAATGCGCTCATATGAGGATAAAGAGCATAATTTTGAAAAACCATAGCTATATCCCTATCCTTTGGCTGAACATCGTTGACCACTTTCCCGTCAATTAATATCTCACCCGCAGTTATTTCCTCAAGCCCTGCAATCATTCGTAGCGTGGTGGATTTGCCGCAGCCGGACGGTCCGACAAATACTATAAACTCATTGTCGTCTATTTCCATACTGAAATCAGAAACAGCTTTAACTCCCCCTTGCGAATAAACCTTATATAAGTGCCTTAAACTTAGCCTTGACATATCGCACCTCGTCCAAAAAGTAGAACATTGTCATAAATATCCCTTCTTAATAATATAGCAATAAAAATTAAAGTCAATGTTCGATTTTAAGAATTGCAACCGAATTTTTAACCAAAAGAGCAAAATTCTATCTATTAACATTGCCTTGTTCTAATCCTACAATAACAAAGATAACAAATAAAGATTGCCATAATTTCATAGATTTTTAATTAAATATCTAAAAAAAGGAAGGAAGATGTATTACCGAAATTACTTAAAATGGAAAAACTGCGTTAAAGATGCCAATTTGCTGGTGGAAATATTGGATATGGATAAAGAACAAATCTATAATTCATTTTTTAGATATATAGAGTTTGGCACGGGCGGACTAAGAGGAATAATGGGTGCGGGAACTAATTGCATTAACATATATACAATTAAAAAAGCCTCACAGGGGATTGCCAACTTTATGAAGAAAAAGCGTCTAAAAAGCATAGCAATCAGCTATGATAACAGAAATAATTCTGAGCTTTTTTCTGCAATTGCCGCACAAGTTTTTGCAACTAACAATATTAAAGTTTATCTAACTAAAGAATTGATGCCTACCCCTTTTCTCTCCTTTGCTGTCAGGAGCATAAAGACCGATTTGGGCGTTATGATTACCGCAAGCCATAATCCCGCAAACTACAATGGCTATAAAGTCTATGATAATTCCGGCTGCCAATGTACTGATAAAATGGCTTCTTTATTAGGAAAATTTATTCAAAAAGTTAATGAGTTTGAAGTAAATCCTTTTGATTTTGATGTTTTGCTGGAAGCAAATAAAATTGAGTATATACCTGAGCTTGCAGAAGAAAAATATATTAAAAATGTGCTAGCCCAACAAATCAATGGCGCTATGCCTCTTAGGGTTGCTTTTTCACCTTTGCATGGCACAGGTTATAGACTAGTACCGCAGGTTTTGCAAAATGCCGGCTTTTCTGAGGTCGATATAGTGCCGGAACAAGCTAAACCTGACGGGGATTTTCCTACTTGTAAGTATCCTAACCCCGAAAAGCAAGAAGCTATGGAGCTTGGGCTTAAATATGCCAAAGAAAACAATAGCGATATATTGCTGGTCACCGACCCTGATTGCGATAGAGTAGGAGTGGCGGTAAAGCATAAAAATACTTATTTTAGGCTTACCGGCAATGAAATAGGAGCGTTGCTTGCAGACTATATCTTTTCTGAAAAAAAGAAACAAGGCAAACTGCCCGCCAATCCTATTGTGGTAAAGACAATTGTTTCTTCCGAATTAGGCAAACTGGTAGCAGAAAGTTTTGGAGCAAAAGTAATCAATGTCCTAACCGGCTTTAAGTATATTGGCGAACAAATTAACTTTTTGGAAAAAGAGGGTCGCTCTAAAGATTTTGTATTAGGATATGAGGAAAGCTATGGGTATCTTATAGGCGACTATGTAAGAGATAAAGATGCCGCGGTGGCATCGCTTTTGATTGCTGAAATGGCTGCAACCCTGCTAAAAAGGGGGCAAACACTGGTCGACAGGCTAAATGAACTACATAAGGAATATGGTTTCTTTGAGCATAAATTATATGCATTTAATTTTGAAGGCGCACAAGGGCATAAAAAAATGCAAAATATTATGATAAGAATCAGAAAAAATATTCTCAAAAGTATAAGCTCCGAAAAGCTGGCAAATTCCATAGATTATTTAGAAAAAACTGAGCTTTCTCTTCCTAAATCCAATGTACTGGAATTGAACTACCAAAAAGGCACAAAAATAATAATCCGTCCTAGCGGCACAGAGCCCTTAATTAAGGTATATGTTGTAGCAAGTCAAAATGCTATGCAAAACGACGCCATTTTTAAGGATACCAAAAAGTATATTGACAAAATAATCAGCGATGCCTAAAAGTCAAAAATCGTTTTGTTTAAGCAATCAGCATTATTAAGATATCTGTGCAAAAGCCCACTAAGGCGTGTAAGAAAAATACATACCAAATGGATTTGGTTTTGTAGGCGATATAGCCAAAAATTATGCCGGCTGGGATTGCGGAAAAAGTTTCAGTCATTGGCTTATTAAAGCCCGCTATTGAAGTATGGATAAGCGCTGATACCAAAGTAGTGATTGCAATAGCTAAAAATACACCGCTTTTTTCAGTAGAAAACATGCCAATACCCCTAAATAAAAACTCCCACCCTATGTAATAAGCTATATATGATAAATAATATAGCATAATAAATTGTATAGGCATAGAGGCAAGCCCTTGCACAAGCGGATAAGTGGCTATCATATCCGCATCAAAAGCCGCAGTCAACCCTGCAAGGGCACAAATTGGTATACCGATTAGGCACAGTTTTAGCCCTAACTTTGCATCTCCCTTGCCTAAGCCATAGTCCTTTAGTTTGCCTTTTAGGCCAAACTTTACAAAAAGCAAACCTCCGCCAAAGAAAAGCACCAATGCCATAAAATTGTGATATACATATTGCCAATACCCGCTTTCATCGCGGAAAGCCTTAGCAAAAAAGGCTTGAGAGCCAAAATAGCAATATATTGCTAATATAACGGTAATAAAAAGGATACCTTTGACAGCATTTTTATCAGTTTTTTCCCAAAGTTTTTTTATTTCTTGCATAATTTTTTCCTTATAACGAATTAAACCATTCTACAGTGCGCCTAATGCCTTCTTGCATAGATATTTTAGGCTGATACCCAAACTTGTCTTTAGCTTTTTGTATGGAAAAGTGATAATCTGCGCAATTTTGATATACTGAAAACTTAGTAATTAAGGGTGCTTTCTTGCTACGAATTAATTTATAGCAACCCTCCACCAAGCTGGCGACCGCCTTTGCTATGGCGCTGGGCATGCTGGAAAACTTAGGTTTTACCCCTAAAGCTGTAGCAACAGCTACAAAATACTCGTGTAATGTTTCGCCCACTCCATCAGTAATATTGTAGTCCTCGTCCCAAGCACGCTCAAGGGTGCAAGCGGAAACTATGGCATCTGCTAAGTTTTCTACATACACAAAGCAACTTATATATTTGCCCTTGTCCACATAGGGCATTTTACCCTTTTTAATTAGCTTGTATATATGGTTGGAAGATGTAAAGTCATATTTTCCATACACATTGCCCGGCCTTATCACCACATAAGGCATATTGTTTTGGGTGCAATACTCTGCTACCATATTTTCAGCATTTAGTTTGCTAATAGAATAAGGATTGTCAAAAGGTTGCTTTTCCGCCTCTTCTTTAAGATTGGTATACCCCCTATAACCATACACCGCAACTGAACTTAAATATAAAAAAGCCTTGCTACCAACAGCAAGTGCATAATCAATAACCCGCCTAGTGCCATCAACATTTACGCGGTCAAAATCTGCTATATCGCCCCAAGCTGACACTTTGCCCGCTATTTGAAAAACATAATCGCAAGGCGGCAGAGTAGAAAAGTCAAAATCATTTATTCCGCCTTTATATACTGTGACTTCGCCCTTTTCAATAAGCTGAAGTAGCTGCTTGTTTTTCGGTTTATCCGAAATATCTACGCCTATTACTTTGTAGCCCCTTTTCGCCAATTCTAAAGCTACAAAAGAGCCTATAAAGCCATTAATTCCCATTACAAGTGCAGAGTGCATACTTATCCTCGACAATATTTTTAATAATAACAGTATAACATAATAAAAATGCTTTTCAAGATAATATTTTAATTCTATGCTGCCCCTTCAAAAAGTTGAATATTGCAACCGTTCAAATCGGTAAAATATACAAAACGGGCATTGGGCACATAGATTATTTGACTATGCGAAATGTTTTTGCCTTTAAGCAAGGCAATTTTTTTATCCAAATTGTCCACCTTAAAACCTATTGTAATATCCTTGGTGTCAATCATTTTTGCTTGATTATCTGCAATAAACTCCAATTTTGTCTGCCCTGCGCCAAGAAAAACTATTTCTTTATCAGGCAAGGTTATTTTCCTTGCAATCGGCAAGCCTAAAAGCCACCTATAAAACTCTACACTCTCTTGTAGCTTGGCAGTAGTTACCGTAATATGACAAATCATTATCTGCTCCTTATTCTGTAAAGATTACGCTTAACTTAGCTTAATATTATTCCTTATACTTGCAAACAGTAGGATTGATTGATAAAAACTTGCGAGCTTGTATTTTTGCGCTTTGCAAGCTATGCAGGGCATAATTGCCGCATTCTTTTCTAGATGCGCCGGGGATAGGCCCGCTCCAATCTACAATTGCTTGAAATGTATCACGCACAGCTTTTTCTATATCTTTTGCGCTCATTGAGTGCGTTAACAAGTAAAATCCCGTACCACATCCCATTGGCCCAAAATAAACAATCTTATCCTTATAATGGTTACGCAAAAAGGTTGCGCCAATATGCTCAATGGTATGGGCTGCCTTGCCGCTTAAAAATCCGCCACCCTTGCTGTTATTAGGCTCTTTTACCCTAATATCCCAAGTATCAATAGTTGCCCCCTGCAAAATATCACGCCTACCTAAATAAATGCCCCTCTCCAGCTTGTTATGGTCTACTGAGAACGAATCAATCTTTTTCATAGTCTTTTATTCCTTTTTTTAAGTTGCAAGTAAATAACAAAACATATTATTTATTACCGATATCAAATCGTTAACTTAACAGCAATTGTCAATCCCTTACAATTATTATCTACACAAAATGCTCTTGCACAATGCTATTCAATTGTTTTTTTATTTCTTCAAAATCACAATTCAAATCTAGGGTTTTTACACTGATTTTATTGCCACTCATAAAATATGTATTGTCAGGCTGCACCGGCATGTCTGTCCTTGCATATAAAATCATACCAGATACTGTATTGTTAAAGCCTAGCTCTATACTTTTATTCTTCACATAAGTAAAAATTTGATACAAATTGTGAGAATGAATAGTATGCTTGCCATATTGCTGTTGAGTAGATTGTGCATAATATTTTGCATCTATAATCAATACCTTATTATCTCGCACAAGAGTAATATCACTCTGCATTATCGGCAACATATTTTTTACATCATCATCTATTGCCCAAGGTATTTGTGATGCGTTTACTTTTAGTTTTATGCCTAAATGATTTTCTCTTTGGTAATAATGTTGATAATAATACTCTAAAAGAAACTTCTCATATAAGGTTGATATCAGTTTTGCATCT
Organism: uncultured Christensenellaceae bacterium; assembly: GCA_964432485.1. Classification (GTDB taxonomy): domain Bacteria; phylum Bacillota; class Clostridia; order Christensenellales; family DTU072; genus CAYSNP01. The sequence continues at coordinate 527 of CAYSNP010000045.1, read as the reverse complement.
ATAAAAGAAGCCAACTTATGCACTCCCTTTTCTGTGGTTAACAGCATACCCTCAATTATCAATCTGCAAATGCCAATAAGCATACGATAAGTATGGTTATGTCGTTGAAACCTAATAGATGTCCATTTGATTGCAGTAGGGTCAACTGTATCAATGTCGGAAAAGAACAACATTTTTTGTTTTAACTCATCCTTATATTCTTCGTTAACTCCATTATGGTATAAAAGAAGCGTAACTGTTGTTTTCAAAATCTGATTATAAATATTGTTTGCCGATAAATCATCATATTTGCAAGATAAAATACGCTTGTGTGCAATTATATTTTGTATTGTACTAGGCATATTGATTTTGCCTCGCAATACTGTTAAGTCTTCTAACTGATTGATATATTCACGATAAAGCCCTTGTTTTAGCTGTTGCCCTATACCTTTGGACAAAATGGCTGCAAAAAGATTGTGTATATTATCAAAGTCTTCCAAAGCAATATTTTCATAATCTTTTTGCTCTAACACTTTGAAAGCATAAGA
>CAYSNP010000044.1:0-14744 GCA_964432485.1 uncultured Christensenellaceae bacterium | reverse complement strand
TAGCCCTGCCGCAAATAGAATTATGCTAATGCCCAGCATTACAACAAAGGGGATAGATGCTATCTTAAAGTAGCGGGCAAACAGCACTACCGTAAGCCCGCCAAAGATTGCAGGCAGTACATAAGGCGAAATAGGGGCAAGTGCGGTTACAATTTGCTCTTTATATAAAGAAAGTGGAATCAGCCCAATTATAATAATAAGAGTGGTAACAATAGAGCTTACCGCAATAGATACAGTAGTAACAAGCTCTTGTTCCTCTGAGTTAGCCTCAGTCTTAGAAGTGTTTTGTGCATTGATAGCGCAAGGCAATTTTAAGTTGGCAATGTTGCCGGTAATAAACCCTAAGTACTGTCCTCCGGTACCCAAAAGCGGGGCATAGGATACCGCTTCTATGAATCCTATAGCAAGATAGCCTAATATAAAAGGTATAGCTCCTATGAATTTATCCCAAGCAGGACTGCTTTTAGTTGCTATAAAAAACACAGGAGGCAATGCAAGCATTAGTGCCAATGCTATCCAAGTAAACAGCCTGCCCGTATTATGTATTTCTAAATTATATTTTTCTCTAGTTTTCATTTTTATATTCACTCCTCCAATGTGCCATTGTTAACATAAAACTTGTTGAAATAACGGTGCAGATGCAAGCAAGACGAGGCAGGCGAGGCTTTCAGACGGGAGTGTATCCCATATACATGACCTAGGAAAACGTAGCCTAACAATGTATTGCGATGTATATGCCCGTTATTTTTCAAGTTTTCTCCTAAAACAACTTAATAAACACAAACGCCATACCCAACGAACCCAATATCGTTGCGGGCAATGCATAGCTTTCTATCCAATTCCATTTGGTAACTTTTAAGGCTACTCCGCACAAAGCCATAATGGCCGCACTAGAGCATAAAGTCAGCAAGGTAATAATGCCTTTGACCTCTATACTGCTACCTGTTGCAAATTCTCCGGTGGCATTAAAGATGCCGCCTGCTACCATATACGAAATTAACCCCGCCAAAATCCCTCCCAGCAGTGCGCCCGTGATAGCATCCAGCAATCTTTGGTTATTTTGTTGCAACTCTGCAAGTTTAAGCTGATATTTTTTATAAAATATAGCATTTAGCAGCGGTCCTGAAATTATGCTTATTGTCATTATTAAAAGTGCTGTTCCTACCAAACTTGGAGTCAGCACCGCCGCCCTGGTCAGCCCCACTTGGTCCATTGCAATAATTTCGTATTGCAGTGCTCCAATTACCGTTAGTCTTATCCACGGAATAGCAAGCCCTAAATAGCTCATCATCACACCCACCCCAATCACTATTGGGATAGATGGCACAATACTAAAAATCGCACTGGTTTTTACCGCTTTTGTCAATTTTGCTTTGTCCATACCTATTTCTTTGGCACGCTTAAAGGATTTTACTATAAAAAAAACGCTCATTGCCAGCACCGCTGCCGCAATAAGAGCGCCAAAAATAAATATAATAGGCAAGTTTAAAAATGATTCCATAACTACTCCTATTCACCTCTTTAATCCAGATTGCAATATACTATATTATAGAATACTAAGCCTAACAAGTCAATGGTGCTCAAAGGAGAAAAAGGAAAATGGCTTTACGCAGAAATTTTATATCTTACCAAGACTATTATTGCCATAGTTGTAAACCCAGCAAATATAATCGTTTTTGGGATTGTGTAGAAAAAAAATGCTCGAATAGAGAGGATAACGAGTTTAGAGATGACTGTTCTTGCAAAAGATATGACTCTTGCCGACCTACTCATTGTCAAACTAAGTTTGCTTCTTATGTTCATAAAGGCAAAAGTCACTTAAAATGCGGCGATGCAATTCCGTTTAGAAAAATGATAGCATCCGAAGGTTGCGGCTGGCATTGCTGTACTGACCGTATTGAGCTGGATAAAGGAGTTTATTACTTAAACTTTTTTGCAGAATACTCTTGCCAATGCGGAGGCACTCTTTCCATTTGCTGTAATAACGAACGGTTGCCTTGCGCCTATGCCTTTTTGAATCCGTGTATCAATTTCGTATATATAAACACAATGATAAAGCTTGAAAAACGAGCTAAGATTTCCGTCCGCAATATTTGCGACAGTTTAATTACAATAGAAATGGCTAGACTAAATATATTCTGTTTGTTATAATAACTGTATAAAAAGAGAAAAATATGGAACTTTTTATATATTAGCAAGCATTTTTTACTTGTTTTTTATTTTTGATTGTGATAAAATACAAAAGCAATTAAGGAGAGAGCGTAAATGTTTGAGTTTTACCAAGTGATGTCTATTATATTTATCATTTTAATGGTATTGTTATCGCTAACAATGGTAGGTATTGTGATGTTGCAAAAAGGCAACACTACCAATTTGGGGGCAATTGCGGGCGGCGCTGATTCTTTCTTTGGCAAAAATAAGTCCAAATCATTAGATGCCAAGTTTAAGAGATGGACTATATATAATTCGGCGGCATTGTTAGTTACAAGCGTATTGTTCTTTGTATTTCAATTACTGATAGAAAGACTGGGCTAACAGCGTAAGCAAAAGAGATATTGCATAAGTCCGTTTGCCTTTCAAGCGGACTTTTTTTATATCACGGCAACTGCCTTTTGCCCGCTCTTAATAATTGCAAGCGCAAGCCAAATATGATATACTTACCACTATAGGGAGCAGTTATGACAACAAAAATAATAGCTATCAACCGAAAGGCTTACCACGATTATTATATAGAAGACACGCTGGAGACAGGGATAGAGCTTGTAGGCAGTGAGGTTAAAAGTATAAGGCAAGGAGCAGTCAACCTTAAAGATAGCTTTGGCTTGGTGCGAGGGGGGCAGGTTTTTATTATCGGTATGCACATATCTGCATACGATAAAGGCAGTCACTTTAATCCTGAGCCTAAAAGAGACAGACGCTTGCTGGCAAATAAGAGCGAAATACTTAAACTCAAGGCAAAAATTGAGCAAAAGGGCTATACCCTTATCCCTACCAAGATATACTTTAAGGGCTCTTTGGTAAAGATAGAGCTAGGCGTAGCAAGAGGTAAACAACTGCACGATAAGCGCAGAGCTATTAAGGAAAAGGAACAAAAACGAGAAATAGAGCGCACGCTAAAGGAATACAAGTGAGGCTTGCAACAGAAAAAAGGAGCACAATATGCCAATAATCATACCTCAAGACATACCTGCATTTGATATTTTATCTAAGGAAAATGTATTTGTTATGGGTGAGCTAAGAGCGCAGACCCAGGACATTCGGCCTATAGAAATAGCTATTGTCAACCTTATGCCCACCAAGATAGAAACCGAAACCCAACTTATTCGCCTGCTTAGCAATTCACCTTTGCAGATTAACTTAACTTTGGTAAAAACAGCGTCTTATAAATCTAAACATGTGCAGGAACATCATATGAACAAGTTTTACAAGTCTTTTGCACAAATTAAAGATTCCTTTTTTGACGGAATGATTGTTACAGGTGCGCCTGTAGAAACTTTGGAGTTTGAGGATGTGACTTATTGGAAGGAGTTATGCAAGATAATGGATTATGCCAATGAGCGAGTTACGAGTACCATATATGTATGTTGGGGAGCCCAAGCTGCGCTTTATCACCATTATGGGATAGGCAAGTATCCGCTGGACAAAAAGATGTTCGGCATTTTTCCCAATCGGGCGCATATCCAATATGACCCTTTGCTAAAAGGTCTTGACGACCACTTTTGCGTGCCCCATTCCCGCCATACCTCTGTGGACGAGGCAGCGCTATACGCCCACCCTGAGCTATGCGTAATGGCAAGCGGCGAGACTTGCGGAGTATCTATAGCAAAAAGTCGTGACAATAGCAAACTTTTCTTTTTTGGCCATTCCGAATACGATAGAGAAACTATTAAAGATGAGTATTTAAGGGATGTAAAAAAAGGGCTGGCAATTGATAAGCCGATTAATTATTTTATTGGAGAGGGGACAGACACTATCAATATGTCTTGGAAAAGTACGGGCAACTTGCTTTTTTACAATTGGCTCAATTACTATGTATATCAAGTTACCCCCTTTAAGTTCACTTAAAAAAGGCAGGTTATGGTAATAAAGAACATAGAGCTGGACAATTTTTTAAGTTATGAGCATGCTAAAGTTAGCTTATCTTCCGGGATAAATGTTTTTTATGGACCAAATGCGGCAGGCAAGACCAATCTTGCAGAAAGTATGTACTTTGCTTCCCTTGCCAAATCCAGTAAGAATCTAAAAGATAAAGAGTTAATCAATTGGGATTTTAAGAGCGGCTCAAGAGTAAAGGTAGTAGTAAACAAAGGCGACTTTGACCAAATTATAGAGATACATATTGATAATTTAGGCAGAAAAAGGGCAACTGTTGACGATAATCCGATATCCAAATTGGGCGAGTTGGTAGGCACTCTTAAAGTGGTATATTTTTCTCCCGACGAGCTAAAGCTAATCAAAGATGCCCCTCAAGACAGACGCCGCTTTTTGGATATTAGCCTTTGCCAGCAAAAGAAGCTATATTTTTACAACTTACAAAAGTATAATAAGGTATTAAAGCAACGCAATCAACTGCTTAAAAATCATAAGGACAAAGACTACCTTAAGCCAATGATTAAGGTTTGCGATAAGGTGCTGGTAGAGTTAGGCGCATATATTATTGCAGAAAGAAGAGCTTTCATCGATACTTTTAAGGATATAGCGCTTTCTTACAATCTTGCACTTACGCAAGGCGAGGAAGTGTTGGAAATCACCTATCAAACGGAAAAAGTAGACCCTGCTAATATAAGACAAGGTTTAGAAAAGTTATATAAAGAGACCCTAGAGCGAGATATTAGGTTAGAACATACTTCAGTAGGCCCGCATAGAGACGACCTTATGATATTATGTAATGGAATAGACTTAAAGAAGTTTGGTTCGCAAGGGCAGCAGCGATGTGCGGTACTAGCTATGAAAATTGCAGAAATAAAGATGTTTGAGCGTGCAAGCGGCGAAAAACCGGTGTTGATTTTAGACGATGTGCTAAGCGAACTGGATGCGCAAAGACGTGCGGCGCTATTGCAGGAGGTAAAGTCATTGCAAGCTATTATCACAACCGCTTCCAACGAAATTAAGGGTATAGACAAGTATACTTTGTATGAAATAGAAAAGAGCAATATAGTTAGTAAAAAGAGGATTAGCAATGCAGGATAACGACTTAAAGCAGCTTATTGCGCAGGCAATTAAAGGCACATTTACCGCCCAAGAACTTATTGCCAATATAGAAACGCCGCCCAGTCCTGATATGGGTGACTATGCGCTTGTATGCTTTAAGTTTGCAGCTAAACTTAAAAAAAGTCCTGTTATTATAGCAAAGGAAATTGCGGATAGCCTTACCGGACTTCCATACCCTTTAGTTAGTGTAAAAGCTGTTGGCGGATATGTTAACTTTAGAATAGATAAGGAATATTTAGCAAAAAAAGTACTTACTCAAGTGCTAAACCTTAAAGAGCAATATGGAGCAGGCAAGCCTTGCGGCAAGACAATTTGTATAGATTACAGCTCTATCAATATTGCCAAACCTTTTCATATTGGACATTTATCCACTACTGTAATAGGTGCGGCACTTTACAGACTTTATAAAAAGCTCGGTTACAATGTGGTGGGAATCAATCATTTGGGTGACTGGGGTACGCAGTTTGGTAAACTAATTTACGCTTTTCTGGCTTGGAGCAATCCAGAAAAGCTAAAGGCAAAAGGGATAAGTGAGCTAAGCAACCTTTATGTGCGCTATCACAAAGAAGCGGAACAAGATGCGCTCTTAGACGACAAAGCAAGAGAATGGTTTAAGAAAATAGAAGATGGCGATAAGACAGCTTTGCAGCTTTTTTCTTTATTTAAGGAAATTACTTTAACTGAAGTCTCCAAAGTATATGACCGCCTTGGCGTTAGCTTTGACAGCTATAACGGAGAGGCTTTTTACAATGACAAAATGGATATAGTGCTTGAGGAGTTGCAAGCGGCAGGACTATTAAAAGATTCCGACGGGGCAAAGATAGTAGATTTAGAGCAATACGATATGGCGCCTTGCCTAATTAAAAAAGCGGATGGTGCATCTCTTTATGCTACCAGAGATTTAGCTGCCGCTTATTATAGAAAGAGCACATATGACTTTCACAAATGTCTTTATGTAGTGGCATATCAGCAAGCATTGCATTTTAGGCAAGTTTTTAAGGTGCTGGAGCTTTTGGGCAAAGATTGGGCGCAAGATTTAGTGCATGTGCAATTTGGTATGGTAAGTTTAGAGGACGGTACTATGAGTACCAGACGCGGTAAGGTTGTGTTACTACAAAATGTACTTGATAAAGCGCAGCAAAAGGCACTTGATATAATTTCACAAAAGAATCCCGAATTGGAGGGCAAGCAAGAAATTGCGGATATAGTAGGCACAGGCGCAGTAGTATTCGGCACTCTTTATAACAACCGTATCAAAGATATAGTCTTTAGTTATGATAAGGCTCTTAATTTTGATGGTGAAACAGGTCCTTACTTGCAATATACAGCCACCAGATGCGCTAGCGTACTGGAAAAGGGCGGTTATGAAAGTATGCTCAACTCACCATTTGAGTATAAAGACGAATTTTTTGGCGTAGATAATAAAGAAGGCGAAGCGGTAATAGCATTGCTTGACTCTTATCCTGACGTGCTTGTAGAAGCAGGCGAAAAGTATGAGCCCAGCTTAATTGCCCGTCACCTTATAGACCTTGCTCAAGCATTTAACAAGTTTTACTATGAACATAGGATACTTGATTCCGGCAGAGAGCAAGCCGGCAGGATAGCTTTGGTATGTGCAGTTAAGCATGTGCTAAATGACGGACTTAATTTGTTGGGTATAAAGATACCTAACAAAATGTAAAAGGAATATTATGGGTATAGATTCACATACGCACACTTGGTTTTCTCACGATTCCAAAACTTCACCCGAAACAATGGTAAAGACTGCATTAGAGTTGAGGCTAAAATACTTGGCTTTTACAGACCATTGCGATAGGGATTGCTTATTTACAAGTTTGGATTGGACTCAAATAAACCTTGCAGAATACACCCTTGCCATTACCGCTTTACAAGAAAAGTATAAAGATAGCGGATTATATATAGCAATGGGGGTGGAGGTAGGCTATGATAAGCGTGCCGCAGACCGTTATATTTCAGATTTTTCGCAATATAACTTTGATGTAATAATTAATTCAATTCATTTAGTTGATTTGGAGGACATTTACCGCAAGGAATACTTTATAGGCAAAAGTAAACAAGTTGCATATCAGCTTTATTTGCAAGCGGTATACGAAAGCCTTAATGCGCCTTATGATTTTGATATAGTAGGGCACTTGGGGTATATTAGCCGCAATGCCCCTTATGAAGACAGAAGCATGCCTTATGCAGAGTTTAGCGAGCTTATTGATAAGATTTTGCTTAAAATTATAGCAATGGGCAAAACGCTGGAAGTCAATTCGGCAGTCAAGACCTTGCCTATGCTGCACTTGCCCGATACAGATATTTTAATAAGGTATAAGGAGTTAGGGGGCAATAATATCACTTTTGGCTCTGATGCTCACCAAGAAACAAGGTTGGCGCAAAACTATCAGCCTATTTGCGCAGAGTTAAAAGAGCTGGGCTTTACCCATTTTACAATTTATAAACAGCGCAAAGCATATAAGGTTGCTATTGAGTAAAAATAAAATGTCATTGCGAGGCACGAAGCAATCTAGTCCCCAGAGGCTTGCTCCTTTTGCACCTTATGTTTAGACAGGGTTAAGCCGTGCTTACGTATGCCCTGGATTGCTTCGTCGCTATGCTTCTCGCAAAGACGAATGAGGGTCATTAATCATTTGGAGGGGATTTTTTTATATATTGACTTTTTATCCTTGATTTGTTAGACTATAAGTATTATATTATCCGATTATCCTGTACCTAAGGCGGTCTTGCTACGGTTTGGATAACGATAGGGTGCGGAGGGAAACGGCCGTGCCTCCCATTGTGGAAAGGAGAACCCCATGAAAAAGAAACTTACAACACTATTTCTTGTTGCGATAGTTTTATCGCTGCTGACAGGTCTGATAGCTTGTAATAAACCGCCTGAAGACGATATGACTATCCGCTTGTCTACTACCTCATCTGTTAGAGATTCCGGATTGATGGGTTACCTTATGCCTTATTTTGAGGCAGATACCGGCTATAAAGTAGAAATGTCCTCAGCAGGCACAGGAGCGGCTATTAATGCGGCAAAGTATGGCAATGCAGATATAATCTTGGTGCATTCCAAAGCTGCAGAAGATGTTTTTGTAGATGAGGGCTTTGCCTTAAAGCTAGAGGGCAGGGATGCTGCCCGATTGCCTTTTATGTATAACTTCTTTGTATTGGTTGGCCCTAATGATGACCCCGCAGGTGTAAAAGATAAAGATAGCGTTAAAGATGCGTTTGCGGCTATTGCAGCAGGTGAACATAAGTTTATCTCTCGTGGAGATGCCAGCGGCACTCATAATAAAGAAATTACTCTTTGGCCTGCGGCATTAGAAATACCAGAAAAAACAAAAAGTGAATCAGCGGAATTCCCAAGCTGGTACACTTCCGCAGGACAAGTTATGGGCGCTTGCCTTACTATGGCTAATGAAGAAGAAGCATATATCCTTACCGATAAAGCTACATTCTTATCATACAAAAATGACAGCGAAGGCGATAAACTCCCTAATCTAAAGATATTGTATGAAGAGGACGATTCCTTAAAGAATACTTATTCTATATTGGCAGTAGACCCCGATGCTCCTTTTAAAGATGCTATAACCGGCGATCCTCTTGCGGAAGGCACAGTAACAATCAATACTAAAGGAGCAAAGGCGCTTGTAGATTGGTTGCTATCACAAAAAGCTAAAGATTTAATTGCAGAGTATGGCAAGACAGAATATGGAGTAGCATTGTTTACCTATTCGTATGCAATTTAACAAGGTAATATGGGCAAAGCAATAGCAAAGGCGTTTTCGCTAATTTTTAGCGGAGACGCCTACCTTAACGGTGTAATTTTAACTACGCTTAGAATGAGCCTGTCCAGCTCGTTAATTTCGCTTATTATAGGTATGCCGCTTGGCGTGTTGCTTGCGCTTGCAAGATTTAGGGGCAAAGGGGCAGTTACCACCATATTGCGCACCCTTATGGGACTGCCTCCGGTAGCGGTAGGGATAGGTCTTTATATTTTATTTTCCGGCACAGGCCCTTTTGGCAGCCTAAGGCTTGTTTATAGTGTAGAATTGATGATTATTGCGCAAATAGTGCTGATTACCCCCATAGTGGCAGGTATGGCAGAAATGTATGTTTCTCAAATTGCCGAACAGTTCTTGGATACCGCCAAAGGTGTAAGGCTCAAGTTTGGCAAGGTATTTTTGCTGGCCATGAACGAAAGCCGCTTCCAAATGATAGCTATTTATCTTTTTGCATTTGCCCGCTCTATGGCAGAAGTGGGAGCGGTACAAATTGTAGGCGGCAATATTCTAAACAAAACCAGAGTAATGACTACTACTATAGCCCTTAACTACAATACAGGCAAGTTCGAATATGCAGTTGCCTTAGGATTGATTTTGCTGCTTATGGTGCTTATTATCAACTGTATAGCAGGACTGATACAAGAAAAGCTAAAATGATAAAAGTTACAAACTTAACTAAAAAATATGGCGATAGGGTAGTGCTGGATATTCCCTTGCTGGAGCTTGAACGAGGCAAGGCATATGCTATTATCGGCGCAAATGGCAGCGGCAAGACTACCTTTCTAAAGATTTTGGCAGGGGTGCTTGTCCCCAGTTCAGGAGCTACAAACTTAGGCGCAGGCGCAACGCAGGTATTTATGCCCCAAAAGAGTTTTGCTTTTGATATTAGTGTACTTGGCAATCTGCTTGCTATAAAAAATGATAAAAAAAGAGCTTCAGATATTTTGCGCAGGCTAGAGCTCGGGCACCTTGCTAAAAGGCGGGCGGGCAAACTTTCCGGCGGCGAAACCCAAAGGTTGGCGCTTGCACGCTTGCTAATGTCGGACTTTAATATTATGCTATTGGACGAGCCCACCTTTGCTATGGATATAAATAGTGCACTAGTGGCAGAAAAAGTCATTAAGACAGTATCAAAAGAGCAAGGGGCTACCCTTATATTTTCCACTCATTCAATGCCTCAAGCCGCACGCTTGGCAGATGAGGCAATTTTTTTGTATGAAGGCAAAATTTGCGAACAAACAAAAGCTGATATATTTATTAATAAGCCTCAAAGCGAGCAAGCGGCAAAGTTTTTGCAATATTTTACCAAATAGTTAAATGAAACTGCAAGCAGTATTGACATTTATAAGACTTCAATGTTATAATCTCAGTTAATAACTAACTTAAGAGGAGTTTTTCCCCAATGAAGATACTTAGAATTATTGTTGTTATCTTATTAGTGGTAGCTAATGGTGCCATTGTATTTGTTGCCTCTCTGGGCGGAGAAGGTGTTGCGCCTGTAGGAGAGCTGCAATTTGCCAATTCCTATCCCGAATTTGGAGCGGAAGCAGTTACCTTTGCGCCGTCAGCAACACATGCTTGGGCGGGCGCTATAGAAGGCGGCATTGCAGGCAATGCTACCGATATAGAAAAAGCTATTTATTTGTTTATGCTGGCAAGCTATAACGAAAGAGATATACCATACTATGCTTATTATTTGGATGCCAACGGTTATGTAAAAGATGAAGCTACGAATATAGAAGGCGATTTGCTTGTGCAAACATATAGGATTGTTAATAATATTCTTATAGATAATATCGAAATTGTATACCATAGAGTTATTAACTTTGCAAATAAATTAAAATTCACTAAGTTTGACTTGACTGCCGCCGCAAGGCTATTGCTTAATGATGCCAAACAAGAGTTGACTGTGGGCAATGTAAAGTATAAAGTTTTGTCCCCGGGCAAAGATATGAGCTTGTTAGACTCAGAGGACTCTGAACATCCAAGAATTGGAGTTATTTGGCAAACTCACAACCGCAGCCAAAAAGAGTATGATGGCAAAGTTGAAGATTGGGAAGAAATTGATATTACAGATATGAGCGAAGAAGAGATAGAGTTTGCCTATAGGTACGAATGGCGCTCCTATATCAATTTTCTTAATCCGAAAATTGTTGAATCTGCAACTATAGAGCAAAAATCTATGGGCGGCAACATGTATTGGAAGTGCCAAATTGTTGCAGATATTCCTGTTGTTAATAAAGATGCAAAAACTATTGCCGGGCTGATAAAGAGTGCGGGCTTCGACAATATGGACTTTAATAAGTATATATTGGATTTTGAAGTTTGGGATATTGGCGTATTTAAGTTTATCAATACAGAGGAAAGCTGGAATGGCAGTCTCCCTATTCCATTACTGGACGGTGTTAGATTGCCTACTCAATCTTACGCACCTTGCTATTACAGCTATGACCCGGAGGATTGTGATATAACTGCGCTACTTCCGAGTTTTGGGCTTTGTTTAGAGCAACTTGGCTAGGATATAGTATAAATAGGATTATTTTTAGATAAAGGTACTCTTATAAGAGCGCCTTTTTCTATTGAATGTAATTGAAAAATATGGGCAAAAAGAGTATAATATCAAAGTAGGAGGTGCGTGTCTATGTCGTATTATGATTTTGAAGGGAACAGAGGCTTTTATCAAGACAACACTCGTGAGATAATCCGTCAAGAAGCTGCGGATATTAAGCAGAAGTATAAAAGAATATTAATAGTATTTGTAATCATTGCCATATTTGTCAATGCTCTTGCTATTTATTTTATTCGCCAAAATATGATAAACAACCTTACTGATGATGTGCGAGCTCAAGTGAGCGAGTCTCTTAAAGCAGAAATAACTGAGGAGATACTTTTACAATATCGCAGAGAGTATTACTTACCCGAAGGCTATAGTCCTATAGGTGTTATGGTGGCGGATATAGCAATGGACAGTATATTGGAGATATCTTGTACCGCATCGGGGAAAGCCAGCAGGGCTACAGCCATAATTCTAAACAGTAGCGGATATATTATTACCAATGCTCATGTGATCACCTATGAACGCACCGGGGTGCTGGGCGGCACGGTAGTATATAGCAACATTAAGGGCAACTTTGCCAATTCTACTACGGAGTATTCTTTGCAAGTTGTAGATTATGATACAAGCATAGACCTTGCAATTCTAAAGTTTAAGTCAGCTCCCGCCAACCTTAATCCCATTGTGTTTATGGATAGCTCTTTAATTAATTTGGGAGAGGATTGCGTAGCAATAGGCAATGCAGAAGGGCTGGGTACTTCTGTTACTAAAGGCGTAGTGTCCAATACCCCACGCAACTACGAAGGCACACAAGTAATTCAAATCGATGCGGCAATTAACCCCGGCAACAGCGGCGGACCTATCCTTAATGTATATGGGGAGCTAATGGCAATTGCCACCTTTAAGATAGTGGCGTCTGAAGCCAGCGAGGCTATGGGATTCGGTATAACCAGCAATGAAGCAAGGAGCTATATCTCTAAAGTTAACACTAAAAAAGGTATAAATATAACTTACATGCTTTCCGATAGATAGCAATCAAGCCCGTCTTTTAGGCGGGCTTTTCCAATTTTTTTACTTAATTTTTGCCGATTTGTTTGCATTCTTTGGCGCTCTTGACAAATAAAAGACATACATTATAATTATTAATACCAAATATTAAAAGGTGAGAGTTTATGTTTACTTCAGATTTTTGGACAGGGAGCGGCGGCGTGCCCGGCGATTTTACATTTGGCACAATACATATTGCGGCTATTGCAGTCTTAATAGCCCTATGTATTGCCCTTACTTTAGCAGGATTGCTTTCTGGCAAAAAAGGAAAACGCAAAATAATTGTATCAGTAGCAATCCTCAGCTTGCTGTTTGAGATTTTTTGGCGAGCGGTGTTTCTTATTAGGCAAGTAGACCCTATTGAGCTTTATCCTTTTTATCCTTGCAATTCGGCGGGGATTATTATACCGCTTATTGCTCTTTCTAATAATAAAGTATTAAAAGAGCTGTTTTATCTCTTTGCCTTTATAGGCGGAGTAGTGACTTTTGTAATGCCTCAAGATATTTTTGTCAATCAATACCTTAATTTTGGCATTCTAAAGAGTATATTGCAGCATTATGCAATAGTTTTAATACCTGTTATTGAGTTTTTTACCAAAACATACAAGCCTAAGTTTAAGCATTTTTACCTAACTATTATTGGTATGCTTATTCACCTAGTCAATAGCGAGTTTATACCTAAATATGTGTTTGGCTTGCAAAATACCGACTATATTTTCTTGCGCAGCGGTCTGCCTTTTGTTATTCAAGGAGTGCCGGGATGGCTTACCCTTTCTGTCTTTGCAATAATAGTGGTGTTTGTCTGTTATATCCTAATGGATTTCAAAGGGTTTCTAAGGGCAATAAAGAAGAGAAAATAGGCCCATCTCTCACATTGATTTTGCAGTAAACTGCAAAGGCATACCTGCCTTTAATCCTTAATACCAAATAAGTAGTCTGTTTCAATGTCTAAAACCGTGGCAATTTTTATTATCATTTCTATTGAAGGTTCACGCCCATTAGCTTTGCCAATCAATTCATAACCTTTATATGTGCTTTGTGAAATTCCAAGCCGACTTGCCATTGCTCTTTGAGACAAACCTTTTATTTTTCTTTCGTTTTTCAATCTTTCAGAAAAAATATTCATATTTACCTCATTCTATTTGCATTTTAGTGCAATTTGCACTAGAATACATATAAGAGTTCAAAGAGCACTCAATTAGGTCTTTGAGCGGAGCTTTAGCGACAAAGCAATCCAGGCCTGCAAACCAAAATGTCATTGCAGGCGACGCGTTAAGCTGAGTTGCCAGTGGCAAGTCAGTAGGGGGAGCCCACGAGCAATTGCGGGAGCAATGCGAGGGTATAAATAAGCAATCCAGGCCTGCAAACCAAAATGTCATTGCGAGGCACGAAGCAATCCAGGCCCGCGCTAGCCTTGCTCCCTGCCCTACCAATCTCACCTTAATTTTTTGCCTACAAGCAAAAAATCTCATTATGAGCCCGCTCATAATATCATTTGCGTGCAAATATCACTTTGCAACTTGCCAGCAAAATATCATTTTCAAGCTGTGCTACCGTAAGCCCTGGATTGCTTCGTCGCCCTTGCTCCTCGCAAAGACGGTAGGGATAAGAGGCATTGCTATCGTAAAGCCTGGATTGCTTCGTTACTTTGTTCCTCGCAAAGACGGTAGGGATAAGAGGCATTGCTACCGCAAGCCCTGGATTGCTTCGTCGCCCTTGCTCCTCGCAAAGACTTTGTAGTTCGTCATTGCGAACGAAGTGCGGCAATCCAGACCCTCGCAAGCCTTGCTCCTTGTATCCTGTATCAGATAAAGCAGACACTCACATTCTGCGAGTGATGAAATACATTTTATAATACATTTTCTAATACACTCACATCTTGTGAGTGATGAAATACATTTTTTAATACACCTTTTAATACACTCACATTCTGTGAGTGATGAAATACATTTTCTAATACACCTTTTAATACACTCACATTCTGTGAGTGATGGAATACATTTTCTAATACACCTTTTAATACACTCACATTCTGTGAGTGATGAAATACATTTACTGCGTAAATGGTGAAATACACAGTGATATACTCCCCTTGAAGTGGACAGAAAAAGAATGATATACTATAAAGGGAG
>CAYSNP010000043.1:0-15134 GCA_964432485.1 uncultured Christensenellaceae bacterium | reverse complement strand
ATACTAACTTCCATATCAGGTATCACTATGGAACTTACTTTGAGAAATTACGTTTTTTATGGTATTAGCCTATACTTTTAATATATCCTATATTTTACTATTTAAGCATGGTAATATATATTTATCGTGATATAATAAAATAAAAAGGAAATATTATGAAAAAAACTGTTAATTCTAAGCCTATTATTGTTGCAGTTGCGCTTATAGCAACTCTTGCGCCCATTATATTTTATGCTTTTAGAATTGGTCATGTCTTTGCAAATGCCTTAATCTTTAACGGCTTTAGCGAAACTCTGTTGGCAGTTATGGTTGCCAATGCTATATTTATGTTGATATATGCATATCGAAAAGTTAGAGGCATAAGCGCTAAAAATAGCATAGTTTATTATATTAGTGCTATTGCATCTATTATTTTTCTGCTTATAAATCTTGTGTTTGCCATAATTTCTCCTGACGATATCAAGGTTATGGGCGGTTTTTTGATTGAATTGCTACCTTGGTTGTGGATAGCCTTTGGCTTGCTATTTCTTCTCTTTGTTTTTCCTTACTTAGCACCTCGAATGCAAAAAATTGTAAGTGTAGTTCTTATTGTAGTAGTAATAGCTATATTTGCAATCCCTGCCTTTATTAGCCTATGCCCTTTTGCCTTTGCCAGTGAGCCGCTGGTACTGGACAACGGAGAGGAATATATTATTATATGGGCAACAAATGACTCTTCTACCGGTTATGTAGAGTACAGCTACGAAGGAGAAAATTATAAGATATATCAGGAAAACGGGGGAAGATTGGTAACAGAAAGGATTCACAATATCAAAGTGCCATATGAACATCTAAATAATAACACTTATAGCGTACATAGCGCCAGGGTGCTAACAGAGTTAAGCTATGGCGGAAAACTAGGTAAAAGTATTAGCTCAAGAAAGTATCATTTTAGAGGGGATTTGCCGCAAAAAGCTAATATTTGGGCACTTGCTGATTGGCATTGCGAACTGCGGGCAGTAGCAAGAGCCACCAGCTATTTGGACAGACCTGACTTGGTCTTAATGCTTGGAGACTATGCGGATGGATACAATAGGCTAAATGATATAATCAAGTATATTATTGCAGGCGGTGCGCAAGTCACCAAAAGCGAATGCCCTGCTATCCTTGTTATGGGCAACCATGATACCCGAGGTAAAGTAACAGCGCAATTAGGCAATATGCTTGGGTTAGAAAAGTTTTACTATCAGGTTAATAAGGGGGAATTTAGCTTTTTAGTAACAGATTCCGGAGAGGACAAACCTGATAACCATCCCGAATATGGGGGCGTGGTAGCATTTGACCAATTTGCCGCAGGACAATTAAAATGGGTACAACAGCTAGAGGCGGCAGACAATAGGTATGTTATTGCTTTAAGCCATGACGAGAAGTTTAACTATCAAGACGCGCTAAGCGAGCAATATTATACAGAAATGGAGCGCCTGAGGATAAAGTTAATACTAAGCGGACATGTGCATAGGTCAGAGTTTTTGGAGGACACTTATCCTATCCCTGTTTTGATTGCAGGGGGGAAAAATGGAATTAAGCTAGCAGGCACATTAAGCTATACCGCTACTCAGCTTACAATATATGACGATATAGCAAGGATTAAAGCTGTTAGCGATAAGGGGAAAGTGCGCCTAGAAAAGGAATTTTATTTTAACACCCAATAAAATATGCCTGTTAACAACTTGAAAATCGACTATAAAAATGTTATAATATGGTAATCATAATTATATTAGGAGGATATATATAATGAAAGGAAATCCAAAACTGTTAAAAGCGTTAAACTCATTACTGGCTGATGAACTCTCGGCAATTAATCAATATATAGTACATGCGGAAATGTGTGAAGATTGGGGCTACGAAAAGCTGCATGACCATTTTGAAAAGCGTGCAATTCAAGAAATGAAGCATGCAGAGATGCTTATTGGGCGCATACTCTTTTTAGAAGGCACTCCCATTGTAAACGAGCTGAAATATATTGCCATTGGCGACAAGATACCAGCGCAGTTAGAAAATGACCGAAAAGCAGAAATGGCGGCCATCGATGCCTATAATGATGCAATAGAAACTGCAATTGAAGTTAGAGATTTTGCCACAAAGGATATGTTAGAAAAGATTCTTATGGATGAGGATGCCCATTTAGACGAAATTGAAGAGCTGCTTGACCAGGTTGAACATATGGGCTTGCCTATCTTTTTAACCACCAAAATGTAACAGCTTTACCAGCAGGCAAGAAAATATTGCACCAACAATAGAAACAAACAGGGCTATGGGTATTGCCAGCCCTGTTTTTTTGCTTTTGGAAGTAGAAAAGTAAACTGCGCATACATATAAAATGGTATCTGAGGATGCCATCATTACTGATGCGCAATTGGAAATATAGCTATCCACACCATATTGATTATAGATATTTTCAAGCACCGCTAAAGAGCCCGAGCCAGATAGCGGACGCAATATTATTAGCTCTGCAAGCTCTGCGGGGATACCTATTAGCTTAAAGAATGGGGCAAGGGCGGCAGATAAAAGCAAAGATAGTCCACTTGCTCGAAAAAGCTCTAATATCATAAAAATTGAAATTAAATAGGGTAAAATATCAAGGGTCAGCTTGAGAGCTTGCCTTACCCCTACCGCAAAACTTTCAAATACATTAACCTTGTTGATTGCCGCTAAAATAAAGGTGGCTAACAATAGTAAAGGAACTATAAGCACATTAATTATCCTTTACCAGAATCTTTACCAGTATTATTGCCAAGGCGGTAGAGAAAAGGGATGCAATAAGCGAGGGGACTATTATATCTATTTTGGAGTGCAGCACCGCTCTCATAGCAATTACGGTTGTGGGTATCAGCTGAATGGAACAAGAGTTGATAACAGCCAGCATAATCTTGTTTTTTTGCCTTCCCATTGACTCTACTGCTTTAATGCCCGCTGGGGTGCTTGCGCCGCCCATTCCTAAAATATTGCACGATAAGTTTAAGGATAAGTAAAGATATGCCTCGTTGCTTTCCTTTGGAAAAAGTTTTTTAAGCGGCTTTTGTATAGCTTTTGCTATATACTTATCAATATTTGCCTTTTCTAATATAATAAGCATACTTAGCCATATCGAATATATAACAATTAATTTCAATCCAAATTGCAACCCGCCCATGCCGCCTGAAAGCATAGCGGTAAGTATACCAGAGGGATCTTGCAAAAGCAAAAGCAAAATAGACGAAACCAAGATTAAGATAAATATTGTATTCATATAAAAATTATATGAGCAACCCAATATGTAAATGTATTAAGAAAAAAAAGGGCCTTGTTGCCAAAGCCCTTTTAGATAAATTAGCAAATTACATTATACAGGATCGTTACTGTAATCGTTAGTAAAGTTCCAAGCACCTCCGGTTTGGCTACCAGTCTTTTGAGATTCTGAGTTTACGCTACCGCCTGTTCTGCTACCATCGCCTGCCGCACCGTTTACTCCGGTAACAGCTCTAGCCCTAACAGTACAATCAGAACGATTGTAAGAAGTCCAGGTCCACCAAAGCGCTCCGCCAGAGGTCTTCATATCGGAATATTTTATAGCAATAAAATACACAGTATGGCCATTAGCAGTATTGCCTGACATGCTACCTCCTGCTTTATTTCCAGCAATGCCGCCTAAATAATTGTAATCACGCGTATATACGCCTTGACTACCTTCTCCACCAAGAGCCCCTTGGTCAGCATCTAAGAAATTAAAGGACCGCATTATACCGCTCATAGTATTGCTTGTTACAGAGCCGCCGCTAGTATATCCCACTATGCCGCCAAGGTACATATACGGACCTATTGCGTCGCCTATCTTTCTGCCATGAATAATTTTGCTTAAGTTAGTACAAGTAGTGATTGTCCCTTCATTAAAGCCCACAATACCGCCTAAGTAAGTTGTTGTCCATGAGTAAACTGTGCCTGCTGTAGTATTATTAGTAAAAGCAATATTTACCATGCGAAATGCCACCATAGAGGTAGCTGTGCTCCAATCATTGCCACCTTTTGCCTTGGTATTTTGTGAACCTGAAATATAGCCCTTATTGCCGCCGGCGTGACCGCCAAGCCTGGATAGAGAGCCATTGAGAGGAAAATCTATAAGCCCGCCCTGCAAAATATTATTTTCCAGTCTTCCGCCTGTATCATTGACACCTACTATGCCGCCTCCTACACTAGCTTTGATTATCACATTGCCGGCTATCACTTTGCAGCCTTTTATTTTTCCTGAGTTTCTGCCTGCAAAGCCGCCCGCCCCTGTATTTTGATAACTGCCATCACCATGATATCTGCCAAAAATCTCTAGCTTGACTACATTGATTATGCAATTATCTAATTCGCCGCCGGTATCTGATGTAGTTTCCCCAATATTACCAACAAATCCGCCTATCCTTTGAGCATTATTAGTGCCAATCACATTAGTGCCGCTTAAAGTGCTATTCTTAATCTTACCGGTACTGCGCATTTCGCCAACAAATCCGCCTATTCTGGTATAAGGGCTAACAATAGTTATGCCGCTTACACTACATGCGTCAATTGTACAGGAGTTTATATGGCCGGCAAAGCCGCCTACATAATCACCGGTAACCGTAATAGTACCGCCGGTAACTGTTACATTGTTAAAGTTGCAGCTGTTTACACTTTCCCCTGTAACTATACCTGCAATAAGCTTAGCTTTAACATTTGCATTGATTATATTTATATTAGAAAAATCAGTATATTTTGCTTGCCCCACAAGCACCCCAACATAATCGCTGCCTGTTGCAACAATAGTATTAGCTCCTGCTCTTACCGTAAAGTTTTTAAGGACTGCGTGCTTATCCACTGTGCCGCTCGTTAACAAAAACATACCTACAAACCTGGTTGCTACGCCGGATAGGGTAAAGCTGGTTAGCTCCTTATTGTCGCCGTCTAAAATACCGTTAAAGCCACCTTTACTCCCGGCAGCACAAATCGGTACCCAATTAAGCATAGAAATATTGGCTGTCAGCTTAAAGTATATCCCTTCGACCCCTTTGCTACAAGCATTATAGTAGGTGTCTATACCTTCTAATTGTTTGCGAGTGCTTATTAAATAAGGAGAAGCTTCAGTACCTGCGCCGGAATCAAAAGGTTTATCATCTCCGGAAAATTGCTGGTAATTTATCACCAGATTCTTATTGTAAATACCGCTTGGGCTAAAATCTATAGTTGTATTCTGTTTAGATAAACATTCATTCTCATCCATACCCTTTAAAAATGCACCATATTTGCTGGTATATGAGCTGCCGCCATTATTCATCCCTATTACATCTAAGTTTTCTAACCTAACTATGCCATCCGCCCCTGTTGTATCGGGTAGCACGCCATCTTGGACCAAAGGATTGCCGCCTAAGGCATCATATATACTGTAAGCACCTGCCGTAGGCATAAACATAATTGCACCGCCCGGCATAACTCCTGTTATAGTAAGAGTACAATAAGTGCGGTAGATAATCTCCACAGTTCTATTGCCTTTGGCATGAAGATAACCATATAAAATATCTGGGGCAGGATTAAAAGTATCGGTAAGTATTAAATTAGTTACTTCATCAAGTTTATCATTATCTATCGCAAACTTTGGATTGTTGCCTGTAGCGCTTGTATTAACTGATAAATATAGAGTTGTATTTGCTTGCATTATCCTGGTAACGCTGCTTTTAGCAGGATTAGCTCCACTATACATCTCTTCCCCGTCAAAAGTGGTCCTTGGCGCATTATCCGAAATATCGGTAGCACTACTATTATATGTAGTGACTGTAATTTTCCATAATTTAATATATCTGCAATCTATTAAATATGTCCAGCCCATATCTTCGACCCGCTCATCTAAGGTAATCGATGCCGAACCGTTCTCAGCAGGATAATCAGGCAAAATATCATTGTCATTAGTAATCTCTTTATACCAGCCTACTATATCATATCCGGGGTCATTAACATCACCTGTATACACTCCGGGCACTAATTCTATATCTATATCAAAATTGAGCACCACAGGAAAATCAAATATTTGCTCTCCGCCAACGATAATATAGGGATTTTGTAAACTGATATAGTCAGAATTTGTGGTGCGCTCTCCAAATTTTTCATAAAACACTACGGGAGAAATTTTGACGGTAACCGTCTTTTGATAAATAGGTCTAATATAAATATCTGAATTAAGAGGAACAGAATATACTTCAGCAGTAGGACCTGTATCGCCAAAGTAATCAAAGATTTGATAATCAGAACCATTAAATGAATATTCCCATTGCACAAACTTAAAGGTTGAATTAAGCGTTACGGAAAGCTTCAAATAAGTATCCAGCCAGGAATCGTAATTGTCAGGATCTTGATAACTGCCCGTAATTTGCATTTCATTAACATCACCATTATAACATACTGTATTAATTACATTAGGATTGTATCTAATGGTATTATATATGATATTAGTAAGATCTATATTTCCTCCATTAAAGCTAAAGGGCTCTCCTGCTCTAGTGGTATACTCATAACTATTGCTTATAGTAACATTATAAATAGGTACATATACCGCCTTAAAGTCAACCTTAATGACACCAACAAGCGCAAAGCCATCTCGGCTGGTTTCAGCATGATACTGCGCCAACCTAAAGACCCTATCAGTAGCTTGTGGATAAACATATTCTAAATCAGTCTCTAAATTAATCCATGCACCATCATTATAGCGCACATGCCAGCCTATGAATTGATATTTCTGATTGAGCAATTCTATATCTAATCCGCTATTGACAACCGCATTAAATACTGCGCCATAATCATATCTGCCATTGTAATAAAAGCCGGAATCAACTAAAGAATCTAAAGCATTGGT
Organism: uncultured Christensenellaceae bacterium; assembly: GCA_964432485.1. GTDB lineage: Bacteria > Bacillota > Clostridia > Christensenellales > DTU072 > CAYSNP01. Next base: position 8,251 of record CAYSNP010000043.1, on the reverse strand, counting down.
GACATTGGGTATTTGCGGTCCGTTTTGCTCCTTATAATCTACAGTTATAGAAACTTCAAATGTTTTATAATACTCAAGTTTATAAATAGAGTGATTTATTACTCTTAAAGTATATACTATATTACCATTATCGTCGGTAGTTTCTGTAACAAGACCATCTGAGGTAGCATGCACTTGCGTCCATTGTCCGCTAAATACCAGCTTGTTTTGTGCTTGAGTTGCTTCCTCGTCAACTAATTGTCTATATAGTCCGTTAAAACGATAATTTAAATTGACAGGTACTATTATTTTTACAGTATCAAAGGAATCTACAGGTAAATAGTTGTCAATTGGGTTAACGGGATAAGGGTTGAAATCACTTGCGCCCCTTGGCTTGATGTGATATTGAGGCGTGCCGCCGCTGGCAGCATTTTCGCTACCTACCGTCTCTTGAATAACTGTAAAGTGCATATCGTTATGCATAGCGGCAAAAAGCTTAATATCTTCAGTAATAAGCATGCCCTGTCCTTCGTTAGAAACTGCGGTATATTGTTTAATGCCGCCTGTGACAGTCTCTTTAAGATAATCTACACCATAGGTGGGATTTTGAGCAAGGCTATCATTATAGCTTAATTTCATATAAGCGTTGCAATCAATAATAAACTTAAATTGATTGGTTAAGTTGACCTCGCTATCATGCACGCTTGTTCCATTAGCGGTTGCGGTAATTGTAGCATACTCTTTGAATACTAAGCTATTGACAGAGGCAGAATACTGTCCTTCAAGATATTTGTATTGAGGAGAAACCTCTACTATTGCCTCATACTGCCTATAGTATACTGCTCTAAATACTCTATCCGCTTTAACTGTATAAGTCATTATATTGCCGGAGATAGTAATGCCATTTTTATTATTTTCTACATATTGCCAAACATTGTCAATATACTCTTGATAACCGGCAAAACGATAAGGTTCTCCCAGATTCACGCTGCTTATAAAATTGCAAACGGTAAAGAACTCACTGGTAGCTTCATTTTGATTAAGGGTAATGAATTCTTGCTGTGCACCTGATACAGGCGAGTTTAGGTTAACAGTAGTAGTGCCTGCATCAGGGCCTTGCGTTTCGGGATTGCGCCCTGTTTCTATTATATATTGCTTGATATTAGTAGTATGCTTCTTTATAATCACCCTATAGCTAAATACTAAAATAGCATTAGAGCCAAACTCTGTACCGTGAACATCTAAATTGCTTACCAGATTTCCGCTTAAAGTAAGCGTGATTGTTGTTGCACCAAAATCAATATGCTGCACAACTTCGTTATAATCATAAAGTGTATAACTAATACCGTTAATCCTTAGGCCCGGCTCATTTTCTGAGTCAGGATCAACCGGTAGAACATGGTAACCCTCTGAAAAAGTTTGAGTAATAACAAGGAAGTTGCCATGCTCATAAGAACGAGCGCCTGAAAAGCTCATTTTATCAGAAGGATTGCCATCTTTGTCTACAGGGGTAATCTCTACTTTATAAGTATTTTTCTTAATATTCAAATAAATATTTAGGCTGTCAATATTATTAAGCAGCTCGTCTATAACTTCCAAGGTAACAGCATAACTATAAGTATTGTTATTGTTAGTATAATTTATGCGGCAATAATCTTCAACATTCTCTACAGAATAAATAGTATTGTTGATAAAAATTGAAAGTAATGAATATCCATACTCTACTTGGATAGATATATTGATAATATCAAAGTGCGTAGCTTGCGAAACTTCGATACTGTCCTTAGTAATACTATATTGCATATAATCTATATCGTTGGCAGTAGCAATTATTTGGTATTGTTTAATGGCATAAGTAGCATATACTTCCAAATTGCCTGTAAGAGCAGAGATTGTATAAGTGTACCAATAAGGATTAAGAGGGTCAACAGCAAAGGAATCTGCATTAAAGGATTGAGGGATGCCGCCCATTTCATAAGACCAATCTTGAATTTCATAGCCGGTTGCAAGCTTAAAGTGCAAGATTATCGTATTGTTAAACTGGCTGGATTCTACCTTGCCTCCATTATAAGTTGCATAAGGCTCCACCCGTATGCCATCTTCCATATAGGTATTGTCATCATCAAAGTTGCCGTAGAAATCTATTGAAAAAGTCTTTCTTACATATATAACTAAGATATATTGAATGTCTTTAATTTCGTATATGGTATGAGTAGAGCCGTGTTCAATATATGGTGACCAATAATTAGTGCCATTGATAATAAACTCATCAATCCTATATCCATTATAAATATCAAAAGTAAGCGTAACAGAGTTGCTCCATTCCACATCACCAGCAGGAACGGTTGGGCTGGCGCCGCTATTCATATTAGGAATGGTCACCCTGCCGCCTTCCGTAGGTTGGGTAATATATATATTGTATGTATTGATTGTAAAGTTAACATTAACAATTGTATCTTCCTCTATCGTTATAGTATGAATAAGCTGTATATTCTTATTAGATACACTAAGGCGCACTCCATTGATAGTTACAGAACCTATTGCATATCCTTCATAGGTGTAGTTGGGAGTAATAACAAGCTCTAATGAAGTGCCATGCATTACAATAAGATGATTTTCTTGCAGCGTGCCTTCTCTGTTTACGCTTATCCACCCTTTAGTGATACCGCTTGGCGTACTTATATCATTAAGTTCAAAGCTGTATTGGTTAATTAAATATTCCACAATAATGTCGGAGTTGCTTTGTACATAAGTAGTGTACCTATTATTACGAATATAGCTTAACCTTTCAAAATTGTTAACTATAAAAGAAGTAAGAGTATAGCCAATAGGAGAATCTAAATAAGTAATAGATTGTATACCATATTCTATACCTGTATAAGTGCGAATACCTTCGCTTTCTATGCTAGCTATATTTGTGATAGGGTCACCGTTTATCGGATTGTAAAATAAGGTTTCTACTTCGCCCTCATCAGAAATTACACGCTCTGATATACTAAATAGGTCTCTTTCAAACTCTACATAAATCTTGTTAATATCATTAGTAATATTTTCAAAACGAAATACATATCCGTTTGGATTGATACCGTCAGGCGTAATCTCTTGTATAGTGCTGGAAGTAGTAGGTTTCCATTCTATGTAGAACTTGGAAATATGGTAGCCTTTGTTCCTGACCGGAGTGATTATGATATTAAAGGAGCTACCGTGAGGAATGCCGTAAAAATCTACTGCACCGTCTGCACCGTCCTTGCTTTGGTATCCTGAAATAATTACTGTGCCATATTTCTCGCTTATATCGTCAGTATTTTTGAAATTGGTAGATTTATTAGCAGTAATAACAGAAGCAAAATAGGTATTGCGCTCATAAATCACTTGGATAGAAATATTCTGCCTAATATCTACAAGCATATAAAAATTGGTGCTATTATGATTGACATCATCAAATGGGAACATCTCCCTATCTGTATAAGGCACATTTTCTCCATTAATGAGCACTCTGGCGATATGATAACCGGCATTTGCGCGCATAGAAAGTTGAACATTTACCCCCGTCTTTACACTAACTTGATTAAATCCGTCTCCTAAGGTAGTGGTGCCGTTTAATGATGACGAAATAGCAACTTTGAAAGTATCTTCGGCAAACACTATCCGAATATCATAATCTTGCCTTACATCAATAGTATACTCTCCCGAAATAAGCTCATTGGTAATATTATTAATTGTTCCGTTTACTATATTAGTTACTAAGTCTATAAGTTGTCCGTTTACTATTATTTCAGCTATATAATTGCTGATATTAGCTTCTAAAAGCAACATAAAGGATTCACCATGTGTAGCGGAGATGCCTATTAGTTCTGTACGATTAATTACCGAACCGTCACCTTCTATCATTACATTGACTGTATAAGTGTTGCTTACAAAGGTTGGATTGATAATAAGCTCCCCTTCTGCTATAGCCAGGTCTCTTGCTAAGGTAGCACTAACTTCATATATTTTATTAAGTCTGCTTGCAGCATTAATGGTAGCAATCTCTTCCGGAGTAAGAGCGTAAGAGCCTTGCACAGTACCTAATATCATACTGGCTAAAGAAAATCCTACATTGGGAATAATTGTTATTGCAACAGAGTCTCCAGAATTAAAATAAGGAAGCGGGGTAGTAACGCTGCCATTAGCTGAAGCGCTAATACCTATGGAATAAGATTTTGGCTTAAAGCCGACTTCGGCATTGATATGCTCACTAACTGCGTTAAGAGTATAGGAACTGCCTGAGGTTGTCTTAATAAAGCCGTTGATTTTTAAATATTCCAGCTCATATCCTTCATTAGGCGAAAAGGTAAACTCTACAGATTCACCAAAGGTTACGCTGTTCTTATCGGCACTTAAACTGCCGTTGTCGGGAGTGTTCAAGCTAACATCATAGTCTTCTTTTTCAAAAACTATACTAATAGTGGAGCCGGATGCAAAACCGGTAAATATCCAATCTTCAATTTTGCCGCCATTCAGCGTACCGTTAATGCTTTTGATATAATAGCCCGTATCAGCTACTACACCTATATGAATAACATCTATTACGCTTAATGTGTATTTATTTTGCATTTCGTCAAAATTTGTAATGTTGCCCTCAATATAGCCTTGCCCAGTTATCTGAATATAGACAGTTTGCTCGCCTTGCCAATTATATACCTTATAATAAGCAGAAAATACAATATCGCTGTCTACTGCTAAGAAGAAACAATCAAAAGTGCTGTTGCTTGCCGCAGGCTCTACCGTGTCGCCATTGAGAGTATAATAATCAATAACATATCCATCGCTAGCCCAAACACTAACAAGAATATCTTCGCCTGAAGGTACCAAAGTTTGAGTAAACTCGATATTGCCATGCTCATTATTGCCTGCGGTGACAGAATATTTTATCCTTTCAAAAGTAATGCTAACTTGGCATACCCCTGTAACATTAGCAAGAGCAAACTCGTTGCCCGTAAGGCGGTCTGTTGCGTTTTGTCCATTATATTCAATATCTTTGATATAATATCCCGAAGAAGGAGTAATAATAAGCAAGTCGCTTTCGCCATGCAATATAGTATAATTGCCGCTTTCGGTGTCTACCGTGCCATATTCTGTATTGTTTATATTTACTTCTATATCGTAGCTTACCTTTCTTACATCAACGGTAACTCTAACAACGCTCATTAAGTTATTGATTTCTACAAGCTGAGCATTGCTGGCTGTATCTACCGCAAAATCTTGGTCACCTACTTTAAGAGAATAAATATAATATCCTGTATCAGGTGTTATAATATAATTTAAGTTGCTGCCTGCATACTCGTTAAAAGTAGCGCTAAAACGCTTAGCCTCCTCGCCTATCTTTGCCACGCTGGCACTTGCGTTTATATCCCCTGCACCGTTAAAGAATACTTGATAACTTTGTATACTGAAAGTAAATATTATATTTAAATCTTGTCTGATATTAGTAAACTTTTCAATTTGAGATTCATCTCTATCTTGATAAAGGGTTGTTATACCATTAACTGTAATTGATTTAACAAAATATCCACTTACAGTATACGCTGTAATATTTAAGCTATCGTTATATCCAAAGGTTGGCTTATCTGTACTTAAAATAAAATCGCCCAGTCCCACTCTATCAATATTTACATTATAATAAATAGGCGCAACATCTACAGTTATTACTTTATCTTCATCAATAGTCTTTATTTCAAGGATAAAAGATGTAACACGAACATCTTGCGACCCATCTTCTTGCTCTTGATAGTTAATCTTTAAGTCGCTTGTACTGTAACCGGCAGTAGAGCTAAATAAATTGACTGCTGTACCATTAATGCGCAAAGCAGAGATATAATATCCTTCTTGGGTAGAAACATCAAATTTTGGGTTGCTGTGCCGAGGGTATAGCTCTTGAGACTCTTGAGGTATTATAGAATAATTAACTTGATTTTCAGGCAAAGTAACTTGATAGCTAAGTATCTCATATTCCACAACAATAGTAAGATGCTTATCCATATTTTCAATAGGTAAAGTGTAATCTAAAGTATTGCGTGGGATGCCGGAAATTGACTCATCGTTTACTTTAATGCTCTTAACATACTTATACGCTTCAGCTTCGAACCTAAAGTTCTTAGTGGTGCCGTGAGAAAAAGATAATTCGATATAAGTGTCATTGCTGACAACGGTACCCCCGTCTATATTTTGATAGGTTACGCTACCTTTGTCTTGTTCATTTCCGTTTTCAATAATGATATCATAATAGCTTATAGCGTATGTTACCGTAATATTAATGTCACGGGTTGGGGTAAAAGTATACTCTACCCTATTGCAGGGGTCTCCCTTATACTCCTCAAAACCTTCAAAATCAGACTCAAAAGCCTCCACAGAATAACCGGTATCTGCTAAAAATGCCAAAGTATATTGTGTTATTGCATCAGGTCTTGGGTCCATTACTCCTTTGGTAATGGATACTAGCGAGCCCGTAGTAAAATTGTAGGAAGAGCCTGCGCCTATGGTAGTAATATTAAGATTGTATGTAATTACTTCAAAGCGCGGACGTGCTTCTATATTGCTAACTATCGCAAAGTTGCCGTCTATAACTTGTGAGGTAAATTGCCCATCCTCAAAAAGATACCAACCTAAATAAATATAGTTGTTGCGTACAGGTACTTTTTTAGGCATTTCGTGGTCTGGAATCTTTTGCTGATAAGGGACTTCTACGCTCTTATTTAGCTCATTAGAATTGTCAGCACCCGCACCGTTAAATGTTACTGTCATTATTTTAATGGTATATTTGGATACCAACTCTGCATCTTGTGGAAAAATATCGCTGTCTTCAATCCTGCGATCGCCTACCTCACCTTCAGTGTCCTTAGGATACCAGCCGATAAACGTGTTTCCTGATGCGCCCTGAGGTTCAAATAAATGCGCAGCTATCGGAGTCCCATAAGGGAGGATAATTGTCTTGACTATATTAGAATAATTACTAAAAGTTATTACACTTTCCTCATAAGCAAATTCGGCCCTAATCTCAACTTGAGCTAGACCTTCCTCCGGCATAAATCGCAGCCGATAACTGTCTAAAGCTAAATCTGCAAGTTCGGAAGTAAAGATAATCCTATTGCCATCTTCGTATACCTGAATGGATGTTGTAGACCTTTTTTCTATATTTATCCAGCCGTTATAGGTATTAATAGACCAGCCTGTAAATACCCTTGAAGGGCGAGGGCTTACCACAATATTGGCATAGGAATCCCACGGATAGTAACCTTTTTCATGAAGGTCGCTATCTCCTAAGGGCACATCGTTGCGATTGTCTAAGGTGATATGTAACTCCACATCCGTGGCTACCTTTTTATAGATAGGATGGATATCTAACTTTGATGTAACATTTTCATAAGATTGGTCCCAACCTATAAACTGTTTGCCATATATTTTCATTAAATTGCTGGAAGGGTCAGGTATAGAAGAAGGCATACTGCCATGCTGTACCATTTGCTCACGTGCAATAGTACCGTCATCATAATAAAATACTACTTTATACTCAATCTTTTTAAAAGTAGCAATAAGCTCCATGCTTTCGCTAACATTTTCTTCTTTACGGATAGGATTGTCTTTCCTATCATTCCACTCTACAAAGTAATAGCCTTCCTCAGCCTCCGCCACTACTGAGGACCCATTAGAGCCCGACGGTACCGTTTGTTTAGTTTGTCCTAATATATGCCCTCCGGGAGTAGCCTTATATTCTATAACACGATTGGTATCTACTACATTAAATGTAACAACCTGTTCAAAACCGCCGTAATTTAGCTTGGCATTTTGGATGCCAACTTTAGAAATATCAAAGTTCTCAGGTGTAAATTCGGAAAGTGCAATTTGTCTATAAGTGTCATCAGAGTATCTAATTGTAATATATACCTGACTAATATCAGCATCCTTACTGATATCGACATTAGAATACTCCAATCCGCTGATATCCGGCACCTTACTTGTAGCTCCTACACTTACAAGAACATAAATACCCATTGCTATTAAAACAATAGATATTGTTGTCACTAGCACTAAACTCAGTCCTATTTTGGCTTTTGAGCTGACTTTTTTTCTGGATTTTGCCATATATAACTCCTTAATGACGCTCCACCCTCTAACTAAATCTAATCTAGTCAAAGAATGGTATAAACTATAAGTGCGTTGCAATATTAATATAATATCTTAAACTATTATTTATATATAAAAAATAGCTTATACATTAATCATTATATATGAA
>CAYSNP010000042.1:0-15530 GCA_964432485.1 uncultured Christensenellaceae bacterium | reverse complement strand
CTCCAGGGTCAAATTCAATTTTAGTATTGGAATCGTACCATACAAGATAATTAGCTTGGCCTTGAACCTCTGCTAAATAATCGAAATAATATTCACCATCTAAAACGCTTGTGAACACAACAGACACCTCTGGAGTCAGAGAGAATCCAAATACTTTGCCATTAATATTGTATGACTCAATACTAGGGCCATCTGAACTTGGCAATGATAGCCCGCTGTATAAATATGGTATGCCATCTTTCACCCCTTCCCAATATTGCCAAAATGGTCGATAGGGCCAATATAAACATATCTTCTCTTGATAAAAATTATCACCTGGGAGCAAATCTCTCAATCCATTCTCATTTATCCATTTAACATATTTATTCTTTAAATCAAGTTGCACTGCTTGCCCTGTTTTGTCTATCTCATATCGTAAATTATCTCTGCCTGAAATCGCAACATTTGTTACATACACTCCTTCTTCTATATAGCTAAGCGTTTCGCTTTCTGCAAAGATATTGCCATACTTGTCCACTCTAATTAACTCTCTGCCATCATAGCTAGTGCCAAAGAAAATCCTTTGTTTTTGAAAATCAGTAAACACAGGAATTGTTTCTAGCTCCCCTTCTTCATTAACACTTACTCTGTATATCTCGTTGTCTAGCTTAACTACTCCCTTGCCTAATACTTCATACCCTGTTTCGCTAAGGTCATATATCTTGCCATTCTTAATAGAAAATACAAAAGAGCGAATAACCGGCGAAGGGGTGCTTTTCTTTTCAAATGCTAATAACTCTTCTCCACTATAGCTTTCCCTTATAGGTATATACTCTACTCGCTTGTACGCAACTATTAACGATTCATCTTTTAATTCTCCATTCTCATCAAAGGATTCGTCAGTATAATAAACATATTCCCCACTAGGAGCAACTCCAATAGGTATTAATTCAAAGAATACAAAGTTCCCACTTACACATAACTTGTTAAATTGTGCTTGCAACTCATCTTGCTTAAATATTTCACCCAACTTAGTACGAAGCATTATTTCTATCACTTCATTATCTTCTGTTTCGCCTATCAACACATTCTTTTCTTCTACTTCATCTGCATAAGCTGCAAGGCTTGTATCGACTATTCTCTTAGCTATCGCCCTCTTTTCTATCGCTAATGATTTCACTCCTTCAAGGTCAAATGAGAGGACTTTAAGGAGGCCTATATCCAAGCTCCTATTAACTTCTTCTTGACTCCCATTAGACTTATTGCACGCTACGATTGCCAGAGGTAAAATCGTAACCAATAATATGCTTATTATGATTAATTCAATTCTTTTATTTGTATTCATAATAAAACTCCTTATCTGTCTATATAATATTTGCTTTAATATTTTCTTTTGCATTATATATTAACCAAAAATCTTACGTTTATATGTCGCAAATATCAGTCACCTGTATAACCCCAATGCACAATAGGAGCGTCAGCCCAGTCATCAGCCCATCCGCTTGGTTTGCTAGACGCCTCAGCATAAATAGTGATTTTACTGCAACCGGCAAATGCATAGCCACCTATGCTTGTTACACTACCAGGGATAACTATGCGAGTAAGGCTACTACAACCCATAAATGCCATTTGTCCTATACTTGTTATACTATTAGGAATAGATATATTAGTTAAACTGGTGCAATCCCTAAATGCGCCAAACTCTATGCTTGTTACGCTATCTGGTATACTTACACTGTCTAGGCCGGTGCAACCCGCAAATGCACTCCATCCTATACTTGTTACATTGTCTCCTATAATTATACTAGTTAGACTCTCACAATCGGCAAATGAAGAATGATTAATTTTAGTTACTGCAGAAGGCACTTCAAAATGCTCATTATTGCCAACATAACGAATTAATTCCGTTTCATCATTTGTGTACCAAGCATCGCCAGCTAGTTTAACATCATTTTCTAATATTGAGTTAATAGAAAAGTCATTTAATGCAATATGATTTGAATTACCGCACCTAGCATATTTTGCTCTTACATCTATTCCTGGTACCGCACCGAAAACTTCATTTATCATTTGATTTATATCGTCAATGTCATCATCGCTTAGCATTCCATCATCCGTAAATGCTAAAAGTCGGACTATGCCGAATTCTATACATAAGCCTTCAGTTATTTCCATTTCAAATATTGATTCGAACATTTCGAGAATGCCCTGCGAGTCTTCCTCTTTTGAAATAACCGCTAGTTCATCTTCTTCAATCATACCATCCCAAATTTGGAAAAACATATCACTTCTAACACTCCAAAGCTCACTAAGGCTTGCGTTAAGTGGCTCTTGCACCCATTTGGCGTATAAGGTTGTCTTTTTTTGATTTGCGTAAGGGAAAGTTATTTTTGCACCTGTACACTCTTGATTATCATACCAACCTGCAAAATACCATCCCTCTTTTGTAGTTGTAGGGGCTACGGGCAACACTGTTGCCACTAAGGGGTCAATAGATGTCCCACCATTGGTTACAAAATAATAAGTGACGTTTTGTAGACCATAGCTCCAAACTATTTCGCAATCGTCAGGGTTCCAATCATCGTCCCAACCTCTTGGTTTGCTAAGTAGCTCAGTATAAATAGTAAGGTCATTGCAGCCTTCAAATACTTTTAACCCCATGCTTGTTACGCTAACAGGGATAATTATGCTGGTAAGACTTGCGCAGCCACTAAATGCGTATGCCCCTATACTTGTTACGCTGTTAGGGATAACTATGCTGACTAAATTCTTACAATTAGCAAATGCCTGATTACCTAGTAATGTTACGCCATCAAGTATATCTATATTGGCTAGACTTTCACAATTAGCAAACGCATAATCACTTATACTTATTATACTGTTAGGAATAATTAAATTAGTTAAGCCGTCACAACCTTCAAATGCATACGGTCCTATACTTGTCACGCTGTCAGGAATAGTTAAGTTAGCTAAACTAGTACAGCCTTTAAATGCAGCCGGCCCTATACTTGTTACGGTATCTGGAATAACTATACTGGTAAGATTATCATTTAATGCAAATGCATAGTAGTTTATTTTATTTACTGTTGAAGGCACTTCAAAATGTTCACTATCGCCAACATAACGAATTAATTCGGTTTCATCAAGTGTGTACCAAGCATCACCTATTAACTTTGCGCTATTTTCTAATATTGAGCTTAAAGAATAAAGGTTCAATGCAATATGGTTAGAACTGCCACATCTTACATATTTAATTTCTAAATCTGTGCTAAAAAGCACTCTTAAAACAACATAAAGCCTACTGTTATTACCTATATCGTTATCACTTAAACCGTCAATCGTAAGAGCTAAAGGTTTCTCCCTATTGAGAAACAAACCTTCGGGGACTTCCTTGCTTGACAATAATTGGAGCGTTCTTAAAATACTACCCTCATCTTCCTCTTTCGAAATAATATCAAATTCATCATCTTCAATCATATCGTTCCAAATTTGATAAAAAATCTCGCTTCTAGCATTCCAGAGCTCGCTTAGGCTTAAGTGTAGAGGATCTTGTATCCATTTAGCATAGAGGGTAATATTTTCTGCGGGCATTACATCAAAAGTAAACTCTTGTTCAAAAGTATTATTATCTAGATACCATCCAGCAAAAACATACCCTTCCTTGGTGGGAGGTGTGGGAGCTTGAATGCTTTCGCCCGCTTTTTTGGTAATAGGCTCTATGGAAGTACCCTCATTTGTATCAAAAGTAATGGTATAGTTTGGATTATCTACTACATCGTTGCATGCCGTTAAAAAAATGGTGCTCAATAAGGTTAATAACACTATTGCTAAAACATATTTTGCTTTCATAAACTCTCCTAATTTTTATACTATAAAATTAATTATACATTACTTATAAAAAAAATCAAGATTTGCTAATTGTCTACGCTTATCCAGCCAATAAGTATAATGCGCCAAAACTCATAGCTCCTTACTCTTAATACTATCAGTTAGTTGCTTAATCCTTTTATCAAAATCTGACTCTATTTTTTGTGTTTTGTTGAACTTCATATACTCTTTTTCTGCTTTTTCTTTTGCAGCTAATGCAGATATTTTGCCATGATCTTGTAGAATCTGATACTTTCTGAAAGATAAAAACTCATTGACACTTTCTGCAAATTCTGCCATTGTAAAAGTGTTCTCCCTTTCTATCAAATCTTCAATGTAATCAAAATATCCGGATACTGTCCTCTCTAACCTTTTTATTTCTTTCTCTAATAGGTAGTTCTTTGCTATGGATGCATCAGACTTAAGCACTCTACCATTTGGTGCATGCTTCCATGTGGTAAGCCCCATATTTTCTTTTTTACTATCAGCACTTGAGTAAATTATTTCTGCTGCTGTTTGATTAGTGATTGCGTAATGAAATTTATTTTGAACTGTTGAATAAAAATTTTGTGTTACTTCAGAGCTCTTATCATAATCTATACTACACTCGGCAAATATATCAGTTATTTGTTGCCAAATTCGCCTTTCGCTTGCTCTTATTGAGCGCACTCGCTCTAATAGTTCTCTAAAGTAATCTACACCTAAAATGTTAGTACCTTGCTTAAGTCTTTCATCATCAAGTACAAAGCCTTTTATTATAAATTCTTTTAAGGTTTTTGTCGCCCATATTCTAAACTGAGTTGCTTTTTTTGAGTTAACTCTATATCCTACCGCAATGATCGCATCAAGGTTGTAAAACATAGTCGTTTGGGTTTGTGTCTTATCCTGTATTGCACCATGCTTAGTGGTTGTTTCCAAAAAGGAAATAACCATAGACTCATCAAGCTCTCCTGACTCAAATATGTTTTTTAGGTGCTTACTAATTGCTGGCACTTGAACATCAAACAACTCTGCCATGCCTTTTTGAGTTAGCCAAAAATTTTCTTTATCTAAGATAACATTAACTTTAACATCGCCTTCGTTTGAGGTGTATAATATTACTTTGGTCTTATCCATAACTTTTCTAGCTCCTTTGTTTAGTTAGGAAGTAAGAGTGAGGAATAACTTTTGTAATGCTTGTTTTTCTATAGATTCTGCAAATATAATTATACCTCATTAAAACAGGGATAGCAAGATTGTGCCATAAATCAAAAAATATTATTTACGACTTATTTGTGACTAAAAAAAAGGCAAGATTTTTGCTGTTTTTGCTAGGAAATCGCTTAAAATCTTACCACTTTTAGTGATTGGTGCCGTTGATCGGACTTGAACCGATACGATCTTTGAAAATCGAGGGATTTTAAGTCCCTTGCGTCTGCCTGTTCCGCCACAACGGCATTTTGGAGGCACCATCCAGATTTGAACTGGAGCATAAAGGTTTTGCAGACCTCTGCCTTACCACTTGGCTATGGTGCCATATGGAGCGGGAAACGAGATTCGAACTCGCAACATTCGCCTTGGGAAGGCGACGCTCTACCGTTGAGCCATTCCCGCTTATTGCCGACAACAGAAGAGCGGATGCCTTTAGCTTATACAATATAACAAATATCAATAAAAAAATCAAGCGGTTAACGCACTTTTATGATTTGGTAAGCAGAGTTTTTTATTATATTGCCCAGCATCTTACTTGCTTATTTCTTGCTTAAATCCGGCCTGTCAGCAATGCCGCTTGCAGAATATTTCTTGTCCGGCACTCTGCCTTCTCTGCGGGCAAGCTCGGCATATATATCATTTATTTCTATGCCTTCATTGCTCATTAGCACCATAATATGATAGACCATATCGCACAGTTCCATAATTAGCGGACTTTTGTCACCATTTTTTGCGGCAATAACTACTTCCGCACATTCTTCCGAAAGTTTTTTTAAGATTTTGTCTAAACCTTTGTCATATAAATAATTGGTGTAACTGCCTTCTACGGGATGCACCTTTCTATCTTTAATTGTTGCCATCAAATCGCCTAGAATCTTAGCATCGGTTACATCCTCTCCGTATAAAGCGCGGTAAAAGCAAGTAAGGCTGCCCGTATGGCAAGCAGGGCCTACCTGCTCTACCTTAAATAATAAGCTGTCTCCGTCGCAGTCCGCCAGTGCGCAAATCAACCGCTGAGTATGGCCGCTGGTTTCGCCTTTTTTCCATAGCTTTTGCCTAGAGCGGGAAAAGTAATGCATATAGCCGGTTGCCAAGGTTTGCTCCAGTGCCTCTTTATCCATATATGCCTGCATAAGTATGCGCCCCGAATATACATCTTGCGCAATAGCCGGAATTAGACCGTTGGCATCAAACTTTAAGTTATACTCCATATTAACTCCTTTATAAATTCACTTTAATACCGTTTGCGGCAAGATATTTTTTTAACTCAACTATATCCACTTTGTTAAAATGAAATAAACTAGCCGCCAGCGCCGCACTTGCCTTGCCCACAGTAAACACTTCTAAAAAATGCTGCATACTGCCCGCTCCGCCCGAAGCAATAACAGGTATCTTGACGCTGTCGCTAACTTTAGAGGTAATATCAATATCATATCCCTTTTTCGTGCCGTCGCAATCCATAGAAGTAAGCAAAATCTCTCCTGCTCCCAGCTTTTCTACCTCTTGTGCCCACGCTATTGCATCCAGCCCAGTATTAGTGTTGCCTCCGTTTATAAAAACCTTATAGTCAACGCCAACCTTTTTTATATCTATGGCGGCAACTACTCTTTTTGTGCCAAACTGCTGCGCCGCTTCTGAAATAAGTTTAGGATTCTTTACAGCAGCGGTATTGATTGCAACCTTGCTTGCCCCTGCTTTAATCGCATTTTCAAATTGTAAAAGCGTCCCTATCCCGCCGCCTATTATCAAATGTATGCTAACCTCTTTTGCGGCATCTTTAATAACCTCTAAAAGTGAGCTTCTGCCTTCATTGGTAGCAGAAATATCTAAAAAAACTATTTCGTCCGCCTTTAATTGATTATACTTTTCGGCTATCTCTATCGGATCGCCTGCATCAACCAAATCCTTAAATTGCACGCCCTTAACTACTCTGCCATTATAAATGTCTAAGCAAGGGATAATTCTTTTTATTTGCATAATTCCAATGCCTTTGTTAACTCTATCTTACCTTCGTACAATGCTTTGCCAATGATTGCGCCATAAATACCTGCGTCTTTTAACTGGACTATATCGCTATATCCTTTTATGCCGCCGGAGGCTATAATATTCATGCCCGTTTGCTCTTGCAGCAACTTGCACGCCGCTACATTTGCGCCCACAAGTGCCCCGTCTCTGCCAATATCCGTATAAACTATATCGCTTATTCCATACTCTTTTAGCTTTAATGCTACTTGCTGAGGAGAAAGCAGCGTATCTTGCGCCCAGCCCTTTATCTTTAGCTTGCCGTCCAGAGCGTCAAGACCTGCAACTATTTTATTGCCGTAAAGAGCGCAAGTCTGTTCCACTAGCTTTGGATTTTGCACGCAAGCGCTGCCTAATACAATTCTATCGTAACCCAAATGCTCAATAGCATATTGAATATCTTGCAAGGTGCGCAATCCTCCGCCCAGCTGCAAAATAGCTTTAGTGCTGTTGCGAATGCGTACAAGAATATCCTTATTGACATTAGAATGGTCAAATGCACCGTTTAAGTCAACTATATGAATATACTCCGCACCCTGATTAGTCCATTTTTGCGCCTGCTCTACTGCATCGCCGTAAATGGTGCGCTGCTCCCTTTTACCATAAAGCAATCTTACAGCTACTTTATCCAGAATATCTATAGCGGGAAATAGTTTCATATATTTTTAATCAATTATCCCTTTAGAAGAAGGAATGCCTTTGCCGCTTACCTTAACCGCTTCTGCAAGTGCTCTGGAAAATCCTTTGATAATGCTTTCCGCAATATGATGAAAGTTCGTGCCATAGACATAATTGACATGCAGAGTAATACCCGCATTCATAGCAAGAGCTCTTAAAAACTCCTCCACCAATTGGCAATCAAACTCACCAATTTTGCCGCCTTCGGTCAAAGGTGGGACATTGTAAACCAACAGCCCTCTGCCGGAAATATCAATATCTACCCGGGTAAGTGCCTCATCCATTGGTAGACTTTTATTGCCATAACGGGTAATGCCCGACTTGTTGCCCAGCGCATTATAAATGCATTTGCCGATAGCTATGCCCATATCTTCTACCGAGTGATGATAGTCTACCACCAAATCGCCGGAGCATATCACAGTTAGGTCAAAGTTGCCATGTGCGGCAAATAGCTCCAGCATATGATTGAAGAATCCAATCTTGGAATCAATTGAGCGTTCGCCTGTTCCGTCCAGGTTGATTGCTACAAAAGTTTCAGTTTCCGTTGTCTTTCTGCTAATTTCGCTTTTTCTCATTTTTATTCTACCTCCTTAGGTGCTCTAATCTTTACCGAGCCTACATGTGCGCCAAACCCCTCGGCGTTGGCAAGTCGGTAAATATCTGCAGCCACCTTATTGAATTCTTGTTTATTATACTTGATATAGCTTATTTTTTTGCTAAAAGTATCGGTATTAAGGACTTCAAAGTACCTTGCAGAGCCGCTTGTAGGCAAAACATGGCTAGGTCCTGCAAAGTAATCGCCCAATGCTTCCGGAGAATATTCGCCTATAAATATTGCTCCCGCATTATGAATGTCAGCAACAAGCCCTTCTCCTTGAGCGCATATAATCTCCAAATGTTCAGGCGCAATAGTATTGGCTACGCTGCAAGCTGCTGCCATATCCTTTACTATAATTATTGCGCTGCGCTCTTGCAAAGACTTATTAATTATTGCCGCTCTGTCCAAATGTTTTACTTGGGAGATTAGCTCTATTTTAACTTTATCAGCCAACTTTTTGCTATTGGTTATTAAATAAGCGGCACTAAGTGTATCATGCTCTGCTTGCCCTAGCATATCAGCGGCAATAAAAGCGGCATTGGCAGCTTCATCTGCAATAATTGCTATTTCGCTTGGGCCTGCTACCATATCTATTTTAACTTGCCCAAATACTTGCTTTTTTGCAAGTGTTACATATATATTGCCCGGTCCTGCAATTATATCGACTTTAGGTATGCTTGCAGTACCGTAAGCCATAGCGGCAATTGCTTGCGCACCTCCAACCTTAAAGATGTTTTGCACTCCGCACTCTTGAGCGGCGGCTAGGGTTAAAGGGTTGCTAAGATTGGGAGAGCACATAATTATTTCTTGTACTCCTGCGGCTTTAGCTACCATTGCAGTCATCAACACGCTGGAAGGGTATGCCGCGCTGCCTCCGGGCACATATATGCCAGCTCTTTTAAGAGGGCGTACAAGCGTGCCAACTGCAATCCCATTATCAAAATGTAAGTTGTCCTTGCTTTTTTGCTTAATATGGTAATTGTATACATTTTGAGCGGCTTTGCGCATAGCTTGCAAAAGCTCGGGTGAAACTTGACTAGCTGCATTTGCCAGCTCCTGCTTGCTTACTTTAATATTCTCCTTATTAAGTATTACTCCGTCAAACTTTTCAGTATACTCAAATAATGCGGTATCCCCTCTTTCCTTTATATCCTTAATAATTGCGCTCACTTGAGAATTAATATCTTGCCTATCCAAATAGTTATGAGTAAAAATATTGGTGATATTATCCTTAGGATAGCTATATATTTTAATCATTTACCTTCTGTTACCGCCTTTACAGATTGCAAGAGGGGAGCTATAGCCGCTTTTTTGGTCTTTAAGCTAACCTTATTTACTACCAAACGAGCACTGACTGCCGCAACTTCATCCAAAATAACAAGGTTGTTTTCGGCAAGCGTTTTGCCGCTTTCCACTATATCCAAAATTACGTCAGCAAGCCCTATAATCGGCGCTAACTCCACGCTGCCGGACAATTTAATAATCTCTATATTTTGCTGCTTTTCTGCAAAGTATTTTTTAGCACAACCTACAAACTTAGTTGCCACCCGCAAATTATTTCTGCCAAGAAAGTCTGTGCCTGCCTTGCCTGCAATAGCAAGTTTGCATTTGCCGAAACCTAAATCCATTAGCTCGTAAATATTGCTCTCCGACTCTAGAATTGTATCTTTGCCGCAAATACCTATATCCGCTACTCCATGCTCCACATAAGTAGGCACATCAAAGGGTTTGACAAAAATAAACCTTAGCTTGCCGCTGCTATCCTCAAAGATAAGTTTTCGGCTTTGCACTTTCAAAAAGTCAAGCTGCAGCCCTGCTTGCTCAAGTAATTCAATGCTTTTATCAGCAAGTCTGCCTTTTGCTAAAGCTATGGTGATACTCATAGTCGCTCCTTAAATATCTTGCCTTGCGCATCAATAAAGGCTATTTCGCAAATCTTATGCACTCTTGCATATTCTTTTAATGCTTCTATGCTTGTAGCGTAAGAATAATTGATTATTTTACCTTGCTCAATAACTTGTTTGCAAAACTCTTTATATGCCTTAAATGCCTTATCTTCCGCTTCCATACCGATAGCAATAATTTCCTTATCTAAGGCGTTCTCTTTTATCGACCCTTCTCGGGATAGGGCAATATGCAAGTTGTCTATACCTATTGCAAAGCCTGTTGCGGGTATATCCTTATCAAAGGAATGAGTAAGAGTATCATATCTGCCGCCGCTAAGTATGGAAGTGCCCAAACAACTGGTAATACCCTTAAACACTACTCCCGTATAATATGTATAAGCATTGACTATCCCAAGGTCAAACGAAATATATTGCTCATACCCCATAGCTTGTAAAATAGAATAGACATCTCTAAGGCTAGAAAGAGCTGCTAAACTTTGCTCATTATCAAGTATTGCTTGCGCACTGTCTAGCACCTCGGCAGAACCGAATAAATTGGCAATATCATTGAGTTTAGAGCGGGTACTACTGTCTAACGGTGCAAAAATATGGTGGTCTATATAATTCTTTTTATCTATTAAAGAAAAAACTTTGGCTTTTTGAGCCTCGCTAAGAGCAGTGGTATTAAGGATACCCTTTAAGATAGCCACTTGACCCATATCAATCAAAAAATGCTCCAGCCCGCAGGCAAGGAGCGTATCAATGGCAAGCGCAATAACCTCGGCATCTGCAAAAGGGGAAGCTACGCCAAAAAGCTCCACCCCCGCTTGCGTGTACTCTCGCAAACGATTGCGCTCTGCCTTTAGCTTAAAAGAATTGGCAAGGTAACATAGCCTAAGCGGAAAAGTAGCACCCATTTTGGTAGAAACTAAGCGGCTTATCGGGGTAGTCATATCACTTCTAAGCACTAATAGGCTGCCGTCAGTATCGCTTAGCTTAAAAAGCTGGTCAAAAGGCTCTACCCCAATCCCTTCCGTAAAGATTTCGTGGTGCTCCAAAGTTGGAGTGAGCACAGCGCTATATCCAAAACTTTCAAACACACTCATAATTTTGTTTTGAATTGCATGTTTTTCTTTAAGTTGTTTAGGCAAAAAATCCTGTGACCCTTGCACCAATTTATATTTCAATACCCTCTCTCCCTTGCTTTAATTATATAATAAAAAACTCAAATAATCAATAAACAAATTGTTAAGACTGCTAACAAATCCTATTCAATAGAAATAATATAAAAATAATACTGTTGTCCGCCATAGCAAATATCAATATCTACATCAACATATTTCTCTCTAAGAGTATCGCATAAAGCCTGCGCTTGAGCTACCTCTACTTGCTCTCCGTAATAAAGCGTAACGGTGCTGACAGAATCGTCAATAATATCATTAAAAACCTCTGTTATTACTTCCTCGCTAGAGCCGCCTTTAGCAATTATCTCATTTTCAACAGCTATAATATCCCCTACTTTTAATTGAAATCCGTCTATTTCTGCATCTCTAATTGCATGGGTGATTTGGACGCATCTAACACTGCCCGAAGCAGCCTGCATATTGGTTGCATTTTGCTCTTCTGAGCTGTTTTCGTCAAAAGCAATAGCTGCAGCTACACCTTCTGGAATATTTTCTGTAGCTATAACTACCAATTTATTGCGTGCAAGTTCTCGGGCTTGCTCTGCGGCTAATATAATATTTTTATTATTTGGCAGTACAAATACAGTTTGAGCAGCTATTGAGTCTACCGCTCCTACTATATCCGATACGCTGGGATTCATAGTTTGACCGCCTTCGAGTACTACATCTACACCAAGCTCGCTAAAGACCTCTTTTAGCCCGGACCCGGAGCTAATTGCCAGCATGCCAAACCTCTTTTTATCCTGTCTTTGGCGGTTATTGACCAATTCTCTATGCTGCTGGTGCATATTTTCTATCTTTAACTTATCAAGCTCGCCTAACTTTAGCGCATATTCAAGCGCTTTATTAGGCTTGTTAGTATGAACATGCACCTTTACAAGCTGCAAGTCGCCTACAACAATTACGCTATCGCCAATTTTGCCTAAGTCCAAACGCAATCTTTCTATATCCGCTGTGGTAGCTGTGGCATTTAGGTTGGTAATAAAGTATTCTGTACAATATCCAAATTGTATATTGTCTAAATCATGAACATCTGCAAAAAGCTGACCTAGCCCTGCTGGAGCAACTTCGTCCTCCTCTAAGAGCTTCATTTCTATGCCGGCAAGCACATTATACATGCCCCAAAAGATTACCAGCAATCCTTTGCCTCCTGCATCTACCACCCCTGCTTTTTTCAGCACAGGCAGCATTTCCGGAGTTTTTTCTAGAGTTTCTTCCCCTTTCTTCAATACCGCTTCAAAGAACTCCAGCAAAGTGTTCTTTCTTCCCGCTATTCTGTTGGCGTAATCGCCCATAACCCTTATTACGGTAAGGATTGTGCCTTCTTTTGGTATAGAAACTGCATCATAGGCACTAATTGCGCCTGCTTTAAGCGCTTCGGCAAAGGCTTTTGCATTCAAAGGGCGTTGCTTAGCAAAAACAGTTGCAAAACCTTTAAATATTTGAGAAAGTATAACTCCGCTGTTGCCTCTTGCGCCTTTAAGAGCTCCTTTGCTTAACGCTTGCATTATATTTGGGGTATTGCTATCCAAAAGGGCATCGATTTCTTTGACGGAACTGGCTATTGTCAAACTCATATTAGTGCCCGTATCTCCGTCAGGGACGGGAAAAACATTAAGGTTGTTGATAAGCTCCTTATGGAGTTCTAAATTGAGCTTACCGCCTTTTATCATATCTATCAACAATAAATTGTCTATATTATTCAAATTTATCCTCACTTAGCCTGCAAAACTATAAGCGTGAACCCACAACATGCACATTTACAGCCTTGACAATAAGACCGCTAAAAGTTTCCACATGATAAATAACAGTCTTGGTTAAAGAAGCAATAACAGCTTCTCTATTAACTCCGGCATTAAGAATCACATATAAATCTATATAAATCCTGCTTTGGGTCGTCACTAATTTTACACCTTTTTGCAATGGCTCTTTTTTAAATAATAAAAGCAGGCTATCAGATAATCTCCTGCTTACTAGGTCATATACTCCGTAGCACTCTTTGGCAACTTTATTGGCGATAATAGCTATTGCATCATCGCTTATGGTTATATTGCCATATTTGTTGGTAGTGCTCAGAGACATTATATACTCCTAAATCTTTATATATATTATGATATATTAATTCGACTATTATTGCAAGTAAATTGTTAAATAGCGCAGTAAACTGTTGCATAAATCAGCAAAAACCTGTATAATAATTTGGTTACAAGTAGGAGGTATTAAAAATGGCAAGAGTATGCAGCATTTGCGGAAAAGGCAGAATGAGTGGGAATAAAATAAGTCATAGCCATAGGCTGACCCGAAGAAGCTGGGGAGCTAATGTTCAAAAAGTTAGGACTGTTAATGCTGATGGCAAAAAAGTTAGAGCGTATGTATGCACTCGTTGTTTAAGGGCTCAAAAGAAAGTACAGGCATAAAATATTAGCCTTCGTAATTAAATATGTACTGTTAAGCCGCAAAAATAATGCGGCTTTATTTATGCTTTTTTTCTAAATAATCTAATTATGTATGAAATTGCTTTTGGACACTTTACACAAACTATTTTCAT
This sequence comes from uncultured Christensenellaceae bacterium, assembly GCA_964432485.1. Classification (GTDB taxonomy): domain Bacteria; phylum Bacillota; class Clostridia; order Christensenellales; family DTU072; genus CAYSNP01. Next base: position 1,577 of record CAYSNP010000042.1, on the reverse strand, counting down.
GGGGCACCCTCCAACATATATCTATAACAATATATGGCAGGCAAGAGAGGGGTGTTAATATTTTTTTAGATTGGCAATGGTGCGGGCAGGATTGTCAGATTTGAAGATTGCGCTGCCTGCCACCAGTATATCTATACCGTGCGCAATAAGTTTTGCGCTGTTTTGCTCATTTACTCCGCCATCTATTTCCAGCAGCAAATCAAGTCCTTCTTTTACCAAATATCCTTTGATTGCTTGGATTTTTTCGTAAGTTTGCTCAATGAATTTCTGCCCGCCAAAACCTGCATATACGCTCATTATCAATATAATATCACAGTAAGGCGCAAGGTGCGCCCAGTCAAAAAAGTTTATGTTTGGATTGAGCACTATGCCCGCCTTTGCTCCCCTTTCTCTAATCCTTTTAAGGGCGTCAAGGGGCTTGCTGCTGGCTTCAGGATGAAAAGTAAGGATATTAGCGCCGCTGTCTATAAAAGCGTCTATATATCTTTCCGGCTTATCTACCATTAAGTGCACATCTAGGGGCAAAGCGGCAACCTTGGATATTGCGGCAACCATAGGCATACCAAAAGTGATATTGGGCACAAAGTTGCCGTCCATTACATCGCAATGTATTAGGTCTGCGCCCCAGCTTTGTATCCGCTCTATATCCCTTTGCATATTAGCAAAATCCGCAGATAAGATAGAAGGAGATATTAAAACCTGTTTATCCATACTTTTTCCTCTCTTTTTCCTTTAATTCTTCCAAAATTGTAAGGTAGCGTTGATAGCGGCCTTTGGGAAGCAACCCTTTTTGCACTTGCTTAATCACCTCGCAATCCGGCTCTATACTATGAGCGCAACTAGGATATTTGCATTTTGCTGCCAAAGCTAAATATTCGTCATAAAACAATCTTAGCTCCTCAGGATGCATTTCTAAGCAAGAAAGCATAGAAAACCCGCAAGTATCAGCTACCAGCCCTTCCTTAACAGCATAAATCTCTATATGTCTGGTCGTATTTTTGCCTCTTTTAATCCTTTGGCTAAGCTCTCCCGTTTTGGCAACTTCTTGATCCAATAGTGCATTTAACAATGAGCTTTTTCCGGTAGCACTTTGCCCCAAAAAGCAAGACAGCCCGTCCTTTATTTGCGCTGCTAAGCCCTCAAGCCCTTTGCCCGTTATTGCGCTTGTTACAATTAGCTTGGCAATATCTAAGTAATCATGTTCAATTTGTGCTAGCTCTAGATTGCTGGCTATATCAATTTTATTATAACATAGAATTGGCTCTATGCCTTGAGCAAAACAATGGATCAACATCTTATCAACTAAAAGCAGGTCGGGAGCGGGCTCGGGAGCAATTACAATAAATGCTTTATCCAAATTGGCTACATTAGGTCTGATAAGATAGTTCTTTCTTGGCAGCACCTTAGTAATAATGCCCCGCTTCTCCCCTATTTTGCTAAACTCCACCATATCGCCCGCAAATAATTCATCTGTTAAGCGCAGCAAGCCACGGGGAGTGCATATATAGTCTTTGCCCTCCGCCCTTACCGTATATCTATTGGAAATTATGCGTACTACCTGCCCTTTAATGGCTCTC
>CAYSNP010000041.1:0-15809 GCA_964432485.1 uncultured Christensenellaceae bacterium | reverse complement strand
AACACTCTAATAATAAATATTTTTGATTGCCAAAAACTTCTTATAAGCTAATACACCGAGTAGGGGATATATAGAGCGTTTGATTATAGCGCATTTTCAAAAGAGCTTACTTTGCGTACAATCGTTCTCACTGCGAAATCAAAGCGCCTTACTTTGCGTGCAAGGTCACCTTGCCTTTACACAAAAAGGCTTTTTTAATGCTATAATAATTTAGATTTATGCCAGCAGGTCATTCATATTATATAGGCCTGCTTTTTGCTTTATTATAAAGTGAGCGGCATCAATTGCGCCTTGCGCTAAGATTTGTCTGCTCTCGGCTTCATGTTTTAGGGTAATCATTTCTTTATTAAGATAGAATATTACCTCATGCTTGCCTACTACGCTGCCCCCACGAAGTGCATGGATGCCTATTTCCTCTTTAGTCCTTTGTCCGGTAAAGCCTTGCCTGCCAAAAATGAATTTGCTGTCCGCCAACTCCTCTTTTATACCGTTTGCAAGCATAATAGCTGTGCCGCTGGGCGCATCTATCTTTTGATTGTGATGCTGTTCCACTATTTCAATATCCGCTTTTTCGCCTAACAGGCGCGCGGTTTGTTTGGCAAGTTTAAGCAGTACATTAATGCCTAAAGACATATTGCCCGATATAAAAATAGGTATATGCTTTGCCGCTTCGGCTATTTTCGCCCTATCTTGCTCACTATAGCCTGTGGTTGCTATTACGCAAGGCAACTGCTTTTCTAGCGCATAAGGCAGGTAATCTGCCAATGCTTCTTTAACAGAAAAATCAATAATTACATCTACATCTACATCTACTTCCGCACATTCTGTATAGGTTGGGATATCGAACTCCAAAGGATTGAGATACTTTGCCACTCCGCAAGTAGCTTCCGCTTCTTTATCTTCCTTTAAGCAACTGTAAAGCACTTTGCCCATTCTGCCTGAAATCCCATATATTAGTATTCTCATTTTTTGCTCCTTAGATATTTATTCCAAATGCCTTTAACTCTTTTTGCATCAACTCTTGCTTTGCCATTGGTGTAAGCGGCAAGCGCAATTCATTTTGACATAGTCCCATTAGCGATGCGGCATATTTTACCGGTATTGGATTAACCTCGGCAAAAAGTGCGGCTACCAGCGGTAACATTTTATATTGCATTGCTCTGCTTTTTTCTAAGTTGCCTGCAAAATACTCTGCGGTTATCCCTTTGACAAAATCGGGCACAATATTGCTTGCTACCGATATTACCCCATCCCCTCCGCAAGCCATAAGCGCATATATTAACGCATCCTCTCCGCTCAATAAGGCAAAATCCTTTGGCATACCTGCCGCAATTTCCATAATTTGCCCTATATTGCCGCTGGCTTCCTTAACCCCTGCAATATTAGGCACTTGCGCCAATTCCAGCACTGTGGAAGGCAGCATGTTTAGCCCTGTTCTGCCGGGCACATTATACATTATTATAGGTATATCCACTGCTTGCGCTACTGCTGTATAATGAGCAACCAGCCCTGCCTGCGTACATTTGTTATAATAAGGTGTAACTATAAGCACCGCATCAGCCCCCAGCTCTTTTGCCTCTTGGGTATACATAATCACGGTATGCGTATTGTTGCTGCCCGTACCGGCTATTACCGGCACTTTGCCTGCCGCTAGTCTAATAGCAGTCTTTAGGGTTAGCGTGCGCTCCGCTCTTGACATTGTAGTCGGCTCGCCTGTCGTGCCATTGACCACCAGCCCATCTATGCCCTTGTCAATTTGAAACTCTATTAGCTTTTCGAAAGATTTCAAATCTATTATACCGTCTTTCATTGGTGTTATAAGGGCGGTTGCCGCTCCAGTAAAAACTTTCATAATTACCTCCTATTATATGGCATTTTTAGATATAAGATATTCTGCAATTTGCACAGCATTGGTAGCCGCACCTTTGCGAATATTATCTGCTACAACCCAAAGGTTGCACCCGGACTGCAAAGACTCATCCAGCCTTATCCTACCTACAAAAACTTCATCCTTATCTTCTACATCAATTGGCATAGGATATTCGCACTTTTCTGGGTTATCCACTACTATTATGCCCTCTTGCTCTTGCAAGGCTTGCTTAATGCCCTCAAGCGTACAAGGCGCGCTAAACTCTATATTAATACTTTCGCTATGACCGTGAAAAACAGGCACTCTAACAGTAGTTGCTGTGATTTTAATTGAAAAATCGTTTAATATCTTTTGAGTTTCAAAAATCATTTTTTGTTCTTCTTTAGTGTAACCGTTAGGCAAAAAGGTGTCAATATGCGGAATAACATTGCCAAAAATCGGAGCGGTGAACTTTTTAGGCGGCTCGCCTTTTATTCCGTTTTCTAAATCCTGATAACCTGATATACCTGCACCGGATACAGCTTGATAAGTGGAGTATACTACCCTCTTTATGCCATATTTATCATATAACGGCTTTAGAGCTACAACTGCTTGAATAGTGGAGCAATTGGGATTGGAAATAATACCTTTATGGGTAAGGCTTGCCTCTCCGTTGACCTCCGGCACTATCAAAGGCACATTTTCGTCAGTACGCCATTGACTGGAGTTGTCTATTACAACTGCACCTTCTGCAGCAAAAAGCGGCGCAAACTTAGCGCTTGTGCCTCCGCCCGCAGAGAAAAAGGCAATATCTATACCTCTGCCCTTTAAGCTATCTTCTGTCAGCTCAATTAAGGTATACTTTTTGCCCAAAAAATCTGTTACTTTTCCGGCGGAACGGGCAGAAGAAAATAAAAAGTATTCCTTAGCGGGCAGTTTTCTTTCTTCTAAAACTTGTAAGAACTTCCTGCCCACCATCCCTGATGCGCCCACTATCGCAATATTGTAATCTCTTGCCATATACCCTCCATTTAAAAAATAGCGGTGTAAATACACCGCCAACACTTGTCCCATCAAGAACTAATAGCGCTCCATCTCGGATAAGATGACAGTTGCATAGCTGTTAGCTAAAGCAACCAGCAAAAGGCCTTGCAAGCGGTCTTTTACTTCGGCGGCATACCCTTTCAATTAATTGCTATTTGAGCTTGCACTCAACAATTTATTTACTTTTGCTTGCCGCGCCTCTATTAGCATGTGTATTATTATTTTACCTCAAGTTACACCTAAAGTCAAGTGCTTGAAAGCGGCGGCAATTTTATGTTTTGCTCGCCTTTGCCGCTAAGATGCTCAAGCACCGAAGTATTGAACTTCTTTATCAGGCAATCTTGTTCCGCATTTATCTTTACAGTAGCGCTAATTAAGTTTTCTATCAGCTCGCTATGGCTAATATTTTTACCGCTAAATAAATAAAAAGCTAGCGAGCCCGGTATAGCGTTAACTTCGTTTAGGTAAACTTGTCCTTTTGCAAGCAAGTAATCTATCCTGATTACACCTACACAATCTAATGTATTATATAACAAACTGCTGAAATCTGTTATTGTGTTTGCAATAGCTTTTGTAACTTTGGCAGGCAATTGCCTTTTGCAGTCAGCCATACCTTTGCTGCCGCTCATATACTTATCATTAAAACTTAAAAAGTTTTGGCTGGGCAGCGGCTCTTCTAAATCGCTTAATATAACTTCTCCCTCTGCACTTTTAAATAATGCAATATTTATCTCTCTAAACTGCTCTAAGGCAGGCTCGGCAATAACTTTGCTGCCAAACATAAAAGCAAGCTCCAGCGCATCGGCCAGTTCCTTATCATTCTTTGCCCTGCTTATACCTATACTTGAGCCCAGCATGCAAGGTTTTATAATAATAGGATAAGGTAGCTTTGCCAAAATCTCAGCAATTACAGCTTCGGGATTCTCTAAAAACTTATTCTTAAAAACGGTGCACCAAGGCAAGCAGGCTATTCCAATACTTTGCGCCATTTGTTTGGTATATGCTTTATCCATAAACAATGCGCTTTGAAACACTTGCGGCGAAGTAAAAGGGATGCCGCAATATGCGAGGTAGCCTTGTAGCACACCATTTTCCCCATTGCCGCCATGAGTGCAAAGCAAGGCGCAGTCAATTTTGCCATAAGGCAATGCCAGCCCTAAAATATGTCTAAACAGCTTGCTTGCTCTAAAGAACCCTTTTTTATGCCTATATGCTCTAAACCCTATATATGCTTCAATAGCCGCCAAACTTTGCCCAAAAAACATAGTACCGTCTTTTATATAGACCGGTATAACTTCGTATTGCTCTTTATCTATTGCATTTAACGTTTGCAATCCTGTAATAATAGAAATATCATGCTCCACGCTATCGCCGCCAAAAATAACAGCTACCCTTTTTTTCATACTCCACCTTTAAGAAATATCAATTAAATCATTTTGCAATAAAAACACATCTCCTTTGGCAAGCACCTTGCTAAAGTTTTCCTTTGCTTCCTTAAAAGACGCATATCGGTATATTCTGCTTGCATTGAATCCGTTTTGGAGCAATCCTTGCTCAATATATGCACTATTAGAGCCTGTAAGCATCACTATATCGGCTACCTCCGCAAGCAGTTTGCCTACCTCTATATTAATCTTTGCGCTTAGCTTGCCTGCATCTGCTATCCCTTGCGCAAACACAACCTTCCTGCCCTCAAAAAGCTCCAGCGCCTTATAAGCGCTCTTTACTCCGGCTAAGTTAGCATTATAGGTGTCGTCAATTATCGTTATCCCTCTTGAGTTTGGCACTAACTGCAAACGGTGAGGCACAGGGGCAAGGCTTGCTATTGCCTTTTTGAGCGCAGCGTCTTCTACACCTAAAAACTTGGCAAGTGCAACAGCTAGCAAAATATTGGTGATATTATGCGCACCTAATAGTAAAGTTGCGCAATTAGCAATACGCGCTTTATCAATAAATTCTATGTCAAAATAAGTGGTATTATTATCAAATCTTATATTCTTGGCAAATACTTGTGCACCTGCATTGTCTGATATAGAAACTGTGCCGCTCTTGCAAGAGACACGCTGGATAATATCTTTTGAATATGGATTGTCCGCATCAAAAACGCAATATTCTAAAGCAGCTTGCACCAGCTCTCCTTTTTCTTTTACTATATTTTCTATACTTTTAAAAGTTGCCAAATGTTGAGGGGCAATGCCTGTAATAATAGAAGCATTAGGGCGCACAATTTGCGCAAGCTCTTTTATATCTCCCTTGTATCTTGCTCCCATTTCTGCAATAAAAACATCAAAATTGTTAAGATTCTGCCCTTGCAAAGTGCGGCAAATACCTAGCGGGGTATTGTAATTCTCCGGGGTGGACAGCACCTTATACTTTTGGGCAAGCATTTGAGCCAAAATATTTTTAACGCTGGTCTTGCCATAACTGCCAGTTATTCCTATCTTGTATATAGGCGAAGCAGCTAGTTGTAAAGTTGCCTTTTTTATATATCTTTGATTATTAAAATTCTCGAAAAAGCTTATAAAAGCATTAATTACATTTAATAAAACCGTATTTAAGGCTAGCAGAATAAAAGATAAAAATACTACATATATGCTAGTAGCTAATATAAATATAAGGTAAAGAATGCTAATTAGTACAATATAATATACTATTATCAGCCTAATTGCCCTATTAGTGTACTTTAATGGCAATTTTGCATTTTTATTTATGTTAGCAAGCCATCCTGCCAAAAATAATGTAATTATCAACATCAGCGTTGCAGTAGGAAGCCACAACTTAAAATAAGCTAAAAAAGCCAAAATCAATCCCGCACTAAAGCAGAAAATAAAAAACAGCGTTTTTTCCTTCCTTATTGTCTTGCTGTTTTTTTCCAGTTTGTAATTTTTTTGCTGAATTATAGTAAGGCATCGGGTAGAATGCAGTATTGCTAAGGCAAGAGTGCAAAATAAAGTCAACCAATTAAGGTAAATATTCATAATGAAACTCCCTGCAAAAAGTAAAATACTGCCTGGTAAAAAAGGGCAGGCTGGTCAAGGTAGCTAAAATGGGCTGCTTTTTTTAATATAATTAGCTTGTTTTCAGGTAAAAGGCGGCTCATTCGTCTTGCCATATATAGCGGAGTTTGCCTATCTTTTGCCCCCCAAATCAGCAATGCGGGAATATTAATTTTTGGCAGTAGCGGAGCAAGGTCTTGATTGATTATTTTAACAAAAGTGCCTTTCATTACAGGCGAAAGACTGCGGTAATCCGAAGAGCCTGCCTTATGAGGGATATGCAATGCTGTTAGCAATTTATGGCGAAAATGTCGGCAGTAATATCTGACACCCTTACGTGCCCTAATGCCCGCACCGTTTACAAGCACCATTTTTTCTATAAGATTGGGGAAGTCGTAAGCAAGTTTTATTGCCACTCTAGCGCCAAAGGAATGGGCAATAAGAGTTACCTCTTGCATTTGATAATGCTTGATAAGCTGCAAAACGGAATCAGCGTAATCGGAAAGCTCAAGCGCATAGTTAGGATGAGGCGTAAGCCCAAAGCCAAAAAAATCTAATAGCGTTACTCTGTAGCTACTAGATAACTTCTCGGCGCAAGCAGCAAAACTGTTTATGCTGCCTCCCCAACCGTGCAAAAAAATTACATCCTTTCCTTTGCCGAATTGGATATGATTTATTAGAATCGGCTAGTCCTCCAATAAGCGCCAAAGTATTAGCGCATCCTCCTTATTAGAGTAATAGTCGGGTCTTATCCCAAACAATTGAAAGTTATGTTGTAAGTAAAACTCAATGGCAGGGCGATTGCTACCTGCAACTTCAAGCGTCATTCTTGTTATGCCAAGGGTGCATGCTTTTTGCTTTAGCGCGCCCATTAGCAGGCTTCCGATACCCTTGCGTCTATAAGGAGAGGCTATGGCTATATTCATTATATGGGCTTCGTCCAGTATCTGTGAAAAGCCGCCATAACCTATAACTTTATCTTGATATAAGACTACCTTATAATACTTATAATCAAAAATCAACTCTTGAGCAAGTAGGCTCTCGCTCCAGGCAATATCCCCAAAGCATTCCTTTTCCAGAGCCGCAACTTCAGGGATATGCGCTTCTTGCATTTTTGCAATAATATAATCTTGCATATAATTAAAGCCCCACTTCTGCACTTGAGGGCTTCAAATAAAAAGGGCGCAGGGGAGCAGTTAACTCACCTTGCTTAATTTTACTGATAAAAATATCTAATAGTACATTAGGGTCTGTGGCTTGGCGGACAACTGTTTTATAAGGCATGCTTTCTATTTCTGCTATGCTTAAAAAAGCATATTTTATTGTATTATTTGCGTAAAGAGCAGTATAGTAATTGTTATGTCTTGCATCCACTAAGGATAGGATATCACCGCTAACACCATACTTTGCAAGCTCGAAAGCGGTGATTGCTACTGCCTTTTTGCCAAGCGCAAAACAAAAAGCATTGATAGAGGCTACCCCTACTCTAATACCTGTAAATGAGCCCGGACCTATAACCGCTCCAAAGTACTCAATATCTTTTATTTGCAAATTGTTTTTTTCAAGTAAGTCATCAATTGAAGGCAACAAGGATGCATTATGTTTAGGCTTATCTCCAATAAAGGTATCCCTTTCTTTACCTTTTAGTAACCCAATTACAGGCTTTTCGCTTGATGTATCTAAAACTAGTCCTATCATAATTCTATACCTTGTATGCTAAAAAGTCTTGCGCTCTCGCTTATAAAATCAATTTGTATTGTTATTGTATCAGCTAAAAGAGGCGCTTTGTTCCACTCTATTACATTGATACCCTGCTCCTGCATTAGCTCCTCAAAGCCCAACTCAGCAAGCTCCGCCTCTTGCAATCTATACATATCAAAATGGCGCAAGGGATACTTGCCATTATAGGATCTAACAATATTAAAAGTGGGACTGGTGATATTTTCTTTTATATCAAGAGCGGCGGCAAGGTATTGCACAAAAGTTGTTTTTCCGCTGCCTAACTCCCCTGACAAAATAATAGTTTCATTACCTTGTAAGCAAAGGGCAAGCCTTTGAGCAAGTGCTTTTGTATCCGCTAAACTATTACAATAAAACTGTTGTGCGCTACTCTTCATTAACTTTTATTTCTATACCGTCAGCTTCTGCTTGATAATCGTTGCCGCTAATTTCGTCAACATTTTCTTCTTCAATATCTTTTATATTAGCATCAGGCTGATAGTTTTGCGGCGCTATACGCTGCGGACGGTTAGCTTTATTCTTAATATATTCCTTTTTAAGATATGGGCTAAGACGCTTATAAAAAATTACTGCAAGTAATGCATTGCTTACACCTTTTATAATATTAAATAGAGTGCCCCATAAAAAGGCAAACTCCGTGCGAATATCCATATAAAAGCCCATACCCGGTATCTTTGCAACCAAAGGTATAATAATAAAGTAATTGCTTAGCGCGCCAATTATTACTTGGCTTGCCGCTGCTACTCCCAGCCCAATATAAGCACCTTTTTTAGTATGATTATACTTATATATAACTGCGGCAGGCAATGCAAACCCTAAACTAACTATTAAATTGGATAAATCGCCAACCCCGCCAAAACTTAAACCTTGAAAGGCAATCTTTGCAACAACTTTAACAATCTCGATTATTACTACCGCCATAGGCCCTAATGCAAATCCGCCCAGCAGTACAGGCAAAGAGCTAAAGTCCAAATCCAAAGCATTATATGGAGGCGGAAATATAGGAAATCGTGCCCAAGTAAATAAAACTACACTTAATGCTGAAAGAATAGCAATTTTAGCTATATAATCAGCAGATAATCTCTTTTTCATAATATCCTCACTTGCAATTATTCTAGTATAGCAATATTGTCCTCATTGCCCCATAGCTTTTCCAGACAATAGTAATCTCTGCTTTCACGATTGAAAAGGTGTACAATTATGCTGCCGTAATCCAGCACAATCCAACCGCCTTCCCTTAGTCCTTCCTTGCGTAAAGGACGCAGCTTAATTTTTTCTATTTCAGATTCAATATATTCTGCCAATGCTCGCAAATGAGGGGCACTAGTGCCCGTAGCAATGATAAAGTAATCTGCAATAATTGTACGCCCGTCTAAATCCACTACCCTAATATCCAGCCCTTTTTTGTCCTGCAACACTTTTACAATTGCATCTTTTAGCTGTTTTGTATCCATTACTTTCTCCTTATTGATGTTAAACTTGCCAAGCTATTGGCGTCCGGAGTAACTCCTATACTTAATAAATAATCAATATTATATTCTAGCAACTTTTCAAAAGCGGTATTATAATCTTTTAGTGCTAACGCTCTGAACTTTTCCACATCCGTATACTCTCTGCTCTCTTCCAGCTTATCCGCTAGGTAAATAATTTTGCCTAGCGCATCAATATCCTTGTGAGCGGTAGTATGATATTTGATTGCTTGCAAGATATCCTTATCAGTTATTCCCAATCTAATAGCTACCCATTCGCCAAAGTATTGGTGCTCAATTGGGTCTGTATGGGTATCCATTTTGCCAATATCATGCAAAAGTGCAGCTAAGAACACTTTATCAAAAGGCAGCTTTGCTTGCTTGTTAAGCTCTGTAGCAAACAGCACCGCTCTTTGAGTATGAGCATATTGCGCCGCTGAAAGATTGTCTTGCACATACTCTACAATCCCTTTATGAGTTTTATACAAGCATCTGCTACTGATTATCTCAAGTGCGCCTTGCCCTAATATATCACCTACATCTATACCCAGCTCAATTGATGCCCGCAGTTGGGTGCTGCTAATCTGCTTACCCTTATAGCTAAGCGGTATAATTTTAGCACCATATTTCTCTGTTGCTTTGCGTATACCCTCTTTTATATCAGGGTAACCTTCCCTGCCCGCTACTGCCAAGGTACAAAGGGAAGCAACTTCTTGAGGGCGTTCCCAATGCTCAAAAAGCAGTAGGCTATCCGCTCCTATAATAAAAACAAAGTTAGCTTTAGGATAAAGCAAGCGTAGCCTTTTTAGCAAAAGATAGGTATAACCCTGCTTATTGTTCTTTTCTATATCGCTAACTGTTACATAATCAAGGTCCTTGCATTCCGCCTCTATAATTGCCGTCCTATCTGCAAAAGCGGCGATTGGAGCATTTTTATGCGGGGGGTGCACGGTTGGGATTATCAGAATCCTATCTAAATTAAGCTCCTTCCAAGCCGATTCTACCAACCTTTTATGCTCTTTGTGAAATGGGTCAAATGCCCCGCCAAAAATTCCTATAAGCATAATTCCATTATATTATATACCTTTATATTTATCAAGCAAATAGCCTTAACCTTGTAAGGCTAGTTTTACCGCCCTGTATATTTTTATTCTTTAAGTCAAATATACCATTGATGGCAAAACTATTCGATAAAATTGCTTTTGTGCTTGCAATTTTTATTCTTAGTTATCTATGGCTAAACTTTTTAGGGTTACAGACTCCACTTAATCTTGCAACAAGTTTCTTTGTTATAGTGCTTGTTTCAGGGCTGCTACTGCACGCTAAGAATCGCTATCAGGATAAACAAACTATCTCTATCTCGGAAATGCAAACAATTTTTGCAATTTGGGGAGCAAGAAAAACAATTTGCCGCCTTGTTTCTACACTGCCCCAAGACTATGATGTTAAAGTTGACGGGCTAAATATCCTAATACGCTCCCCTATTAAGCGAATGTACTATATTGGGTATAAGTTCAACCCTCCCAATGCGGACGATATAGCAAGGACAAGGCTTGTAGCGTTAAAATACAATTTCGATAAAGTATATATGTTATCTAAACGCCCTAAGCGAGAGGTTTTTTTAATGATGAACTTACTGGATATAGATTGCGAATATATAGAAAATAGAGTTGTGCATAAATATCTTAAATTGCATAATGCCTTGCCCGAAAAGTTAGCCGGTAAAAAAAGAAAAATGCCAAAGGTCAAACTTTCCGAAGTTGCCGCCAATGTTTTTGTAAAAAGCAGAACCAAGTATTTTGCATTTAGCGGTATACTGCTTGCTCTTATGAGCTTTTTTACCCCTTTAACGCTATATTATTTGATTTTATCCAGCATTAGCCTTGCCGCTGCAGTCGTTTGCCTGCTGCAAGGCAGAGCTTATTGAAAACTGCTCCAATCCTCTCCGTTTATAGTCATAGAATATCCAAGCACAGTATTATGTGCGCCGGCTACAATATTTGCCCTATTTGTTTGAGTCATTTTTTTATCAATTTTGATAGAGTACATAACATCGTGGTTGCATTTCTTTAAGTTAACATTTTGCACATAAGCTGCTATTCCGCCAATCTTAGCATTGAAAGCAAGGCTGACCGCCAAAATAAGAATCTCTATTTGACTATTCAAGTCTTCCATACTGTCAAAGCTGTAAATATCTTGACCGACTGTATCATATTCCTTAATTAAGGAACCGAAAATACCGCCTATGGATACCCATTCTAGCGTAGTATCCATTCCTACTATATCAATATCGCTTTGCACAACCGCTTTTTGCAAGCTGGCATTCTTTATTATTCCAAACAATCCGCCGCATTCAATATAGCTTACCCTCTCGCAATCGGTTAAGATTTCAATATCTAGATAAGACCTAATGCCTTGCGACACACTTATATTAGGGTCATTTTCTACCATTCTTCGCTGATTATTTAAAAAGCCCGCCACTCCGCCAATGTAGTACCTGTTATCTCCGCTTGTTATTTTAAAAGAAAGCAACCCCTTTAGCGTTATATTTTCAAAACTAGTTTTATATGCTCTGCCTGCCACCGCTCCAAAAACTTTAGCAAAATCTTCTATATCTTGTACATTGCTTATATTGACAAGTTGGGCTCTAGCCTCATCTACAGTTAAATTGATATTCAAATCCAAGCCTATCACTTGCGCTTCGCTAACAGAGCTAAACAAAGGCAAGTTTTTGCTTTTCAAATTGATTAAAGGAAAATGGTTAAAGTATATCTTGCCCTTAAAATCGGATATATTGCTGTCTGTTTGCTCAAAATCCAGCACACTACCCACTATAACAGTCTGTTTGCTGCCATTAAGTTGCAGGAATTGTTCTGCCGAAATAATGATATTATCGGCATTGACAATATGAATATTGGCTATTGCATAGATACTTTTGCCTAAACACACAGTTACCGTGCTTTTTGTGCCTGCTTTTGTCCCATGCTTTAGAGAAATATTCCAATCCCTGTCTATGGTCATTATCTTTTCGTCGTAAGCTAACTTGAATTGCCCCTTGAGTATATTTTGAGGTATAAAGTATTCGGGCACTCTGCCTGTCCTATCGGTGGCATCTATTGCCAAATCATAATAAGTAGTAACATATGACGGCGGCGGCTGCTCAAGCCCTAAAATACCCGTTTTTACACCTGAAACTACAAATATAGTAGAAACAAGTATTAAAACAAGCGCTATTGCTATTAAGCTAAAGGTAGCTTTGTCAGTTAGCTTAAAATCTAAAAGTTTATCAATTTTTCTCATGTTATTATTTTATCATAGCATAACTATATAATCAAGATAATTGATAAATCCGTAAGTAAAAAAGGCTATGCTGACATTAGGGCAAGCCTCTGTGTGCCTGGATTGCTTCACGATGTTCGCAATGACGATTACAAAGTCTTTGCAGGCGACGCGTTAAGCTGGGTTGCCAGTGGCAAGCCAGTAGTGAGAGCCCACGAGCAAATGCGAAAGCATTGCGAGGGTATAAATAAGTGCCGAAGCAACCAGGCTTACAGTAGCGTAGCTTAAATAATGATATTTTGCAAGCAAGTTGCAAAGTGATATTTGCAAGCAAATGATATTATGAGCAGGGCTCATAATGAGATTTTTTGCCTATGGCAAAAAGTTAAGGTGGCTTTGGGGCTAGGCGCTGGGAAATTATTTTACTTTATTCAAGGGGCAAGGCTCCGAAGTCTGGATTGCCTCGCTACCGCTCGCAAAGACATAATCAGAGCATTGCACCTCAATTAAATGCAAAAAGTATTATAAATCGTCTTTGCGAGGCACAAAAGTGCCGAAGCAATCTAGGCAGACGCTAGCACAGCTTAACCTTACTTACAAGATAATACTACAACACAATGTCGCCGTAAGGCGATACATAATGCATTGCGTAGCAATGTACATAATGCCAACCGTTAGGTGGTACATAATGTTGCCTTTAGGCAATACATAATGCATTGCGTAGCAATGTACATAATGCCACCGTTAGGTGGTACTTTGCTTGCCATCAACTTTATCAGGATATTGCTCCAACACATAATCCATATCCTTATCTCCTCTGCCTGAGCAATTGATAAGGATAGAGCCTGTGCCCATTTCTTTGGCAAGTTTCATTCCGTATGCTACTGCATGAGCAGATTCCAGCGCAGGGATAATCCCCTCCAATTTGGACAAGGTAAAGAATGCATCTACTGCTTCTTTATCGTTAATTGCAACATAATTTACCCTACCTAACTGCTTTAAGTAAGCATGCTCAGGTCCTACGGAAGGATAATCCAGCCCGCTGGCAATAGAATGCACCGGTGCAGGTTCTCCATTTTCATCTTTTAGCATTATGGAATTAAATCCATGCATTATGCCTTCGCTGCCATAAGTTAGGCTAGCCGCATGCTCCCCTATTTTAGTACCTTTGCCAAGGGGCTCAACTCCGTAAATCTTTACAGGGTCAGCTAAAAATCCGCTAAAAATACCCGCCGCATTAGAGCCGCCGCCCACGCAAGCAAGTACCGCATCAGGCAAATGTCCTGTCATATCCAAGAATTGCTCTCTGGCTTCTACCCCTACCACCATTTGAAAGTCTCTTACCATAAGCGGAAATGGATGAGGCCCTACCACAGAGCCAATGCAATAGATGGCATCATCATATTCTTTTAAGTAAGCCTCAAAAGCGGCATCTACAGCCTCTTTAAGAGTCTTTAGCCCATGCGAAACGGGCACAACCCTTGCGCCAAGTATCTTCATCCTGGCAACATTAGGAGCTTGCTTGACAATATCCACCTCGCCCATATAAATATCGCATTCTAAGCCAAAAAATGCGGCAGCGGTAGCCAGTGCTACTCCGTGCTGTCCTGCTCCGGTTTCTGCAATTAGCTTTTTCTTACCCATATACTTAGCAAGCAGCCCCTCCCCCATACAATGGTTGAGTTTATGCGCCCCTGTATGATTAAGGTCTTCTCTCTTTAAGTATATTTGACAATTGCCTACATAATTAGACAAACGGTCGCAATGATAGGTTGGAGTGGGACGACCTTGAAACTCTTTGCGTATCCTTCTTAGCTCATTGACAAACTTAGAACTTTGACAAATGGTAGCATAAGCTACACCAATCTCCTCAAAAGCAGGGATAAGCTGCGGGGGGATATACGCACCGCCATAAGTGCCGAAGTAACCTTCCTTATTGGGATATTGTCTGCTATATACCGCAAAATCTACATTTTTTTCTAACATTTTTATATTTCTCCTTTTATTTTATATTGTTTTGGCTATTTTTTTTTGCATTGTCAGTAAGCCCGCCATCGAAACACTATATTTTCATTAATTATTCCCTTTTTCATTACATCTCTCCTATATTTTTATAAATAAAAAAACCACGTAAAGTACATTCACATGGGACGAATTGTACTTTCGTGGTGCCACCCAATTTTGTAGCAATAGCTACCTTATCAGATACGCCGCAACAGTGCGGTTATATCTTATCCCTATAACGGGGGAGTCCGTCAAGAATACTGGAGCAAGTTTGCCTTTTCTTCATTGCCCTATGCAGTCCATTCGTAATAGGTTTTCGTACCGCACTCTCACCGTAAGCGGCTCGCTCTAACGCTTTGCCCATTATTACTACTCTGCAATCATCGGTTTGCATATTCAGTTGTTACCATTATAATATCACGAGTACAAAATGTTGTCAACTTATTCTTAAAAAATCTTTAAAAATCTTTTTTTAACAAAATTTATGTTATAATGTAGAAAAAGTGTTATTTAAGGAACAAAGTATGAAATATAAAAAAATATTATTTGTCTTAATTATTGCATTGGCAACTTTAGCATTGATAGCTTGTACAACGCCGCCAGCAGAGACAGAAGAAACTCCAGAGGAAGAGCTGCCGCCTCCTGAAATAGAAAAGGTCTTAAAGGTAGTAACAGAAGGTGACCCTGACAATGATTCAATATTTAATTTAGTTGGCATAGTTAAAGACGGATACCATAACACGCTTGCCAACGTCGAGGTATGCTTTGGCGAAGATAACAGCTTAGCCGCAACCACCAATCAAGCAGGAGAGTTTTCCTTTTACTTTCAAGATACTTATGGGTATAGCAGTTCTCAACAATTGGATTATTTAATCCTTGACAATGAAAAATACAATTTTTTTATTGCTGAGCAAGGATTGCCCCGGCATCCGGATTATTCACACAAAGTAATTGAATGTATAATAGTGGCTGTCCTTGTTGAGGACAATATAAACCTAGCTACACAATTGCATTTTCCCATAGCTGCAAATGGTAAGTTTAGCGAAATAAGGTTTAATGTCAGATATGGTGAAAACGGCATTGAACTGCCTGAAGGTGCTACTGATTATATGGGAGTACCATTGCCCCCAGGAGACACTTCTGTCGAAGGGCGAACGCCTATAATTGGAGTGAAGTTATATATTGGTGACACCCTTGTTACTTTAAGCGAAGCACGCTGTGCGCATTTGGATTACCTATTGTTTGGCACAGAAATAAGATTTGAGGCAGAAGGCTTTACTTTTCATTTACAAGATGGGTCGCCGCTGGCGAATAATACTTATACATTTACCCAGCCTGTACCTGAGGGTTTTCAAATACGAGGTTTTACAAAAAACGAAGAGGATTAGCCCCTACATGCTTTAATAAAACCAATATAAATTTTTTGTT
>CAYSNP010000040.1:0-15863 GCA_964432485.1 uncultured Christensenellaceae bacterium | reverse complement strand
TTTGTATAATCTTAATTTTTTATCAGCTATATTAATTTTAATTGTAGATTAAAAAGGCTTTTTGGTCTTTTAAAATAGCCAAAAAAAGGAGGAGGTTATGGCAAAGAAGACAATATTAATCATTGACAAAGATGCTCAATATACTAAGGATATCACCAAGTGCTTATCAACTCTTGAGAATCTTAACATTGTAGGTGTAGCAGAAAGAGGAGATATCGGGTTAGAAGCGGCAAAGAAGCTCTTTCCTGATATTGTGATTCTAGGTTTGCTTTTAGACAATATAGACGGGCTTAGCCTAATTGTGCAACTTAAAAAGCTGTCGATTGCGCCAACTATTATTGTCTGCAGCTCCCTAACTAACGAAACTTTTATAAAACAAGCTATTGCTTTGGGAGCTACTTGCTATTTTACCAAGCCCATAAACTTTGAAGAGCTGCAACAAAGGATAGCTAATATTGTTGCGGGCGAGCGTCCTCAAGAATATATGGTTAAAAGGTTTACCTCCAAAGAAATAGAGGAAAAACTTAGCAATATCTTTATGACTGCGGGCATTCCTGTGCATGTAAAAGGGTTTCGATTCTTAAAAGAAGCGGTAAAGCAATCGGTAGAGCAGCCTTCTATGATTAATAATATCACTAAGATACTTTATCCTGCCATAGCAAAGAAATATGAAAGTACCCCTAGCAAGGTAGAGCGTGCAATCAGACATGCTATCGGAGTGGCTTGGTCTAAGGGCAAGATAGAAAATATCAATAAAATCTTTGGCGTTCAGCTATATGGCAGAGAGGACAAGCCTACTAACGGTGAACTTATTGCCTTAGTTGCCGATAAGATTATGATAGACTGCAGTTAGCTAAAAGGTAAAGTTTTGCAAAAATAAAAAGGAGCTTCTCGTTATGAAAAAGCTCCTTCACCATATATAAAATATCCTTTTATACCAGCATTTTACCTATACTGGCAAGCTCCTCTTGAGCCTCTTTAGGCAAAAGGATAGGTTGGATACCCAATTTATGACATTCTAAGATTTTATACGCAGTTATTTCTACAACTTCAGTAGTATCAGCCGCTCTGCGTACACTGTTGCCACAAACTACCAAGCCATGATTCTGCATTATGGCGGCCGCGCCCTCAGCTCCCATTGCGTCTGCTACCATATCCCCCAATTCGGGCGAGCCTGGTATAACAAAATCCACTACCGGCACATCGCCAATAAAAGCGGCATCCGTAGACACAGGTTGGAAGCTAAGATTGGTTAGTGCCATTAGCGTAGCATTAGGTGCGTGGGAATGTATTACCGCCATAATTTCCGGGCGGCGTTTATAGATAGCTAAATGCACCATTTTTTCGCTGCTTGCAGAAAGGTTGCTTTCTCCTACTACATTTCCGTCCAAATCTATCCTTACCATCATATCTGCCCTAAGGTCGCCCTTAAAAATAGAACTGGGAGTAATCCATACATGGTCAGGATTGTCTTCGCAGCGTGCGCTGATATTGCCGCCTATCCCTGTAATCAGTCCTTTTGCATAAAGCTCATTGGTAGCTTGCAATATCTCATCCCTTACATCGCCTACCTTAGGCTTTTCTTGAGAAGCATAAATAACTTTTTGCTCTATAATTGCCTGCTCGGGACAAGCCTTGCGCTTGCCAAACAGCCTTTTAAGGAATCCTTGCTTTTCTGCTTTTTCTTCTTGCTGCTTACTCTCTGCAGCAACACTTTCAGTTTGAGCAATTGTAGGAGCGGCAGAAAGAGTGCTGATATCTGTCAATCCCGTTTGGGTTACAGCCTGTCCGTAAGATGACATCATAAGTTTAAGGATAGACTGCATACTCATTGCCTTGCGCACATTGCCGGTAAAGCTCATTTTGCCTGTCATAGCGGCTTTTGCACCGTTGACTGTGCCCTTCATCATCCCGTCAAAGATTTCTATCGGCATTTTTAAGCATACATCGGCAGTGCCTGAAGTGAATTCGCCCAGCCCTGCAATAACCTCGCCTGCCTTAAAATACATATAGCAGCTTTGCTCATTGTCCTTGAAAGTGATTTGGAAACTAATATCTTTGTTTGCAGTCTTTTCCTTAACTTGCGCATCTTTGGATAAGTTGTCAAGGAATAGTTTAATCAGCTCCATATATTGATCGTAAGAGCCGCCGCTAACTGCTGAAGCAGGTGCGGAAGCTACCAGTGCGGCTATATCAGTTATACCCGTCTTTGCAACAGCCCTTTCGTAAGATGACATCATAAGTTTAAGGATAGATTGCATACTCATTGCCTTGCGCACATTGCCGGTAAAGCTCATTTTGCCTGTCATAGCGGCTTTTGCACCGTTGACTGTGCCTTTCATCATACCGTCAAAGATTTCTATCGGCATCTTTAAGCATACATCGGCAGTGCCTGAAGTGTATTCGCCCAACCCTGCTATAACATCCCCTGCCTTAAAATACATATAGCAACTTTGCTCATTGTCTTTGAAAGTGATTTGAAAACTAATATCTTTGTTTGCAGTCTTTTCCTTAACTTGCGCATCTTGCGATAGCTCTGTAAGAAAAGCTGATATCAAATCCATATATCCGCCCGTACTTGGAGCAATAGCAGCTTTTTGGGTATCTATCTTTGGGACTTCAGATACCTTAACTTCCTTTTTTACAGCAGCGGCATCAAGGTCGCTTACACCGGTCTGTTTGGATTTAAGACTGGCTAGCGCCTTAGCGTCAACTTGCTTTTCGCCGACAAAGGAAAACCCTTTAAGTGCCTTTTTGTTAATTACATCAGAGCTGATTTCGCCACGCATTAGCTTTTCGATATTTTCTGCAATTATCAGTCCTTGGTGAACACTTACCTGTTTTGTATTGCCTCCGATATGCGGGGTGCATAGCACATTTTCCATTTGCACAAAAGGGTCATTGTAAGCAGGAGGCTCTATATCAAAGACATCCAGCGCCGCACCTGCCAGCTTACCGCTTTTAAGCGCTTCAAGCAGTGCCGCATTGTCTACAAGTGCCGCTCGGGCTGTGTTGACAAGGTATGCTCCCTCTTTCATTTTTGCAAAACACTCTGCATTTATCATTCGTTCAGTTTGCTTGGTGACAGGAGCATGGAGGCTTACAATATCGCTCCGCTCTAGTAACTCTTCTAACTCTACCTTTTCTGCGCCCATCAAAGCGGCAGCTCCCTTGCTAAGATAGGGGTCGTACACCAGCACTTTTGCGTCAAAGGCAAGTAGCCTTTTTGCTACCTTTTTGCCTATTGCTCCTCCGCCTACCAATCCAACTGTCTTACGCCATAGCTCCATACCTTGGTAGCGGAAGTAAGCAGCTCCCATTCTGCCCATATCGCCGGCTTGACTGCCTTCCTCTTTTAAGAAGTCAGCGGCTTGAGGTATCATACGCGCTAAGTTCAGCATAAATGCCAGCGCTAAATCCGCTACCGCTTCGGAATTGCGTCCTGGCGTATAAACTACCGGTATGCCGGCAGCGCTACAGGCATCTATATCTATATTGGTGGGATTGCCTCTGCAAACACCTATCATTCGCAAGTTGGGAAGGGCTTTGACAATTTCCGCATCTACAATATCCACTTCTGTAATAAAGACATCATAATCTTTAAGTACAGATATCATTTCATCCCCTTCTAACATATCGCCGTCACGATAATTTTTAGCTGTTACAGGGCCGAACCCTTGTAGCAATTCTATTGCTTCGCGGGATTAGGCAACCCTTCATAAAGCATGCCTGCTATCCATTCCAATGCCATGCCCGAGCCGCCCGCATTGCTTTCCAGCACATAAGTGTTTGGCAGCGGTCCTATGCCCGTCCATAGCCTTTGCTTGGCGTCAATAATCGGCTTATCGGCAATCATTTGGATAGGCATTGTAGTGCCCGCAACTATACCGCAGCCGCCGCTGCTTGTAATATTCATCCCCAGCAGCGCACTTTGGGTATCCCCCGCCCCATAAACTGCAATTGCACCTTCTTTAATGCCAAACTCTTTGCATAACTCAGGCGCAATTTCTCCTGCCACGCCGGTACAATCCGCAAGAGGAGGCAATATTTTCTTGTTTAGCTCTAATTTGCTGATAATTTCGTCTGACCAACTTAATTTTGCCAAGTCCAACAGGCAAGTTTCGCCTGCTTGAGTCTTTTCTATTGCTATCTTGCCGCTTAACTTATATATAATGTAATCGCTTATTGTAAATGCCGCCCCTATTTTATCATACAGCTCTTTTTGAGTGTTCTTTAACCATAACAGCTTGCATGCCATAAGGTTAGGCATTGGCTTATGCCCTGTAATACTATATATTTCATTTGCATAAGTATCGTTGAGTCGCATAGTTTCATCTACCGCCCTAGCATCTCGGTTGGCAGATGCAAAAAGCACTTTGCCATCCTTATCTATAGCTACAAGCGAATGGCGCATAGCTGAGACAGCAATAGCCGCTAACTCTTTTGTGTCTGCGGCCTTAATGCAGCCGGCTATGCCGTCTTTAACAGCTTGCCAAATAATATCGGCGTCCATACCGTAACCATACTCGCCAATAGGAAAGATGCCGCCTTTAACAGATTGTTTTGTTAGCTTTATTAGATTAGAGCCTTGAAAAATAGCACATCTTATAGAGCCTCCGCCAATATCAATACCTAATACTTTTTTATCCATTTATGATACCTCTTGCCAAAAAGCTATTAATTTATTATTTAGCATTTATCATGCCAAACATATTATATTGTAGAACAAGAGTAAAATAAAGTCAATATCGGCAGGCGTTTTTATCCGCTTAAAATGTTAAACAAAATGTTTGAAATCTATTGTGCAATCCGTTACTAGGTGATATAATAATCTAAACACAGACAAAAGGAGATATATTATGCAACCAATTACCGTACTTGTAACAGGGGCTTCAGGTTCTATGGGCAGCGAGGTGCTAAAGGCAGTACTTGCTAATCAAAGATTCAAAGGACTGGTATTGTTAAGAAAAAAAAGGTCAAATGAAAAGTTGGCAACCAAACTTGCCGCCAAATATGGGGAAAGGGTTGAGGTCGTCTTTGGCGACCTTTCTTGTTTAGAGGATTGTGTAAAGGTAGTGGCAAAAGCGGACTACATTGTACATTGCGCAGCTGTTATACCGCCTATCTCCGACCACAATCCTGCCCTTGCGGAAAAGACAAATTATATAGGTGCTAAAAATTTGGTGCAAGCCATAGAGCAAGACCCTAACTCTGACCAAAAGAAGTTCGTAAACATAGGCTCTATAGCCGAGTACGGCAACCGTCATTTTCCTGCACAATGGGGCAGGGTGGGAGACCCGCTGGTATCCTCTGTATATGACTATTATGCAGTAACTAAGATACGAGGAGAGCGTGTTGTGATCGAATCCAATATTAAGTATTGGGTTTCGCTTAGGCAATCGGGCATCCTTTATGACAATGTACTATTTAACAATATGAATGACGGTCTAATGTTCCACACTAATTGGAATACTTTTATAGAATGGGCTACTGCCAGAGACAGCGGCAGAATGATACATAACCTTGTAGAGCGTGACTCTACGGGTAAACTACCTGCCGAGTTTTGGCAAAAAGTTTACAATATCGGCAATGGCGAGGGGGCAAGAGTTACAGGGTATGACACTTTGGACAGAGGCTTTAAGCTAATGGGGAGCAATGCCAAAAAGATATTCCGCCCTCATTGGCTTGCCGCCCGCAACTTTCATTGCTTTTGGTATTTGGATTCTGATTTGCTTAATGATTATTTAGATTTTAGGACAGAGAGCTTTGAGGATTTCTTTGCCAAGTTGGGCAAAAAGCTATGGTATTTCAAGCTGGGCAAGCCCTTTCCTACTCTTATTAGGAAGCTTGCAATAGAGCGGCTTTTTAAAGATTCTAACGCTCCGATGTTTTGGGTGGATAAGAATATCACAGGCAGAATCAATGCCTTTTATGGCAGTAAAGAAAAATTTGATAATATCCCCCGCAATTGGGACGAGTTTAAGGTAATTCCCAGCGAACCGTTGCGAGATTTGAAAACAGCAGAAATCCTTGATTTAAGAGGCAAGACAGAGCTTACTCAAAAAGACATTGATTTTATTGCGGACAATGAGTACAAAGGCAAGAATCGGGCTGTTATTTTCTCTCACGGATATGACGAATCCAAGCCTGACAGCGAGCTGACACTAGCGGATATGCAAGCAGCGGCTAAGTTTAGGGGCGGCGCATGTTTATCTGCGGCTATGAAAGCGGGCGACCTTAAAACTAAGCTGGTATGGGCTTGCCATAACGGGCATAAGTTCGAAGCCTCTCCCTACACAATTATTAAGGCGGGCTTTTGGTGTCCGGAATGCGCTCAACCTGTGCCTTGGAACTTTGATGCGCTAGCCAAAAAGATACCTTTCTTTGCTCAAGTATGGTATAATTCACATAGCCCGGAAGAAGACGAATTCTATTGTGCGGATTGCTATAAGGATATATTGGATAAATGATAAAAAAGATTTCAAGCAAAAAGGAGCAGATATTAGATGCGGCATTGCGTTTGGTTGCTCTCCATAATAGCTTTGATATAACTATCCGCCAAATTGCCGCAGAGGCAGGCGTAAATGTGGCTGCAATCAATTATTACTTTAAGAGCAAAAAAGCAATGATGAGGGAAATGGAAGCTCTTTTTATGGAAAATCTTTACGATGCCTTTACTCCCTTGCAAGATGCTACGCTGTCAGACAGCGAAAAATTAAGGCTTTGGATAGAAAAAGCTATAGGCTATGCACAACACTATCCCGGCATTTTGGTATTCCTAAAAGACAAGTTAAGTAACCTAAAAGGCAATGATTTTGAAAATATTATTCGCGATGAGCTTAAAAAGAGTTTTGCAGGGCTAAAGCAGTTGCTTATCAATTCGATAAAACCTAAAAAGGAAGAAGAGGACTTGCTTATCTTGGCGCTAGGCGGGGTTTTCTTATTACCTTTTATTTCAGAGATACCCGACTTAGGACAACCTAAGAATGCAGAAGAGCATATTTTATATGTGCTGAACATATTAGATAAATTTAAAACAAAATAACAAACTATTAAGGTGAGGTAAAAATGGAAGTAAGTAATGTTTTTATTGTAGGCGGTACAGGATTCTTGGGATATTATTCTGCGCTGGAGTTTTTAAAGAAGGGTATAGCGGTAAGTTCTGCCTCTATCCCCGATGTGGAGCTTGGGGATTGGTTTCCTAAGCAAATCAATATTGTATCAGAGAATCTTGATGTCTTTACAGCAAGCGAAGCAGAGCTTGCCGAGGTGTTAAAAGGACACGATGCCATTGTGTATGCGGTAGGACCTGATGACAGATATACTCCGGATGCTCCTGCATACGAATTCTTTTTTGACAGGCTTGTCACCCAATGCGCCAAAGTGCTAAAGGCAGCAAAAAGCGTAGGAGTAAAAAGAGCGGTGGTGCTTAACTCCTATTTTGCATACTTTGACCGCCAACCCGAATACGCAGGCCTGCTTTCTAACAATCATGCCTATATCAAGGCAAGAGTAAGGCAAGCGGAAGAAACAATTAAAGTAGGTGAAGAAGGCGTAATGGATGTTATGGTGCTGGAGTTGCCCTATATTTTTGGGAGTATGCCGGGGCGTATGCCTTTGTGGAAAGAAGTATTTTTAGACAGATTTGACAAGATGCCTGCTGTATTTTTTCCAAAAGGAGGCACGGTAATGCTGCATGTGCGGGGTGTAGCTCATTCTGTGGTGGCAGCTACTCTCAATGGCAAGCATGGGCAACGGTATCCGATAGGTCTGGTCAATATGAAGTATAAGGATATGATAAAGATAATGTATGATGCTATTGACAACAACAAAAAGATTATTACCGTACCCACTTGGCTGGCGTATTTAACAGGTATTATGCTAAAGTACGCTGATAAGAGAAAGGGCAAAGAATCAGGGCTTGATTATGCCAAACTTATGACTAATATCCAATCAAAAGACCTATTTTATTCTGATGAAGTTATAGCGCAAACAAAAGAAGCGTTAGGCTACGATGCGCTTGGCTATACAGATGATGATGTGGCAGAAGGCATAAAGAGCACTATGCAAGCGTGTTATCCTGAAAAGTTTCCTGCTTCCGACCCTGCCAATCAAGTTAAACAGGACCTGAAGATAATAAATAAAGTGTGGAATAAGTAATCTTTGCCAAACTTATCCCTTATTTGAGCCCGAGTTTTCTTGGGCTCTTTTTTTTTGGGATATTAGACTTTTAGCGTGCTAGTTTTTGATAATATTGCACTATATAGTTATTTACTTTTAGTGTAAAATAAGGTACAATGCATTATTAGAAGGAGCATGCCTTAAAGTGGAAAAGAATTATATATCAAAAAAAGAAAGAAATATTTTTGGACTGGCAGGACTGGGACAAAATATGGCGTACGGTATGATGAGCAGTTTATTGCTTACCTTTTATACAGATATATTGTTTGCAGACGCCATTTGGATTATTTCTGTGATTATGATTATCGCAAGGGTATGGGATGCAGTCAATGACCTGATTATGGGCTCTATTGTAGACCGCACCCGCACCAAATGGGGCAAATGCAGACCATATTTGCTTGCAGCGCCTGTGCCTATAGCTGTATTTACCATTTTGATTTTTGTTGCACCGGACCTACCTTTGCAGGGCAGGGTCGCCTATGCAATGTTTACTTATATTATGTGGGGGATGCTGTATACCATAGCCGATGTACCTTTTTGGGCTTTGCCTTCTACTATGACCGCTAATGCAAAAGAGCGGGCAAACCTTTTGAGCTTTGCCCGTATTATCAATGGCGTTGGGGCTGCATTGCCTATTTTGATTATGGAACTGTTCAAAACTAAGGACGGTTATACCCGCCAAAGCTATTTGTTTTCTGCAATAGCTATGGCTGTAGTGGGTTGTAGCCTGTACTTGCTTGCTTTCTTTTATTGTAAAGAAAGGATTAAACCTCCTGAGGAAAAAGAGCGGCTTGTTGACAATATCAAGCTCATTAAGCAAAATAAGCCTTTGATTTCAGTAATTTATCTTGGTGTTTTATGTTTTGGCAGATATATTATCAATATGTTTTTGATATATGCCTCAAGAGACCTGCTTATTGGCGCTCCTGACAAAATCTCTATGCTTTTGCTTAGTTTTGTCATTGCTTTTGGTTCATTTTTAGGCATGATAGCTATGCCTTCTCTATTTAAGAAGTTCAATTATAAACAAATTGCAATAGGTGCGGGCTCTATTTCTTTGGTATTTCAAGTAATGCTTTTTGTTGCGGTGCTTGCATCAGGATATAACTATTTTATGGTTTTGCCCTTTTTATTCCTTTCAGGCATACCTTTTGGGGTGTATAATACTTTGACTTTTGCAATTATTGGGGATAGCGTGGACTATATGGAATGGAAAACGGGCAAGCGCACAGAGGGGCTGGGGTTTGCTTGCCAAACTTTTATCAATAAGATGGGAGCGGCAATTTCTACGGGACTGATTCCGCTGTTGCTTTTGGTTATAGGCTATACAGCTCCCGAATACCGTAGCGCAACTTATGAAATACCCCGATTGGGGCTGCTGATAATTTTTGCGCTTGTGCCGGGCGTAAGTATGGCACTTTCCACTATCCCTATGTACTCCTATGATTTTGTAGGCAGTATAAAAGAGCGGGCACTTGCAGAACTGGAGCAAATAAGAAGGGCAGAAAACAGAATAATAGCAGATTAAAGGAGGCTTGCAATGAAATATGTTGAGTTTGATAAGGGCAGAACTTTTGATGTGGTGCCTATAGGCAGGATTGCAATAGATTTCAATCCCATAGATTACTTTAAAACACTTGTGCAAAGTGACAGCTTCAAAAAGTATTTGGGCGGCTCACCTGCCAATATTGCGGTTGGACTTGCCCGCTTAGGCAAAAAGGTGGGCTTTATAGGTGCTGTTAGCAATGACCGTTTTGGGGATTATGTGGTGGAGTTTTTTCAAAATGAAGGGATTGATACCGGCAAAATAGTGCGTGCCAAAGGCGGAGAAAAGTTGGGGCTTACTTTTACCGAAATCCTTTCCCCTGAGGAAAGCAGTATCCTAATGTATAGAGATGGAATAGCCGACCTTACCATTGCCCCTGAAAATGTAGACGAAGCATATATTAAAGATACAAAACTGCTATTGATTTCGGGCACTGCGCTTGCTAAAAGCCCTTCCCGAGAAGCTTGCCTCACTGCATTGCAATATGCGCGCAATCATAATACTAAGGTGCTTTTTGATATAGATTATCGCCCTTACTCTTGGGCAAGTCAATATGAAGTTGCCCTTTATTATAGCTTGGTAGCGGAAAAAAGCGATATAATTATGGGCAGCAGAAGCGAATATGACTTAATGGAACAATTGATAGAAAAAGGCAGAACAGATACCCAAACAGCCGAGTATTGGTTATCCAAACAAGCAAAGATTGTTATTATCAAGCACGGCAAGCAAGGCTCTACCGCATATACTGCAGATGGCAATAATTACAGTATCAAGCCCTTTCCTGTTACTGCGCTCAAGTCCTTTGGCGGCGGCGACGGTTATGGCTCAGCATTTATTTATGCCCTGCTAGAGGGAGCGGATATTACAGATGCGCTTGAGTTGGGTTCTGCCAGCGCATCAATGCTGGTTGCCGCTCATGGATGTTCTCTTTTTATGCCGACACTGGCAGAAATAAAAGCATTTATTAAACAAAGTAAAGAAAAATATGGCGAAATGGTGGCAAGGAGATAGATATGTTCGAGTACCCAAAGTATATAAACAATCAAAAAGTTATTGCTGAAATAGAGGGCAAAAATGCAAATATGCTAATGGACATAACCTTATTTCTGTTAAAAAAAGGGGAGAAAAAAAGTATTGCACTTACAGATAAGGAGTGCGCTGTTTTGCTGCTTAGCGGCAGTCTTAAACTTAGTTGGCAAGGGGAGCAGGCTATAATATCCCGCAAAAATGTTTTTGAGGAGGAAGCCAGCTGTTTGCATGTTCCTTGCGGAGTAAATATCGAGGCAGAAGCGTTGGAGGCAAGCGAATTTCTTATTCAAGCTACCATTAACAAAACTAGCTTTGCGCCTAAACTTTACTTGCCTAAAGATATTATTTTGGCCACTTCTTGCAAAGGAAAGTGGGAAAATACTGCATTGCGCAATGTTAAGACCGTTTTTGATTATACTGTTGCTCCATATTCTAATATGGTGCTTGGCGAGGTTATAGCGCCGCAAGGCAGATGGTGGAGTTATATCCCTCATCATCATCCTCAGCCTGAAGTATATTATTACAAGTTTCAAAGGGCGGAAGGGTTTGGCGCATGCTTTATTGGCGAGCAAGCATATACCGTAAAAGACGGAAGTTACGGGGCTTTTGAGGGCGGGCTCAATCATCCGCAAGTTACTGCCCCCGGCTATCCTATGTATTGCTGTTGGATGATACGCCATTTGCCCGACAATCCTTGGACGGATAGGATAGACGATAAAAGATATACTTGGTTGTTGGATATATAGGAGGCAAAAAAATGAAAACAATCAGACTTAGCGCCGCAGAAGCGACAATACGCTTTTTGGACAATCAATTCATAGAATATGACGGTGAATTAATCAAGTATGTGGAGGGCTTCTTTACCTTGTTTGGACACGGTTGCGTGCTTGGCTTGGGGCATGCGCTTGCAGAGGAAGGGCATAGCTTAAAAGTTTTTCAAGGCAAAAACGAACAAGGTATGGCACATGCGGCAATAGCTTTTGCCAAACAAAACAACCGTAAAAGAATTATTGCCTGCACCTCCTCAATCGGACCGGGTGCGGCCAATATGCTTACTGCCGCCGCAACCGCTACGGTAAACAATATACCTTTGCTGCTTTTCCCCGGAGATACTTTTGCATCCAGACAGCCTGACCCCGTACTGCAGCAACTCGAGCAACCTCACGACTTAACGCTTACGACAAATGATGCCTATCGGCCTATTGTTAAATATTTTGACAGAATCAGCAGACCGGAAGGGATAATGACCGCACTAATCAATGCTATGCGCACCCTTACTGATATAGCGCATACCGGAGCTGTTTGCATTAGCTTCCCTCAAGATGTTCAAGGCGAAGCCTACGACTACCCTGAGGATTTTTTTGCGCCCAGGGTGCATAAAATTGGGCGGCCGCAAGCCTGCGCCGAAGAAATACAGGAAGCTGCAGGCGCAATTGCCGCTAGCAAAAAACCGTTGCTTATTTGCGGCGGAGGCACGCGCTATTCTGAAGCCGGGAGGGAACTGCTTGCCTTTAGCAAGAAGTTTAATATCCCTATTGCGGAAACTCAAGCAGGCAAAAGCGTAGTAAGCGCATCTTATCCGCTCTGCTTAGGCGGGGTGGGCGTAACAGGCAATCTTGCCGCCAATACCATTGCAAAAGCCACAGACCTTATAATAGGGGTTGGCACTCGTTTTTCTGATTTTACTACTGCCAGCAAGTTTTTATATTCCGACACAAAAGTTATTGCTGTCAATGCCAGCCGCTACCATGCCAGCAAATTGGATGCCTTACAAGTTATAGGGGATGCAAAAGCGGTATTATCGCAGCTTAGCTGTGCTTTGGGAGACTATAAAAGCGGCTATAAAAAAGAAATTAGCAAGGCAAAACAAGCATGGGCGCAAGAGTATCAGCGCATAGCGGCACTTACTCCCGAGCACCCTACCGAAGTACCCGAACAAACAGAGGATTGCTTGCAGAAGTTTGCTGATGCTACCGGCAGCGCACTTTGCCAAACTACAGCAATAGCTTGTATTAGAGAAAATATTGCGGCGGATGCCATAGTAGTAGGCGCATCGGGCAGCTTGCCCGGCGACTTGCAAAGGATGTGGGAAACAGATATACCTTATACTTATAATATGGAGTATGGCTATTCCTGCATGGGCTATGAGATAGCCGGCGCATTAGGGAGCAAAATGGCTGAGCCCGATAGAGAAGTCTACGCTTTTGCGGGAGACGGCAGTTATCTAATGCTGCATTCGGAAATGGTGACCGCTAAACAGCTTGGCTTAAAAATCAATATCCTACTGTTTGACAATGGCGGTTTTGGATGCATTAACAACTTGCAAATGTCACAGGGGATAGATAGCTTAGCTACTGAGTTTAGAGATAAAAACAATGAGTTTTTGCGCATTGATTATGCCGCCGCCGCCAGGGCGTACGGATATACTGCCTACACCGTCAGAAACCTAGAAGCGTTAGAGGCGGCATTAGAAGCCAGCAAAAAAGAGGAGAATGGGATACTAATTGACATAAAAGTGTTACCCAAAACCATGACTAAGGGATATGAAAGCTGGTGGAATGTAGGTTGCACTCAGCAACCTAGAAACGCAGAACAAAAGAAAGCATTAAGCGAAAGACAAGCACATCTTAGTGCGGCAAGAAGGTATTGACAATGAAAAAAATAAAATTGGGGATTGCACCTATTGGTTGGACTAATGACGATATGCCTGATTTAGGTGCAGAAATTTCTTTTGTGCAATGTATAGCAGAAATGAGCAAAGCGGGCTATAAAGGCACAGAAATTGGCAACAAGTATCCTAAAGACCCGTTTGTGCTTAAAAAAAAGCTAGCGGAAGCAGGCCTTGTGATAGCCAACTGCTGGCACAGCACTTTTATTTTAACTCAACCTTTTGAACAGGTAGAGGCTGACTTTAGGGCTACTTGCAAGCGTTTGTCCATTTTAGGCGCAAAGGTTATAGGTGTGTCCGAACAAAGCTATAGCATTCAAGGCACTAATAAGAGTATTTTTGACGAAAAATATGTAATGAGCACAAAAGAATGGGACAAGTTGGCGCAAGGGCTTGATAGGCTGGGCGAGGCAGCTTTAGAATATGGTATTGCGCTTACTTTTCATCACCATATGGGCACGGTGGTACAGTCAGAGCAAGAAATCGATATGCTAATGGAAAAAACTAATCCGGAAAAGGTATCTTTGCTATATGATTCAGGCCATGCCGCCTATGCGGGGGCAGATTATATTGCGGTAGCGCAAAAATATATCCATAGGATTAAGCATATTCACTTAAAAGATATAAGAAGCAAAGTAATAGAAAAAGTAAGAGCTGAAAAATTATCATTTTTGCAAGGGGTAAGGCTGGGTGCTTTTACCGTACCCGGTGATGGACAGTTAGATTTTGCGCCTATTTTTGAGTTGGTAAGCAACTCAGGGTATACGGGCTGGCTGTTGGTGGAAGCGGAGCAAGACCCTGCAATTGCAGAGCCGCTAAAGTACGCAATTGCCGCAAAAGCATATATGGATAATTTAATAAAGAGGTATGATTTATGATTAATGTAGCTATTATCGGGGCAGGCCGAATCGGCAAAGTACATGCAGAAAGTATCTATACCAGAGTAAAAAGCGCCAAAGTGGTGGCAATAGCCGACCCTTTTGCAGATGACGCTACTAAACTATGGGCGCAAGGGTTGGGCATTGAGCGTTGCGAAAAAGACTATGCAGTCTTATTAGAGGACAAAAGCATAGATGCGGTACTCATATGCTCATCTACGGATACCCATTCTGCCATTTCTATAGCAGCGGCAAAAGCAGGCAAGCATATCTTTTGCGAAAAACCGATAGACCACGATATAGAAAAAATTAAACAAGTGCAAAAAGCGGTTGCGGAAGCAGGCATTAAGTTTCAGGTGGGATTTAATCGAAGATTTGACCATAACTTTATGGCGGCAAGAAAAGCAGTACAAGAAGGCAAAATAGGCAAGCTCAATTTGTTAAAAATCACTTCCAGAGACCCTGCACCTCCCCCTGTGGAGTACATTAAGGTAAGCGGCGGACTGTTTTTGGATATGACCATACATGATTTTGATATGGTGCGCTATATTTCTTGTGATGAGGTGGAGGAAGTATACGCTTATGGCGCCAATTTGGTGGATAGCGCAATTGGCAAGGCAGGGGATATTGATACTGCTATTGTGTCTTTGCGGCTTTCTTCGGGTGCGCTTGCGGTAATTGATAATTGCAGGCGTGCTGCTTACGGGTATGACCAAAGGTTAGAAGCATTTGGCAGTCTTGGACAAGCGGCGGTGGGCAATGATACAGCGGCGAATTTGGAGATTGCAAGCGAGGTAGGTATAGTATCGCAAAAACCTCTTTACTTTTTCTTGGAGCGGTATATGGAGGCTTATGCAAGAGAAATACAGACTTTTATAGCTTCGTTAGTGGACAATGCACCTATTCAAGCCACCTTAAAAGACGGGCTAATGGCAACAGCAATCGGGCTTGCCGCTAAGGAATCATTGGCTAAAGGTGCACCTGTAAAAGTTACTGAAATCTTGCAAAGATATAACTTATAAAGATTATGACAGTACTATCTTATAATAAAGTGCTTACCCCTAGTGAGGCTTACACTCATATTAAATTGCCTTTTGAGATTAACGAGAAATATAACTGCCTTATAATTAAGTTTAGCTATGAGCCTAAAACGCTGGCAGATAAGCGGCAAGCAATTTTGCTGGTAGAGCAAGGCTTGGCAAAGTGCGGCGAGCCAATAGAGGGCGCAAGCGGTTACTTGCCTGTAAATAACTTAATTACAATCTCATTAGACAGTCCGGCAGGCTATATTGGAGCGGCACATAGGCATGCAAATAAGCAAGTGTATAGGATAAGCGCTGACTATGCCGATAAAGGTTTTACAAGGACAGAAATTGTGCCGGGCAAATGGTGTATTGTTATTTCCGCTCATTATATTGCAAGTAGCAAAGTAAATGTAGCCCTAGAGGTATACGGTGAATAAGTATTTTCCTTTTGAGTTGCATTGCCATACCTATTGTTCGGATGGTTCTATGAGCCCTGCACAGCTAATTGACAATGCCAAATCAAGAGGACTAGCTGG
>CAYSNP010000039.1:0-15984 GCA_964432485.1 uncultured Christensenellaceae bacterium | reverse complement strand
ATTTAAAAACCTCGCTTTATTGTCTAGTTTGACTTGCGCAAGGTTTTATTATGTAATGTTCGATTTGTAATTACTGTAAATTTACTTTTTGCTTATAAATAGCGGCTTGAGCTTTAATTTCTTGAGCATTAAGCCGCCCGATTTCGCTATCCTCCGCAGAGCCTGCAAGCCTCATCACCTCAATAAGCGAGCTAACGTTGTCAAGCTGCTCCAACTGGGTAAGGGTAGAGCCTTTTTCCACCTTCTTTTTTATTAAATAATGATAGTCCGCCATTGCGGCAATTTGTGCTAGGTGGGTAACTGCTATCACTTGACGCCCTCTTGAAATATTGTATAACTTTTCGGCTACAGTCCAAGCGGCAATACCGCTGATGCCTGCATCAATCTCATCAAACACCAAGCTGTCTATATCTTCGCAAGCGGCAATTATGCTCTTTAATGCAAGCATAAACCTGCTCATTTCGCCGCCGCTGGCAATTTTACTTAAAGGGTAAAGAGGCTGCCCCGGATTAGGCGAAATCATAAATAAAACTTCATCCGCACCTTGCGCGCCTTCTTTAATAGGTGTGATTTGTACCTTAAATTGCGTACCTTTCATTTGTAAATCTTGCAGGTTGCGGGTAATGCCTAAAGTCAGCTTTTCCGCTGCTTGCTTCCTTAACCCGCTAAGTTCCGCCGCAGCATGCAAAAGATTGGTATGCGCTAAGGCTTTTTGCTTTTCCAGCTTTTGCTCATACTCTTGCGCCCCTTCCAGCAAAGCAAGCCTTTCAGCTCCCTTTTGCAAAAAGTCTCGCATACTTTCAAAAGAGCCTCCGTATTTTCTTTTTAGTTCCCTAATATACTCTATCCGCTTTTGGATTTTTTCTAAATCGCCATCACCCTCCAAGCTTACCTCTCTTTTTAAGGTGTCTGTAATATCCTTTACTTCTATTGATACGCCATCTAACCTACCTGCAATACTGTTTAACAAGTCGTCATACTCGCTTACTTTTTGCAATGCATATAATGCTTGATTTAGCGCAGGCAAGCCCTCGTTATCAAGAGCGGATATTGCATTATTGACCCCTTCGGATATTCGCTGAATATTTATAAGCCGCTTCCTTTGAGCAAGCAAACTAGCTTCCTCTTGTGCGCTAATGCCGCTACCTTGTATTTCTTCCAGCTGATAGCTTAAAATATCCGCTTCCCGCAAGCGGGCATCCGCATTGCCCAGCTTTTCTAATTCTTTAACTACGGAGCAATATAAGTTGTAAGTATCCTGATATCTGCTTAAAGCATTGCTAACCTTTTCGTCACTGTTATCAAGTATCTTTATATGATTAGAATCTTCGGTAAGAGTAAGTTGCTCCCCTTGCGAATAAATATCTAAAAGCAATGGAAGCAACCTTTTCAATTCGGATAAATTGACCATTCTGCCATTAATTCTGCATTCGCTTTTACCTGAAATATGCAACTTGCGGCTAACAAAAATATAATCCTCTTTTTCTATACCTAAATCTTGCAAAAACTGTTGCACTTCGCCGCTTGCACAGTCAAATACCACCTCGACAAAAGCCCATTGGCAACCGTAGCGCACAAGCGTTTTGCTTAGCCTGTTGCCAAGCACAAAGTTAAGCGAACCCAGCAGCAAGGACTTGCCTGCTCCCGTTTCGCCGCTAAGCACATTTAAGCCATTCTTTGGCTCGAAAGTAATAGAATCTATTAGTGCAAGATTTTTAATATTAATAGAAATAATCATATTATTTCAAAAAAGACTCCAGTTTTTCTATAACTATTTTAACATTTGGTATCTTATCAACTACCAAGATAACAGTATCATCACCGGCAACGCTGCCGATAATTTCCGGGATGCCCAGCTTATCAATCAGCAAACAAGCAGTATTTGCGCTGCCTGCAATAGTTTTTAGCACAACTATATTCATAGCATTATCAATCTTAATTACGGACTCTTGAAATAAATTGATAAGTTTAGGAAACTTTTCCTCCGCAGGCTGATTATAGACATACCTTTGCTTGCCTGTTTTGTTAGAAGTAAGTTTAACAAGCCCAAGTTCGTTAATATCTCTGGAAATTGTGGCTTGTGTTACATTGATACCATGCATTTTTAGCTCGTAAGTCAATTCCTTTTGAGTTTCAATATCCATACCGGAAATAATATCTAATATAACAGCTTGTCTTTTTGCTCTTGACATATGCCCTCACCCTTGCTTAAAATTAATGCCCAGCTTGCACATTTTATCCATTAGACGGTCATAGTAATCATAGCCTTCGAAGCGCAAAAACTCTACGCTTCTGTTACTTTTGCCTATTATAAGGCTATCCTTGCTATCCATTTGCCCTATTTCTTTGCCATCTATATGAATATGCGCAGGCTGTCCGTCATAATTAAAAGCTACTTTAATTTTACCCTTATGACTAACTACATAAGAGCGTGACTGCAAAGAATGCGGTGCAAGAGGAGTAATAATCAAAGCCTGCACATCGGGAGCAACAACAGGACCACCTGCAGAAAACGAATAAGCAGTAGAGCCCGAAGGAGTAGCAATAATTATACCATCCGCCATATACTTGCCTACAAGATTGTCATTAACTTGCACATCTAACTTTAGCAGTTTGGTGCGCGCGCCTCTTGCTATCACTACTTCGTTAAGAGCATAATACTCTTTGCCTTGAAAGTATATGGATAAAAATGAGCGTTTATCAACTATTAAGGGAATATCGTTTTTTATGCAATTGATTAACCTGGCGCAACTTGCATCTTGAGACTCGGTATAAAAACCTAAGTTGCCTAAATTGACCGCATAAATCTTGCAGGAATTGAGAGCGCAGTACTCGGCTATCCCCAATATAGTGCCGTCCCCTCCCAAAGTGACAATAATATCACATACTTTAGATAACTCTTGGATAGGATAATATGGCGCATCAATTTGCAAAAACTTTAAGGCAATATCTAAACAAAAATCTATGCCTTCCTGCGCTAAAATAGTAGCAAGTTGTCTTGCTTTTTCGCCGCTAATATCCCGCTTTAAGTTTGCATAAATACCTATAATCATAGTAGGATTATACAATATAATTAATAATTATTCAATGCTTATTTGTTATTTGGCTTATAAAGTTAAATAAATTAAGTACTCTTTATTCTTTTTTGGAAAATCGAGCGGAGCTTGTATAACGCCTTTTACTTTGTAGCCGCATTCCAGCGCATACTCCTTTATGCTCTCTGCCGCCAGCAGTGCTTGCGACTGGTCCTTGACAATGCCTTGCTTGCTTAGCGCATGTGCACCCAGTTCGAACTGCGGTTTAATTAAAGCAATAAGCGCGCCGCTACCAGATAAAAATTGCATCAAATTGCCCAGTACCAACTTTAGAGAAATAAAGGATAAATCAACTGTAATAATATTGCAAGCTTCTTTTATACATTCTTTTGATAATTGCCTAACATTGGTATTTTCAATTGAAATTACCCTTTTGTCCTGCGCCAACTCCTCTCTTAACAGCCCCTTGCCAATATCTACTGCATAAACTTTGCTTGCTCCACGCATTAACATAAGGGAAGTAAAGCCCCCTGCGGAAGCTCCTATATCTAAAGCCACCTTACCTTTAAGCTCAACTTGCCAATTATCCAATGCCGCTTTTAGCTTTAACGCTCCAATAGATGCATAGTTTTCCATATTGATTAGAATTGTAGGAGGATTTGCAGTATCAATTTGCATAGAGGGCTTGCTAGCCTTAATACCGTTTACAAGTACTGCGCCTAACTTAATTAAGTTGGCCGCTTCGCTTCTGGAGCGCACCTTGTTTTTTTCTGCAAGATAATTATCCAGTCTCATTTTGCTTTCTTAAATAGCTCCAAAAACTTGCTAAAGCCCATAACAATTTTTTGCGGATGCTTTAGGGCAAATACCTTAACTATTGCCTTGCCGCTTATAATTAGGCTACCCACAACTGCAGAGAAAATCAAATTGGCAACTGTAAGTGCCCTGCCATCCTTAAAAAAACGAATGGATATAATAATGATAAAAGTACCGGACAAAAGACCGGCAATATCCCCTATCACATCAGCAAAAATGCTGCTTACTTTTTCAGCATTTTTAACTAAATAAATGGCGGTTTTAGCACCTTTTTCTTTGCGGGATGCCATTGCCAACAAAGGCGAAAGCTCGCATGCTGTTGTAGCCACAGCTATTGCATCGCCTGCAATGTTTACAAATAACAAAAATATTAACAGCAAAAAAGCGCCCCATACATTGGCGTTTTGGGACATTAATTGTGATAAAAAGCTAAAGGATACAGAAAGCAAAAGTGCTAATAAAGTGATTTTAACAATCCACTTGACAATTCTTTTTTTTTCAAGCTGAGCACGAGTTGCCCGGTTATTTTTTTGATTTGACTCCGGATTATTGTTGTTTTTCTTGGACATTATTCCTC
This sequence comes from uncultured Christensenellaceae bacterium, assembly GCA_964432485.1. GTDB lineage: Bacteria > Bacillota > Clostridia > Christensenellales > DTU072 > CAYSNP01. The sequence continues at coordinate 11,556 of CAYSNP010000039.1, read as the reverse complement.
AATTAAAAAAATGGTGGCAATAAGCTAAGTAAACCTTGCGCCATCAGGTTCGGTAGGATTTCCCTGCTAAGAGCTTGCCGTCGCCGTGCAAGCGGTTTCCCTTTAATCTCAGCAGTGTACGATTGCTCACTTACACAACCGAATCGCCACTTAGAGCACACTATAATCCTTAGCTTATAACAGTCTAGAAGTTTTCCTTGACAGATGCGCATTACCTTATCTTCTTTTGCAATAGGGGTTTCAGAAACCAATACTTTTTCTCAGTTGGCCCACAGATTAAAAGCTGACATTTCATCCACCCGTACCACTCAAAGCAAGCTACACTGCACACAGCTATTATTTACCGCAATGCAGGTTTAATCCCAGTCAGAAGACGGTTTTACGCCCTCCGAGGTGGGTCTCCACGATAATTGGGTCGGCTCTCGTATGCCATTACGAAACGCCCAAGAACCTTAACTTCCAGCACCAGCCCAAATTTGGGCAATTCAAGCCGGCACAAGAAACTTCATCGATATGCTCTTTAACGGTATTTTAACCCCGCCTTCAAGTAATGCTTACCTGACTAGAATACTGAGCCACCATTTGAGCACATTATAACACATACAGTATTTTAATGCAATAAACTATATGCTTCTGTAAACAATTTTATGTACAAGTTTTGCTAATTTTGCACCCTTTTCTTGGTAATTCTGCAAAATAGCCTTACATTCTTTTTCAAGAATTGCTAGCTGCTCTCTGCACCAATCCTCTCCGTAAAAGCTGGCTAAAGTAACTTTGTCCTGCTCTTGCTTTAAGTCAAGTAAATCGTCAGTAATTTGAAAAATCAGCCCTATTCTTTTGCCTAAATTAGAAAAATCTGCAAAACTTGGCAACTGCTGCGGAATTAAGCAAGGCGCACTAAGCGCATATTCAAACAACGCCCCGGTTTTAAGAGCGCTCATTGTTTGTACAGTTGCACCTTGTGCATTATCTTTGGTCAGCCCTATATCCAACGCTTGCCCGCCTATCATACCTAATACGCCCGCTTTGCTTGCAAGCAGTTGCGCCGCTTGAATTAAAAATGGCTTTTGGCGCACAGCATCAAATAAGATCTCCATTGCGCAATTTAGCAATGCATCACCGGCAAGTATAGCTATCCCTTCGCCAAATGCTTTATGTATCGTAGGCTTGCCCCTTCTAGTGTCCGAATTGTCCATTGCGGGAAGGTCATCGTGAATAAGAGAATAAGTATGCACGCATTCCAAAGCCAGCGCTAAAGGGCGTATATCTGCAAAATCTATTCCGTTAATTTCGGCGCTAGCAAATATCAATTGAGGTCTAATTCTTTTGCCTCCGCTTTGCAGAGCGTATTTTATAGGCTCAAGTAAAGAATTGCCTGCCTTTAAGCCTGCCAAATAGTGAGATATATCTTTTTCTATTATATTAATATAAGCTGAATATGGCATTAGTTTTCCTCTATTTCTACCTCTAATTCTTTTAATTGCTCATCTAATACTTTTAACTCGCCCTTTTTTTCATTGATAAAGCTAACACACTTTTTAGCCAGCTCAATACCTTCCTTAAATAGCTTTAAGCTCTGCTCCAGCGTTAGCTTATCACTATCCATATCCTCTACTATTTTATCTAACCTTTCTAGTTCTTTTTCCAAATTCATTATAGCTCCTCCTTTTTATCCACAGTAGCATAAGCCTTGGCGTCCGCGCCTATCAGCGCAATACTATCCCCAATCTCCAATTCTGCAATTTGGGTTACCTTAACATTGTCTTTAGTTATCCCAAAGTAACCTTTGGCTAATATGGCGGCAGGATTTAACTTATCTAAAGCAATTGTCAGTCCCTTTAGTTTATCCTCTTTTTTTGTTAGGATTTCTCTTGTTTTTACAGCTATATAATTTACGCTTTTTGATAACTTATTTGCTTGAGTGCTTAATACAAAATTGCAATTAAGTCCTACTCTTTTTGCCAATCCCGCAGCCTTTAACAGTTGGTAACGAAACTTCTTTTCCAGCTTTTTTTTAGAAAGTAACAGCTTTTCAAGAATATCCTGCTTTAGCAGCTCTGTATCAAAAGCTGCCAGCTTGCCCGCCTCAGTGGGGGTAATGGCACGCTTATCAGCTGCATAATCACTTAGAGGATTGTCTGTTTCGTGTCCAATTGCAGAAATAATCGGAGTGCTAAGGTGATAAATTGCTTTGACAACTTCTTCATCAGAAAAACATAACAAATCCTCAAAAGAGCCGCCGCCTCTAGCTAGGATTAGCAGGTCAAAGCCCATTGTATCAGCGGCTTTTAATGCTTGTACTATACCTTGTACTGCTCCTTCTCCCTGTACTCTAATATCCATAAGGGTGACATTGCATAACTGATTTACTTGGCGTATACTTTGAAAAATATCAAAAAATACCGCTCCGTCTATACTGGATAAAATCCCGATATTTTGCGCATATTTTGGCAACGGTTTTTTGTTTTCCGCATCAAAATAGCCAAGCAAGGTAAGTTTTTCCTTTAATTCCTCTAGTTTTCTATAAAGCAGCCCTAATCCCACCGGCTCGATATTATAGGCATTAAAGTTTAGCTTGCCCCCTCTTTCATAATAGTCAGGGTAGCCCATAACCATTACTCGTTCGCCCATTTTAGGCTGATAACCACGCTTGTAACCAAGCGCAACTACACTCATTTTGCTAAGTTCATCTTTTAGGGTAAAAAATAAATGGTCGCCCCTAGGCGCCAAATCGCTGACTTCGCCTATTACATAGACATTGCGCAGTAAAATATCGCTGTCAAGCAAGTCTTTAATATATGCGTTAAACTCTGTAACGCTAAGATAATTCCGCTTATCCTCTTTCATATCCGGCTATAAAAGCATCAACTGTATTTTTCATAAGCATAGCAATGGTCATAGGTCCTACGCCGCCCGGCACAGGGGTAATATATGAGCAAAGCGGAGCTACGCTTCCAAAGTCCACATCACCGCAAAGCACTCCGTCTACCCTATTTATGCCCACATCTACAATAACTGTCCCTTGCTTTACCATATCAGCTTTCAAAAAGCGCGGCTTTCCCAATGCGGCTACAATAACATCCGCCCGCAAAGTATGCGCTTTTAAGTCTTTAGTTTTAGAATGGCAAACTGTAACGGTGGCATTCCTTTGCATTAAAAGATGCGCCATAGGCTTGCCTACTATATTGCTTCTGCCTATAACCACAGCTTCTTTGCCGGTAAGGTCTATACCGTATTCGTCAAGGAGCGCAATAACCCCCGAAGGAGTACAAGCAGCAAGGCAAGGCAATCCATGCACCAATCTGCCTGTTTGGTATTCGCTTAAACCGTCCACATCTTTTTTAGAGTCAATATGCTCAAGTACTGTTTGCTCATCTAGCGAACTTGGCAAGGGCAACTGCACCAAAATACCATGGATATTTTCGTCTTTATTTAACTTTTCAAGCAATTGCAGCAATTCCTCTTGGCTAATATCGGCATTTAAGGTGTAATTTTCGCTATATATACCTATTTCGCTGCAAGCCTTAATTTTATTTGCCACATACACTTTGCTGGCGGCATTTTCTCCCACCAGCACAACCGCCAAGCCGGGCACAGCGGCATACTTTTCCTTTAATGCTTTTACTTTTTCTGCTAAAGATGCTTTGATTTTTGCCGAAACTGCTCTACCGTCAATAATTTTGCTCATTGCTCTTCCTTTTTTGTAAGTTCTTTATATACGCTGGAAAGTATACCGTTAACATACTTGCCGCTTTTTTCGGTGGAATACTTTTTAACCGCTTCAATAGCCTCATTAATAGAAACTGATAAAGGTATTTTATCCGCCATATACTTCATTTCATAAATTGCAATAAGCATAGCGGCAAGGTCGGGCTTAAAAATGCGGTCAATGCTAAATGTTTCGGAATAGCGGGCGATATAGTCAAGCAACTCCTCATAATTCTGAATTACTCCCTTATATATTTGCCTTATATAATCTACCTCATCTTGCACATCGGGAGTGCTGGTAACAATATTAAAAGTGATATTATTTGCTTTGCCTAAAAACAAAAACTCGAAGACCAAATGATAGCAAGTTTCTCTTGCAATCTTCCTGCTCATACCCTACCTAAAAACCACATTGGAAACATTGACATTAATGCTTTCTACCTTAAATCTGGTGGCCGCCTCCACCTCTCGCTTAATCCTTTCCTGCACAGCGCAAGCCACTTCCGGCACGCTATATCCGTATATCACATTGATAAACAAGTCTATTGTTACCCTATCTTGTATAATATACACATGTACATTGCGCTCTTTGACTGTGCTGCCCAGCCTGCCCTTGTTAAATCCTATCTCTTTGGTGACCCCTTCGCTTAGCGCTAAAGCTGTAGAAGCTATAGATGATATAATACCGGTATAGCGGTCAATTTCGCTTGGGCTTAAATTCTTATTCATTTGCTCACCTAAACCTTATTATATCACAGCTTGCCAATTTTTTGCAAGAGAATGGCTCCTCCATACAAAAGCGGGGACCGCATACTTAAAGCATGCGGTCCCCGCTTCCCTTTTCATATTATATTTATTCAGATGCTATACATAAGGTATCAAGATTACATCCGGGGCGGTATATTCCGTTTCGTTCACTATAATACTAAGTATTTGCGCCGCATCCTCTAAGGCAAGGTTCTCTGCCTTAACTACGATATTTACATTTTCTGTGCTCATAGTAACTATGCAATCAGAAAACCCTTGCGCTTTAATTAGCCCCTCCAGCACCAGCTCCCTTTCCATAACATCACACAAATTGATTTTCTTTTCCTGCGCCATTGCTATTGCTTCGGGAGTAGAGAGCTCGCTTGCAATAATTCCGTCCAGATAAAGTATCTCTTGTGCTCTGGTGGCTTCTCTGTCTACCCTGTATGTAGCAAAGAAGGTAGGCACTATTTGGTCATCTTCCGCTTTGGGCGGGTAATTCATAAAGTAATTGATTAGACCGATAGTAATAAGCAAGACAATCATAGAAATCAGCACAATGGTCTTTTTCTTATTTTGGCTTAGTCCCTTACTTTCCTTTTCTTTGGTAGAAACACTAGCTGTTGCAATTGCCGCGCGTTTTTTATTACCTTTCATATTTGCCTCCGATTATAATTATTTATTTTTCATTACAAACACCTCTATAGTGTTTGCTTTGATAGCCAATACTGTTTGCGTTGCCCTTATCAGGTTGAGTTTAACCGCTATATCATCTGCGCCCTCGGCAACTATAATCACGCCTTTGATATTAGGCGAATACTCTTGATTGCTAACTTCTCTGCTATAATCGCCTGTTTCATAAGTAATCATTACGCACACTTTGCCTGCACCGTCTATTTGGCTTAGTATTTCTGCAAGTCTTAATTCCACATCTGCGCCTATCACTTGCGAATCTGAGGAGGCGGCTTGCTTTTTGCTCTTGTCCGACGGTAGCGTTGAGGCATATATCAGTAGCACAATCCCTATTACTACAACCGCAATTATAACCTCAATGTTTTTTATTGTTTTGGCTTTTTCCCAAAACTCCTTTGCCTTTGCGCTTATGCTCTTAGCCTGCATAGATAATTATTATCTCCTCGTCGGCAACCCCGCTAACGGCTCTAATAATGCTCTTAATTTTCTTATTAATATCTATATTCGAATCCAAATCATTTATGACTGATTTATTAAAAGTGCAAGTAACATTTTTTATATAAAAAACTCCGTTATAATCGCCGGAAAAAACCTTAACATTAGCAGTTAGACCTTCGCTTGCCAATGCCTGTTCTATAGCTAATTTTGCTTGAGCCTCTCTTTGAAGAGTAACACTTGCCAAAAAACTTTGATTTACTTGAGTACCGGCAGCTTCTTTAGGAAAAACCCAAGAGGTATCACTTTTAGGATTAGCCAGGCTTGCCAAAGGCGCAATTATAACAAATATAATAAGCAGAGAAACTATGCCTTTTACATATTTCTTAGTTTCGCCTTCTGATAAAATCAAGTCCAGCAAACCTGATAGAATTATCACTCCCGATATAGAATATAGCCAAGCTGCCATTACACCACCCCCAAATTGCAAGTGACTATTATTAAGATAAGCATAATAAAGATTATAAATGCAAGTCCTATTATTATAACCAGCAGCAAGTTAAAGCATTTGGCAGTATTAAAAAGAAGGTCGCTGATACGCTTGTCGGCAATTGGCTCAAGGATTGCCGCTACAGCTTTTAAAAGCAGGGAAAAAATCACAATCTTGATTACAGGTATCAGCACTATTGCAAGCAAAATAATGATAGCAATAAGCCCAAAAGAATTTTTTAGCAAAATCAAGCTGGCTACCACCAAATCAAATCCGTCACTGATATGACCACCAATTATAGGCACATAACTGGATATGGCAAATTTTGCGCTGCGTACAGTCACAGTATCAAAAGCCGCTCCCGCTATCCCCTCCGCCGTTATAAAAGCAATAAAGAGAGTAAAAACAATGCCCAATATCCATTCTGCAGTAGCTTTTGTTGTGCTTGTCAGTTTTTCTAACTTAATATTGTTGCTTAGGCTACCGATAATGCAAAAAACTACACATGCCAAAAACAGCGGCATAACCATTGTGGTAATGATTTTTATTATCACCATACCTATAGCGGCTATGGCGGGCTGATAGACCCCTACTGCGCTAAGACCGCCTAATGCTGTAACCAAAGTAAGCAATAACGGAAATACTATATCATTAAATTTGCTTAACAGCGCAATAGCATCCCTGGCATCTGATATTACCCCATTGATAGAGGTAATAAGCACAATTATTATTGCGCCCAAACATACATAATAAATAATATCAACTGTGCTTTTTTTAAGGAAGCCCGATGACATCGAACTGGATAAACCATACAATATGCCAATTACTAATAAGGTTATAATAAGCGGCAGCAGCCCTAAAAAGGCTTTCTTTAGATAAATTGCTACAAGAGTGGAAATCTTATCTGCACCTATGCTTGCCTTTCCGCTTAATATATCTTGCAGAAGCTGCTTTAAGCTGCTGCCGAAAGCTGTTTTTGCACCTTCGTCTAACTCTGTAAAGAAGTCCTCTAGCTCTTTGTAATCCAATTTATCTAAGATTTTGTCTATTTGATTTTCTAGTTTATCTTCTTTTGCAGCGGCATAGGCTTTTGTGCCGAAAGGCATAAGCAAAACCATAACAATTATGGCTAAAATTAAGCAGCACCCTTTTTTCACTTCAATAATGTGCCTATTAAGGTAATTATATTTTGCACAATAGGCATTGCTAAAATTAAAATGACTAATTTGCCGCCTAACTCCACCTTTTTGCCAAGCGATTTTGCATTAAAATCATCGCATAGGCAAGAGGTGTAATCTGTAAGATAGCCTATACCTATTATCTTTACCAGCAAGTTAAAAATAGACGGACTAATCATAGCTTTACTGCTCAAATCATTAAATACGGTAATCACTTGCCCTATTGGCTCAAGCAAAATTGTCATTAGCAAAATGCCTGCAATAACAGTAACGATTAAGGCATATTCCGCCTTAATATCCTTTAATAGGATTATAGTTATTAAAGAAACTATTGCTATGCCTGCAATCTTAAAAATAGCCATTTTAACCTAAAAATATCCCTAAGGCTATCAAAAAGCCCGCCTATCATATCTATTACCAATGCCAACACAATTATTAAACCTGCCAAAGTAACAAAGGTAGCTATTTCTTTTTTATCACTTTTTTCCAAGATATTGTTAATAATCGCAGTTAATATTCCTATGCCGGCAATGCGAAATATTATATCAATATTCATCCTCCCCTCCTTAGATTACCAGTATCAGCAGCCCAATTCCTATAAGAATACCCAGATTCTTTGCCAGCATCCCATTTTTTGCTTCCTCATCGCTTAAAGACTTTATCTTGCCTTCTATTGCCGCTTGCTCCCGCCTAAAGTAACTGATAAGACTATCTCTGTCCAGTTTGGTAATAGTCTTAAAAAAAACTTGCAATTGCTTTTTTTCCGCCGCAGTTAAAAAGTTAGTTTTTATTGCTATATCCTCTCCTTTTTCTAAACAAACCTTGACTTGACTAACCAGCTTGCTAAAATGCGTATCATACCGTAGCGTAAAAGTATCAATAATTTCATATAAGTTAGCTTTTATAAAGCTAATTTCATTGATAATAAACTCTATAAAAGCTAAATAATCCGCAAATATCTTTGTCCTGGTCTTGTAGTAATTGTAAATGCCAAGGCCAATATAGCTGCTAGCTATCATTAGGCAGCTACCGGCTATAATATTCACCATTGCGCACCTCTAATATAGATTTTATGCTACCTATCTTAGGCTTAGACTCCAGTACAATTAAATAATCAAAATGCTTAACTATTTGCGGGCAAGCGGCAAGCAGTTCCCTAGGTCCTTTGCTATGTATGCTTGCAAGCACCGCTATTCCGCATCTGGAAATCTCCGCTACAGTCGGCAAATCGCTTGACGGGAACAGTTCGTCAAATACAATAATTTGCGGACTCATTGAGCGTATTGCCCCTTCAAAAACAGCCTCTTTTCTTACGCCGGAAATAATATCGCTCATTGCGCCTGTATCAAAACGCACCTTGCCGCCGCCGGCAATTTCATATCGCTCATCTATAATCAGCACATCCTTTTCTTTAGCAAGCACCCTTGCCATATCTCTAATTAGCGTGGTCTTGCCTGCTCCGGGCAATGAAATTACTAAAGTATTTCTAAACCCTGCCAAAACAGAAGCCACCTTAGCGGAACAGCCAATTATCTCATGCGGAACTCTGATATTAAGCGAGGTTATTTCCTTGAAAGTTTTTAGCTTGCCCCTTTCTGCAACCCCTATGCCGGCAGCGCCTATCCGTATACCACCCTCATAAAAAAGGTAACCGCTGGCAAGCTCCTCTTCATAAGCGTAAAAGGAATGGTTAGTAGCCCTTTCCACTATCCCTAAAATAAGTTCATTTACATTTGCCAAAGTTTTTACGGTAAAGTTGCGGCTAAGATTCTTAGCTATAACCGCCTGTCCTTGCCGCAACCTAACCTCAGTAAGCTCAATTTCAGGTACTGCTAAACATACCTCATTATAAAAAGGTATCCCTAACAATGTTTGCAATGGGATAGACATCTTTATATAATTTAATAAAAAACACCACCGTTTATGATTGCATATAAATAAAATCCGCCAAGCAGCATTGCCACTTGGCGGATAAAGCAAAACTTATTTTTTACTGTTTAATTATTCTTGCCAGTATAACATAGGGAATATATCAATACCAAATACCCAAACATTGCTAGGGTTATCCTCCAAATCTGCAAGCGATATGTACTCTCCCCAATTCAAATTGTTCAAAATCCACTCGCCGGATTGCAAGTTTTCAAAGGTGATTGCTGTGCCTATTGTATTAGTAGGCTCATCAAATTCATCTTCACCTATCAAAATATTAAATTCTTGTCCCTCATAACAATAACAGTTCACTACTGTTCTATCACTATTTCCAATAAACCCTCCAACAAAAGCTAAGGAATTGCTTGTTGCACTGATATTTCCTGTGGCATAGCAACCCGATATAATATTATTATAATTTGACCCAACCAGCCCTCCAACATGGACCTTAGCATTGCCTACTGCACTAATATCTCCTGTGGCATAACAGACTGATATTACACCAGTGCCACTGGATGCAACCAAACCTCCTGCAAGAGCAGCATAAATCTCGCTATTTGTTATGGCACTTGCATCTCCTGTTGCATAACTATCCGTTATTGTGCCGCTTTGATTATCTGCAACTAACCCACCAGCATAAGCAGAACTCGAATTACTTATTGCACCAATCTCACCCGTTGCATAGCAACCCGTTATTATAGCGTTATTGTCACTTTTTCCAACCAACCCACCGGCATAAGCGTATGCATTGCCGCCGTTTGCCGTTACAGTAACATCTCCAGTTGCATAACAATCTGTTATAGTACCGATATAATTTGACCCAACTAGCCCTCCGACATAGATCGTAGCATTGCCTACTGCACTAATATCTCCTGTGGCATAACAGTCCAATATTACACCGCTGACGCCATTTGATGCAACCAAACCTCCTGCAAGAACAGCATAATTCTCACTATCTGTTATGGCACTTACATCTCCTGTTGCATAGCTATCCGTTATTGTGCTTTTATTATCTGCAACTAACCCACCGGCACAAGCAGAGCACGAATCACTTGTTGCAATAACCTCACCCGTTGCATAGCAACCCGTTATTATAGCGTTATTGTCACTTTTTCCAGCCAGCCCACCGGCATAAGCGTATGCATTGCCGCCGCTTGCCGCTGCAGTAACATCTCCGGTTGCATAGCAATCTGTTACCCCTGTGTTGCCACTTTCTCCTATCAACCCACCGGCATACACCTCTGGATTATAACTGCTTACCGTTGCGCTAATCGCTCCTGTTGCATAACAGTTTACAATTGCGTTTTTGTAACTGTATCCAACCAATCCGCCGGCGCAGATTTTTGCAGAACTGCTTGCGCTAACATCTACCTCTGCATAGCAATCTGTTATTGTACCGCCATCATTTTCTCCAACTAATCCTCCGGCATAAACAGTCCCGACAGCCTCATCTATATCAATCTCTCCCATTGTATAGCAACTTGTTACCGTGCCAGCATTGCCACCGACCAACCCTCCTACAATCACATTCCCCGAACCTTCGGTATGAATTTGAAAGTCACTTAGTCCTAAGTTTTGAACAATACCGTCGTTATAACCAAAGAAGCCCAATCGCCCGACGCCATATCTAGTAATCGTAAAATTAGATATTACATATCCGTTACCGTCAAATTTTCCGGTATATGGATTGTCAAATGAACCTATTGGTGTCCATTCTACTCCATCAAGGTCAATATTATTAAGCAAAAAATAATTATCATCTAAGGAGACAGCCAATAACCCTTCCACAGAACGGATAGGCTCGCCATATTCTACACCATACCAGCGGGCATAAAGGGTAGCACCTCCTTTAGGCATAACTGTAAATGTATACCTATTGGCAAAAGTGCTGTTATCCGTATACCAACCACAAAATGTATAGCCTGCTTTTGTTGGTGCTGCGGGCTCTATGATTGCCTTACCTGCTTGTTCTGTAATTTTGGCTACAGCACTTCCGCCATTACTGTCAAATATAATGGTATAAGTGGCAGGTTTCCACTTAGCATAAACGCTAGTATCTTCGGTAAGAGCTTTCTTCGATAAGGAATTTGCTGTAAAGGGCGTTTTCCAAACATCTTTGTCATAATACCAACCATCAAACTCGTAGTCTTCCTTGGCAGGGTTGTCAGGCAATGTCAATGTAGTCTTGCCCTTGGTGGATAAGGTATAATACTCTTCGCCATCTACCACAAAGCTAATTGTATAAGCGACAGGCTTACTGCATGCAACAAGATTAAAAATTGTAATAATTAAAATAATTGCAAAAAAAGCTATTTTTGAATATTTTTTCATAAGATTCCTCCTAGATTTGTCCCATACTATGGAACACCATATCAT
>CAYSNP010000038.1:0-16110 GCA_964432485.1 uncultured Christensenellaceae bacterium | reverse complement strand
TTCGTCACTAGCGTTCCTCGCAAAGACGGCAATATATGCAATAAAAAAAGCCACCCAATTTTGAGTGGCTTTTTTGATGATGTTTGATATCAATTATGTAATTTTAGTTTTTGTAATTGTATATCCAGCATAAAGTATTATATCACATTCTAAATCAGAATTTTCTATGAACTTATATTTCATTTCCTTATCTAAATAAAAACCTTCAAATTCAAATTCATATTTATAATTTGCTTTAGGTATCCCTGCATGCTCCTCTTCTACTGTACATGTTTCAAGATTATATTTTGTGCTATCTTTAGGATTAAGGTCATCGTCGGTAGGTGTTTCATCTTTATCGTACTCTTTATCTCTGACTTTACTAAAACTCAAAGGGAAGGTAGTATAGCTTATAGAGTTTAATACTATCTTTGCTGGCAAAGCCTTGTCAAAGTCGGCCGGATCTACTTTTGATTTTTCAAAACCATGCGCTGTTTTAGTAGTATCTTTAGCTTTTTCCAAAGTATGATAGCTAACTTCAATCTTTTTCATAGCATATTTAAATACGCTTTTATGAGTATCTAGCAATCTTGAAGTTTCATGGGTTGTATCATAGCTCCATTGAGACCTAGGCAAAAGAACTTCCCCATCATATTTTTTAGTTTTCTTAATTAAAGTATCTTCAAATTTTTCATGTTCTTCTTTTGCCTTTATGCCTGTTGCATTGTAATTATATTCTTGCTCCAAAGTAGTCTTTACCTCGGTCCTAATTTTAGCCCATGCTGCATCTTTTGCTAATTTTGCTTGATTTTCAGGATTAGCTTGACCATAATTCTTGCTAAGACTCTGCTCTATAACTTTTGCTCTGCCCATAGCTTCTTCTTTAGGAGTATCATAAATATAGCCAGTGACGTGCGTTACACCTTCAGCAGGGCCTTGATTGGTATAATCAGCTATTTCCTCTTCGCTTGGCTCTTTAATACCTACGTTAAGCAATACAATGTCCTTCCTTTTAGAGGTGATAGCTCTGCAGGAATCTGCGCTAAAGGAATATATTTGGAACTTCAGCACTCCCGTTAAAGAGGCGTTGTTCATTTTATTAAGTAGATAATCAGCTATTTCCAGTTGAGCATATTCAAATTTTAAGCGAGGGATAGCCACATCATTATGTTCTTTTTCGTCACCATGAGCGGCAAGCGCATTTTGATATACGGTGTTGGCTCTATTATACTCTATTATCTCAGGAGTATCTGCTCCGTCCTGTTCGACATAATAATAGAGATTATCTGTCATTTCCATTTGATATTTTAAAAACGCTTGTGCCTTAATTGTTTCTTTAGAATAAGTTGTATTATAAGGAGACTCCTTGAGAATATTGCCTATATTAATATTGTTATCTACTTTATAAACCTCAACATCATGCACTTCTTGTCTTGCCTTAAACTTCATTTGCGAATTGTTTATCTTTATATACATTGCATCAGAATATCTATAAGATTTTAAGTAATTGTTCTTTTGTATTCTTAAGTAATCGCTCCATTCTGCATCTGAAAATTTGTCTTGATGCGAATATTTTAGCTGTAATTCGAAATCGTCTACAGGCAAGTTGTCATAAGCTACTTTGTTATAATCGTAGTAATATCCATAAAGCCTTACACATTCTTGTTTACCGTCGCTGGCAACCGTAGTCTTACCGTCCTGCCCATAGTAAATATCGTTAAAAGACATAATATATACTAGAAAATCATAGTCTTCCAGCACTTGTTTGCAGTAAGTGTTTCTGTCTAAGTCAGTATCATTTTCTTCATTGTAATCAGGAATCATTTTGTCATTAAGCACAGCTTGAATATAAATCATACCTTCGGTAACTACTCTGGCAAACTCGTCTCCTGTCATACCTATAGCAAATACTTTGCCCATAATCAAACGCTCTTGACGGGCAACATCATCGTCGGCATCATTTTTGGCATCGCCACTTGCAGCATCTGCTACATCTTTTAGTCTATCCAACTCATCCAAGTCATCAATAAAGTTAGCAGTGCTTTTATTATAAGTCCCGTTAGTCTTTTCCGGACCGGCAAGGTATGCTACTGTCTTTCTCATTTTAGCATCCGGCAGGGCGGCTTTTGCAAGCGTATCCATAATGCCTGTAGAAGTTGCGTCTGCAAAGATTTTACTGGCGGTAGAGCGGTCTTTTACTCTTTCTGCAAATTTCTCTTCAGTCTCCTCAGGAAATTGTTCGCCATCTTTGCCGCCTATCTGCGCATATTCTGCCTTTTCGTCCGCAATAGCTCTGTTAAGGTCTGCAATTTGTTCGCCGGTATTGGAGTAAGTTAACTTGCTTACATCATAGTATCCGGTATTTTCACCATAATCTGTTAAGTCTGCAAGCGGCACAATCTTGAATTCCACCTTGCCATTGTCGTCATTGCCATTTTTGTTGCAACTGGCTAAGCTAAGCAGCAATAGTGCAACTACTAAAAAGATAAATACTTTCTTTTTCATATTCTAGCTCCTTATATTATTAATATTAACTAGACAGAGGCTTACCTCTATAGTACATAATTAGGTATTGTAATTATAACAGCGCACTTGAGAAAAGTCAATAGCGAACTTTAGAATAAATAGCTAATTTTTTCCGCAAAAAGCCGCTCTCATTGTTCGAGAGTATTGTAAAATAGACAAGTATATGCTATTATTAAAGCAATTGGCAATTATTTTGTCCGACTTCCTAAAGGAGGATATAATGAGCAATAACGACAATATAACAGATGCCCCCAATGCCGTTGAGGAGAGCTTACAAGAGGAAGCAGTTGAGATTGTGTCCGAACAGGAGTTAGCTTTAAGCTCAAACAAGAAAATACAAAGAAGGCTAAAGCGTGCAGAGCGCAAAATTGCCCGCGCTCAGCTAAAGGCAGAAAAGCAGCAAGCCAAAGCATATAAACAGTCAGAAAAACACCGACAGGAGTGCATGCTTAGCCCCTCTCAAGAAGGGCTTATGCCTACGCCTTATAACGAAGAGGAGCTATGTCCAGTTCAAGAGCATGAGGCGGTCTTAAAAGAGCAGGAGCAAGGGCAAGGGCAAGCTAGCCCATCTTTAGAGCCCAAAGTTGAGCCTGAGCCAGTAATTGAGCCTGAACCTGAGCCAGAAATTGAGCCAGAGCCCGAACCAGAGCCCGAACCAGTAATTGAGCCTAAACCCGAGCCCGAACCCGAGCCCGAACCCGAGCCCGAACAGCCTCCCCTAACCTTTGAACAGGAGCTAGCACAAAAATATGCTACAGATATTACGGGCAAGTTTTCTCGTTTTGAGGTTTTTATAGATAAAGGCGGACTGTTGCGCTTTTATATGATTGCTGCCAATGGAGAAATAATAGGCTGGTCTCAAGCCTATACTAAAGAAGCAGACTGCAAAAGTGCTATTCGCACCATTTGCAATTTTGCGCTAGATGCCGAAACAGTAGAAGAAGGCTATACCCCTATTGTTGGCAAGGCAGTATATGAAGTTTACAAAAGCACAGATAATAAGTATCGCTTTAGGTTACGGGTAGGCAAGTTAAGTTCGATTTTGACCTCTAAAGGATATAGTAACAAAGCTAAGGCCTTCAAAGGCATTGCCTCAATAAAGAATATTGTATCAGCGGGCAATATTACCGATTTAAGCTAAGCAGCCTTGACAACCTTAGCAGCTTTTGTTAAACTTATTTAGCGGAGAGAAATGATAATTAAGATTGACAAGTTAATGCATCAAGATGACGGCGATTGCACAATTAGATTTATGGATGGCAGGGTGTTTTGCCATGTAGCCAAAGTTGTCAACGGGTATTATCTTTACAATGTCAAAGGTGAGCAAATAGCCCAAATGCTTTTTGATAAAAAAAGTTGCGATTTATTACTTGCCAATCCCTATCTTCCTAAGGAAAGCTCTTACACCTTACACCTTTTAAGAGGGGGCAAGTTTGCGGTTGCTCCTTTGAAAATTAAAGTAAGAAGTGATAAAAAGTATATCGAAAGATTAGAAAAAGAGCAGGAAGCCAGCGTGTTAAATAAGGCGCAATTTACAATTGTAGGCGATTTTAAGGGATACAATTATGATATTTACCGTGCCAGCAATCCCGTGGGCAATGTGCTGCCCCATGAGGATAAGGGATATTTTAAGTTGCGCATAAACGAAGGGGGCAATATTGTAAGGGTGATGATGTTAGCGTTGGCTGTAGACAGATTGATTTTTGAAAAACCCAAAGACCGCAAAGTTAAAAAGAAGAATATTATTTTATAAATATGGATAAAGTAATCTATAAAAATGAAAAGGGTAATATGATGAAAACAACTCTTATGAAAGTTGATATTGACGATTTTTCTTTAACAATAGCTGATGGAAGTAAATATCAAATTGAGCCAAGCGATATAACAATTTGCTGTATTTGGTTGCCTATAACAGAAATAGAAATCATGATTGTAAATAGACAAAAATTGTGCAAGAATCTCTCTAATGGTGAGATTGTTCGTTTAAGTTCTTAAATTACTATTTTACAATACCTATTTCGCTTAGCGTATAAGTCATATTATTTTCTATCATACGCACGGGGATACGCATAGAGCTGTTCATACCTTCCCCCTCAAGCTCATAACTGCTTTTAGCATAATATACATAGATAGGTGCACCTATTGGAGTTTGCGTGCGTCCCAGTGCCGCCTTTATGCAATCTACGGTAATTTTTTCCCCATTTTCTCCCAAAGGGATATTGGCAATAGACTCTGCTACCTGTTTGGCAAAGTTTAGCTTATGCACGCTTCCGCTGCTTGCATCCACAACTTGCAACGCAGAGGAGTAGGCTACATCGTCCATATCAAAGAATCTAAAATAAGTATAAATTGCCGTACTGTCTATAATTACACCATCTTTTGCCTTAATTTTAATAGAGCCTTCTTTTTGTACAGCTCCATCCTTTATATAGGTATACTTTTCCACTCCTTTGCCGCCATAGATAATGCTGCTTTCAAGGATTCCCTCATCGGTCACTTGTTTACGATAACTTGCCACCATAGCAAATCCATCTAAAAGGACCTCACTTTCCAGTATAGCCGCTCCGTTTATATCTTTATACTCGGTCTTAACAAAAGTGCCTTTAGTAGTTCTGTCTTTTATAGTAAAATGTTTATTAATTGTTTCAAAATGAAACTCCGTTTCTGCCACCCTTACTATATTTACTGCAAGTGTGCCTGCGGGTTTATTGCCGTCTTTTGCAGAATATATAAGCGTTTCCATATCTGCCCAAGCTGCTCCGGGCACATTTTCTTTTTTGCTGCACCCTGAAAGTGCAAGCACACACAGCACAACTATAATTAAAAACAGCGTTATCTTTTTCATTATCAGCCTCAAAGGAATTTATGTTAGCATTATAAATCAAATGCCCTTAAAAGTCAAACAAGGACAGCATATATAAATATATATACCATTTGCTAGAAATTAACCTAATTTTGAGAAAATCAGGCTAATCTAACAAATTACCTTGTGTTTATGTTAAACATATATTATAATTTTGTTTATTAATTCCACAGGAGAAAATGCTATGGTATCAGATATTTTTCCCAAAGCAATGAGTTTATCCGCAATAGGGGTTGCGCCTTATATTATATTGGTAGCATATATGCTTGTATTATGTAGCATAGCTTATGTTAGCCGCAAAAAGAGTAGCACATTGGATAGCTTTTTTATGGCAGACAGAGGGCTGGGCGGCTGGATGAGTGCTTTTTCCTATGGAGCTACTTATTTTTCCAGCGTGGTATTTATAGGTTATGCCGGCAAACTTGGCTGGGGCATGGGGCTGGGTGCTGTTTGGATTGGCATTGCCAATGCTGTTTTCGGCTCTTTTCTTGCTTGGAAGGTGCTAGGCGGCAAAACCCGTTCTATGACCAGACGAATTGGTGCTACTACAATGCCCCAATTCTTTGAGAAGCGTTACCAAAGCATAAATATGCGCTTGCTTTCCAGCATAATAATATTTGTGTTTTTAATACCTTACTCCACTAGCGTATATCAAGGGATAGGCTATCTTTTCGAGTTGGTATTTGGCATTGACTTTATTTATTGCATAATAATAATGGCGGCGTTGACTTCGCTATATTTATTTTCCGGCGGTTATTTTGCCACTGCGCTAAGCGATTTCTTTCAAGGCCTAATTATGTTTGTTGTGGTGTTTTTTATGGTTTTTGCGCTTTTGCGCGCTCCGCAAGTCGGTGGAACTCAAGGGCTGGAGCGTTTGGTCGAAATGGGTCATGGATTCTTTCCCTCGCTGGATGCACCCTCAGGCAAGCTGATTGACTCCCCGGGCTTTAATCTCTTTATATTGGTACTGCTAACCTCTTTCGGGGTATGGGCAATGCCTCAATGCGTGCATAAATACTATGCGGTCAAGGACAATGCCGCAATTAAAAAGGCAACTATTGTCAGCACAGTATTTGCGTTTATAATAGGTGTGGGCGCATATTTTTCTGGTAGCCTTTCCAGATTGTTTTTCTCTGCTGTGCCCGCTGGCGGAGTGGATACCATTATGCCACGCATGTTTATGCAGGCAGGCTTTTCCGGTATATTGCTGGGATTTGTAGTGGTACTTATGCTAAGCGCAAGCATGTCCACGCTTGCATCGTTATCTTTGTCCGGCTCTTCCGCTGTGGCAATAGATTTTTATAAAGGCTATATCAACAGGCAAGCGCCAGAAAAAAAGGTAAAGCTAATCTTGCGTATCCTTTGCATAGTATTTGTGATTTTGTCCGCTGTACTTGCTATTGTGCAACTGGATGTTATAGTTACAATGATGAGCCTAAGCTGGGGCACTTTGGCAGGATGCTTTTTAGGTCCGTATATCTTTGGCATTTATAGCAAAAAGGCAAGCGCAAAAGGCGCTTGGATTTCTATAATAGGCGGACTTGTTACCACCTTTAGCCTAATAATAGTATTTGCGATTTTGGATGCGCCCAAAGGTGCAACCGTGATAGAGTTTATTAAGGCAGGTATTGGTCGCTCGCCGCTTATTGGTGTAGTTACAATGATTCAATCGCTTGTTATTATGGCGCTTGCAAGCAAATTTGCTCCAATGGAAAATAAAGAGCATATAGAACATTGTTTTGCGGACAATTGATAAAGCATTGACAAAAACTTGATAAAAAAAGGCTTACTTGCAACGGTAAGCCTTTTTTGATTAACTAATACTTTTTTATTAACTAATACTTTTTTTAGTCAGGTATTATTGCCTCTTGCGGACAAGCGCCCTCGCACGCTCCGCAATCTATACATGCTTCGGGGTCAATTTCATATTTGTTTTCGCCAGGATGGATAGCGTCCACAGCACACTCATCTACGCAAATGCCGCAGCTAATGCATTCATCAGTAATTTTATAAGCCATTTTTTTCTCCTTTTGTTAGGTAATTTCAGCTTATTATATCACTCCAAAGCAGCTTGTGTCAATGCAATTATCTTCTTCTGAAAAGGAAAAAGAATCTTAAAAGCTGTAATAAACTTATAGCAAAACTTGCCACATAGGTTTGCGCCGCCGCATTTAGCACTTTGCCGGCAATAGAAAGCTCTTTTGCGTTTAGGATTTCGCCTTGCTGCAGAATTTGCTTAGCTCTTCTGCTGGCATTAAACTCCACCGGTAAAGTAACAAAGGTAAATAAGGTAGTAGCGGCAAAAAGGATAAGCGCCGCACTAATTAAATATTCTGCCGCTTTTGGCATTATCATAGCAGAGCCTTGAAAAATAAATGCTATAATAAGCAGCGGCAAGGCAAGCTGGCTGCCTATTTGCGCATAGGGCACTAGTGCGGAACGCAATTTAAGCGGAAGATAGCCCGTTGAATGCTGAATAGCATGCCCCGATTCATGAGCGGCTACGCCAATAGCGGCAACGGAGCGGCTATCAATTACGCTTCGAGATAGAAAAACTGTCTTTTCCTTAGGATTGTAGTTATCGGTTAAACTGCCCTCGATAGGCTTGATTGCTATATGCTGCAGTCCTGCTCTGTCCAAAATTGCTCTTGCAACTTCGCCTGCAGTAAAATTGTTTTCGTTGTAAGTAGTATTGTGTTTATCAAAGATTCTTCTAACCTTAATACTTGCGCTAATTGCAAATATCATTACGGGTAAGATTAAGATAGAACATAATATATATAAGACTTCGTTCATAGAGATACCTCACCAATATTTTAAGCTATTTAAAAGTAATTATTAAAGCGGCTGCCCTAATCTTGCTTTGTAACATTAATGATAATTGTTACAGTAATTTCCGGAAAAAGTTTTACTTCTGCCTCATAAGTGCCCAATTGTTTAATTTGTTCTTTTAGGGTGATTTTCTTTTTATCTATTTCATATCCAAAAGCTGTCAGCCCTTTTGCCACATCTTGATTGGTCACGCTGCCATATATCTTACCGTCTCCGCATTTCACGGGCACATCTATAACCTTATATCTAAGGTCTGCTGCCGCACTAAGCGCCGCTTGCTTTGCTTCTTCTGCCAGGCGTGCTTCTTTTTGCTTCTTTTGCTCATATTCGTTTAGCATTCTTTTGTCAGCTTCTACCCCTAACTTTTTAGGGATAATATAGTTTCTGGCATAGCCGTCGGCAAGAGTTACCAATTCGCCCGCTTTGCCATGCCCTTTTACATCTTGTAGTAAAATGACTTTCATTAGCCCGCCCTCCTTTTTAGATTATCATACCATTTTTATGCATTTTTTGTCAAGAATTGCGGATGCTATCCTCAAGTAAGAAAAAGAGGTGGAAAGCATGAATCATCTAAAATGCACAACCGCAAATTGTCAGCACAACCTTAACAATCATTGTAATGCAGGGGTAGTAAGCGTAAATGAAGCAGGCAAATGCATAACTAAGATGAAAAGACCTGGCGGAGCATTGGAACAAACTTTCGAAGAGTTGGAAGTTGGCAGAGAGTTTATGCAAGACTCTCCCAATTGGATTCAATGCACAGCCGAATGTATATATAATAAGGATAAGAGATGCACTGCCAATCATGTGCTAATAGCAGATGCATTTTTGCAAACCAAATGCGCTACAAGAGTTAGAAGGTAGCTTTTTTCAATATCTCCCTAATCAACTCGAACAACAGTAAAGTATTCAGACCCACAGAGCCTTGCCCCAAAAGTCATTGCGAGGAACGAAGCAATCCAGACTCCAGAGCCCTGCCCTAAAAGTCATTGCGAGGAACGAAGCAATCCAGACTCCAGAGCCCTGCTTCTTGAATAAAGTGACCTTACAGAGCCTTGCTCCTTTGCCCCACCTTAATCATTTGCGAAACGCAAATGTATTTCATCATTTACGCAGTAAATGTATTGTATCACTTGCTTAAGCAAGTGCATTTCACCACGCTTTAGCGTGTATGCAAAAACACTACCCCATAATAAGGGTAGCGTTTTTGCCGGTATTTCTTGACGCTTACTGGTAGGTGTCTATATCCTTTTTGATACCGTCAAACTTTTGTACCTGCTTTTTAATCTTTGGCATTTCTGCAACTTCTGTCGGGTACATTCCTGCGCTGCTCATTTTTTCCCAAAGGTCGAATTGGCATTCGCTGGCTATTTCGAAGCAATCCAAAAGTGTGGTACGCAATTGCTCATTGCTTATTTCGCAAATCATATCCGCATAGGTTTTTACCAACCCTTTTTCTGCATGCAGCCAATCCATGGCTATATC
Organism: uncultured Christensenellaceae bacterium; assembly: GCA_964432485.1. Classification (GTDB taxonomy): domain Bacteria; phylum Bacillota; class Clostridia; order Christensenellales; family DTU072; genus CAYSNP01. Next base: position 6,425 of record CAYSNP010000038.1, on the reverse strand, counting down.
TTTATCACTTAATTTCATATTTTATCTCCTTTATTGCAACTGTGAAAATAGCCTATTGAAGTTCTCTTTGTGCTGAGAGGCTATTGTGTCTGTAAGGTCAGAAAAAGTGCTGTCTGCAAAGTTATCAGCCAGCTGTTTGCATTGCTTAAAAAGCGATTGTTCGTAATCCAGCAAATCGGTTAAGACGGTCAAGTCTTTTGTGGTTAAATTCATATACTACCTCCATATTGTTTTCTTAATTATGTGCAAAAAAAGGGATTTCAAACCTAATAAGGCACAAATAGCTAAAAAATATGTTATAATATCCTTATGAATACAGAAGAATTCAAACTCACAAAAAATGGGGCAAGGGCAACAATAGATGGCATAAAGGTTTTTTGGAACAAGGAGACCATAGCACGCTTTAGAATTACTTCTGACAAGCAGTATACCCCGCAAGAATTCAGAGAAATCTTTTCTTTTAACGAAAAGCTGCTTGCCCGAGAATATTTGCTTACATTGCTTTCCCGCTATCGCAAAAGCCAGTCAGAGGCTGCCAAAAAGCTAAGGGGCAAGGGCTATTCTATTTCCGCCACTCAAGAAGCTATTAAATTTGCGCAAGAGTACCGTTATTTAGACGATGCGCTTTTTGCAAAAGATTATGTAACAGAAGCCCAAAATAAAAAAGGGATTTATAAGATTAAGCACGATTTGCTGCAAAAAGGCATAAACAAAGAGCATATTGAAGAAGCGCTAAAGGAGATAAGTAAAGAAAGTCAGCTTGCCGCCGCTTGTAGGATTTGCACAAGAGTTGCAAAAGGTGAGCAAAAGGGTTATAAACTCAAGCAAAAAATGTATTCCCGCCTTATGCAGGCAGGATTTGCTTCCGCTGTTATTGCGGATGCGCTAAAAAGTTATAACTTATATGAATATGGCGATACCTCCGAATATGATGATTAAAGCATATAGGCAAAAGCTGGCTCAAGCGCTGCAAGAGCTAGATTTAGATATAGATTTTACCGTACTAGCGGATACTTCTACCAATATATATGCGAATACCCATTATCCTACTAGTACGCCTTATTTGCTTGCGGCAATTTCGCAAAAGGACGGGCAGGGCAGATGCGGTCGCTGCTTTGAGTCAGCTGCAGGAGGTGCGTATTTTACTTTGCAATTTTTGGCTGGCAAAGATTTTGCTCCTGATAAGTACACAATAACTGCCGCAGTAGCGGTGGCAAATACGCTGTGCAATTTGCCAATTAAGTTAAAATGGCCTAACGATATATATATAGAAGGAAAAAAGCTGGGCGGTATCCTATGTACCAGCAAGCAATATGCTGATAAGGTATTAATTAATTGCGGTATAGGCATTAATATTAATAATAAGGTATCCATGGGTGGCACTGCCCAACTAGGCAAGCATACTTCTGTTTGGCAACCGCCTACCCTTATAGCAAGCGTTGTTAAGAATTTCTTAGAATTGCTTGATTTACACAAAAGCGAAATCCTTACTTTATATAAGCAATATTCTAATGTGCTTGGTAAAAAAATTAAAGTCATTTCATCAGGCGGCGAATATATAGCTACCGCTAAAGACATTACAAGCGGCGGTATCCTTATAGTAGAAAAAGACGGAGGATTGCAGCACCTTTTCTCAGGCGATGTTTCACTTCTTCCGTTTGAGGATACCTAAATGCTATTCAAAGAAGCCCAAACTCACCAATAATGCACTATTTACTTTTTCCATTACAGAGCTGTCTACACAGCCGATTTTATCCCGCAGCCTGCTTTTATCTATTGTTCTGATTTGCTCCATCAGCGCCACCGAGTTTTTTTGCAGACCATATTCTGCAGGTATTTCTATATGTGTAGGCAGTTTAACTTTATTCATTTGGCTGGTTATTGCCGCCGCTATAATAGTAGGCGAATACCTATTGCCTATATTATTTTGCACAATCAAAACCGGACGCACTCCTCCTTGCTCGCTTCCAACAACCGGGCTCAAATCAGCATAATACAAGTCCCCTCTTTTTATCATCTATGTGAATCTCCGTCTTTTCCCTATACATATATATATTGATATTTGGCGCAAATTGGTTACTTTTATTATTTGCCCGATTGGCAGCGTTTTATACTATTTGTGTACAAAGGGAGTTTTTTTAAGACAAACAGCATTAAAAAGTTTACTTTTAGGGTATAAAATTATATAATAGGATAAATTATAGAGTCGGAGCGCATTATGAAAAACAAATATTATATCACTACTCCTATTTACTACCCTAGCGGCACTTGGCATCTTGGGACTTGCTATACTACGATCGTTTGCGATGCGCTGGCAAAGTTCAAAAGGATGCAGGGAGTGGATGTTTTTTATCTTACGGGCACAGACGAACACGGTCAAAAGATAGAAAAAGCGGCTTTGGCTAAGGGTATGACCCCTAAAGCATTTGTGGACAAACAAGTAAGTGCTTTAATAGAGTTATGGAAAAGATTAGATATTAAATACGACAAGTTTATTCGCACTACCGATGATTATCACGAAAAGGCTGTACAAAAGATTTTCACCCGCCTTTATGAGCAAGGCGATATTTATAAAAGCGAGTACGAAGGCTGGTACTGCACTCCTTGCGAATCTTTTTGGACTGATAAACAGCTGTCAGAAGGCAAATGCCCTGATTGCGGCAGAGAAGTAGAGCTAATGCGTGAGCGCAGCTATTTTTTCCGACTGTCCCGCTATCGTGACAAACTGGTGGAATTGATAGAAAACAATCCGGAGTTTTTGCAGCCCAAATCTCGGCAAAATGAAATGTTAAATAACTTCTTACGCCCGGGATTGCAAGACCTTTGCGTGTCCCGAACTTCTTTCAAATGGGGGGTAGAAGTGCCTTTTGACAAGGAGCATATTGTATATGTATGGATAGATGCGCTAAGCAACTACATAACCGCACTGGGTTACGCTTCTAAAGACGAAAGTTTATTTAATAAATATTGGCCTGCCGATATTCATATGATGGGCAAAGAGATTATTCGCTTTCATTCCATTATTTGGCCTGCTTTGCTTATGGCATTGGGGCTGCCGCTTCCAAAACAAGTTTACGGGCATGGCTGGCTGCTGTTCGGCAGTGATAAAATCAGCAAATCTAAAGGCAATATTATAGACCCTATTATATTATCCGACCGATACAGCATAGATGCGGTAAGATATTACCTGCTTAGGGAAGTGCCTTTTGGTCAAGACGGGGCATATACCAATTCTGCTTTCCTTAATAGGATTAATGCGGATTTATGCAATAGCCTTGCCAATTTGGTTAGCAGAACAACTGCTATGATTGCGCAAAACTTTGGGGGCAAGCTGCCTGAGCCAGGAATTGCCCAAGAGGGAGATGCGGAGCTTATTAATATGGCAGAAGAACTTTATCCTAAAGTGGCTAAGTTTATGGACAATCTGCTTGTGCCCGAAGCGCTGGAAGAAATTTGGAATTTGATACACCGAGCTAACAAGTATATTGACGAAACCCAGCCTTGGCTGCTTGCAAAAGATGCCGACCAAAAGCCAAGATTAGGCGCGGTTTTATACAATTTGGCGGAAGTGATAAGGATTTGCGCTGTGATGTTGCAACCCTTTTTGTCCGAATTGCCGCAAAAGATATTTGCTTGCCTTAACTTGCCAATGGCGGATAGTTTTGGCAATGTTGTAACATTTGGAGCATTGCAAGCAGGGCATTCCATTGCAAAAAGCGGAGTTATCTATCCCAGAATAGATATAGCAAAGGAGTTAGAGCAGTTAGAAAAAATGGCTATGCAGTTAGAGGAGCAAAAGCAAACAGCAGACGCAGCCAATACGGTTAAGGCAAAAGAGCTGATTCAATATGCGGATTTTGACAAAGTCAACTTTTTAGTTGCAGATGTAATAGCTTGCGAAACTGTACCAAAAAGCAGTAAACTTCTTAAACTTTCCTTAGATTGCGGCAAGGACAAGCGCATTGTGGTCAGCGGTATAGCGGCTTGTTATAAGCCGGAAGATTTAATAGGTTTGCAAGTAGTTTTGGTAGAAAATCTTGCCCCCGCTAAGCTGTTCGGTATCGAATCTCAAGGTATGATATTATGCGCGGACGGGGCGGACGGCGATATAGTAGTAGTATCTCCTATTAGAAAAACTCCTGCGGGAAGCACCGTTAGATAATGTTTATAGATGTCCATGCTCACCTTAATGACAGTCGGTTAGCTCCTCAAGCAGATGCAATTGTATCTAATATGGGTGAAGATAGCCTTTTAGCAATAATAAACACCGGCTATGACAGGCCTTCTTCTGAGTTGGGGCTTGCTCTTGCAAACAAATATCCCAATGTTTATACTACCTTAGGCATACACCCTCACGATGCAAAAGATGCCAAAGCGGAGGATTTTGATTACTTTCGTGAGAATGCCAACAACCCTAAAGTGGTTGCCATAGGCGAAATTGGGCTGGACTTTTACTATGACCATTCGGATAGAGCAGCACAAAAAGAGGTATTTGTACAACAGTTGGAGTTGGCAGATGCTTTGGGCTTGCCTGTGGTATTTCATTTGCGGGACGCTTTTGCCGAATTTGAAAAAATAATAGCACAGAATAAGTGCTACCTTAACAATGGGGGCTTGCTTCATTGCTATTCCGGCAGCAAGGAAATGGCGCGGGTCTTTAGCAAGAAGTACGATTTTTATTTTTCCTTTGGCGGCGCAATTACCTTTAAGAATGCAAAAAAGGAAGATATAATAAACTCAATACCCCGTGAGCGGCTACTTTTAGAAACAGATTGCCCGTATATGACTCCCGAACCGCATAGAGGCAAGGTTAATTATCCCAAATACATTGTTTTGGTAGCCCAAAAGATAGCTTTTGTGCTAAACTTGCCCATTCAAGAAGTTGCTAATATTACTGAAAATAACGCTAAAACTTTATTTAAAAGGCTGCGCTAATGGATACTTATGTTTATGAATATGCGGATAAACTCTATATAAATCTTACTAACAAATGCAATAATAGTTGCACTTTTTGCATTCGCAACACCGGCAACGGAATAAAAGACTATAATCTATGGCTAGAAAAAGAGCCTCAAGCACAGGAAATAATAGCAGAACTTGAAAAAAAGCAAGGCTTTGACAAGCTAGTTTTTTGCGGCTTTGGCGAGCCGCTCTTTCGGTTGGATACTTTGCTTGAGGTAGCTAAGTACGCAAAAGAGCGAGGTTTACATACACGCCTTAACACTAACGGACAAGCGGAGTTGATTGCAGGCGACGGAGTGGCAAAAAGACTGGCAGGCAAGATTGACCAAGTGAGTATAAGCCTTAATGCCGCAAGTAAAGAAAAATATATAGCTCTTTGTCAACCTACTAACGGAGGTATAGCTTACGGCGCAATGTTAAAGTTCGCTAAGGAGTGCGTTGAGGCAGGCATAGATACAATTATGAGCATAGTAGATGTAATAGGCGAGCAAGAAATTGAGCAAGCCCGCCTTATTGCCACTTCTATTGGAGCAACGCTAAGGGTACGGAAATATGCAAGATAGCGCAATAAAAAGTTTGCTTAGCAAGGGCTTTCGTTTTAAGAAAGGCTTAGGGCAAAACTTTATTACAGATACCAATTTATTACAAGCAATAGTTCGAGATGCAGAGATTAGCAATCAAGATATTGTGCTGGAGGTCGGCACAGGGCTGGGTACGCTTACCAAAGAGCTGGCAAAGTGCGCAAAATATGTATATACTTTTGAGATAGACTCCGCTCTTACCCCCATTTTAGAGCATAATTTTGCAGATATTGAAAATATTGCTTTATACTCTCAAGATATTCTAAAGTTTACCGACAGGGAAATAAAAAGTATAATTAATAGCGATTTTAAGGTAGTTGCAAACATCCCTTATTATATTACCACTCCTATATTAATGCGATTTTTAGAAGGAGAGCTGCCGGTGCGCTCTTTAACTTTTACCGCACAAAAAGAGGTTGCAAAACGGATATGCGCCCTTCCTAATACGCCTGATTATGGGGCGCTTAGCTTAGCTTGTGCGCTTTGGGGAGATGCCGCAATTAAGCGCATTGTAAAAAAAGAAGTATTTTATCCTATGCCTAAAGTGGATAGTGCAGTAGTAACAATTGCCCATAACCCTAAGTTTAGTAATCTAAAAGAAAGAGATAGGGTATCCAAACTTATAAAATCGGCTTTCCATATGCGGCGCAAGACTTTAATAAATAATTTAGCTTTCGATTTCGGCATTGCCAGAGAGCAGCTTGTAAGTATCTTGGCCGATTACGGGATACCCGAAAAAGCAAGGGGGGAGCAACTACCTCTTGAGGCTTATATTTCTCTTGGCAGAGATGCTCGTTTTTGGAGCGGACAATAATTTCTTCACCATTTTAAGTCAATTAAAATATAGTTTTCCCTATTGACAACTTTACATATTAATTATAT
>CAYSNP010000037.1:0-17013 GCA_964432485.1 uncultured Christensenellaceae bacterium | reverse complement strand
CTGGATTGCTTCGGCACTTATTTATACCCTCGCATTGCTCCCGCAATTGCTCGTGGGCTCCCACTACTGACTTGCCACAGGCAACTCAGCTTAACGCTTCGCCTCTCGCAAAGACGGGCTACAAAGTCATTGTTTAACTTTTAGCTATTATATGATATAATTTAATATAATATATTAAATAGGTGTTTTATGGATATTTTCTTATATGTTTTGTTTTCTTTGCTTGGTTTATATCTTTTACTTTCTTTGGCTATGGCTATTTATATTCTTAGACCTTTCCGCCGCACTCCTGCACAATTGGCAGAAGAAGAGTTGGGTATTAAGCAAGTAGACCCTGCTCTTTATAAGATTCCTTTTGAGGAGCTATGGCTTACAAGTGATTTTGGCTATAAACTGTATGGCAGATTTTACAAGGCGCAAAGCAATAAGTATGTGCTGCTGCTTCACGGTCACAATGCCGCAAGTTCGGGCATGGTGCGTTTTATGAAGCTATTTTACGACAGAGGCTACAATGTGCTTATTCCTGACCATAGATATTCGGCTCGTTCGGGCGGCAAGTGTATTACTTATGGGCATAAAGAAAAACTGGATGCGGTAAAGTTTCTGAATTACATAAAATCTTTGGATAAAGAGGCCAGTATCGGCATTATGGGCGAATCAATGGGAGCGGCTACAGCAATAATGCTTGCCGCTATAAGGACTGATTTAGCTTTTTGTATTGAATACTGCGGATATGCCAATATAGATGGCATAATGAAGAATACAATTGCGGCTCTTGCTCCCCCGCTAATAATATTTTATCCTATGGCTAAGCTGCTTTACAGATTAATTTGCGGTATTTCGCTTGCTGGCATTACTCCTGCAGAAGATGCAAAGAAAATTGCTTGCCCTGTGCTTATCCTACATAGCAAAGCAGACAGTCTAGTGCCTTATTCTAATCATAAATTGATTTTGGATAACCTTAAAGATGGTACGCTAATATCTTTTGACGATGCACAGCACGGGCTTTCTCTTAATACTTACCCACAAGCGTTTACAAATGCTGTTAATAGCTTTTTAGACAAAATAGAGTTTTAAGCTAGTTATACTCAGGCATAAAACCGTCTTTACGATGCTGGGCATACAGCTCGTCACACATAGCAATTATATTATCTATACTCATTTCCGAAGAGGTATGAGGGTCTAGTGCCACAGCCATATATACATAGTTCATTCGCCTTTCTTTTGCCGCAAGCACTGTCATTGCTTGAGTATTAATATTAGTACGGTTAAGAGCGGCCAGCTCCTCAGGCAAGCGTGCAAAGGGCTGAGCGTCAAACCCGTTTTTATCTACGGTTAAAGGTATTTCTACCGTAGCATAAGGCGGCAGGTTGGGGATTAGTTTGGCGGAGTTTAGTACGCTGCCCGCAAAAGTAAAAGGCTTATTGGTATGCGCTCCTTTAATAATATAAGAGCCAAACTCCTTTGTCTTAAAATGACGCAACTTTTTCTTAAAGGTTAAGGCAAGTCTGCGTGCTTTCCATACTTTAATTTGCAAGCGACAGCGGCGAGGATACTCGTCCAGGGGTATCTTAAACTCCTTTATCAGCTCGGGTAGCCTATTCTTAATATAGTAGGGGAGATACTCGCTGGCATGTTCGGAAGACTCTGTAATATAACATCCAAAGTTATGCATCATATCATGACGCACCAAATCAGGAAAAATCTTATAAAGATATAAATTCTTACCTTTAGCCAATGAACGCCTTTTAATTTCGGGATATAAATCTTGCCCATCCTTATCTATAATATCAAGCAGCCATGCTTGGTGATTAATGCCCCCAATATGGTAAGTGCAACCTTTTTTGTATTTTGAAAGCCCTAAGGAAAACAGCAATCCGGGCACACATGACTGCACGCTATGGCATAGACCCACAGCTTTGACCTTAGTATATTTTAATAGGTATCCTGTAAGCATAGCCATTGGATTGGTATAGTTTAAGAATAGGGCATCCGGGCATAACTTTTCAATATCGGCGGCAAAATCCTCTAGCACAGCAATAGTGCGCAATGCTCTAAAAACTCCGCCAACTCCAATGGTATCGGCAATAGTTTGCCTTAGCCCGTACTTTTTAGGTATTTCAAAATCAGTTACCGTGCAAGGCTCATAGCCCCCAACTTGAATTGCATTAACTATAAAATCACTGTTAACAAGCGCTTCTTGTCTGTTTAGATACTTTTCAATCTTTGCAGGCTTGCCATATTTATTATTTACTGCTGTAATAACTTTGTAAGATTCCTCCAGCCTAGTTTCATTAATATCGTGCAAAGCTATATCGAAATTGCCTAACTCCGGAGTCTTGATACAATCTCCCAAGATATTCTTTGCAAAAACTGTGCTGCCCGCACCTAAAAAACAAATTTTCATAATGCCTCCTGTGCAAATACTTTTTCAAGATTGTAAGTGCTTGCAAGACTTCGAGCGTATGCTTCAAGCTCTGCAAGCGAAAGAATGCTTGCAAGATAAGGGTCTAATTTTACTGTTCTTTTGAACAATGTCAAAGACCTTTTTTGTAATGCGCTTGCCGCTACGCTTAAAGCGGAAATATAATCATTCAACGCCAGTGCGCAAGGCAAAGGGAGGGTAGCTTTTTCTGCTTTTAGCTTACCTTTGCTACATTCAAAAGGGATTTCCACAAGCGCTTTGCTGTCATAATCCTGCAGACAATCATTATTAATTGCCCCTAGGTAAACAGTGGTTTTTTCTTTACTAAATATTTTTTGTATAGCGGCGGTACAAGCAGGCTCTATCTCCTCATTTGGGGTATTTGCGCTATGGTAATAGCCATAGAATCTTAAACTGCGCAGGCTGTCGGCAGTAAGCGCATGTCTTTTTAAGTCAAGACTGATATTTGCGACATTTTCCCTTGCTTGCGGATAAAGGTCGCCCCCTTTGGCATCAGCAACTTCAGTAATCCAAGCATTGCCCAGCCTGCCCGCTGCTTTATAGCTGGCAACTTTGATTTTTCCTAAGCCCGTAGCGGCAAGAAAGGTTTGCAGAAGATTGTTTGCTTTTAAGCTAATACCGTAGCTTGTTATATTATGCGCTTTATAAAGATAAAGAGTAATCATATCAATAGGATAGGCAGCATTTAGCACCACAGAAGGATGGAACTTGGCAATAGCTTGTGCCGCTTTGTCCAGCAGTTCGACAATTTCAAAAACAGCCACAGTATTTAAGCTAATCTCCGCAAGTTTTGAATTGATGCCTAGCCTATTATCCATTTCTGAAAGTGCTAGCGTGTCAAACTCTTGCCCGCCAATTAAATTAAGGGCAATATCGCTTCCTTTTAATATGCTTAAATCAGGATTCTCACTTAAATTGAGTATTGCTATTTCTGCATCTTTAAAGCTGCTCTTTAAGGATGCAAGCAACTTATCTTCGGCTTTTGCCGAAAGTAATACAATTTTCATTTTTATGGTCTCCTTTTTTAGCAATAGAGATATACTATTTTTGCTGATTTGCAAATCCTATTGTTTCGTCCACGGGTACAGAAAAAGCAATACCTTGTCCGGGCGTGCAAAGACCCGCTCGTACGCAAATTTCTTGCATTATTTCATGTCTTTTTTCTCGCTCTACCACTATTAAAACTATTTCTTTTTCCGGCTGTACAGATATATTAAAAAACCTTTCTGTATCGTTTGCTGTTCCCCTGGCATTAAGAATTGTTCCGCCAAAAGCGCCTTTTGACTTTGCGGCTTCCATTACCAAATCCTCAAACCCTCTATTGACAATAGTAATTATTAAATCGTTTTCCATAAGTTACCCTTCCTCCTCTACGGAGCTAGTAATATATCTTAATAGCCTTTTCCCGCTTAAGCTATTTATTTTTATAGCAAAAGCTACTCCTCGCCCCGCCTCCTCCAACTTAAATTTGCTTGCCAACTCCTGCATAACTTCTGCAATCCTTTTGGCATACATAGCAGATAGCACTATATCCTTTTTGCTATCGCCCACACCCATAAAATCAAGCTGCCTGCTAGTATCTGTGCCTTTGCCTAACAGTATGGCATTAAGAAAAATATTTTTATCACGCAAAAATGCAATCACTTCATCGCCTTTGCCTCTTGGTACAATGGCAATTAGCATCTTTATTTCATTTATATTCATGATACCTCCTTAGAGTTGCTTATTAGCTTTTACTCTCTTTAATAATGGGAGTGCTATCTTTAAGATTGCCAACTTGCTCAATGCTTTCCGCCAACTCTATTGTGGTTGTTTCTGTTTGCGGCAAGTTTATACTATCGTCTTTTTCCTTAATATCAATACTATCTTGCGGCTCGTCTAAATCAATAACTTCTTCTACATCTATAATTTCTTCCTCTACGCCTGCAACTTTAAGCTCTAGCTTTTTGCTCTTAATTGCTGAGGCGAGTCCTAACAATTGTATAGTTACCAGCGGTGTCATAGCCACCATGGCAACCGTACCAAAAGCATCTTTTAAGATATTGCCCCCCAGCGCAAGCGAAGCACCAATGGAAAAAGGCAGCAGAAAAGTAGCTGTCATAGGGCCGCTTGCCACTCCTCCCGAGTCAAAAGCAATAGCGGTAAACACCTTTGGCACAAAGAATGTAAGGACAAGCGCAATGGTATAACCGGGCACAAGCAGCCACCATATACTTATGCCAGTAAGTATGCGTATCATAGCCATTGCTACTGCAAGTGACATCCCTATCATCAGAGCAGTCATAATGCTCTTTTTCTTTATAGTGCCTCCGCTCAGTTCTTCAACTTGTTCATTTAGGATATGTACAGCAGGCTCTGCCGCTACTACAAAGAATCCTACTATCGCACCAATAAGAATTAAAAAAGGTGCGTATCCTTGTACAACTAATTCTTTAGCTAACATATTGCCAAACTTAGAAAAACCGACCTCTACGCCAAGAATAAATATCAAGATACCAAAAAACAAGTAAATTAAGCCAAATACTATCCTTATAAGATACTTTTTAGGCAATTTTAGCAGAAATGCGTTATATATAAAGAAGAATAGCACAATAGGGAGGATTGCCCAAAGTATTTGCAAGGTAATATGAGGCAGCGCATTTGTATACATACCGATTATATTTTCGCTAACGGTATAGTTAGAGGCAAAACTATCGGCAGTTACGCCGGAAGTATCAAAAAACAAGCCTAAAATAAGGATAGATGCTATTGGTCCGATAGAGCAAATACCCGCAAGTCCAAAGCTATCGTCCATACTGCTGCCTTTTTTGATAGAAGCAACGCCTATCCCTAATGCCAAAATAATAGGTGTAGTTATAGGTCCTGTACTTACCCCTCCGGAATCAAAAGCTATGGTAACAAACTCTTGAGGAATAAATGCACCAAAAGCAAAAATGGCTATATAGGCAACAAGCACAATTGTTCTGTAACTGATTTGAAAGACAATGCGCAAGGTTGCAACCACCAAGAGGATGCCTACTCCAATACTTACGGTAAGGATAATAACAGACTCCGTAAATGCACCTTTAAGCTGACTGGCAAGCACCATTAGGTCAGGTTCGGCTACTGTGATAATAAATCCAACAATAAAAGAGGATACAATAGCAAGCAGCAGCTTATGCTTCTTAACCTTGCCAAAACTTGCGCCCACTCTGGTGCCCATAGGTACCATAGCATATTCTGCACCCAAAGAAAATAAGGTCATACCGAAAATAAGCAGCACCATACCAATTAAGAAATTGATTACATGCGGGACTGTCATTTTCATTAATAGACCTAAAACCAGCACAACTATAGAAATTGGCAGTACAGCAATAAGAGCTTCTTTGAATTTGGATAAAATTGTGCTCACTTATATTTTCTCTATTTTTCTCTTTTTACTTTTTTATATACGATCTTTATCATAGTATACATTAACAAAAATATCTAGTCAACGAATTGGCATAATTATAACAGCATGGAGTTGTCTTATTTTATAACATTTGCACGCTTTACCCCAATATTGCTATAGCTATATAGCAGAATATTAACAAAGCTAAAATATCTACAATTGTAGTAATTAACGGGCTTGCCATTACCGTAGGGTCGAGCTTAAACTTTTTGGCTATAAGCGGAAGGATACCGCCTGTCAGCTTAGCTATAACAACTGTTAAAAAGATAGCTAAAGATACGGTAAAAGCAGTAAGCAGCCCATAAGAAGTGGTGATATCAATTGTCCCCAGGATAAGCCCGTCTACAATCAGCAACTTTATAAAGCATACAAAAGCCAGAGCCGCTCCTAGCAAAATACCTATCTTTATTTCTTTCCAAACCACTTTTTTCAAGTCTTTCATTCCTACTTCTTGCAGAACCAGTCCTCTAATAATAGTAGTAGAAGACTGGCTGCCGGCATTGCCTCCTGTATCCATAAGCATAGGAATAGATGCCACTAACAGCACGCTTATAACAGAAAGCTGATTTTCGAATTTGGTAAGAATAACGCTGGAAAAAGTTGCGCTTATCATAAGAAAAAGCAGCCAAGGCGCTCTGCTTTTACTGGTAGAAAGTACACTTGTTTCAAAATATGCCTTTTCCTCGGGGATAATAGCTGCCATTTTTGAGATATCTTCGGTTGCTTCCTCTTGCATTACATCAAGAGCATCGTCAATGGTAACAATACCAACCATATGATTTTCGGTATCAGTAATAGGAATAGCCAAAAAGTCATATTTGGAAAGCAATCCTACCACTTGTTCCTGGTCTGCATCTGTAGTAGCCGAAATTACATTGGTGTCCATTATACTACCGATTTTAATATTTAGAGGATGAGTAAATAGGTCTTTTAAGGTAACGACGCCAATTAGCTTGTTTTCCTCATCGGTTACATAGCAAGTATAGATAGTTTCTTTATCCATAGCTTGTTCCCTAATCTTTTGCAGGCACTCTTCAACGGTAAGATAATGATGCAAGTTAATATATTCGGTAGTCATTATCGAGCCCGCACTATCTTTTGGGTATCCTAGCAATACATTTACTTTTTGTCTTTTAACAGGGTCGACTGTACGCAAGATGCGCTTAACTACATTGCTGGGCATTTCCTCTATTAGGTCTGCAAAGTCATCTAAGAAAAGCTCATCAGTAATTTCTTTTAACTCTTTATCCGTAAGAATTTCTAATAAATAATTTTGTTGAGAGCTGTTTAATTCTATAAAAGTCTCCGCAGCTATATTCTTTGTCAGCAATCTAAAGATTATTGCCATATCGCTGGGTGTAAGCTCATCAAAAAGCTCGCTAATGTCAGCAGGTTGAATAAGCTCTAACGCTTTTTTTAACTTGATAAACTTTTTTGCGGCAATATTTTCTTGAACGAAAGTTAATAATTTAGGAATATTGGAGGCAAGTTCCTCAGATAGCTGCACAGAAAAACTATTTTCATAGTCAATTTGATATTTTTTATTGCTCATTTGACTTTTTTAAGAAAATAAATGCTACTTATAGGCTAAGAGTAGAAAGAGATAAGTTTAAGTCACTCTGCCTACATCGTGGACCATCGCCGCTTTGAGCATCCATATTCTTACCTCCTCTTTATATATTTTTATAAAAGTAGCTTTTATACCATAAACCTAATTAATAACCTTAAAATTAATAAAATTTTACCTAAGAATTACTATTTTTGCCAAACTATATTGTAATAAACTTGCAAGCAAATGTCAAGGTATTATAAAAAACTTATGAAATTGGCAAAGCGCAGCCCTGCAAAAATGCAGGGCTAGCCTCCGCTCAATCTTCTATTAGCCGCTTTTCGCCTGTTAGCTCTTGAATGGGTTTAATATTTTGAGTTACTTCCAGCACTCCCATATATTCGCCTACTTCGCTACGCACCGCAAAATAGCGGATATAAATATAAGCGTCTTTAGCTTTTATCCAAAAAGCCTCTTCTTCCTTTTTACCGCTCTTAAAGTCAGATACAATACCTTCGACTATATGCACGCTTGCCGGCGGATGACAATTGGAAACATTGCGCCCAATAATAGCCTTAGTGCGAGGAAAAATCCTTTCTTTGCCTTGAGAAAAATACTTAACCGTATCATTTTTATCCACAAAAGTAATATCAAAGGGCAAAGTATCCAAAAGATTAACCAGCTCTTCAACTTTAAGTTCGCCTGAAGGCAAAGTGATAACACCATTAAGAACCGCTTCCGTTTTTTCAACTTTATTTTTCTGCTCGCTTCTTTTCCAAACTCCCACATTGTCAATAATAAAACCTAGCTGCTCGCTTTCGTCGGCAATTTTTCTCCACTCATCTACGGTCAAGGTCTCTATTAGCATAGGTAGCAAAATGTTTTCCTCTTTGAAAATCATTTCCTGCACTTCTTCGGTCGCCTGCTCAACCTTTTCTTTCAGAGCGGCAATATCGACCGGCTTAGCATCTATCATTTGCAAGCATTCTTTTATCAATGCCCTAATATCATCATCTACCCCCCACATTACTTTTGGAGGTGCGGTGATACCATACTTTTCCATATAGGGGAAGAATAGGTTCTCTTTTCGTATATAATGGGTATCTATTTTGCTAAGAGTAAGCAAACCTTGTCCTAAGGCTTGCAGGGCTACAGCATCAGGCAAAGCAGGCAAGTGCGGCAGTATTTGCTCCTCAATTATCTTTTCCAAATAGCGATTCTCTTTTTTTAAGATATTGACAGGATGCCCTGCTATATAGCCGGGGTCTATACTTTGATGTATTTCTTCAATAGAGCCCTTAAAGACAGCCGCATGCACGCTGCAAAGTTTCTGCACTTCGGCAACGGGCATCCCTTCTGCAATAAGAGCTGTTTCCGCTTCGGATATTTCCTTGGCGCTAACTCCTTCAAAAGCGTGCGCAAACTTATCTTTTACATCGTCCACGCTTGCACCTTTATGCAAATCTTTTAATATAT
Organism: uncultured Christensenellaceae bacterium; assembly: GCA_964432485.1. Classification (GTDB taxonomy): domain Bacteria; phylum Bacillota; class Clostridia; order Christensenellales; family DTU072; genus CAYSNP01. The sequence goes on along the minus strand of CAYSNP010000037.1, from coordinate 8,112 downwards.
CCTTAATTGCATTTTTGCGATATTCTCTATTATTTATTTGTTCACTCATTATGCTGCCTCCTATTGTCGTATTTTATATCCTTTAGCTAAAAAAGCCTTTTTAATTTTGTCCATTTCTATTTTCCTAAAAGCCGCGCCTTTAGGAATCGTCATAAATCGCCCCGCAGTAGAGAGCATTGCAGGCTTTAGAATATCTTTGAAACCTAAATCAGCTAAAATGTTGATTACTTGCTTATCCGCTTTGCATAGTTCAAATACAGTTTTGCTAAAGTCAATTACCTTTTCTTCCATATATATTCTCGCAAGGTCTATTTCTTATTTAGTATAGAGCATTTTGCATTTAATTTCAATTATTATTATGCAGAGAGCCCATATTTTTCCATTGGCTTTGCAAATCATTGCAAAGGGCAAGTAAAAAGGGTACAATTAAATATAATAAAATAGATGGCCGGAGGAAGAGGTGAAAGATATAGAAATTGCACGTTCTGTGCGTCCGCAAAAAATTACAGAAATTGCAAAAAAATTAGGGCTTTGCAAAAATGATATAGAGCTGTACGGCAATTATAAAGCCAAGATTATGACAGAACCGTCAGCCGCTTCCAACGCCAAGTTGATACTTGTTACAGCCACTCACCCCACCCCTTACGGAGAGGGCAAAACCACTCTTTCAGTTGGACTTACCGATGGAATTGCGCTGTTGGGCAAGCGGGCTTGTCTTACGCTAAGAGAGCCTTCGCTAGGTCCGGTCTTTGGCACTAAAGGGGGAGCGGCAGGCGGCGGACGGGCACAAGTTGTGCCAATGGAGGATATCAACCTTCATTTTACCGGAGATTTTCATGCTGTAACAGCGGCAAATAACTTGCTTTCGGCATTAATAGACAATCATATTAAGCAAGGCAACGAGCTAAGTTTAGACTTAAATAGTATCAATTGGCATCGCTGTATCGACCTTAACGACAGGGCATTGCGTGAAATTGAATGCGCCTTAGGTGGCGAGGTCAACGGTGTACCCCGAGCAGACCGCTTTGTTATAACTGCCGCTTCTGAAGTAATGGCAATCCTTTGTCTTGCCCGTGATATACAAGATCTAAAAGAGCGGCTTGCAGATATACTTGTCGGATATGATACCGTTGGCAACAGAGTAACCGCAGGTATGCTTAATGCCCACCATGCTATGGCAATTTTGCTTAAAGATGCTCTAGCTCCCAACCTAGTGCAAACTTTAGAGGGCACTCCGGCAATTATTCATGGCGGACCTTTTGCCAATATTGCACATGGCTGCAATAGCATAAGGGCAACCTTGCTGGCTATGAGCCATGCTGATTATGTAATAACGGAAGCGGGTTTCGGCGCAGATTTAGGCACGGAAAAGTTTATTGATATTAAATGCAGAACTGCAGGGCTGCAACCTTCTGCAATAGTTATTGTAACTACGGTAAGGGCACTAAAACATAATGGCGGCGGACAAGATTTTGCAGCACTGGAGCAAGGGCTTGCCAATTTGGGCGGGCATATTAATAATATAGTTGTAAAGTTCGGGCTTCCTGCAGTTGTAGCAATCAACAAGTTTACTACCGATGATAACTCCGAGCATAACCTTATAATTGATTATGCAGAAAAATTAGGCGTAAAGGCAATTGTTGCCGAATGTTGGGAAAAAGGCGGAATTGGGTGTCTAAAACTTGCGCAAGAGGTAGTTAAACTTGCAGATATGCCTCAAAAGGAAATGCGCTTTGCCTATCCTGCTGAAATTAGTGCCGCTGAAAAGATAACCTTGCTAGCAAAGGATTTTTATGGGGCGGGAGAAGTAATTTTTACGCCACAGGCAAAAGACAAACTAGCAAAAATAGCAGATTCGCCATATAGGGATTATCCTGTATGTATAGCCAAAACTCAATATTCTTTTTCTGACGATGCGCTACTACTGGGCAGACCTTTGGGATATACTTTTACCGTTAGAGATATTAATATAAGCGCAGGAGCTAGGTTTATAGTAGCCATTTGCGGAAAAATGCTATTGATGCCGGGGCTTTCTGCTCATCCAGCAGCAATAAATATGACCATAGACAATAATAAGGTAATAGATGGATTGTTTTAAGAAAAATCCTCCAAAAATGGAGATTTTTATATTTCTATAAGGCTGTTTTTCTTCGCCAAAATACTTTTAAAATGGATTTGTTATCAGAATCGTAGTTAGCGGTTGTGATATGGATAAGCATTTCTTCAATAGATGCAAGGATTGCTACCCCCATAACTACATACACCATTATAATATTGCCAAAAAGTAAGTAAATAACAGGAGCAATATATACAGTCCAAGCAGTGAATTTGTTTAGATAGGTATGGATAATATATGTTTTGCCATATTTGCGATTGGTGATTACTACATTGCTTATCCTTATTGCGGCAATAGCGGCCAAAAAAGGCACAAAGGTAAGCATTTGATTTTTTATCCAAATGGTAAAGATAATTACAGCAACTACTATAGTGGTATAATCTCCTAAATCGTCAAGTTTTGAACCTAGCTCGCTGGCAGATTTGGTCCTTCTTGCTATAGGTCCGTCTATAAGGTCAGTAAACCAGCATAGAGAATACATAACCAGGAACATTACTTTGTTATTAATAAAGAAGAATAGGGATAGTGCTATAAAAGGTCTTGTTAAAGAAATAATATTAGCTATATACTTTTTCATCTTGCTTTCCTTTTTTCGATTTTAATTAGTATAGCATAATCTTATATATTATTCAACAAAAAAGCCCCTTATAATAATCTTATATCATTACGAGATTTGTATACGGTGAAATTGACCAAGCCTCAAAAGCTGCCCTTTCTTTAGCGGCAGCTCTTGACAAGAGCCCTTATTAGTGTTATATTGTTATAATCTCAAAAGATAGAAAAATAACTTATTTTCTTATTTTCTTTTTTTGATAAATCTTAAAGGAGTAAAACCATTGGGAATCTATAAGTTTTTGAGCCTATCCGACCATACAGCAGTAATTCTTTTGTCCATTGCGATAATTCTTGTGGCAGGATTTTTGCTTACACGCATTACTAAACGCTTAAAATTACCCAATGTTACCGGATATGTAGTAGCAGGCGTAATAATCGGGCCTTTTGCCCTGCAGATTATCCCTGCGGATATGGTAGCCAATATGGGCTTTATGAGCGATATTGCGCTAGCTTTTATAGCTTTTAGCATAGGTCGTTTTTTCAAAAAGGAAGTTTTTAAGGAGACTGGTTTAGGCATTATTATAATTACCTTAATGGAGTCTTTGGTAGCTGGAGTATTAGTTACTCTTTCTTTGAGGCTCTTTTTTAGCAGCAAATTGGATTGGAACTTTTGTCTGCTCTTAGGCGCTATTGCCACCGCTACCGCTCCCCTTAGCACTATGGTCACCATCCGCCAATATCATGCCAAAGGCAATTTTGTCAACAGCTTACTGCAAGTAGTTGCTTTTGACGATGCGGTATGCCTTATTGTATTTAGTATTGCCACTGCTGTTATTAACGCTCAATCAAGCGCAGGGATAGTTGCCGCAGATATACTGCTCCCCATAGCATATAATATTGGGGCATTGGGGCTGGGCTTTTTGGGAGGGCTATTGCTTAGCAAGCTGGTTACTCCTACCCGAAGCGAGGATAACCGCCTTATTCTTACCATAACGATACTGCTTGCCATAGCAGGCATTTGCGCACTGGTTCAAGTGTCACCGCTACTTGCATGTATGGTAGTAGGTACTGTATATATTAATAAAACTCAAGACAAAGAGTTATTTAGGCAAATAAGTAAGTTTAGTGCTCCTGTACTAGCAATGTTTTTTGTAATTTCAGGTATGAACTTAGACCTTCGTACTTTTGCTACCCTGGGCATTATCGGAGTTGCTTACTTCTTGATTCGTATTGTAGGCAAGTATGTAGGCGCATATACGGGCAGTGTAATGGTCAAAGCAAGTAAAGAAGTTCGCAACTATTTAGGTCTTGCGCTGGTGCCTCAAGCCGGCGTAGCCATAGGGCTTGCATTTTTAGGCAAGCGAATACTGCCGCCTGAGGAAGGCGCAATGCTACTTACTATTATTTTATCTTCTTCTGTGCTTTATGAGCTATTTGGTCCTGCTTGCGCAAAAATTGCGCTTATTTATTCAGGCTCAATTAGTAAAGAAAGATTAAAGAAGTAATTTTACTTTACATTTTCAGCGTAAAAAAGATACAGCCCCCCTTTTATCACCACCATATATCATTAAGCATATATATGACAGATAGGAGGGGATTTATGGAGCAATGGATTACCAGTTTAATTACAGCTACGCCTCAAGAAGGTTTTGAGCTGGCTATTAAGTTATCACAAAAGGGTGTAGAGTATACCCAACCTAATGAGTTTATAAGAAAAAGGCTACGCCCAATCTATTCCAGAGATCCGCATAGCCTTATATTTGCTTCCGAAGTGGTGGCAACCAACTTCCAAACAGTAGCCGCCGCTAATAACTATTGGAAGTAGCTAACTTAGTAAACAAAGACTTCCATTTTTAGGATATCATATGTTGCAGCAAAGGTAAGCTTCTTTGTTACCATTGCTCCTGTGTCGATTGTTTCTTCTGTTAAGCCGTCTATAAATAGAGAAGAAAGGGCTTTAGTAACCTCACCATAGGTTTCTTCATAGGTATGCTTAACTTCAACACCTTCACTATGCTCAAAATTTGCACCAAATCTTATCATTACAGAAATCTTTTTACCATATTCTACTTGCACGATATTAGTATCTACAACCGTAGTGACTGAAGAATCATTTTCTAGCTGATAAGCTACTCCAAACGCATATAGCTCCTCGCTTGCTTCGCTGCTTGCATATCCCGGCATAGGGAGAGCGATATTTAATATCCTAGCTTTGTCTGTTGCCAGCCCTGTTAGCTTAAAGATATGCTTATCTGCTATTGCAGAGGTAAACTCATATCTATATTGATGTTCTGCTCTTTTGTAGTCAGTTAAGGTAAGAGGGCTACCATTGTAATGCACTACTAATTGTTCACCGCTATATTGAGGGAGTACATTTACAATCAAGACATAAGATTCCTCATTTAGCAAATAGTGCTTGCCATCATTTTCCAAGAAAGATCGACCTCCCTCCATGCTGGCAGTAGCCAGCTTTGTCCCTTGCTTATCTTTAACATCCCATTGGGCTGTATGCTCTATATCCACCACAAGCCCATCTTGATCAAAGGTCATTTCTACCTTTTTTTCTCCGGGAGTGCATGCAAAAAGGCAAATAGATAACAAAAAAACTAGCAGTAGTAAAAATGATTTTTTCATTGGGAATATCCTCTTTTATTTTATTTTCTATAGCAGTATAGCATTGCCTTTATGCTTTGTCAATAAAATATTACAACTCCACCCCAACTGTCATTGCGTGGGATAAAATGACAAAGCAATTCAAGGCAAAAAAACACGCTAAAGCGTGAAAATACATTTGCTTTGCAAATGATTAAGGTGGGGCTTTGGAAGCAAGGCTCTGGGATGTCATTGCGATGAGCAAAGCGAAGAAGCAATCCAGGGCAAGCGTAAGCACAGCTTAACCTTATACTTTATACTATTGGAGCAACGCTCTGCGGGTCTGGATTACTTCGCTAACGCTCGCAAAGACTATTATTCTGGATTGCTTTACTGCGAAAGGCTCAATCCCTAGAGACCCAATTAGCACTTGCCGGCAAATATCCTTGATAATTGGCAATAGCTGCCTGTGTGGGTACGGATACGGTAAAGCCTGTATTGTTATTAGTGAAGGCAGTTGTAGAAATGCCAGCAGGGCTTTCTTTAGCAAACCAAATTAACTCAAAGCCCTTGCAAGAGCTAAATGCTCCATTTTGCACATTAAGGTTGCCTTCGCCAAAATATAAGTTCTTTACTCCCGAACTACGAAATGCATCAGTATATAGTGTTAATGAGTCGACATCTCTAAAATCTACTGTTTCCAGCATTTGAGTATTATAGAAAGCCTTGTTTTCAATTGTTTTAAGGTTAGGATTAGCAACAAAAGAGTTGATTTTTGTTTCGTAAAAGGCTTCTTCGCCTATTTCCGTAAGTGCTGTAAGGTCGGAAAAGTTTACTGAGGTTAATTGGTCGCATTTATAAAACGCTCTATTATGAATTACTTTTACAGTTAAAGGTAGCGTAATGCTCTTTATACCCGGATGGAATGCATAAGGTCCGATTTCTGTAATAGGATATCCAAAGAGACTTGCAGGCGGTGTTAAACTTGTCGAAACACTAAATATATCAAATAATAACACCTCTTCATCATTTATTATTTTTGCCGCCCAATCTCCAAAAATATTCTCTATTGCAGTAATAAGTATTTGCCTGCCCTGTTCCACTAATACGCTATCCCATGCGGACTCATAATCTTCCATAGAATTTTCAGGTACATAGAATTTTAGATACTCATAGCTACCGTCTATAAGGCGTTTTTTATTATTATTAGGATCGGTAAAATCTTTAATAGCAGGCGGAATGGCAGCACCTAGACGAACTTGCCTTATTGAGCTACATTGATTAAAGGGATTTAATCCAAGCTCCTGCAGACCTGTTGCATTGGTAAGGTCTAGTTTGGCAAGATTACGGTTCCCCCTAAATGCCCCGTTTGCTATAGATATAAGTTGACTGTACTCCGCTACGCTAAAGGTAATAAGGTTGCATTGCATAAACGCTTCTATCCCAATATGCTTTACATCTTTATGAAGCGTTACAGTTTTAAGCGCAGTACAATCTTTAAAGGCGTGTTCATCTATTTTTTCCAGCCCATCCTTTATCAGGAGAGTACTTAAACTTTTGCATAAATAAAATGCACCCTCGCCTATGGTCTTTATCCCTTTAGTATCGGGAGTGGTGCCATACTTTGTCTCAACGGTAACAAGATTGGGCATTTCAGAAAAGGCAAACTCTCCCATATGGATAAGAGTTGCATCTTCTGCAAAGCGTATTGCTTTTGCTTTTGTTTTTCTAAATGCTTCATTGCCTATATGCTGTAAAGAAGAAGGTATAATTATTTCGCTTCCGGGGCTGGATTGAGTTTGTTTTAGCCCCGAATTAAGGAATGCTTGTGCGCCGATTTTGGTAAGCAATGGCGGCAGGGCAAAGGCTTCCAGTTTAGGAGTGTTTTCAAATGCACGCTCGCCTATTTCAGAAAGCATAGACTCATCTTTGCTAAGAGTAACGCCGGAAAGGGATTTGCAGTCCTTAAAAGCACTAGCTCCTATTGTTTTAATAGAGTTGGGTAGCACCATATTTCTAAAGATTTTACCTTCAAAAGCGTGTGCTCCTATTGAGGTGACGGGTAAGTCTTCATGGATTTCAGGCAGGTATAGCAATATGGTGGTGATACCTGACCCTGACGCCGTTAAGCCTGAAACGATATATTCTGTACCCTCATTATTAAGTGTAAAAATAAAGAAATCTGAAACAAGTACATATAAAGTAGTATTTTTGTAAAAGTAATAGTAATCAACTTTTTTTCCTTCACCAAAATCTTGGGTATATACGCCTCCGAACCGAGTACTTAAAAAGTTAAGTTTAGTAATTACGAAATCATATAAAGATTCCATATAACCTATACTATAATCGTCTGCTTCCCCCTCAATATTTAGGGTCACCGTAAAACTTGGATTTTCCAGGATTGGTACAATAATGGGGATGCTTAAATCTTTTGTAACAGGATTGCCCGAATAGGTAAAGATAAATCTTTCGATAATAATAGACCTTTCGCTTTCGACGCCGCTTGATTGCGCCTGCTCGGGCAAAGTATATAGGAAGCGTATTTTTTGCGGAGTAGAGCCTGATAAAAACTTAGCACTAGAGACAAAGGAATCATTGACAGCTACGCTAAAGATAGGATGCGCTTTAGGGTTGTCGAAAGTAAGTTCTATAATGAACTCCTCTTTACTTTGTATGCAAAAAGTGTAGTCTGCATCAATATAGTCAGCATATTGGTGGTCATTGTTTTTATATAAATTGACGCTTGTTAGCTCTATCTGCGGAAGTGGTGGTTGACTGCAAGAGGCAAGCCCAAGGGGGATGCACAGCAAAATAAGTAGTAATAAAAACAACTGCTTCAAATTAATCTT
>CAYSNP010000036.1:0-17899 GCA_964432485.1 uncultured Christensenellaceae bacterium | reverse complement strand
GTCTCAAAGAAAATCTAATGAAATTGACCTGTCCACTTGACGGGGGGTAGATAAGGATGTATTTCATCACTTGCCATAGGCAAGTGCATTTCATCAAGCGTCAGCTTGTATTAATATACGTTTTTCCACTCGCACAGCAAGTGCATTTCATCAAGCGTTAGCTTGTATTGTATCTATATGACCTATTGTTTTTATAATAAGCATTGCTTACGCTAGCACTGCTTTACTCTACATCATGCCGCCTTTAGGCGGTACATCATGTCACCGTAGGTGATACATCATGTTGCTGTTAGGCAATACATAATGTCAATGCTTTGCATTGATACATCATGCCGCCTTTAGGCGGTACTTTTGTCTATGATAATTTAATTTTCAAAGCGGGAATGATACTGTTAACTAGGCCATCGACATTATATGTGACAACCTTGCCATCGGTATCCACACGGTTTGCATACCCAGTAGCAGTAGGCGTACGTAGCCACCAGCGACAATTGTTACCCGAATAAGCTGCGCCTGTTTCTTTAGAGTAATCGGTGATTATGCGAATGCGCGATGTGTTATCCGTAAAGCCTAAAGCAGCATCTTCTACTTCCGCCTTACTTAACAAGAAAACTTTGTCACCATTTACTATCCCATCACTTGAGTTATATGCTTTCATATATGATTGCTCTTCGAATGTAAATGCTACATTCAAAAACTCGCCTAAAAGCCAATCTCTTACTTCACTTGTGCCATATGAACTTGATGAAGCATCAAACCGTCTTGCTTGCAATGCAATGGTTGAGTGTATAAACAATTCACCATTGTCGTCTTTCAATATTTTCCATAAAATAGGCTCTACCTTGTAATACTTGCCGTTTAATAAAGCATAGTAACTGTCGTCATCACCTAAGTAGTAGCCTCTGCTGTCCTGGGAAGCTATTATTGTTACTGAACTTGCTTTTTGTGTTTGCGGATACTCACCAAAGTATATATGGCCTTCGGGCGCAATTGGACCTGCTTTTTGCCACTTTGCGTATACTGTAACATTGCCCGTTGTGCCTGCTGTTATGCCTGTAAATACAACACCTAGACTTGCATCGCTAAACCAACCAACAAAGTTGTAGCCATCTTGTGTTGGTTCTTGCAATGTTATACTATCTTCTATTGTATATGTGCTTGGGTTAGATGTATGGTTTGTGCCGCCATTTAAGTTGTATGTAATGTCATACTCAATAGCTGCCCAATTTGCATATAGCGTGAAACTTTCAGTTACTATAGAATCAAAGTCATATTCTTCCTCAAAAGTAACATCATCCAGATACCAGCTGTCAAAGGTGTATCCTTCCTTTTCGGGAGAAGGCGGTGGGGATAGATTTTCACCGTCGGGGACAACAATCGGGTTTATTATAGAGCCTCCGTTGGTATCAAAAATCACTTTGTTCCCTGACAACTGAATTGTCAAAGCGGGTGCAATACCAAAAAAACTGCCGCTGACACTAGTCATACTGATGTTGCCGTTTTTATCTATAATGCTCATAATATGGGCAAGGCTGTTATTGGGTGAGCGCAGCCACCACGAGCCGTTTCCGTAATAATAGCCTGTATCCATAGATACTCCTGTTGCGCGCGAATAATCACTTGTTAGTTTTTCTCTGTCAGCGTTACCATTAAACCCATAATTTGTATTTATGATATCTGCATAACTTGGCAAGAATATCAAGTCTTCAATATCATCACAAGCATATTGATTGGGGTCATAGCCTGTGCTGGATGCACTGTTATCCAAATAGGTAACAAGAACAAGTTGGCGTTGTAGCTCGTTAAATGCTGTATTATAGAACTCATCGTTAAGCCATGCTCGTATTTCACTGATTATATAACTGTTAACGTAGTGCCCATCTTCATCAACCCCGCTGAAAAGGGAGTGATGCTTTTTATTAGCTAATATGTTTTCGCATAAGATTAATGCCGTTCCTCCGCTTTCCTCAAGTATCCGCCACTTGATGGGCTCCACCTTAAAGTAATGTACTATATCATCTATTACCAACTCACCGTTACTGAAATTGTAATCGCCTCCAAACGGATATTGGTTTACTGTCACCTCAGCATAATAGTATCCGTCACTGCCTAAATAGTAACCTCTGGCATCTGGTGTTGAGCCAACTGTTACACTATCTGCTTTTATAGTCTGGGGATATTCGCCAAAGAGGATATACTCACCCTCTGCTGTAGGTTCACCTGCTGCATTAACACGTTGATATGATGTCCATATAGCGTATAATACGATTTCTTCTCCACTGTTTTCAATAGTTATAACATCATTATCTGCATAGACTACCTCACCCACAGCGCTTAGCGACCAGCCTATAAAATAGAAACTCATTTTAATAAACTCATTTGAAGGTAAGCTATCTCCTGTAGATAGCTCTGCTACAGACATCTCACCCAGGCCGCCATTGGCATTAAAACTTACTGTTCCGCTAATTGCCTCCCACCTAGCCTCATAGGTCTTGTCCTCTGCCGGCATATCAAAAGTATAGATTTTACCATCACATACTTTATTATCACCATCAAACCACCCTAGCCAAGTATAGCCTATATTTGTTTCAGCAGTAAGCATTACACTGCTATTGTACTCCTTACTGCCGTCACCCGTCACCGTGCCTGCAGAGTCAATATTCTTGCTTGCAGTAACAATGTAGGTGTCTATCTGCCAATTAGCATACAGAGTGATGCCGCCTAAAGGCATTGTGCTAAATGTATATACATTGTTAAATGTTGTATTATCGGTATACCAATCATCGAATGTATATCCCAGCATTGACGGGTCTTCAGGCTTGGTAACAACAGAGTTGTAATCTTGAGTTATGCCTTCTACCGGACTGCCGCCATTAGTCACAAATGAGATTGTATATTTATTAATAATCCAATTGGCATACAATGTAATCCCATCCAAAGGCATTGTGCTAAATGTATATACATTGCTAAATGTTATATTATCGGTATACCAATCATCAAATGTATATCCCTCCTTTGTTGGGTCTGCAGGCTTTATAACAACAGAGTTGTAATCTTGAGTTATACTATCTACCGGGCTGCCGCCATTGGTTACAAAGAGGATTGTGTATTTATTAATAGTCCATTCCGCATATACTACGATATCTCCCATTGTTCCTGCTTCTATCCCAAGAAACTCTACTGCAAAATCTGCATCTTTATACCATCCTGCAAAGGTATACCCTTCTTTTTGCGGGTCTTGCAGGGTGAAGGCATCTTCTATTGTATATTTTGCAGGGTTATTTATATGATTGTATCCACCGTTCAAGTTATAAGTAATGTTATAAGCGATCGGGCTCCATTTGGCATGTATAGTTAAATCCGATGTCCATAGTTCCTCTTCCAAATTAATTATTTCTATTATATAGTCGGCTCCTTGCCCCAAATAAAAATACCAATACACAAAGTCATATCCCTCTTTTGATGGAGGTAGCAATATAATATCAGTGCCCTCTACTGTATATGTATCTGGATTTCCCTCATTATTTTCGCCACCATATAGCTCATAAGTAATTGTATAAATTGTAGGAGTCCATTCCGCATATACTGCGATATCTCCCATTGAGCCTAGCTCTATCCCGAGAAACTCTATTTCAAAATCTTCATCTTTATACCATCCCACAAAATCGTATCCTTCTTTTTCCGGATCTTGTAGAATAAAGGCATCTTCTATTGTATATTTTGCAGGATTATTTATGTGATTGTAGCCGCCATTCAAGTTGTATGTAATATCATAAGAAATTGGGCTCCATTCTGCATATATTCTTATATCTCTTGTAAAACTCAATTCCTGTCCTTCTGTAACCGGAATCCCCGCTCCCCATCCTACATCTAAATACCAGCGCACAAAGTTATAACCTTCTCTTGTTGGAGGCTGCAGTACAAAAGATTCTTCTACCGTACATGTTTGCGGATTGTCTATATGGTTTATGCCGCCAAACAAATCATAGGTGATAATAAGAATTGTTGCTGTCCACCTTGCCTCATAAACTTTATTTTCTGCGGGCATATTAAAGGTATAGGCTTCATCGTCGCAAACTTTAATCTCGCCGTCAAACCAGCCTATAAAGGTATAGCCTTCTTCAGGGTAAGCGTAAATAGTTACACTGCTGTTATACACTTTTTCTCCGCCGCCTACCACACCGCCTGCATAATCATTGTTTGAGCTTAAAGTTACAAGATAGCTGTTTATCTTCCATTTAGCAAATATTGTAATATCCCATGCCCAACCGTGCTCTAGAATTATTTCTGTAGTTACAATTTCGCCTCCTGACCCATAATATAGATACCAATATAAAAAGTCATGCCCCTCTTTTGTTGGAGCAAGGAGTAGGATATCCTCGCTTTCTACCGTATATGTTAGCGGATTGCCCTCATTGTTTTCGCCACCGTCCAGCTGGTAAATGATATTATAGACTGTTGCCGCCCACCTTGCCTCATAAGCTTTATCAGTAGCAGGCATATTAAAGGTATAGACCTCGTTATCGCAAACTTTAGTGTCACCGTCAAACCAACCAATCCAAGTATACTCTTCTCCATAGGTCGTAGCGGTTATAGTTACGCTGCTGTTATACACTTTTATTCCGCCCCCTGATACAGTGCCTGCATCATATAACATATCTTCGGCATTTACATTTTTACTTAAAGTTACAAGATAGCTTTTGGGTGCCCACTCCGCAAATACTGTAATGTCTCCTATTTCTGGTATTGGAAGCGCTGCTTCTTGCCCAAGGCGGATATACCAACCTAAAAAGTTGTGCCCTTCTTTTGTTGGGGCTAAGAGTGTTAGCACATCTTCTACCGTATATGTTGCGGGATTGCCCTCATTGTTTTCGCCACCGTACAGTTCGTATGTAATGTTATAAGCCCTTGCTGTCCACCTTGCTTCATAAACCTTATCTTCTGCGGGCATATCAAAGGTATAGCTTTCATCATTACAAACTTTAGTGTCGCCGTCAAACCAACCAATCCAAATATATACTTCTTCATTGGTCGTAGCTGTTATAGTTACACTGCTGTTATACTCTTTTTCTCCGCCTCCGGATACTGTGCCGGCATTATCTTTGTTCATATTTAAGGTTACAAGATAATTATTAATTCCCCATTCTGCATATATTGTAATATCCCCGGTCCAACCTGCTTCTATTTCTGAGATAGGAGTGCGGTCTTCATTATTTAGATAGATATACCAACCTAAAAAGCTATATCCTTGCTTTGTTGCGGGCAAGAGTGCAAAGGTATCTTCCGGAGTATATGTTGCAGGGTTGAGCTCATTATTGATGCCACCGTTTAGCTCGTAGGTGATATTGTAAGCTTTTGCCGCCCACCTTGCTTCAAGAGCCTTATTTTCCGCCGGCATAGTAAAGGTATAGCTTTTATCTGCGCTAACTTTGGCCTCACCGTCAAACCAGCCAACCCAAATGTAGCCTGTATTAGTTTCGGCAACCAGAGTTACGCTACTGTTATATTCTTTACTGCCTTCACCTATTACTGTTCCGGCAGAATCCATATTTTTATTGACAGTAATGGTATAGCTGTTAATTACCCATTTAGCGTAAACTGAAACATTTTCTTTTAATATAGTTTGCAAAAATGAATTATTAGTAACTTGATTTTCCCAAGTATCTTTATCAAAAAACCAACCGTCAAAACTATAACCTACTTTTGGGGGGTCATCAGGCAATGTTATAGTTTCCCCTCCTTTTGTTGGTACAATATAAGCTACTTCGTCATCAACTTCAAAGTTGACCGAAAAATCTATATGGATATGTGTTGATATAAGTGTAGTTATTAAAAGAATTATTATTAGAATAAGTATTAATCTTCCTGCTGTTTTATTATTTTTCTTCATTTGCGGTACTCTCCTTTTGTTAAAGTTTTGAGTATTTTTAATTGATAAGCAGGCGAAAAAAATAAAAAATAAACCTCACCCAATACTTATCAATAATAGCATTATACAATAGTAGACAATAAATGGCAATACCCAAATATTTTTCGTGCTTTTATATGTTCGTCTTAATCTTTAGCTATCCCTTATCGGTTTTTCTTAATTTTATTATTTCTTAAAGAAATTGTATTGTTTATTCTAAATGGAAATAGTGTGTATAAAAATTTTCCTTTCTCTTTTTGAAAAGAAAGGAATCAAACTGTCAAAAGACAAAAAATGCTGTTGCTTTGCTGTGAGGATTGGCCTTGAAAGCTATTGCTAGCCCGTTATTCCTCATAATAATAGGAGTAGTCTATACCTTTTATATATATTTCACGATCATTGATTTTATCTGTTAATGAGCCCTTGATAAGCTCTTTTATCATAAAGCTATCTGTTATGCTTTGCTTCATTGCAGTAAGGTAATCACTTTTGTTAATCTTGCTCCAATCAACGCACTTTTGTAACCGCTTTTTTAAGATTAAGTCAAGCCAAATTCTGGTACTTCTACCGTTGCCTTCCTTAAATGGATGAGCTAGATTCATTTCTATATATTTATTTATTATTTCATCAAAGGTATACTCGGGCATTTGCTCTGTGGTTTTCAAATTATCTTTAAGATATTTTGCCGATGCAAATGCAGAATTGCCTTTAAAGATATTAACTGTTCTAATTTGTCCGGCAAAGTCATATAATCCCCCAAACAAATATGCATGTATTTGCTGTAATCCCTTAACCGTACCGATATCTACTTCGTTTATAAGATTGCTTTCAAAAAGCGTATATGCTTTTTGTTTGCTTTGTCCGTCAATAGTATTATTGCTATAAGTAAACCACTCAAGGAATTTTATAGATTTTTTACTAGGTATCTCAGTAGCAAGCTTTATAATACCTTCGCTATCTACCGCATCCATTAATCGCATTTTTCCGTCAGTTGCAAGGAATTTGAAAGCGTGAGCGGTACTCACGATTTGATTTTTTTCCTTTAAAAGTTTTCGTTTTAACCATCGCCAATATGCGTTAGGGTCTTTACTATCTGTAAGCACAGCACAAATATCGACAATATTGAAATACCATTTGGCGTTTTCTTTATCCCAAATAGCGCGTACTTCTTTATCTTCAAAAAACCGAATTGATAACTTGCTCATTATATTGCCTTAAATACTATTTTCATAAATATTATATAAAATAATCTTAAAAAATCAAGAAAGCTGCTCAATCTAACGCTTCTATCAAGAAGGTTGCAGGACGAAAGCCATCGTTGCAAGATAGCATAGCAGAATGTTTGTTTTTCATCCAGCCTTGATAAAAATCACCTCCACCATTTGCTAATACTTTTACAAAAGGTGATATTGTATCCCAAGCGCTATCGCAAAAGCCTTGTGGCTTTTGTCCGTCTTTAGCAACAAAAACTTGCCCTGTTTTGATATTGCAGGCATGCTCAATGGGATTTTCATATTTATCAATTAAATCTTGATAAATAGTCTGCTTCATTACGGTGATTCTTATATCTTTCATACTACATAAAATTGCATTAAACTTACACTTGTTGCTACCAAAGTGCTCATAATAATCTCATTTTCAGCAGGCGGTTTTGTCCAGTCGTGCCCGTTTAGCTTATCGCTTTCTCTACGATTGTTATAGGTAGCAAGCGCATTTATATTGATTATTTCTTGATATTCGCTCTTAAGTGCCTTAGCCCTATTAAGAGTGCGCAAATATATTGTTCTAAAGGCAGAGCCATCTCCGTCCCCTTCAGAATGCAAAATGCCCTCTGTTGCTTTAGTTGCTAATAGGTAGTCAAGGGGCTTAGTAACATACTCAAGATAACTTTTATCTGCTGTAGTAGCGTATAGCTCGTAAGCCGCCCCTGCAAAAGTGCCATAGTTGTAGCTATATTGCCCCTGCGAAATAGAGCCGTCAAGACGCTTAGTGTCATTTAGTCTACCCGTTTGTGCATCATATAAATTATCGTTAACCCAATTAAATATTTCAACCGCTTTTTGCAAATAACTTTGGTCGTTTAATAATACTGAGAGCCTTGCCGCTGTGGTAGCGGCAGGACAGTTGGTGCAAACATTTTTTTCAGTTCTATTGGTGTTCCAAAAAAGGCCGCCGCCAATATCCTCGCTCCAAGCAGTATAAATATAGTCAAACATTGTTTTTGCATCATTAAGATAGCGGATATTGCCGCAAGTTGCATACGCTCTGGTACAGCCCATTGCCCACCAGCCTATATCGTCATAATACATATTCTTGGTAAAGTCAGGGTAAAAATATATAAATCCGTCATAAACTTTGTCAATCATATCCCTATAAAAATCTGTACCTTGACGCTCATAAATATCCATAACTGTTTCCCAATTTTGTGCTTCCAGCCAAAAATCTGTATATAATCCTAACAGCGGACCGGAAAAATGTTTCAAGTCCAGCATTTGGGTATTGTTATGGTAAAAATAGTTCTTTTTAGCATCCCAAAAAATATTTATAAAGTTTTCGGTAACCTCTGCTACCATTTGGTCGGTATTTTCTTTGTTGTACTCTTGTCCATAAGCAAAAAGAAAAGCACAAAAAGCAGCCAATAAAAGAATAACTACTAGTATCTTTAATTTATTAAACATCAGCTATATCCTTATAGCTGTATATTACTATATCTTAGCAAATAATTCAAGACCTCAAATCCGTCATTGCGAACATGAGTGAAGCAATCCAGTCTTTGCGAGACACAAAATGTGGCGAAGCAACCTAGACCCCAGAGCCCTGCCCCTTGTTTGCAGAGGCTTGCTCTCTGCTCTGTTTATTTTCATTCAAGCTGTGTTACCGTAAGCCCTGTATTGTTTCGCTTATTTAGAGATAGCAAGCGGCAAGCTTTGCCGCTTGCTATCAATTTTCCTTAATCCTCAAGCGTATAGCCTGTTTCTTCAGTAGGGGCATAAAAATCAGCCGGATCCGGGCTTCCCTTCGGTAAATCTTTGACATAAATAGTAGTGGTATCATTGTCAAACTGATATTCTATTTTTCTAATAATAGGGATGATACCTAGGAAGCTCTTTTTATCAAAGTTGATTTTTAACTTATCACTGCTTCCTTCATTGGCACTAACATATTCATACTGCATTGTCTCATATTCTGCTTCATCTAAATCTGTTACGGTAACATTGTCAGTGCTTTTTGAGAAAACCCAAATTGGCGTTTCGTCTTCATTGGTCAATTTAACCGCACAAATCTCAACAGCACTTTCAATAAAACTTAGCTCTTGCGTAATGCCTTCGGAATAAGTCTTATTCTTTTCATCAATGGAATAAACTTCTTCCTCACTAAGTTTTAGTAGGCGATAGCTTACCGCGCTATTGCTATAAAATATTGAATATTGAAGGATTTCGTCTACCTTTATTCTGCTCCATTTGATTGTTGCAATATCGTCACCCTCGCCTTTCCCCATCCATGTAATGGTATAATCGGTATCTCTTGTATAAAAGCCTTCATAAAACTTGCCGATTTCTTCAAAACCGTCTTCGGTAAACTCATAATCCACTACAGATCGCCTAAAAATATCGCCAATAATCTCTCCGATATTACAAGCTGAGAGTGCCAGAACAGCCAAAAGCAGTACTGCTATTACTGCTGCCAATTTTGCTTTTTTCATACTTTTTGCTCCTTATTTTTTAGTTTTTATGATAAATACGCCTCTTGCATTTTATCCTTAGGATAAGCATTAAGTGAATATTCGGTTAAGACCAAATATAAACTGTAAAATTTGTTAATTTAATTATACCATACTTATTAAATTTTGCAATTGTGAGAAATTTGATTGAAAAACGCTTCTGGAGATTTTTACTAATATTTTACACCTCTTGATTTTTACATGAAATTTCTGTAAAATATTATAACAAAAGTTATATGGAGAATAAAATATGAAAAAAGCTGTAAAATTATTGTCGTTACTTTTAATTATTACCATTATCTTAGCTGCATCTGCGCTTATCTTTTCGGGGTGCAATGCCGTCAAAAGACAAGCCATTATTATTTTGCCCGGTATTATCGGTAGCGCTTATATAGATACTGCCGCTAAAGATGAAGAAGGCAATGCGATAGAAAAGTCTGTTTGGGACCCTTTTGACGGAAGGATTGGCTGGTATGATATGTTTGGGGAGGAAGGGCAGAGTTTTGTAACTGACAATAAAGAAATGATGGCAATTATGTCAGAAACTATGGTGCCTCTTTTGATGAATTTGCGTAAGGAAGGCGGACTGATTGATAATATGATGATAAATGAAGACGGTTTACCTACTAGTCCGCATGTTAAGGTAGCGAATATGGATACTTGCTCCGACCTAAAATACGGTACTTTGGGCGCATATAAAGAAATGTATACCGAACTGAGCAATAAGTATGGCAAAAAGTATGATGTAAGCGTGTTTCAATTCGATTGGCGGCTGGACGGGCAACTTGCCGGAGAACAATTAGAGCAGTATATCAAAGAAAAAAAATATAAAAAAGTGATATTTGTAGGGCACAGTATGGGCGGAATGGTAGCATCAAATTATCTTGCCAGGTCGCAGGCCAATCGAGATAAAACGAAACTTTTTATAAGCATTGTCACCCCTTTTTACGGTAGCGTAATGGCTCCGCAAATAGTAATTGATTCCTCCGGCCTGATGAAGAACCTTTTGCCTCCAATGTTTGCTTCTTTTGTAGGCGGATTTGATGCATTGCTCTTTCCTCTAGTAAAAAATAGCGCAGTAGGTTATCAGCTTTTTCCTAGTGAGCAGTATTTTGCCAACCCTGCTTACTCAGAGGGCGAATCTTGTGTATATATTAATGAGCAACCTGCATCTTTGCAGCAGCTTATAGATTATGTCAAAGCGCAAGAATGGGCGCAACACTCTAAAGGCGGGCTAAAACCCTCTGTTTTACATATGACTGACCTTTATAATAGCCTTTATGTAGATGCCAACGGTGAGCGTGTGCATGTTACGGATACTGTGAATACTTATTTTTTTGTAGCTTCCGGCAATGAAACGGCTTCAGTATTTAGGATTAATTCCAATGGGAGTACAGAAATAGAAAAGAACTTTGAGGGCGATGGAATTGTATCGTCGTATAGTGCCGCCAGAGGGCTGCCTTTGGATAGCGAAAGGGTGTTTTTATACGAAAATGTCAGTCATACCACCTTAGGAATATATTTTAATCTCTTTATTAAGAATAATGTTTACAATTTGATAGACGCTATATAAGGGGGTAAAGGGATTGCTTTCCTCTCAATGCTCTGATAATAAATCAAGGAAAAGAAAACTCATGTTTTAATTTTTATCAGGAGCATATACTACTTAAAAAAGGAGGTATGCAATATGGCAAACAAGTCAACTTACAAGCCTGGTAATCAAGCTGAAACAGACTTAACTCTATATGTTAAGGATGCAAACGGCAATACCTTGAGCGAAATCAAGGTACCTGCTGGTCATAGAATTCCACCGACCAGAATTGAAGAAGCCGAATCCTATTCTACACAGAAATAACAAAGAGGGAATATAGGCAGGCAAGACCCGAGGTGACTCGGGTTTTTGTCATTTATGCCATTTTTAATTTTCAGTCGGCCAGCCAAGGTTGTTGAAATCCAACCCTGCCTGATTTGCCTTCTCCGCCAAAGCCGCTTCCTCTGCGTCCACTATATTTCTGGGTTTATGCTTAAAGTGAACAAAAAAGGTAAACAAGACCCCGATTGCGACAAGAATCATGGGAAATATCGTAAGCAGCATTCTAGATGCGACATCGGGATTCCAGCCTAGATTGTCCTTGTCTTTGAATCCGTACAACGCCGACACGATTAACATTCCCCCTGCCGCAAACAGACCGGAAAGGCGGTTCAAGAAGCCCATAGTGCTTGAGAGTATGCCCTCACGCTTGATTCTGTGACGGTCGTAGTCTTCATCCAAAACTTGCGCACCCATCAAATCCATAGTGCTTATTACGCCCGCAAAGCCCAAACCCACAAGCGCCGCAGCAGCTATTGCAAAACCGAAACTTTTGGCAAAATACAGCGGCAGAAAGGATACGCCCAGCACTATAAGCGAAAAGCGCCAAATCAGCTTGACATTCTTGAATTTCCTGATAAGCAGATTCCATAAGACTACGCCGCCCAGCGCAATTAAAATAACCGAACCCAAAATGACTGTTTCGTAAACTCCCCCGACCATACCCAGCGAATATCTCACAAAGAACGGCACCGCCATCATAACCAGTGCCATAGCCGCGCTGTAAAAGGCGTTGGCAATCCCCACCATCCAAAAGTTCTTGGACTTTAATATCGAAATCACTGCTTTTAAGAAGTTAACCTTTTCCTCAGCCTTAGGCGCAGGCTCTTTGATACCCAAAGTCATATAGATTATCACCGCAGCGCTGGCTACGCCGTAAATAACAGCCGTCCAAAAATAGCCGATTGCGCCCGCTACCATAGGTACTAATCCCAGACCCAAAATCATTGCCACAAGCTGACATGCCTGCCTTACGCCGTTTGCCTTAGCCCGCGTCTGCTCGTCAGGGAACAGCTCAGGGAACAGAGCGCCGTAGTTAGCGTTCAGCATGCTGTCAAGAGTGCCCGTTATAAAGTAAAATACAATTGCCCAAACAAAAAGCAGGCTGCCGCCCGCATCTTGAGGCGGCCTAAAGAACAATATAAAGCAAAGCGCAAAAAGCGGTGCGGACAGGAGCAGCCAGGGCTTCCTGCGCCCGATTTTCGTTCGGGTATTATCCGAAAGGATGCCGTATACGGGATTATCGATTATGTCCAAAGCGGTATATAAAATCATAATTATAGCCGACTTCTCCAAATCGAGTCCCATATCAAAATAGAAAGGCACAGCCCTTGAACGGAACATATTTATCGCTAGCGAAGTCCCGAACATACCTACTCCGTAGCGGAAAATACCGTTAATCCCGAAGTTTTTCTTTAAGTTTTCGCGAAAACTACCTTTTGTGCGCATATCTCACCTCTTATGACATTGTAACCGACTTTGTAGGTTTTTTCAACATATATTTTTTTTATTACTTATTACTATTTGCAATTGCAACTTTGTCAAAAAAGTTTGCTTAAATACTTTTTTAATAGTAAAATACAGTAATGATTACTTTACTTCTTGCGGTAATTTACTTAGCTTTTATATCTTTGGGGTTGCCCGATTCGCTTTTTGGGGTATCTTGGCCGCTAATGCATCTTGAGCTGGGTCTAAAGGAGAGTTTTGCCGCTATTTATATGCTGATTGTGGGGGTGTGTACTGCCGGAGTCAGCTTTTTAGCAGGTCCGATTATTCGCAAGTTAGGTACAGAATGGGTTACAAGCGTATCCGTGCTGCTTACCGCTATTGGCATGCTGGGCATAGGGTTAGCGGCTAGTGTTTGGGTAATGGTGGCCTTTTCGGTGGCACTTGGAGTAGGTGCAGGAGCAATAGATACCGCTCTTAACGATTTTGTATCTAAATACTATAAAACAAGTCATATGAGCTGGCTGCACGGGTTTTGGGGTATAGGCGTAACGCTTAGCCCTATGATTATGTCTTTCTTTTTGGCAAAAGGCGGCTGGCGTGGCGGTTTTGTTGCTATGGCGCTTATTCAATTTGTTTTGACAGCAATAATGTTTGCATCTATTCCAATTTGGAAAAAGGTAAAAAAGACACATATAGCTAAAGAAATTATAAAAATTGAGCATCCCAAAAAAGAGGCTAAACCCTTTAATATCTTAAAAGAAAAAGGAGTAATTTTTGCAGGGATTGCGCTGGCTATCTATTGCGGTATGGAGTATATTATCGGGCTTTGGGGCGCAAGCTGGCTGGTTAATGACCGTTTGCTTCCTGTTGCAATAGCGGCAAGATATATTTCCGGCTATTATGGTGGAATAATGATAGGCAGATTTTGCACAGGGGCATTGGCTATTAAGCTCTCCAATAAAAAGCTGCTACGAATAGGTTGCGCTTGTGCCATAGCGGGCGTAATATTGTTAAATATACGCTTACATTATATAGAGTTGGCAGGATTGATACTTATTGGTATAGGCTTTGGTCCTATCTTTCCGATTTCGCTGGATGCTACCAAAACTCGCTTCAATCCTAATTACTCTGCCGATATAATTGGCTTTCAAATGGGCTTTGCCTATATAGGCGCGTTTGTCTTTCAAACTTCCTTTGGCTATCTTGCCACAAGTACTTCTTGGCAGATTTTTTCTTGGCTGCTTTTGCTTATGGTAGGCTTGCTGGCTTTCTTTATAGAAATAGTAAACAAAAAAACCCAAAAGAATTTGTCTTTATAGCAAAATTAGTTGACATGACAACTAATTCTTGAGTATAATTCTATCTATTGCGCTAGAAGGAATTGTTTAGTAATGGAACAAAATATTGGCAGGCTTATTTCCATATTGTATCGAAAAGGACAAGCATATTTGAATGTAGTGCTTGAGCCTTTTGGTATTACCGCTTCCGAACTGCCTATACTGCTGTGTTTGTATAAGGGATGCGGTAAGACCCAAGAGGAGATTTGCGCTTATAGCTGCATAGATAAGGCGGCCATAGCAAGAGCGGTGCAATCGCTGGCTGATAAAGGTTGGCTGCGCAAAGAAAAAGATAGTAGCGACAAGCGCGCTAACAAAATCTACTTAGAGCAGCAGGCTCTAGCCCAAGAAAAGCAAATCAAGTGCTTGCTAAGCTCATGGACAGGGCACTTAACAGCAGGGCTTGAGCAAGACAAAGTGGCTGTTATGTACAATGTGTTGGAAGATATGGTAAAAAAATTCACTTAAAGCAAAAGATAAATTGGAGAAGCTAACTATGGAGAATACTAACCCGCTAGGGACAATGAAAATCTCTACCTTACTTAAAAAGTTTTCTGTTCCCGCAATAATTGGCATGGTGGTCAATGCACTTTACAATATTGTGGACCGTATATATATTGGCAATGCGCCGGGCTTGGGCAAGAACGGGCTTGCAGGTATCACTATAGGTTTCCCTATTATGATAATCTTGCTGTCCATAGGTATTTTGTTTGGAATTGGCGGCGCAACCTTATTTTCTATCAGGCTGGGAGAGGGCAAGCCTAAAGAAGCAGATAAGGCAATAGGCAATAGTTTTATGCTGCTGGTTATCAGCGGCGCAATATTTATGGTATTAGGGCAAATCTTTTTGAATCCTTTGCTAAAGCTGTTTGGCGCAGATGAGGAAATCTTGCCTTATTCTGTGTCTTATATGCGCTGGATATTCTTTGGAGCAATTTTTCAGGTAGTAAGTATTGGCATGAACAATTTTTTGCGTGCGGACGGACAGCCAAAACTTGCTATGGTAACTATGTTTGCAGGAGCGGGCACTAATATTATTTTAGACCCAATCTTTATTTATGTTTTTGATATGGGAATGGCGGGTGCGGCTATAGCTACAATTATAGCGCAAGCTCTTAGCATGGTATGGATTTTGATATACTTTTTAGGTAAGCGCACTAATCATAAACTTAAATTGAAACATATGAAGCTAAGCGCAAAATTTAGCTTAAAAATAGCATCTTTGGGGCTACCGCTTTTCCTTATGCAGCTTGTCAACAGCGTGCTCAATGTAATCCTTAACAAAAGGCTGTATATTTATGGCGGAGTGGTGGCTGTATCCAGTATGGGTATTGTAAATAGTGTGCAAACTATACTTTTAATGCCAATTACAGGGCTTAATCAAGGGGTGCAACCTATAGTCAGCTTTAATTTTGGCGCTAGAAAGTATGGGCGCATAAAAGAGGTGGAAAAACTTGCAATAACTATAGCCACTCTTATTGTGCTGGCAGGCTGGATAGCTACTAGGCTTTTTCCCGGTGCAATTGTATCCTTATTTAATAGAGAAACTGACTTAGTTGAAGTAGGCAGTTATGCGCTGGTAACTTGGTTTTGGTGTTTGCCTTTGATAGGTTTCCAAATACTTGCAGCTAACTTCTTTCAAGCAATCGGGCGTTCTGCAGTAGCTATGCTTTTAATATTGACAAGACAAGTCCTGCTGCTGATACCTGCTATTATTCTCTTTTCTAATAAATGGGGGCTGGAAGGCGTACTATATGCCGCGCCTTTTGCAGACGGGATAGCTACAGTTTTGACAGGGATATGTTTTGCAATAGGTATATCCAGGCTGGAGCTTATCAAGCCGGTTAGTGATACGCTCCCTGCGCTACAAGATACTATATAAATCGGTAAGTTTAGTTATCGTATAAGTCGGATTGATTTTACCGCTTTCAAGGTTGAAGCGATTGAACCAACAAGTGTCAATCCCGGCAAGTATGCCTCCTTTAATATCCGCATTAAGCAAATCGCCTATAATCAAAGTGCTACTTTTTTCAAATCCTTGAATATGCTCTGATATATAGCTAAAAAAGTCAGCACTGGGCTTGCCTGCCCCTATGGATTCAGAAGTAAAAATATCTTCAAAATATTTGTAAAGTTTGGCATCTTTTAACCGTTTAATTTGTGTTTTTGTAAGACCATTAGTGATAATAAACAATCTATGCGTTTTGTGCAATTGCTTGCAAACTTCAAGAGCGCCTTCTATGCGGATATGACCATTGAGAAGCAATTGCCCATATCTAGCTTCCCATTCTGCACCATTTACTTGATAGCCCAATTTCTTCATTGCTTTAGAAAATCTGCTATTCAGCACATCTTGCAATGCAACGAGCCCCTTTTCATAATCTATCCAAAGTTGTTTGTTGATTTTATTATAAACATCCAGCCATTCTGGGGTTAGCGAAAAACCAAAACTTTCGAATAAGACGGGCAAAGAAATAGCTTCTATAGCCCTAAAGTCCAGTAAAGTATCATCTAAATCAAAAAGTAGTATTTTATATTTCATTAATTCAAAGTATATGCTTTTCTACGCTTTGCTCCTTTTCTTAACTATAATATATCGTGTAAGTGCCGCTATAGCAAGCCCGATATAACCGCCAAACAGCACATCAGAAAGATAGTGCGCTCCCATAATTATTCGGCTTATTGCTACCGTAATAGTATATAAGGTAGGTAGCAGCCAAAATAAGGTATTGTATTTCTTTAGCTTTTCATACATTATAGGCAAGATTATAATAGCGTAAGAAGCGGCTGCGGCAACAGTATGTCCGGAAGGGAAGGAATGAAAGCTATCGCTGTCTATTGCCTTATGAGCGGCTATATAAGCCTCATCTCTGATAGGTGAGGGGAAGAGGCTTTGCGGTTTATACCAAGGGGCAAACCCTGCAAATTTATCTCCGTATGCGGCAATTAAAGAAGCGTTCATTTCGTTATCTACCATTGTTCTAAAGCGCTGGCGTGACCAAACAGCTTTCATTATTTGCACTATGGCATTGCTAACCCCTGCCACAATTAGCACAAAAAGCGCAAAAAGCAACAACTTTTTCATAGCCTTTTTATCTACTAAAGAAGTGGCAAGCAAGACAGCCACAGTAAGAAAGCCACTAAAAACCAGCTGATATACTAGGGCATAAGGCAATTCGGGGTCTATAAAGTTGCCCCATACCCAGGCATATAGACAAAAGAACCAGCCTGCAAAAACCAGCCCTGCAAAAAGCAGCTTTGGAAAAAAGCTAAAAAACTTCCTTTCTCCATAATTTTGATGAAATAGAATAGCGCCTACGGTAGGAGCAGCAAGATAGGAAGGGGTTTCGCCCAAGCGGGCAAAGAATTGACCAAACAAGGACTCTGGATTGTATAGTGCTTGATTGATAGCAAGGTCGTATAAGGCGGCAACTATGGCAAGCCCTACAAAAACTGCGCTTGCAAGCGCTATTTCTATCCACCCTTTTTTAGAAACAGAATACTCTTTCATAATAACTTCTCCTTTTATTCTTATATAAATATTAGAATAATATTACTTGCTTGTCAAGAGGTGCAAGCTTTAAGGGTATATACTAAAAAGAATAAAACGCTTC
>CAYSNP010000035.1:0-18307 GCA_964432485.1 uncultured Christensenellaceae bacterium | reverse complement strand
TTGGTAAGGACGGGGTCGGCGGTTCAAATCCGCCTAGCAGCTCCAAAAAGCGCTCTTTTCACCAGGGTGCTTTTTTATTCTGTTAGTCCTTACCAAGGACAAAACGGGGTCCCCACCGCAAAATATTTGCGGAAGGGGCAAAGGAACAAGCAAGCATAAAGGCGCAGCTTTTGCCGAATGGCAAAACAAGCCCAAAGCGCAGCTTGTGACGCAAGGACGGGGTCGGCGGTTCAAATCCGCCTAGCAGCTCCAAAAAGCGCTCTTTTCACCAGGGTGCTTTTTTATTCTGTTAGTCCTTACCAAGGACAAAACGGGGTCCCCACCGCAAAATATTTGCGGAAGGGGCAAAGGAACAAGCAAGCATAAAGGCGCAGCTTTTGCCGAATGGCAAAACAAGCCCAAAGCGCAGCTTGTGACGCAAGGACGGGGTCGGCGGTTCAAATCCGCCTAGCAGCTCCAAAAAGCACTCTTCTCACTAGGGTGCTTTTTATGTAAACACATGTAAAAGCTCTTTTTCGTGTTAAATCTCTTTTTTGAAAATGTCTTTTTCGTGTAAACTAGATACATAAAAGATTCTTTATATAATTTTTATAAGAATAAAGACAGGTGCTCGTATCCGCCTTGCAGCTCCAAAGACCCTTGAAAAACTGCTCAAAACGGGCAGTTTTTCCCATTTTTATCATTAAAGTCCTTTTCAATATACCATAATACTTGCTATACTCGTCTATTGTTACAAATTGGTATGTTCTTTAAGACTCGTTATTAAATAAAGTGCTGAAATATGCCAAAATATGCATATTTTTGAAAACCATACTGCTATAATATGCATTTTCTTAAAAAAGATACTGCTATAATATGTATTTTTCCAAAAAAGATACTGCTATAAAATGCATTTCTCTTGACTGTTGCCTTGTTAAAAGCTATTTGATAGCAGTTTAGAGTGGCTTAGAGATGCTGGACTTTTAAACTATTATAAGCCCAGCGAAAACAAACAAGAAATAGAATTCTTAATAAGTAAAGCTGGCAGTATCATTCCAATTGAAGTCAAGGCTGGAAATAGTAGCACAATTTCACTCAACGAGTTTATAAAGAATTTTAAGCCACCATATGCTTTAAAATTTATCACTGGAAATATCGGAGAAAGCGAAGCCAAGCTTACGCTACCTCATTATATGTCGATGTTTATATAAGGTAATTAATAAACTCAACTAAAATAAAAATATGGATATCCTATTGCTTACCTTAACAACGCACAAAAACCATCAAAATAAGAGGGTAGACTTTAGCGTTAATTACTTATTTCTTTTTTTTGTCCATCGCTTCCCTCTCAAACAATAATGTTAAATCATTTTTCATCTTTCCCACGCTTGATTTCCAAAGCCGGCTTATCGCTTGCATTTAAAGGAGATATAACTTTATGACCGGTTTCCTTCTCGATATTAATTCTTGCGTTCTTAGCTACGCCGCCGCCTCTTTGGGCAATTTTTTTGCTTTGTACAAAGCTTTTCGGTTGCTCGTTTTTGGATATAGCCGTAGTCGTAACCTCCGCAAGCATATTAAGGACCAATTCAATATTGGTCATATTGTCCCTTAGATTTTCCTTTTTCAAATCCTTATGCTGTTTATATTGTTGCACGGTCATACCGCTCCATGCCTTTGTCATTTCATTAGTCAAAATCGCATAATCCTTATCAGTCTGGATACCGCGGGCTTTCCACTCGTCGGTAAGCTCCTTTCGCATCTCAATGGTTTGCAGTCTTTGGTTTATCCAGCCTTCCGTATAACCTTTGGTGCGGTAAAAATCCGCGCCCCTAAGTATAGCTTTTTCGGGGTCTGCAATCTCGTCCAGCCTTTCCTTGCCCACCTCCGCCAGCCACATCTTAAAAGGCTCCGCGTTAGGGCTGGGTACCGACTGAACAAGCCGCAAAATGCCTTTCGTATCGAGCACGTCAGTTTTATAATATTTTCCGTCTACCGACTGTAATTTCAGTTGGCTACAAATTGTAGTCAACTCGCTTCCTTCTTTTTTTAACCGTGTCTTTAATACACTCCAATATTTTCGCGGATTAGGGCTTTCGGTGAGAACGCCTACAACATCTACTACAGAAAAAAACCAATCTTCTTTATCGGCATCCCATTGTGCTCGGATTTTTTTATCGTTAAAAACCTTTATATTGCTCATTTGCAACTACCTCACTTAAAATATTGAATTACAGATGTATCCCCGCCTTACCCGTAGTAATATACTTACGCTTGAAATATGGTTATCAACCATATAGCTCCCGAAGAACCACAGATGAAAGCATCCTAAACATTTTTTTATATTCTAACATTTTTTTATCGGTTTTACAAGAAATACATTCTATGCTAATAATATTGCTGTAACCAGATTATCTGTAAGACCGTGAGCCCCAGTTAAATTCCCTGCCACTTCCTGACAAAAAATTAGATCTCTACCTTGGTAAGGACGGGGTCGGCGCTTCTGTATTGTGTTCTAAACAATTTTAAGTATAACTAATTGCTAATATGTTAACAATATATTGACAATTCTCTATATAAATGCTAATATATTAACAGTATGAAAAGAAAATTTGATATTAGTGACTTTGTAAATGTTACTACAAAACAATCTGTAACTGATAGCTTGGTAGCAAGATTCAAGAAAAGGCGTAAAGAATATGGGCTTACGCAACAGGAGCTTAGCAAGCAATCCGGCGTTAGTTATGGCTCTATTAGGAGATTTGAGTCTACCGGGGATATTTCCTTAGATTCTCTTTTGAAAATTAGCTCTGCTATTGGTTGTTTAGAAGATTTCAATAAGCTTTTTAGCACTCCTATCATTAAGAGCTTAAAGGATAAATAATGAAAAGCCTGCATGAAAATGATATTAATATCCAAAAACTTAATGTCAAATATAATGGCGCTACTGTTGGTTATCTTCAACAAGTAGAGGATAAAATTGCTTTTCAATATGATAATGAATGGGTAAGAAACGGCTTTTCTATCTCTCCCTTTTCTTTGCCTTTAACTAATGAAATCCATATATCAAGCTCACCTTATTTTGGCGGACTATATGGAGTTTTTAGCGATTCTTTGCCGGACGGTTGGGGTGAGTTGTTAATAAGGCGATTGCTTGCAAAAAAAGGTATCAATTTTGATAGACTATCCCCCCTTGCAAAGCTTGCTTTGATTAGCAAAAATGGGCTGGGAGGGCTGACTTATGAACCGACAATAGCTGACGATATTTCAAGAAGCCCTGCAGATTTGGATATTTTATATGGAGAAATTCAAAAAATACTCCACAATAGCGATAAAAAAATAGATTTAGATAAGGTTTATGCTTATGGCGGCTCTAGCGGAGGCGCAAGACCTAAGGCGCATATAAAAGAAAACGGTGATGAATGGATTGTGAAGTTTGCTTCTTCTATAGACCCTAAAAATAGTGGCGAGTTAGAATATAATGCAAATCAATTAGCACAAAAATCAGGTATCAATGTAAATGAATTTGCACTTTTCCCATCCAAAATATGCACCGGTTATTTTGGAGCAAAGCGCTTTGATAGAAAGGATAATTGGCGAGTCCATATGATATCGCTGTCTGCAATTCTAGAAACCACTCATAGAATCCCCAACTTAGACTACGCACATCTTTTTCAAGTTATACAAAAAATATGTGCAGATAAAGCCAATTTATATGAGGCTTACCGTAGAATGTGTTTCAATGTATTATACCAAAACAAAGACGACCACGGTAAAAACTTTTCTTTTTTATATGATGAGGATTTACACGGATATAAGCTTTCCCCTGCATACGATACAACGCAAACAAAAAATAAGTTCGAACACGAAATGACTATTTTAGGCGAAGGCAACCCCACTCCAAAAGACTTACACGCTTTTGCAAAGGAAATGAAGCTACCCATTAAAGAATGTGAAAACATTGTTGATAAAATACAAAGCATATTAAGTTAAGGTTAAATCTAACAATCTAATGCGCAACCTGCCCAAATAGCCTTTTGTAGTTTATGACTTAATTATTCTATTGATTTTAAGTTTTATTGTGCCTTCAGTGGCAATATTGTTGTAGATTTCTCCTATATTAGTTGTGCATATTGTGTACATCATACCATTGTAGAAGATTTCGGCAATGAAATTATCTACTATTATTCTAATATTTCCGCCGCTAAAAGGTATTTTTGATAACTTTGTCCCTTCCATTGTCAGCATATTGTCTTTAATTTGTATTTTAATGCCGCCTTGACTTTGGCTATCATTTAACAAGCTAAAGGTAGCATTGCCTTGAACTTCGGCAGTTATATCAAAGGATGAGCCTTCAAAGGAGATTTCCTCATTGTATAACTTATCTTTTACATTTTCTAAGGGTGCCTCATACTTTTGAAGCTCTTCCACCGGCTGGAAGCATAACTTATCATCAATAATTCGCAGCTCTGCGGGTATGGACATTGCGGAGTTAAAATTATATTTTTCCAAACCTACACGTGCTTTTTGCGTATCTACCCAAGCTATATATATCCTTCTGCCTTTATCATCAAGGAATGTTTGCGGGGCATAGCAAGCATTGCTTACATCACCGTGGCGAGTAAGAGCCCCCGTAGACAGCACTTTGCCGCCCTCCAAAACGAACTTATCATAAACACGCCATTTTATGCCTTTATAGCTAAAAAGCAAAACAAATCTATTGTCCAAAAAGAAAATATCCGGACACTCTATACCGCCTTTGCAGTCCTCAAGCACTAATTTATCTAAAAACTGCCAATCATATAGGTTTGCCGACTCAAAGAAAAACACTATGCCCTTGCCTTTTTCACTACTTGAAATTGCCATATAGTATTTATCTTTATATTTAATAACCTTTGGGTCACGAAAATAAATCTTGTTACGAACCTCTTCAATATCTTTAGGTCTAATAATTGGATTGTTAGGATTCTTTACGAATTTTCCGTCTTTAAGCTCTGCCATAGCCTGTTGCTGCAAGGC
The DNA here is from genome assembly GCA_964432485.1 of uncultured Christensenellaceae bacterium. Lineage (GTDB taxonomy): Bacteria > Bacillota > Clostridia > Christensenellales > DTU072 > CAYSNP01. The sequence goes on along the minus strand of CAYSNP010000035.1, from coordinate 13,309 downwards.
ATTGGCGGCAGTATAAAACAGATACAATTTATCCTCTTCCACCACAGCACAGCCGCTCCATACACCCGCACCTTTATCGTAAGGCATATCCGGAATTAAGGCAACCTTCTCATGCTTCCAATCAATAAGGTCGGTGCTGGTAGCGTGCCCCCAAGACATTGTTCCCCAATTTACATCAAAAGGGTTATGCTGATAAAAAAGCTGGTAAACGCCCTTATATTGACATAATCCGTTAGGGTCATTAAGCCAACCTATCGGCGGCGTAAAATGCACTAGCGGTGTGACAAACTCACTCTTTTTATGTTTATTTTCGGCTATATACTCATCTACATTTGCGTATCTTTTTTCAGGTATCTTAAATAATCCTCTTATAACATCCCTTATCCGAAGCAAAAACCTTCTTATACTAAGATTAAGATGCTTCTTTAACAAAAATGCCATTGGCACAATAGCAAACATGGTAACAATAGCCGCCGCCAAAAATATTGTGCTGTCGGGCACAAGTTTTTCTGTACCCATATCAAGGTAAGTACTGCCGCTATTTCTAATTGCAAAAGCGCCAATATATGGACCGATTATCATTGGGATTGTAACAGTAAAGATTATCCTTATCCCTTGAAAAAGCCCTACCTTTCCTTTAGGGGTAACATCACGAATAAAAGCGTTCATTACAGAGATAAAAATAAGGAATGCCGCCATCATAACCGTACCAAAAATTATAAATCCCGCCATTACTTTCAAAAAATAGAGACCCAGCAACCCTGCAAGCATTAAAATAAATGCCGGAATAATGAATTTTGCTTTTCCGATTTTATCTATCTTGCTGCCAACCAGCACAGAGCAAGCTGCCGCCGCAACTATAATGCCGGCTATTAAAAATGCATAATTTTCTATTCCAAGCCCCTTTTCCATATAAATTAAAATATAAGGCATAAACACATTGTCAGCAGTGCTAAAAATGCAAAATGCGGCCAGCCATAAATACAATTCCTTATTTGCTTTTATTGTAGAAGGCAAAAAGCCGTACAATGTCTGTTGCAGCAAACTTATCCCAACGGTTTTTGTAGCATTATCTTTAACTATAAAGAAGCCTATTGCCCCTGTTACAACTTTAATAGCTCCCACTATTATAAAAAATGCGTTCCATTGTCCGTTTTTTGTCATAGAGTCAAAACAGCCAAAAACAATTAGCAATGCAAGCAGAGGAAAAATCTGTACCACAGATTCTACCTTTCCTCGATTGTGCCTATCAGTTATATCGGTAATCCAGGCATTGTAAGCGCAATCGGTTGCGGTTGAGCCTAAAAAGGCCATAACACAATTGACAATTACAACTATAAATACAGAGGTTTTAACAAGGTCTGCATTAGGAAAAACTGCAGCAACCAGCTTTGGGTCTGCCAGCCCATATGCCGCTGTTGCAAACCCCCATAAAATGTAGCCTATACACATAAACAGCTTTCTGTTGCCCTTTCTGTCAGAAGCTATACCCATTGCCAGCGTAGCCACTGCCGCCATTACCGCGCTTGTGGAGACAACTAGCGCAATATCGTCAGTTGTGCCGCCAAGATAATTGTAGACATAAAGGTTAAGAAACATATTCTTTATAGTCCAAGCCATTTGCCCAAGCAGCCCAAATATGATAATAGCCGCCCATGCTTTACGATTTACCAGCTTTTCGCCGGAATTTTCTATGCTAATGCCTTCTTTTTTCATCTTAGTACTCCTTGCGATAATTTTTATCCTTGCCACCTATAAGGTGCATAAGCAATCCTGTCCTACAAAGTCATTGCGAGCGAAAGCGAAGCAATCCAGACCCCGGTGGCTTGCTCCTCGTCTTTGCGAGCGACAGCGAAGCAATCCAGCCCCACGCAAGCCTTGCTCCTCGTCATTGCAGGCGACGCGTTAAGCTGGCTTGCCGGTGGCAAGCCAGTAGCTAAAGCCCACGAGCAAATGCCTAGGCATTGCGAGGGTATAATCAGTGAAGCAATCCAGACCCCAGAGGGCTGCTCCTTGCCTTACCAATCCCACCTTAACTTTTTGCCATAAGCAAAAAATCTCATTATGAGCCCCGCTCATAATATCATTTGTGCGCAAATATCATTTTGCAACTTGTTTGCAAAATATCATTATTCTGCTGTGCTACCGTAAGCCCTGGATTGCTTTGTCGCTAACGCTCCGCGCAATGACTGAGAAGCAAGCTTTTATTATACACCCTATTTAACATACCAACTATACCATATAATGTTAATTTAGGTCAATACTTGACAAAATTTTCATTGGCTAATATATTGCAACCTTAACACTATATTTATGGCAATAAAAAAATTAATAAAATGTAAAATATCAAGCACAATACCGCTTTTAATCTCTCTGTATGCTATACTTTAATATAAGAAAACTCTATAAGTTGAAAACAAGGTCTTATTGCTTTGAGTTTGTTTTCAAATATAAGACCATAACATAACACTCTTGGGAGATTTTTTTATGATTTTAACAGCAGGCGAGTTACTTGCCGATTTATTTGGGCAAAGGAAGGACAATAGCATGCAATTTTCTGCCAACATTGGCGGCGCACCCTTTAATGCATGCGTAGGGGCAGTGCAAGCAGGAGCGCAGGCAGTTTTTGTTGGCAGAGTTGGCACAGATGTAATTGGTACCTTTTTAAGCGATATGGCAAAAAAAATTGACTTTTCTAAACTTGTCTTGCAAAAAGATACCCAAAGAAATACCACACTTGCTTTTGTAACACTTGATAAGGGCGAGCGCAGCTTTTCTTTCTTTAGAAATAATACCGCAGATAGCTATTTGGAGACCTTTGACCTTAACGCTTACGGTAATGTTTCTATTTTTCATATTGGCACTCTTATGCTGTCCGAAAAACACGGACAAGCCTTTGCACGCACTATGCTAAAACAAGCTAAACAAAAACAGATTACTGTTGCAGCGGATGTCAATTTTCGACCAAGTCTATTTGCCTCCGAAAAGGAAATGCTAACAGCATTTTCTGATATAATAGAATATACGGATATACTTAAACTCTCTGATGATGAGCTTTGCCTGCTAGAAAATAACACCACCGACACATCTTATCTTGAAAGTGCCCTTATCTCTATTGCCAAACGCTACCCCAATAAGTTTATTGCCATAACAGCAGGAAGCAAGGGCTCTTACTTTATAAGAGAGGGCAAAATTACTTATGTGCCTGCAAAAAAAGTACTTACACCCATTGACACTACCGGAGCGGGCGATGCCTTTTTTGGCTCACTGCTTGCAAGCTTTGATACCACCCATTATCTAACAGCAGATAACAACACTCTAATATCTATCTTTGAAAAAGCCAACCAAGCAGGCGCCGCCGCCACCCAATATCAAGGTGCCCTTAACACATCCCTATTTCTTTGATAAAACACCTATAAATTAGGGTAGCGCGGCTTTGTCACTTTATCTTTATATGTCCTTGTGATGTTGCAATTGCATACGCATTTAATAAATCAAATAAGGTTTTCTTTTCTTTTAGATACTTACCTAAAAAATATAAAAAAGCTTTTTCATCCGGTAGTTGCCTGCGCTTTTTTTTATAATACCAATATCGTAAACTCATTGGATTTTTGGTGCATTCATATTGTATCTTTTTGTCGTTTATGTAGTTTAACTTAAGAGAACAATATGACCGTCTAGATGTTTTAGTCTCTTCTACATCGCGCACAACATAAATTTCGTTATTGTCAAGGCTTTCTATTAAATCACCAATTTTAATCTTAATACTATATCATAGTACCAATTCTATGTAAAGACCCTTGTCTAACTGCTCCAATTTCCTCACCGCCTTAGTCATAAACCCTCTGGTATTTAATGTAATTGTACCTGATGTAGTATGCTTGCTATATTTGCGTAGAGTGATCTTTGCCTTGGTACCCTGCTCTTTTATACTAACATACTGCACAAGTCTTGATAGATAACTGCCATTGCCAAAGTATCTAGGGCACAATATTTTTTAAGACTTTCTCTTAAAGGTACTCTATCTTCTTTGGGCAACTGATTTAAGGACAAAAAGGCTTGCATTGCATCCACACCATTATGTATAGCATCTAATAAGGTGTAACTTAGGTCGGGATTGTTGGGGATAAGAGCAGGCAGCACACTTTTAAGCGAAAACGAGCCTCCCATTTCCTTATTATATACATAGCCCTGCCTAAACACCTTTAATAAATCAATGATACGAACATAAATATTCATCAAAGGAGCTTGCAAATCACTAAACCTTGCCGCCATTGCTTTAATAACACTCTTTTCAAAACCGGCGTTATAACATAATATAGAGCCTTTATCTAAAGGGGTATCTGCTACCAGCTTTTCTGCAAGCAGGCGCAATGAAATATTACTCTCATCAGCAAGGAACTCCTTATGCTCAAGTGTGTCTTGCCCCTTGTGCAGAATATGGATAGAGTATTGAACGGGCAATTTTTCATAAGGTGAAATGCCATCAATTAAAGGGATAGCTGTGCTTAAAGTCTCAAAATCTAAAAAATATATAGGGAACTTTATATTATCTAAAAATGCTTGCAACCCTACCTTATCAATATATATAGGAAGGGTGTGTATACAATGCTCTATCTGTCGATGTTGTATATCAGTTAGCTTTTTTAACTTGTCTTTCTTGTTCCAGATATCCAAAAAAGTTACCACACCCTCTTTGTACCATTCTATCTTTTTTCTAAAATTGTAAAGCTCAAAGATATTAGGTTTATCCAGCGCTTTAGTACAATGCGCAAAAAAATCGCAACCTGTACAATTTTTGCTTAATTCAAAGTCAGGCTCACTAAGAGCATGTATACTTTGAGCTTCTGCCACATTGGCGGCAACATCTTGAATATGCTTATCTAACTCGTTGCTTACCTCTTCTTTTTTGAATAGCTTATCTGGCTCAATCTCTCCACTGCGCACATATTCGCCATTAAGCGTTACCAAATAGCAATGCCTTACAAAAACACCGCATTCTGTTAGCACATATTTCTGGAAAGCTATATCAAGATAATACTCGGGCTTGTTTTCTTTGCTAGCTTTTACCTCATAGATATCCCAACTTCCATCAAAATTGTTTTTTAGAATATCCACAGAACAAAATACATCCTTATTAGAAAAAGACGCCTCAGCAATAGCTGGACAATTAGATAACATTAAGTCTTGGGTACAATTAAGCATTTTGCCTATATCCAAAGAGCCATCAGGTTTTAAGCGTTTAACATTGGCAACTTGGTCAAATAACCTAAGAGCCATCTCCCCCACTTCATGCCCTTGAAGCTTTAAAGATTCATTCATTTCATTGATAGTCGCTACACTAGGGTTATGGCAAGATAACCAATATTTTTTAGGGCAAACAACAAAATTCAAATACTTACTTTTAGATATACAACTCATAACCTTTCTTCCTTTGTAATAAATTTCTTTTATTATTATAACATACACCTTTTTGCAAAATAGTGAAACTGTTGTGAAACAGGCTGTTTTAGGCCCTTCTTGTCCGTTGCGATTTTACTATGTCCTAAAAATAGGACATCTTTTTGCTTACTTTTAGGTATAAGACTGATATTTGCAAACACTTATTCTTATTATCTACGTTTTAGTATAATGCCTTACTCTAGCTAATAGGATGGGGGAATATAAAAAAACAAAAAATAATAGAAACCTAGAGCACCTTTATGTTTTAATGCTATGAAATAATTAAAAGAAAATGATAGCTTGTTCTATTCTTGCAATTATGATATAATATTTTGAGATAAAAGGTAGAGAAATGGGAGTAATAAATAGATTTAGAAACAAGAAAAATGGTAAGGCCGATAAGCAAGAGAAAAAGTTTAAGGAGCTTACCGCTAGTAAAGCCGGCAAAAGCCTGTTTGTCTCCTTTGGGGATAGGCAGATTATTATGCATAACCCAAGAACTCCTTTTATCACCCTATATCGTGGGAGTTTTGATGTAAAACAAAAAGGAAAAACTGCTGTTTTAGAAGATAATCAGAGAAAAACAATTAAACTTGTTGATTTTTCCTTGCAAGAGATAGAAAATGGCTATAAAATTGATTTTTTTGCTAAAGGATACAATGTACAAATAGAATTGACACAGCTTGAAAGCAAATTAGTTATCTCTGCAAACAGCAATTATAGTTTTGAGAAAATAAAGCTATCCTTTAAAAGGTCAAAAGATGAGAAATTAATTGGCCTTGGCGAAAGCAAATCATATAATTTATTAAATAATTGCATAAATTGTTACCCTTTAGGGGATGTAGGTCATAATTTTAGTACTATTGTAAAGGATTACATAAGCAAGAATAAGAAGACAAGCAGCTATTTATCGGTAATTGATTCAATAATCTCATCAAATCAATACTTTATTAAAGTAAACGAGCCACTATTTCAAGCAATATTTGAAGAGAATTTCTATCATATCCTTGCCCCAAAAGCCCCAAAACAATTAGAATTCTATTTTTCAGACGATATTCAAGGTGTATATAATACTCTTTCGAGCATTTATTCAAATAAGCAAAGCATTCCTGAGCGGTTGCAACAAGGTTTTATAATCACAGAAAGGATAAATAAGCTAGAAAAAACGCTAAAAGTGCTAAATAATGAAAAAATCCCTGCAACTGCAACCTTAATAAAAGATATTGATTGGCAACCTGAGCAAATAAAAGCTCTTGAAACAATTGCAACCAGATATGGACATCGTTTAATTTTGCGAACTTTTCCTTATGCAATTGTAGGAAATAAAGATTTTCAACATTATTCTAACCAAGATTTATTAATAAAAAGTTTAAATGGCGATATTTATGTTCAACGGATAGAAGGAAAAGATCAAGCGTTTATTGACTTGACCAAGCCTTTAGCCATTAAATATTACAAAGAAAAACTTGTCGCCGCTCTTAAATATAAAAAAGTAATAGGGTTTTGTGCAGAATGTGAATATCCTTTGCCTTTAGACGCTGATTATAAAGGTGAAGATGTCAAGCAGCTTAGAACAATATGGCTAAAGCTCTTTCAAAAGACAGTTTGGGAAGCGGCAAGCGAGCAACAGGAAAAAATATTGCTCTTTAGAGGAGTATGTGCAGAAACGAGTCAATATGGCATTGCTTTAACAGAAGCAAAGCTACCCAACAACTCTACCGCATTTGGGTTGCATAGCGTGCTACCTTCTATGGCTTCACTTGCATTATCAGGCGCAGGGCTTGTTTTAACAGAAATTGGTGGCGCAAACAATGGCATTATCAAATATTTAAGCGTGCCGCTATTTAAAGAATGGACTAAACTTGGTATCCTTTCGCCTATAATGCTTTTTAGCGATAATACTAATAAGCTAATTCTAAAAAACAAACACTTTATTTTTGCCTTAATGAAGAAAAGAGAAATGCTTTTGCCGCTTATCAACAACCAGTTGGAACTTATTGCAAAAGGATTGCCTGCAATAGCTCCTTCGTGGTTGTTTACAGAAACACAAGAGGAAACCAGCCAGGCTGTCTATTTTGCCGAACACTTGCAAGTTTATACTGAAAACGAGAGATTCAAGATTCGCTACAAAAAGAACGCCAATTGGGAAACTCTTTTAATTTAACATATCAATATTAAACAATCTAATTTCGTCTTTTACTCAATTTGTTTCACGTTGAACAAATTATATTTATTTTTGTAACACTGTTACAGAATTCTGTAACGTTGACACAAATTTTGTAACTTGGCTACAGATTTCAAAATATTTGGCTAAATAATCGTTATTTATTTGCTTGTTTATATAAGAGCAGGCCTATCCTAGCAATCCAACTCGTTAAATCTCATTGTCTAAAGATTATTCTTCTTAAATAAGGTAGAAGCAGATACTACATAGCCTAATAATGCTTTTCGTAATAACTTGATTTTTTCGTTCATTTATTATTGCAGCTGCTTACAAGCTTGAATTATGCACATTGCCTTGCTATAAGGCGATGGCGTTGCATTAATAATGGATAAAATTTTGGATATATTTGTTAATACCCTCATGAAAAGTGAAAAAAGTATGTGAATTGCTTAGTATGCCATTATTATGTTTTTAGTTTGGATAAAACAAGGAGCAGAACATTGACAGGAACACACCTCGACCTAATTTGCATAGCCAAAGAGATATCGGAAACAAGTTAAAATGTTTGGCATTAAAGATTTATTGAAATTACGTACTATTTTATAAATATATTGCTAAGCAATGCATTGTGTACCGCCTAATGGGCGACATTATATTGAAGTACTAACTTATATTTAAGGGTTGAGCTGGCTACCGTAAGCCTGGATTGCTTCGTACCTCGCAAAGACGACCTATAGGTCTTTACCGACGACTGACATTGTAGATTGTTTTCGCTTGGCATAATGCCTTTAGGGAACTAAATTATATGATATATAGGCAAGGGATTTTGGACTATTGTTGTCACTTCTTTTGTAGCCAAATATCTAAATATGTTTCACGTGGAACATATAGAAATATGCCGAATATTTTCGTTGTGAAAAAATTTGGCTTATTTAAGCAACTTTTAAAACAGTTCTTTAGGTAGATAAATAATGCTGCTCTTTGCTATTTTTTTTGAAATTATGCAAATAATGCCCACTTTTGACGATTATTGTTATTAAGGAAGGCCTTAACATAATAATTAAATATCCATATTTGTTCCACGTGGAACATTGGCTTTTTTAATGCATACCAGCTATCAAACTTAAATTTTTATAAAAACTCACCTTTGTTTTTGTAGCCGTTTTTGAGCTTAAATCGCCTAAAGACACAATTTGTAGCTATGTTACAAATAGTTGTACTTGGTCTTGATGGCTCTTTAATGGCCACCACCCTGCATCATCAGTCTAGCATAATCTACTAAATCTTGCAATGTAAGGTCTTCAATGCTTTCGTCAACATTGGTTATAATCCCTGCACTTTGAAGCTCCCCTAAGGTTTTTGTAGTAAGAGCATTTGTCATAGCTTGAGGCAACTCGTCTATTTTAGTAGTGGGTTCTATTAACGACAACGCTCCTGAGCCTGTATCATCAGGGTATATTTCGCCAATTGTCAAATTGGAAATTGCATTGCTTAGACCGCCCACTTTTGTATTTTTATCAGCAAGAGCTTGAAGTATAGCGGGACTATCGTCATCAATAGTAATAATATCAGCTAGCAAGCAATCATCTATAGCCTCAGGTAAATCAGTGCCAATTTCGCTTATCTTACTACCTTTTAACGCAACAAGTATGGCATGACTACGTGCAGGGTCGCTGGGCTCTGTCGGCTCGGCCTCAATAATAAGGACCGCATCGCCTAAGGTCATATTGTCTATAGCAGTGCCAATTTCGCTAAAGGTTTTATCAGCCAAATAATCCCAAATATGGCTTGTGCCTACTTCTACCAAATCGCCTAATGCTGTCTCTTGAATTTTTTCGTCTACACCTTTATGAGTTATGCCTTCCTCGTCCTCATAACTCTCCAAAGGACAATCTGCTAATGCTTGTAGGAATTTGCTAGAAGGTGTAAGCGAAGGATCTAGAGCTGCTTCCTCATCAGTTACTATCCTTACCATTTGCGATAGCTTTAGCGTCCTTACAGTATCGTCAATCCCCTTATGGACAACGCCATCTTCATCGGTGTAAGTTTCTAAGCCGGCATCAGCCAAAGATTGCATTATAAGAGAGGAGTCCTCTGTTATTTCAATAATACCTGACAGCGGCAAAGTCTTGATTGTATCTTCTATCCCTAATACTTCAAAATCATCAGATTCGTCGTCTGGGGTACCATTGTCGTCAATATAGGTATCCAAAGCCGCATCTTGTAGAGATATTATAAAGGTGGAGCTGTCTTCTCTTATCGTTATAATATTCTTAACTTTCATTTGCTTAATAGCGCCGTCTATTCCGCTTAGCGTAGTATCATTATCTCTAAAATATTTCATTACCTCGCTGCTGTCCTCTGTAACTGTAACAAGGTCAGCTATTCTAATGCCCTTAATAGTAGCGTCCGCTTCCGGTCCGCCAAGCTCGCCAATTTTTGTATATCTAAGAGCAATAAGGGCTGCATTACTTTCCTCACTTATTTCAATAAGTTCCTCAAGCGTCATATCATTAATAATACCGTCGGCATTATTCATTAACTCGCCCAACGTGACATCTTTTAAGTTAATCATAAACGGACTGGACATTATCCTAGGCTCATAACCTTCTAAACTGCCATGCTCCGCCTCATAAGCGTCCGCATCTGCATCAAGGTCCTCTTGCGTCACTATAACAGTCATTTCTTTCATAGTGATATCTTGCAAGATGCCATCCATATTGTCCATAAGGTCACCTAGCAGCACCTCTTTCTTTTTTAAGGTTTGCATAATTGGGCTTGAAGGTTGCAAAGGCTCATAACCTTCTAGGCTACCGTGCTCCTGCAAGTAATCTTCTTTATCTTGAGCGGCTTCTTCTTCCGTAATAATGACAGTCATTTCCTCTAGCTTAATATCTTTCATAATTTGTTCCATATTATTGCTTAGCTCAGTAATAGGAATATCTTTTAATTTAATCATAATAGGGCTAGATGCATTTTCTCCTTCGGTTTCTATCTTAACAAAATCGCCAAGCACAAAATTGTCCATACCCTCAAACACACGTACCGCAGGCATATTTAGCACATCTTCTCTGGAAAAAAGCGGCAAATCGGGCGGCGTAATGCCAAAAGCGGTAAAAATCCCGCCCAAAGTAATAGCCTCTGATAAATCTTCGCTCAAATTAGAAAATCTAATTGCACGCAAAACTTCGGGTTCAATACCTATTAGCGACGAAATATTCTCCATAAGACCAGAAATGCCCAAAGCTAACTCTATATCGGCCATTATTGAGTTTTGAGCATCAGCAATTGCAGCATAAACGTCTTTGCCATAGCCAAGGAGGCTCTTTGCCTTAGCCTCATCCGTAAACTCGATGGGCATATTTTCTCCTGCCCGTTCTGATATAATGCCTATCATACCTTCTTTGGTCAAAATCAAATATCCTCCAAATGCTATACCGCCAAAAGTAAGCACAACACCTAGAATTATACCAATCAAAAGCGTTAAAACTTTACCGCATCCTTTCATTTTTCTTATCTCCATTTTATTTAGTTCCAAAAGAAAAGTAATTATTAGTATTATAATTATACTATAGTTATAACAATTGTCAAACATATTTTTTTGCTCGATTTGTACCTAAAAATACTTCCAAATACGATGTAACAAGGTTAAGTATTTGACTAGAAAGTGTAATTTTAGTAAAATTGATACTGATATGAATACCAATTTTGATACAATTGTGATTGGCGCAGGACACGCAGGAGTAGAAGCGGCAACCGCATTGTCTAAACTAAATAAATCTGTGCTGTTATTGTCGCTTTCGCTAAACGCAATTTCAGCTATGGCATGCAATCCAAATATAGGAGGCACTGCAAAAGGGCATCTTGTACGAGAAATTGACGCCTTAGGCGGACAGCTGGGGCTAATTGCGGATAAAGCTACTATCCAAACAAAACTGCTCAATAGGGGGAGCGGTCCAGCTGTGCATAGTTTGCGCGCTCAAGTAGATAAAGACTTGTTTCATAGATTGCAAAAACAATGCTTAGAAAGTATGCCTAGCATCACATTGCTTGAAGCAGAGGCAAAAGATATAATTGTGGAAGGCGGACAAGTAAAAGGTATAGTCACTTCTTTAGGAGCAAAGTACTTTGCCCCAACTGTTATAGTTGCCTCCGGTGTATATTTAAATGCAACCATTATTATTGGAGATTGGGTAGAACAATGCGGCCCTTCAGGTTATAAAAGGTCAAGTTATCTTAGAAAAAGTTTACAATCCTTAGGGCTGGAAATTAGGCGTTTTAAGACGGGCACGCCGGCAAGAGTTTTGCGCTCAAGTATAGATTTTAGCAAAATGGTTGCCCAATATGGCGAGTATGGTATCCCAAAGTTTAGTTATATGAGCGATTTTGAAGTCAACAATTCTCAACCTTGTTACCTTACTTATACCAATAGCGCAACTCATAAAATTATCCTTGACAACTTGCATCGTGCGCCTATGTACAATGGCTCTATAAGCGGCATAGGGATAAGGTATTGTCCTTCAATAGAAGATAAGATTACACGCTTTAGGGATAAGGAGCGGCATCAAATATTTATAGAACCCGAAGGTTTGGATACTGAGGAAATGTATGTTCAAGGACTGTCTACCTCCTTGCCTTATGATGTGCAAGAACAAATGATAAGGACTATCCCCGGATTGGAAAATGTGCAAATTATGCGCTATGGCTATGCTATAGAATATGACTGCATAGACCCTCTTGCCTTGCTGCCCACCTTAGAAGTCAAACATATTAAAGGGCTGTTTATGGCAGGGCAGGTCAATGGCACCAGCGGATATGAAGAAGCGGCGGCACAAGGGCTGATAGCAGCTATAAATGCGGCACATTATATTGACGAAAAACCCCCGTTTATACTAAAACGCAGTCAAGCATATATTGGTGTGCTTATTGATGATTTGGTTACCAAAGGCACTAATGAACCGTATCGTATAATGACCGGCAGGGCGGAGCATAGGCTATACCTTAGACAAGATAATGCGGATGAGCGGCTTACGCCGCTGGGATATAAGATAGGGCTGGTCAGTCCTGAACGCTATGCCCGATTTTTACAAAAGCAAGAGCAAAAAGCCCAAATCAAGGCTAGGCTGAATACTATTTATTTACCTACAGTAATAAATGCTTATGCCAAAGAAAAGGAAAAGTCTCTTATCCAAACGGGTTGCACCGGCTTTACATTGCTTAAACGCAACGATTATACTTTTACAGATTTAAGAAATTTGGATAATTTTTTTACGGATTACGATATAAGTTTGCTTGCTGAAATTGAAGTAGAAGTTAAGTATGAGGGCTACATTAAAAAACAACAAAAAGAAATTGCAGAACTGCAAAAAATGGAAGATAAAAAGCTAAGCCCCTCTTTGGACTACAAGAATATAGACAGCTTGCGTATAGAAGCAAGGCAAAAGCTGGACAAAATCAAGCCCCTAACGCTGGCACAAGCCTCCCGCATTAGCGGCGTCAACCCTTGCGATATTACCGCATTAATAATCTATCTCCATAAACAATCCCAAAAAGAGTAATTTATTCAGTACCAAGCCCAGTGCTGCTTCTTGAATAAAATAACCTTACAGCACCTTGCTCCCTTGCCCCACCTTTACTTTTTGCCTGTGGGCAAAAAATCTCATTATGAGCACCGCTCATAATCTCATTTGCTTGCAAATATCA
>CAYSNP010000034.1:0-19496 GCA_964432485.1 uncultured Christensenellaceae bacterium | reverse complement strand
TGCCGCTTGAATTCCTCGCTGTAATATTTACCTTTTTTCCCTGCCATGTTACCCTACCTTTATAGTATATCATTCTTTTTCTGTCCACTTCAAGGGGAGTATATCACTTGCCTAAACGCAAGTGATGAAATGCATCTCCGCAAATGGAGATTTGCGGAGATGATAAAAATGCGCAAGAGTCCTTGCGCATTTTGGTGGAGACAGCAGGGCTCGAACCTGCGACTTCTTGCATGTGAAGCAAGCGCTCTGCCTGCTGAGCTATGCCTCCTTAGTAATTATATTTTGCCTCAAACTAACCTACTTTGTCAATCTTTTTTATAATATTTTTCTATATGCATTCTTAATCTTTCTATTGATTTAAGATTGGAATTGTAGTATAGTATTGATAATAAATATTATATTATAAAAAGGAGCGTAAGAATATGAAAGCCAATGTTGATAAAGATACTTGCATTAGTTGCGAATTATGTGCAGATGTCTGCCCTGAGGTGTTTAGAATGGATGATGACGGTTTTGCAGAGGCCTATGCAGATATTACCCCTGATGTGGCGGATAGAGCAATAGAAGCAAGAGATTCTTGCCCGTCAGAATCTATTTCTATTGAGGATTAATGAACAACTTAATAAAATAATGAAGTATTTACCGACGGCGGCAACCTTTGCCGCCTTTTTATTTATAACCTAAAGCTATGGCTAGCTCATCTAAATCCTCTAACTTAATACGCTTGCCGGCAATATAGGTTTTATATGCTCCTTTGGATGTTTTGTTACCAAAAGTACCGTAAGAACAACATACAATAGTGCCGCTTTCAAGCACTACCACTCCGGAATAACCCGTATCCGCATTAGCGACAGGTGCAGGAGAAGCTTGTTTAGGCAAGTAAGTGTGAGCAAGTTTTATCCTGTATTCGCCCGCTTGCCCTTGTTTAAGGTCGCTATAGCTGCCTACCCAGGCAACCCAGCCTTGACTATACCAATTCCTACCCTTTTCTTTGTATTGCTTAACTAAAGCGGGATCCCTTTCTATAGACCTAAAAGTGATAAACAGCCTATCCCCTACATATACAGCCTTATGCCTTTCTCCATTTAAGGGGGCAAGTGCAGGCTTAGGCTCGCTCCAAGTTTTGCCCTCATCACCGGAAAACATTATCATAGAATTATAGTTCTTTTTGCCGCTTTTGCCATTGCTTCGGGCAATAAGGCACAGCTCATCTCCCAATCCCGCATTCGAGCGTATTACCTCAGCTTCGCAAATAGCCGCTTTCTTTTCAATTTTTCTATACTTTGCAAGATAAGGTTCAGGCTTGCTCCAACACATATTACCGTTAGCGTCAAAAGTTAGTATTGTGCGATAATTGATAAAATTGTGGTCATGGAACAGCCCCATCCAAGCATCTATAAATTGCCCATTTTCCTTTAGCCTGGTAAGTGAGCTCATTGCTACAATAGGGCTGGTAGGAAAACTGGAGTCCTTGCCCCAAAACTTTACAAACTCGCTAAAAGTGCATTCGTCATTGGATAAGGATACATTAAATCCGTCGCCTCTGAGTTTATTCCATTTAGGATTGGCGGAAATCATAATCAACTTACTGCTATTATCTGTAAAGAGCAACCTATATATGGTAGGGGTTTCTTGCGAATATACCCAAGATTGCGGGGTTTGAGCAAGCGAACTTTGCCACGTTTTGCCCTTATCTGTGCTTATTTTGCTTAAAATCGCCCCTTTGCCATGCCCTGCCGGATAAAGCGAAAGGATATCTCCATTCTGCAATAATATGCTGTCAGGATGCGCCAGATAATCATAGGAATCGTCTACGGTCACCAGCTCGTATAAATACGCAAGCCCGGTCGGTGCGCTTTTATTGGGAGCGGACAAGTCTATCCTTATTATGTCTGCCGGCATATGGCTTTGAGCGGCGCATCCTGAAAGAAAAGTAATACCAAGCGCAATAAGCAGTACCGCTGCCACTTTACTTTTTCGCATTTTTTCTCCATTTATGCTTTTGAATCAGTATAACATAAAAATAATAATGCTTCAATCCGCTCTTTTGTTTACCTTTATTGTTTGGCATAAATTTTGTTTGCACTTACATACTAAAAAAAAGGAGTGCTCTAGTGCTTTTTAGCTATATAGTTAGAAAATTACGCTTTTTATATAATTATAAGCCGCCTCTGCATCCGGATGCCAGCGATGATGGGGTACAGCAGGAAAAGGTTGCACCCAGCAAGGTTAGCGACAAGCTTTGTAAAAATCTTGAGAATATGAGGTCTTTATTTTGCAATAGCAATGACTTTAAGGTGCATTCCTTTCGTATAGGCGGAGCAGACGGGGTAGAAGGCGCACTGCTTTATATAGACGGGTTGGTGGATAATATGTTAGTTACGCAAGGTATCCTTAACCCTTTGCTTGAAAAACCTTTTGCTAATATAAAATCACTTAAAACTGCTGAACTTATGCAAGTGCTGCAGCAAGATACTCTGCGTATTGCCGAGATTAAGGAGGCCTTTTCGCTTGCGGAGTTATCTTCGGGCATTTTGCTGGGCGATACTGTATTGCTCTTAGACGGTTGTGAGGCGGGGCTAATCATTAATTCAAAGGGTTATGATATGCGCCAAGTATCAGAGCCGGAATCAGAAGTGGTGGTGCGGGGTCCCAGAGAGGGCTTTACAGAAAACTTGCGCACTAATACTGCCCTTGTTAGGCGCAAAATCCGCAATGGACAATTGCGGGTAGAACAAATGGTGCTTGGCAGAAAAACTCAAACTCAAATATGTTTGGTTTATTTATCAGGCGTGGCTAATGAAAAGGTAATTGCCAAAGTAAAAGGACGCCTTGCCCGACTGGATATCGAATCTGTGCTGGAATCAGGCTATATTGAAGAGTATATAGAAGATGCGCCCTTTTCACCGTTTGCAACTTTAGGTTACACGGAAAAGCCTGATGTTGTAGCCGCAAGGATACTGGAAGGAAGGGTGGCAATATTGGTAGACGGTACTCCTTTTGCGCTTACTGCGCCTATGTTTTTTATAGAGAGTTTTCAATCTTCAGAAGATTATTACTTACGGCCGCTTTATGCCAGTTTTGTTAGGTCACTAAGGTATATTGCATTTGTGCTTACTGTATTTGCGCCTGCTTTTTATATAGCTTTAACTAGCTTCCACCATGCGCTTATACCATTGAACTTGCTATTTAGTATATCGATAGCCAGGGAGGGTACGCCCTTCCCCGTATTTGTAGAAGCCCTTATTATGGTTTTTGCTTTTGAAGTATTGAGAGAAGCGGGAGTACGCCTCCCCAGAGCGGTAGGGCAGGCAATTAGCATTGTCGGTGCATTAGTAATGGGCGATGCGGCTGTCTCTGCAGGCTTGGTAGGTGCTCCTATAGTAATAACTATTGCAATAACTGCAGTTGCCAGCTTTTTGATACCCGGCCAAAACGATGCCAGCTCGCTATTAAGAGTCATTATGATGGTGCTTGCAGGGTTTTTAGGCTTTTATGGTTTGGCTATGGGCTTTTTAGGTATGCTTATTCATTTGGCAAGTTTAGAATCTTTCGGTGTGCCTTATTTTGACAGTTTTAATTATCCCACCGGAGTGCAAGATTCCGTAATGCGCATACCCTTATGGGCTATGTTGCGCCGCCCCAAAGGTATAGCTTACGGTGACACCACCAAAGGGCGATTCTTTATCCCCCCGCTAAGACCGCACACCGAAGATGAGGATACAGAATGAGCAAAAGAAAAAGGCTAAAAATAGCTATTGCAAGTATTATTTTGCTTTTTATGCTTATGTCACTATGCGCTTGCTGGGATAGTATGGAGCTTAACGAAATGTTTATAGTGACAGCCATAGGATTGGACGCCGCTGATGACCCTGAAAAAATAGCTCTCACTTTTCAAATAGCCAACATTAAGCAGCAAAGGCAAGGAACGGACCAAGGGCAAACAAAAAAAGAAAAGGTCATTATAATAAAACGCCAAGATGCAACTATTTCCGAAGCTATGGATGAAATTAATCGAGACAGCGAGCGTAGCCTAGTATTAAACCACCTGCAAGCGGTAGTAATCGGAGAAGAACTTGCCCAAAAAGGCATAAGAAAACATTTGGATTTATTTGTTCGTGATATGGAAACACGACTAGAAACACCAATAGTAATAGTCAAGGGCAAAGCAGAGGACTTGCTAACTGCGCAGCTAGCACAAGAAGACAATTCTGGCATCTTTATGAGAGGAATGTTTGAAGCATTAGCTAAGACTTCGGGGAAATATAGAGAGCGGCTTACAGATTTACTGTCTTATTTGCTGGATAAAACTTGCGAAGCTACAATCCCATATATAGAGGTACAAGGAGAGGCGGGTAAGCAAGAAGTAAAATTAAAAGGTATGGCAGTCTTTAAAGATGATAAGGTAGTAGGCTTGCTGGATATGGAACAAACAGAAGGTTTTATTTGGGCAATGGGCAAAGTAAAAGCTGATAGCCTAAAAGCAATAAGCGAAAAAGGCATAGCTCTATTTAATATTCATAATTTAAAAAGCAAAACAGAAATAGGACTAAAGGCAGACCAAAAGGTGCAAGTATCAATAAAAATAGAAACTAAAGCAATAGTTAATGAGTTAAAAGGGTTCGAGGGTATGGAGCCCAAGCCCTTAATGAAATACCTTAAAGCAATAGCAGAGCAACAATTACGCAGCCAAATTATAAATTGCTTTGAAGCTGCAAGCGAATTAGATTCAGATATTTTTGGGTTCGGCACTGCACTGCAGCAAACGGATAAAAAAGGATTCAAGACTGTGGAAGCGGATTGGGAAAGCGTTTTTCGTAATATAGAGCTTACCATAGAACCTAAAGTGAATATAGAAAGCACAGGCTTAATATTGTTACCGATAAAAATAGGGGAGGGAGACGAAATTGGATAAATCAAAGATATCAGGCATAAGATTTATGTTTACAATAACATTTTTCCTGCAATCCTCTTCACTGCTGACAGCGTTCCTTAACACGGTGCTAAAACAAGATGCTTGGATTGCAGTAGCTCTGGGGATAATAGCATGTATACCCGTTATTTGGTTTTTGCGCTCCTTTATGCTTGCCTTTCCTGATAAAAACCTTGTTCAGGTATGTGAGTTGGCTTATGGAAAAACTTGGGGCAAAGTTGTCAGCTGCTTATTTGCTTGGTTCTTTTTAACCCTTTCCGTCTTAAATGTATCAGATTTAGGGCACTTTACCAATCTTACCGTAATGCATAGAACTCCCAGTACAATATTGATATTAGTTTGCATCTTAATATCGGTTTGGGCAGTCAGGTACGGTCTTAAAGTAGTAACTCGTTATAGTGCGGTATTTGTTTTTTTCGAATTCTTTGTCTTGCTAGTTTTCTTTATATTAATAGCAAATCAAATTGACCTAAAAAACTTTTTGCCAATGTTTGACCAACCTTTTGCCAAATATATCCAAGGCATTCATTTAAGTTGCACAATACCCTTTGGCGAATTGGTGGTAATGTTAATGCTGACGCCTAATTTACAAATAGATAAAAAGAAAATAACTAAACATTGGTTCCTGGGAGTAGGATTAGGGATGGTGGCAGTATTAGGTGTGCTAATGAGAGATATTGCTATCTTAGGTAATACTATGAGTTTGTTTAAGCTGCCCGGACTTATTACAATAAGATTAATTAATTTGGGGGAAGCATTGAGCCGAATGGAAATCTTATTTGCCCTTGCTATGATTATATTGCTTTTTTTCAAAGTTACCTTATTGTGTTATGTGACTACTGTAACCTTTGCCTATATTTTTGAAACTAAATCGTTTAGGCATTTGGCTCTTGTGACAGGAGTGCTGATAATAGCATATATCCCTTTTTATGTAAAAACAGAGGTGGAGAATCTGGAGTTTGCTCGTCGTTTTGCACCTTTTATTTGGGCGTTTTTTGAAATCTTTCTACCCTTAGTTACTTTAATTATTGCCAAAGCACGCCAAAAACTTTCAGGAGCTGCCCCACAAACAAAAAAAGAAAAGGCGCTGCAAAAGCGTCCGCAGCAGCAAGAGGCGTAACTATGCTTTTAGTCTTATTAGGATTCGTCGCATTGGCAATAATAGACCTTTTCCCTCTTATTAAATATAGGGCAAAAAAAGAAATAAACGCATTTTTAGTGCTATTTTTCATAGCTTTGATATTGGGGATATTAGGTGCGGCTAATTTAGAAATGCCTACTTTAATGCAACTGTTAAGTGATTTCTTTGAAAAGATAGGGATTGGCTATAAAGACTAGCTCACAATAGTTATCCCTTCTGATAAAATACAGTTTTGTGCCAAATTTTTGCTGCGCATCTTTATCTTTTTGTTTGCTACTGCCTTTGTAACTTTGCCCCCTTGCCATGTAAAGGATAACCTTGCCCCTGCTATCCTTAAATCTTTAACTTGCCCGCTTTTCCAAGGGCAAGCGGGCAAAAGCTCAAAAATGCCCTCTTCACAAGTAGCAATAGCTTGATTTACTGCTGCCGCAAAGCCAAAGTTGCCGTCAATTTGAAAGATTCTTGGTTGATGCACCCCTAAAAGGTTAGGAAAAAAACAGCTTGCCGCAGTTTGAGCTAGCAGCTCTTTTACCTGTTCGGCTCTGCGCAGTTTTGCGGCAATGCACGCTGCCCAAGAGCCGCTCCAACCAATATGGCTTTTGGTATGCGCAATCCTATTGTCAAATAATTTTTGCACTTGTATAGCAAGCGGGTCATTATAATAATTAATGATATTTGCAGGAAAAAATGCATATAGCGGAGAAAAGTGACGATGACCTGCTTCCGCTTCTTGATACTCCTTGCTCCATTCCAATAATCCGTTTTCACAAAAGCGAAAAGGATATAGCTTGCTTAGCTTGTCTTTTATATCCTTTGCCAGCACACCTTTTGGAAGTAACTCTAGATAATTGGCAAAAACTTGTCTTACCAACCCCATATCATAAGCGGTTGCATAATCTAAAGAGCAACTTTGCTTATCTTTTCTAAAGCGATTTTCTGGTGAAACTGAAGGGCAAATCACATATTGCCCATTATACTCAACTAGAAAATCATTGCAAAACTCTGCCGCTGTCTCAACTGCCGCTTTTATTTTTGCTTGATACTCCGGAGGAAAAGAAGCATTTTTATAATGAAAATATGCTTCATTGGCAAGCCATACTCCGCATAATGGCGCAAACATATACATAGGTGCGCCTATAGCGGGAGTAGTTTTGCGCCAAAGGTCGGTATTGTGATTGCAAGCAAAGCCTCCGCAATTATACAAAACTTTTGCGCTTGCTTTGCCGCTGCAAGCTAGCTCATAAACCATATCTAAGAATGGCAAAGCGCATTCTGCAAGCCCCATTGCGGTGGTTGGCCAATAATTCATTTGAGTATTGATATTTACAGTATAGTTACTGCTCCAAGGCGGCCTAGCTGCCTCATTCCATATCCCTTGTAGGTTTAACGCTTGTCCGCCAACTCTTGAGCCTGATACTATAAGGTATTTTGCGAAGTTGTAAGCAAGCTCTGCAAAGGCAGGGCGAAAATTGCCCTTTTGGCATTCCTTGACTAGCTTATCGGTAGTGCCTGCAAAAGAATCATTTAATGTTAAGCTTTGAGCATTGTATAGCTTTTTATAATCTGTAATATGCCTGTCCTTTAAGGTCGGATAATCTTTTTTAATTGATGCTAAGATAGCTTTGCATTGCTCTTTTGCAAAGTTTGGATTACTATTAGGCAATGTTTGGTAACCTAAAAAGCCTGTAGCGGTAGCTGCATATAAAGTTAAGGTAGTAGCTTCTTTTACAATTATCCCATTATTAAGTAGTGCTGTTTGCCCGTTGGTATCCGTTTCTATTCTAAGGCAGTAGCCCATCCCTTTGCCTTTATCGTATTGTATAGGCTCTTTTTCCTTTTTATAATTAGGTGCGCAATAGTCAGGAGCGTTGCCCGTTAAGTTTAAGCTGCCGTCATAACTGTACTTTGATTTTAGCTTGCCGCTTAGCTTAATTTTAATATTAATAGGACGAGTTGACTGTATGCGATATACTATTACATTGTCCGGATAAGAAGCAAAGGCTTCTCTTTGTGTTGTGCTGTCCTCTGCCTTATAAATTGATTGGGCTATATCTAAAGAGCGAACAATTCGAGAAGTGCTTAACGGAAAAAACTCAAGAGTTGCCTCCCCCAAAGGCAGGTAGGCGGCACTATAACTATGGGAAAGTTCCTTTTCTGATAGTATATCTGCTTCTTTATTTTTTCCTGCAAAAATAAGCTCCCTTACCTTTTGCAGAACTTGATAATCTTGACTATTTAACTGTTGCTCGGGATACCCTGACCAAAGAGTACAATTGTTAAAAGCCAGCCTTTCTCCTTTGCGCTTGCTATATACCATAACTGCAGATATACCATTGCCCAAAGGGATGCCATACTTGCCCGACGGCTTAGTGTACCATAATTTATTCATTTAGCTCTTGTGCTTTCTTTACCTTCTTCTTGCTCTTTTTGCCGCCTTGCGCCTCTTTACGCTCCTTATACTCCTCTACCATTAGCTTAACTCCCTCTTGCCAAGCTACCTCAGGCGCAAAACCTAACTCCGTCTTAGCTTTTTCTGGGATAAAGAAAAAATCATGCCCTGCATGCTGGATGCGCATCTTGGTAAGGATAGGCGGATTCTTAGTGTTAAACAGCTTATACAGCCACTCCAGAGAAGCGGCAAGCGCAAAAGCTATAGGATAAGGTGCAGATGTTTTGGGAGGTTTTGCTCCTAACTCTTGTGCTATAGCTTCTACCCATTCTGTCCAGTTAATTTGTTCTCCCGAAGTGATATTATATGCTTCTCCACCCTTACCGTATTCCAGCGCTCTGCACAGCCCTTGCACCAGGTCGGTAATGTAAACTCTGGATATAAGATATTTTCCTTTATCAATATACCCCATTTGCCGCTTTAATATAGCGTCCATCATCGGGCCTTGAACAGTAGTGTCGCCGGGTCCGTAAACAGTACACGGACGAATGCAAACGGTCTTCATTTGCGCAGAATTAAATGCTCGCACCTCTTTTTCTGCCAAGGCTTTGGTCATAGGGTAATAGCATTTGGAAGAATAGTAAATCCCGTCTTCAGTAGTGCCATTATGGCCAAAAAAGCCATGTATATCTATTGAGCTGATAAATAAAAAGTTCTTAACCCCTTCATTACGGGCTAAATCAAGAAGTTTTTGTGTGGCAGTGACATTAATAACATGAAAATCCTCATATTTACCCCAATCGCTGACCCTGCCGGCGGCATGAATTACATCGGTTATGCCTTCAGGCAGCTTTTTATAATCGCTGGTAAGGTCTACTTGCCAAAAAGCTAACCTTTCATTGTCTATATTTATAGGGCGCATATCTGCGGCAACCACCTTTGCACCTGTGCTTAAAATGAAATCCACCACAGCACGCCCGATAAAACCGCTTGCACCTGTAACTAAAAAAGTGCGTTTTGCTGCATTTTTAAAAGAAAATGTACTCATTTTTTCCTCTTATATAAGTATTGTGTTATTACGCCAAAATTAATATCTTAATAATTATTGCACAGCGCAAGCCTATTGTCAATATAAGTTGGCTATAAAACCTTTACTTAATGTCAAAAAGCAAGCAATACACTATTATAAAAGCCTCAGCAAGTACAGCTTTAGCCCTACTTTAACCTTAAATCCTCACTATTGAAGCGCAGCCATAGCGAGCGCCCTTTGTCCGCAAGGCGGCTAAAGACCCTAGAGCCATATATTTCATTAATTTCGTCGGGATTAAGATTGGTAGTTATTAAGGTGAACTGCTGTTGCCTTTCTACAATTAGCTGATATAGGTACTCGCTTGTTACATTATTTAAGAAGTTTTCGCTGCCTAAATCGTCGATTATCAGCGCTTGACAATTAAATAAACTGCTTAGGATGCCGCTTTTTTCTTCTAAAGGCGCAAGGTGATACTCTAAAAATAACTTATTTAACCTTACTGCTTTAATAAATATAGTATCATATAGTTTTTGCTCCAGCACATTAGCCAAAATCGAAGCAAGATAAGACTTACCCGTGCCGGACTTGCCGCAAAAGACAATTGCTTTAGTATTGATATTGGGATAGCTAGACGCTATTTTTTTTATTAGCGCATAGTTGCGCTCATACTCTTTTGCGTTTTTTCCAAAAAAAGAAAAGTCAGCGGCAAAACTACTTTTCTTGGTAATTCGGCCATCTTGCACTCCTGCAATCAGCTTTGAAACTTCTTTTTTTACACATGTGCATAGCTTACCTGCTACCTGCCCTGTATCTTGGCAAGTAGTGCAAACATAGCCAGCAACTAAATCATTATGGGTTAATCCCAGCTTTTTCAATACGCTGCTTAATTCTTGTTCTGCTTGCTTTATTTGCTTATTTAGATAACTAAAGTCCGCATTTTGGGATTCTAAACGGGCTTTTTCAAAATATAAGCTATTTAGCCTACTTTCGGCATTACAGTATTCGGGGCTAGTCTTTCTTAGTGTTTGCAGTTTTTCTGCCAGCTTGGCCTCCGCTTCTGTACGCCTTGTCCTTATTGCTTGTTTAGCCCTTGACAAATACCGACTTTTCATTAGAGGTCCGCCTTGTCAATATCTGCTGCCGCAATATCAAAAAAGACCGAATCCAACTGCTCCTTGCTATAATTGCCTACGCTGACCCTTTTCTTTTTAGCTTCCTTAGGAACAAGGCTAGCTTGCTTTTTATAGCTTTCTATAATTTCTGTATCGCTGAAAAGATTGCTATCTTTTAGTTTTGCAAGCGCTTTATTAATTGCGCTCATTACAAAACTTTTGCCCCGCTCCCCTTTTGCCACTTCCAAAATTACCATATGAGAAAAGCCCCATTCCTTAATCCAAGTACTATAAAGCTGTCTATCGGTGTTATTTACAAACTCGCTGCCGCCGCCTTCGGTTAAAACTTCTCTAATCTTATTATCTATTGCAATTTGCTCATCCAGGTAAGCAGTAATTTGTGCAGGGGTAAGCGCGCCCATTTTGAAGAATCTGTCTATAACCCGATCCATACCTTCTAAAGTTTTGATATTGCTGATAAAGCAAAAATGCGCAAGCATTGCAAGCCCTTCTCTATCAAAACCCTTTTGTGTCCAAGGCAAGATATAAGTGTCAATCACCGCATCTAGCGAAGCATAATAGCCGCCAATGCCCTTGACTACCTCAATGGCTATATCTCTTAACTTTTTCTTTTGCTTAAAATATTCTTGCACCTCTTGAGCTTTAAGCGCTTTTGCGGCATGCAAATCAGCTAATAAGGAATCTAACTTTTTTATTCCGCCCGCATTTTTTGCCTGTTTTGCTACCAATAGTATAATATCCAAGCTGTAACCCATAGCAGTCCATTTTAGGTATAGTTCACGGTCATCCATATCGCTAGCTCTCTTGATATTCAGCGCATCTAAAATAGAACGGATGGAGGCACTATTGCATTCCAACTGCTTAATATACTCATTTGCATCTTTTTCTGTCCTAATCCCGTTAATTGCCCAATTGTCAGCTACTTTTAATATATAAGGCGTTGCAACATTGCTGCCTTTCAAATTGATGCAATAGCCAATAATATTAAGCATAGCATTGATTTCTATATTGGCGAGCTTCATAAGCTCTATGTATGCATATAACTCGTTAGGCGCAAGCACCCTTTCCGGAAAAAGGCGGGTAGCCTCTTCTATAAACACTTGATACTTGCTTATATTGATTTTAGCAGCTTTTGGCAAGGGCACTTTTACATTAAGATAGCTAATGGCAAAAGGCTGTTCGCTGTCTATAGACACTATGCCCACCTTGCTCCAATAGCGATAGGCTTCTATTATGCGTTGGGAATCCAGCTTCAGCTTTAGCGCAAAGTCCTCTATGCTCACACTTTGCCCGGAAGAGGCGGTGTACAAACCGTAAAGATATACTTTTGTATCCACAGGGTCGGCGGCAAGCAGATACTTGTCAAGAAAGACATTGTCTACTAAAGTGTAAGCATTTTTTAAGTACTCTTTACTTATATTGCCAAAACCCATTTGGTTACTTATCCCTCCTCACTATGCTAATAATTTTTGTTAATTGTATTGCAAATAGCCTATTTCCATAGTATAATGTTACTTAACTATAACATACTTAAAGTTGATTGGCTAGTAGTTTTATTAAAATATGCTATGCTGATTTTCTTTAAGTGCATTGTTTTTACAAGATGGAGGAATATAACAATGATTATAAAAAGGCTAGTCGTTAACAACCTTTATGATAATACATACAAGGCTTACGACATCCAAGCGGTGCTACCCCAGATTTCCTCTCTACTTGCTCAAGATATGCAGCAATTCAAAGAAAACCTTACCGCAGCCTTTTTTGGCAGAGACGAAGCGCTTGCTCCTATAGCGGGGGGCAATGCTACCGAAGTTAACTTTACTCTTGATGGCTCAGATTACTTGCTAACAAGGTCTTTTAGAGATAATATAGACGAAGCTCAGCTTTTGCTAGAAGGAGAAGACACAATAGTTTGCAAGGATATTGATGAAGTAGACGAGTTTATTAATACCCATTTTATTATTAGCAAATATACCTTCAAGAAATTGTTGGAATTGGATTTGGCAAGCGCCGAAGGTGCTTTCTTAAAATCAGAACAACTGCGGCAAGAGTATATCGGCTCTCTTTATCAAAATCTTGTAGGCAACTTAGACGCCCTTTATGCAGAAAAAGACAAGCTGGAAAAACAAGCCGACGAGCTTGCAATTAAAATTAAAATGCAGCCGCAAGCCTCTTTTCAAGATGCAGAGGCACTGGCTAAAGAAATAGCAGTATTAGACAACCTTATTCAAAGCGAAAAGGCGGAACTTACTGCAGTCAGAGGAGAGATTGTTAAGGCAGAAGAGTATCTTGCGTGGCAAGAAAAGCACGAGAGCTTGCTGCACCTTCAGGAAGGAATATTGTCCCGAGGCGAAGGAATAGACGATATGGACAATACCCTAGATGCCAGCAACGAAGCATTGATGCTGGCAGGGTTATATCATAGGAAAGAAGAGATAGGCGCGGATATTACCGCCACCGAAAGAGAAATTGCCAGATTAGAAAAAGAAATTGCCGCCTTACGGACTAAAATTGCCAAAGGCAATAAGGCAGAGCAGGCCAGCAAGCAAGATTTTACCCTGTTAGAAGAAAGATCCCGTCAGCTAAACGAACTAATGCAAGACATTGTTTTAGAAGGCGCTGCCGACCCTCTTAGCCTGGATATTGACAAGGATGTGGAAGGCTATTATTCAGAATACAATCAAGAGCTAGCTATTATCAGACAAAAAAAGGAAGAAATAGATAAATTATACAATCAGATTTGCACAGAAAGTGCAGTGCTGGAAGACCGCAAAAAAGAAATAGTTTTACCTGCCAGAATTAAGAAGGCTATAGCGGAAGGCAGCCTTTTTGAGGAGTTTATTGACAATCAAACGCTATTGCTAGCCAATGCTCAAACAGAATTGGAACTGCTTAGGCGCAATTTGGCAACAGCTAAAGAGGAGCTGGGCGACAAGGCAAAAGCAATAGATGCGCTTAAATCTCAAATCAAAGAGCAAGAAGACAAGATTAAAGGGCCTTTTGCCACTTTAGAAGAAGCAGTCAATCAAGACATTTTGGTCAAGCAAACTCTTTATGCCAATCATATACTTGCAGCCAGCCATGAGGACGAAGTTGCCGCTATAGATAATAAGATTCAGCGTTTAGAAGTTGATGAAGGCGACTACGAGGCTAAGTTGCACCTGTTAAAAAAAGCACTTAAAGATTTAGAGGAGCATAAAGCAAAGTGCATAGAAAAAAGGCAAGATTTTTTAGACCGTAAGATTAGCATTCTTGGCGAAAACAAACTTGCAGATATTATTGATAATATAGAATACGGTGACCAATGCCCTATTTGCAACAATTTTATTACAGAAAAAAAACAAGGCACTAAGCTGGATTATTCGGGCATAGATGCCGAAATTGAGGTATTTGACAGGCTAATTGACGAAGATGAGGCAAAGCTGCGAGAAGTGCAAAATACCATAGGCAAGTATGATACTGCGCTAAGTATCAACAGCAAGTATAAGAGCGCTTTGCAAGAAACCAAGCAAGGCAAGATTACTGCAGTTGCAGAGGTTTACAAACAAAGCGATGTTGCAAACGGACAAGAGCTGGAAAAAGCGTTGCGTGCCAGTATTGAAAAAAGCAATAAGTTGCGCTTTGATGTGGAAAAGCTAACCGCAGAAAAAGAAAAACTTGCTATTATGGTGCGCTTTATGGAAAAAGAGCAAGAAGCGGCAAAGAATCTTGAAAAAGTAAATATTAAAGATAAAGAAAAAGAGATTTCTGACCTTAAAAAGACTCTTGACAAGACAAAGAAAGATTACAGCAAGTTTGAAGAAGACCTTAAAGGTGAAAAAGCAAGTTCTATGCTTCAAAAGCTTAATATTGTGGAAAAAGAGTTAGAAACAATAGAAAATGAACTAGCGGAAAAACTTGTGCAAAAAGCAGAGATTTTCAGAGAAAAACAAGAGTTGGAACAAGCTATCCTAATACTTTCCAACAAAGCGGTGCTGGTGGAGCTAAATGGCGCTAACTACGGGTATAAGGAGATAGTCAGCAAAGCAATAAGTGATAAATTGGCGGAGATTGTGGCAGCTATTCGCAAAAATGATATTCAAAAAGAGGATGTCAAACTTAAGGTAGCCGCACTGCATAAGCTGCTGCACAAGCAAGGTATGGAGCTTGACGAACTAAATACTCAGCTTGATATTCAAAAGAGTAAAAAAGCGGTATTGGAGCAAACACTTGCCAGCCTTAAACAAAACTATGAAGAAAGATTTGCCGCTCTTGGCATTACCTCACAAGCAGATTTGCATAAGCTGATACTTCCTCGTGAACAAGCTATTCAATATGCAATCAGCATAAAGGGTTACGATGAGGAAAGGGCGCGCATTGAACAGGCTGTATTTGATGCGCAAGCAAGGCTGGATGCCTATGGCGAGTTTTTCTTGCGATACGAAGATAATTTAGCTAAAGAGAAGGAGCTTGCGCAAGCTGTTGACAGAGATATTTTTGCGCTTGCTACCGTTGCAAATAAGCGACAAGATATTTTAGATACTTTGGAGCTGCTACAGCAGTTAGAACAAGAGCAAGAGCTGCTTGATACCAAACTTACCGATTTAACAGCGCTGCTGGATACTATCCCTGCAGATACAACAAAGGCAGGCGATAGCCTTAGCAAGTTTATCATTAAATCGGCTGCCCGCCTTATGTGGGAATATACGCAAGGTAGCTATACCCTTTCATATAAGAACGGCACAATCGGGCTGGTCAATCTCTCTAAAGATAAAGAGATTAAAGCTGCAAATATAAGCGCAAATGAAAAAATGTTAATGACATTTATTATAGCAGTAGCTGTAAGGCAAACATTTGATAAGTTATCAATATCGAATATCACTTTACCCGCCCTTATCACTTTGCAAGAAGGCGAAGCAAGCACGCTGCTAGGCAAAGCCCTTGCAAGGTATGCCCAATACTACAACCTAATAATCAACCAAGAAGACCTGGCTATCCTAAAACCCCTAATGAAACACGCCAGCTAAACAACGCTCAACATTTTTGTATTCTACTAGACGCTTAGTCTATTTTTTCTATAAATTAGAAAAATAACAACAGCCTTTTAGGTTATATTTAATCAAAGATGTATTACTGCCACTGCTTATATTTGAAATAACATGATTTTCAAGTTTTTCTGCAATACAAAATTGGTCCGTAGGCTTCAGGATAGCCAATATCACATATTTGCAATTGGTTGCAAGACTATGCAACCAATTGCAATGGGCGATTGTTGTAAATTAAACTAGGAATATGTGCGGTATGTAATTCCGCATGAGGCTTCAGTTATTTTTGAGCAACAGTTAGCCATAGATTGGGAGTAAACATCTTCAAATAGAATTTCGGGCATAACAAACTTTAACATATTATTACCTCCT
This sequence comes from uncultured Christensenellaceae bacterium, assembly GCA_964432485.1. Lineage (GTDB taxonomy): Bacteria > Bacillota > Clostridia > Christensenellales > DTU072 > CAYSNP01. The sequence continues at coordinate 3,474 of CAYSNP010000034.1, read as the reverse complement.
TTTGTTTTTTTGTATTAAGCAACTTTTTTGCATTGGTTAAAATGCATGCTTCAGAGTACCTTGTTAATGAATCGCCCGTTTCAATTAAGGCACTTCCAGGGCAAAAATTGCAGTAAGTTAATTCTTCACAGTTTTCACAACCTTTGATTTTATCAAAGGTATAATTGCGAATTTTATCTAATTCTACTGAGTTATTCCAAATATCAGATATAGACTTCTCTCTTACATTACCACAGCTAATTAATAGGGCATTGCATGGGAATACTTCTCCGTAAGGATTAATATTGAGAGAGCTATTGCCTGCACCACAAATTTTACCATCATCTGGGCGTACCTGTTTATAGTCGTTAGAACAATGAATCAAAATATGTTTATTAACGAGTTTCATTACATCGGCATAATCTTCAGCAGTTTTTAATCTATGTTGAAACGGAGCAGTATCGCCATCATTTTTTGCATTAATAGCCATACTTATTTGAATTGTGGTGCTTAGATTTTTTGCAAGTTCTAATATTCCTTCTATATCATCAGCATTGCTGTCCACAACACAAGTTTTAATGTTTACAGGGATGCCTAAATTAACACATTTTTTAATCACACTTGTAGTTTTATCAAAAGAGCCTTTCACTTGAGTAAAAGCATCATGCTTTTCCGGCTTATGGTTGTAAATACTAAAATGTATGCTTTTCAAATTTAAGCTTTTCAAGTGCAACAAGTCACTGTCGCTAAGTGCTATTCCGTTGGTAAAAATAGTGACAAGGAATCTTTTTGAATAGGCGTAATCAAGTATTTCAAACATATCTTTACGAACAAAAAGGTCTCCGCCGGTAAAGGTGATTTCAAAGACATTCATTTCATATAGCTCGTCTAAAATGTTTTTTATTTCATTGGTTGAGAGCTCTTTTTTGTCCTTATCTACAATACAATAGCAATGTTTGCATTTTTCATTACATCTAAAGGTTACTTCAAATTGAACTGCGTATAATTGCCCATAAGGTAGTAGTTGATCTTTGAAATGTAATTCCAAGTCATTTTTATTTTCAGAAAGTATTGTTTTTGGGTAAATAAGCTCTAAGCCAATCAGCTTATCAACAAAATTGCTTATAACACTTTTCAAATCAAATTCGGTTGTATCAAATTCACCTTTTAATTTATCTACACATCCTTCTATGCTAGAATAATCAGCAAAACAGTCTAAAATGCTCTTGCTAATTGCGTTAAAGATATATATTTTTCTACGATTAGTTTGGAAGATTAAAGTATTTTCCCCATATATACGATAAAAGACACTTGGTGATAGTATGTATGTCATTTTTTTCTCCCTTGTTTGTAATTATAATTAACCGAGCAAATTGCAATTTGCTTTTTATTGGATCTTCTATATTTTGCGTGCATAAAAGCTACAAAAACCTTTATTTTTAGATCTTTTTCGAACTCATTATATAGGATTTTTTCCTATATGTCAAGATGAAAATAGAAGTTTGTCCTATAATTTACTTATGAATCCAAAGGATATTAAAACCATTGTAGGGTGCAATCTTAAATATGCACGCAAACAAAAAGGGCTAACTCAAAAAGAGGTAGCCACACTTTTGCGTAAATATCAACCAGATTATAGCCAATACGAAAGTGGTATTATTGAATTGGATTATGAAAAAATTGTATATCTTTGCAAGCTATTTGCAATAACTCCTAATGACCTTTTTGAGGGCTTATTTGATTGAACGCTCTCACAAACTATTACCTTATTCTTAATCTCTTAATTATAGCAAATTAGAAAGTTTATCAGCGAGCAATAATATTTGTTCCTCCGTTGTTGTTTTTTTGCTGTAATTGTAGCTTGCTTACTGCCTCCTTAAAATATAATTCTTTTTGCTCCGCACTTTGTGTTTAGTATTTTATATTAGATTTTTTAGGCTTGACAAGGTAAAAAGGGTAACCTATAATTAGCAATATGAAGAAATGGTATTCTATGATATTAATTTTTTGTATATTAGGTCTTAGCGCAATGCTTTTCTTTGGTCTAAAAGAGGGAGATGCGCCCAATAATGATATGGCGCGCTTTTTGCATACCGAGGGTGCAAGCATTAAAGATGCCACAGGGGCTACTGTTGCACTGCGGGGAGTTAACTTAGGCGGTTGGCTAGTGCAGGAAGCTTGGATGTGTCCTACCGAATTTGATGCATATTTTGATGTTTTAGATATTTTTACAGAGCGTTTTGGGGAGCAAGGCTGCAAAGAGCTAATAGATGTTTGGGAAGATAACTATCTTAAAGAGGAAGATTTTGACAATATCAAGGCGCTTGGATGCAACTCTGTAAGACTGCCTTTTACTTGGCGAACATTGCAAAATAGTAACTATTCTTACAAAGAGGATGCTTTTGCCAGGCTTGATTGGGCAATAGAGGAGTGTGCAAAAAGGCAACTTTATGTAGTATTAGATTTGCATGGGGCGCACGGTTCGCAAAATGGCAGACATCATTCGGGACAACTTGTAGGGGAACTTTACTCTTGCCCTGAAAATATGGAGCGCACAGAGGAGCTATGGATAAGGGTGGCAAGCAGGTATAAAGACAATCCTTGGGTTGCAGGATATGACTTATTAAATGAGCCTGAGGGGCAGCCGGGTGAAATGCTAGGAAAAGCTCAAAAAGACTATTATAAAAGGCTATATAACGCTATTAGAGCGGTTGACAATAAGCATATAAGAATTATGGAAGCAGTATGGGAGCCTACTGTTATGCCCAATCCCCAAAAAGAAGGCTATGAGAATGTTGTATACCAATACCATTTTTATGGTTGGGATAACACCAATAATTTTGAGTATCAAAAAGCATTCACCAATAGCAAAGTGCTACTGCTAAAGCTATCCCATGGTGCAGGTGTGCCTTGTTATATTGGGGAGTTTACCTATTTTGGTCTAGCGGAAAGTTGGGATTATGCCTTAAATCTTTACAATGAGCAAGGTTGGAGTTGGTCTATTTGGACATATAAAGTTAACGGATTAGGCTCTTCTTGGGGACTCTACACAGCCCAAACCGAAAAAGTATACCCCGAAACCGACAGCTATAACGAAATAGTCCGCAAATGGTCACAAGTCCAAACTAGCCAAAGCTACGAAGCTAATACTTGGTTAGTTGATATTGTAAGGCTATACGCTTAACAATATTCTCTTATTGTTAAAAGATTATTAGTCTCTCATACAAATTGTATCAAAACATTAATACACTCCTTAAGGGCTATTCTAAACCTATAAAGCATATCAAGAAGTGTCCTTCTTCTATTTGAAGTATTCATTTTTTATTGGGTGCTACCGACCTTTTTTCTCTCTGGAAATAGAAATGTTCAGCAATGCCTTTTTTAATATATGGCATAGCTACCTTAAGAGTGTTCAGGCTATATTTAATTAAGTTCAACAAATATATTTCTTTATACTTATATCCTTTATTATCAGCTTTTTCTATTTTTGACAAT
>CAYSNP010000033.1:0-21145 GCA_964432485.1 uncultured Christensenellaceae bacterium | reverse complement strand
ATATTGTAAATAGAATAAATCAATATTTATAAAACTACTCTTTTGATTTAATTGTCTTATTCGTTACAAAACTCTTAATGTAATATTTTAAGAATAACCAACGCGCGTAAACTCGCTTAAATAGCCCCCAGCTGAAGCTTGCTTTCTTACTCTAAATATAATCAAAACAAATAGTAATTTATAAACCAACCATAATATTGGGATGCAAGCTTCGCTTGGGGGCTTGGATTTGGATGCTGATCAAGAAGCAACTCGCTGCTTTATTTATATTGTATTACAACATTACTTTTATAAACTCCAGCATAAACACAAGAACACTTTAACACCTAGCCCCTTTCCCTCAAATCAAAATATATTAAAATATCATTACATATTAATAAATCAAAATATAAAAGGTAATTTACCAGTGTCGCCGCCCCGACAACCTCGTGGCTAGGTGTAAAAAAGGATGCCAGAGCAAGAAGCAACCCGCTGCTTTATTTATATTGTACTACAAGTAAATGATTTTTTTGTCTTCTCATTATAAAATAATTTAGAAGCTGTGCTAAAGAAAGTAACACAATTTTTTAATGTCAAGGGCAAGACAAGTCACGAGTGAGGGTCAGAAAAATGACCAAAATTAAAGTAAAAGGAAAATTATACAGCAATCAAAACAACTCAGAACTTGACACTTTTTTCATCTTAGACCATATTAGCAATAATAATTGCATTGCTCAATTAGAAAATGGAAATATGTGTTCAGCAATTTACAATCCTATTGTAGGAATTTACTACGCAGATGATAAATATGGACTATTAACTCCAACACAAGTAAAAATAATACAGAAAAGAGCCGAAGAAACACCACCTTGGTTTTATTAGTAATTTCTTTTAGGATTAAAAAAAAGAGCCTCCGCAAGGGGGCTTTTTTTATGAGCAAATATGATAGTTATGCCTTACAAGCAAGATGTCACAGGTTCAAGTCCTGTTGTTCCCACCAAAAAAGCGAGAATGAGGGCGTATCTTTCGTCCTTTTTTTATAAAAAGCGAGAATAAGGGCGTATCTTTCGTCCTTTTTTTGTATAGCTGGCTGCGGTCATTTATTAATGGTATAAACTCCCTTGCCCGCATACTCAAAAGTCCAAAATCTACAACCCTTCTGCTCGCTTTTTAATTCGGGGAAACATTTATACGAAAAATAAGAGCCATCTTTCATCCTTTTTTATATAATGGGCAAATCCTGCTGTTTACCCCAAATAGGATTCATCGTAGGTTCTTCCCTTTATATTTTTTAAAACTATAATTATTAAGGGCTATTTAGCATAGAATTAGATTATTAAAAAGCAATTAATCTTGAAAAAAAATATATTTACTGTTATAATTAAGTTGAAGAGAATCTATTTTGGAGATATTTCTATGGAAATCTCAAAGAAAATCAATAACACTAATGAGCAGCTTTCATTCTTACCTGAATATGAGACAACTGACATATGGAACAAATGCAGCCCTATAGAGAAGAGTAGCTACCTGCAAGAGTCTGTCCCAATTTATTTTAATATTAATAATTTGAACATTCCTTCAGATAGCTTAACTATGCTTGATTTGTTTTGTGGAGCTGGGGGCTTTTCTATTGGCTGCTCTTGGTCTGGCTTTCATCCTGTCTTTGGGATAGATTATCTTATACCTGCTATTCAAACATGGAATCTTAATCACCAAAATTCAATAAGCTGTCTTGGAAATATTTGTCAAATTGACCCCAATGATATAAAGCATATTCTTACAGGGCACGGTATCAAGCATATAAATCTTATTGTTGGCGGAGTCCCTTGTCAAGGATTTTCTCTTGCAAATAGAAAACGAAATGATTATGACCAAAGAAATTATCTATTTCTTGAATATATGAAATTTGTTAAGGTATTTCTTCCAGATTATATTATTTTGGAGAATGTTGCTGGCATGAGAAGCACAGCACGTGGACAGTTTGAAAAAGACATAAAGACTTGTATGGAGAAGCTTGGCTATACTGTAACAGCTAAAATATTAAATGCTGTAGAATATGGTGTACCTCAGTATAGACAGCGAATATTGTTTGTAGGTGTAAAAAATGGAAATAATCTTTCTTCGAGTTATACATTTCCAATAGGTCGCTTTTTATCCCCAGATAAACATAGAACAGTAGCAGAAGCTATTTCTGATTTACCTGAGCTGGGCAATAATGATAAAGCTTATGAATACAATCTTAGACCACAAACTGAGTTTCAAGCACTAATGAGAGGTGAAGGTGAAATTATAATTGAAAAGCCCAGAAAACTATTTAACCATGTATCGCCTAACCATCCCGTAGAAACAATTAAAAAGATTAATTCAACAATTCAAGGAATGCCTATGTATACAAGGTTTAAACAGAGAATAAGATTATCTTTTGATGCGCCTAGTCCTACCCAGCTTGCTGGTGGGATAAGACCACAATTCCAATTTGGACACCCTAATCAGCCAAGAGGATTAACAATTAGAGAACGTGCACGAATTCAAAGTTTTCCTGATTCTTATAAATTTATTGGTGGAATAGTCCAAGAGCGGATTCTTACTGGTAATGCTGTACCTCCTTTAATGATTCATGAAATTACAAAACCTATTGCTAAGGATATAAAAAGGCGTAACAAGGGAGAGAAAAATGTATAGAGTATGGTATAGTACAGAAAGTTTTGCTGATTATATCATAGATCATACAGAGCTTAAAACATATCAAATAAAGAAAAGTAAAATATATGAAAGTGATGCAAATAATCCAAGTCGTTTTCATACTATGCCAGACCATATTCGTAAGATTCTTTATTTAGATGCACCAGATTTAATAATTGAGTTTGATAGCGAGCCACTTTTAACAATTGAGATTTCTACAGAGGCAGGGAGCGGGCATAATGTTTTTCAGCGTTTTGCACGAATTGCTGCATCTGTTGAGAATGAAGTGCCAGCTTTTTATATTTATCCTGAAGGAGCAATTATTACTCGGCAAGGAGCACAACCGCGTTGGGATGTATTGAATCCTATTATTTTTAAGGCAATGGAAGATATAATGAATATTTATAACATACCTGCCTTGCTCTATTATTTCCCAACGGATATTCACTATTTTCCCAATCCTAATGCTATAAATGCACCGCATTTATCTAACAAAGGCTTGCATTTTGATAAACAAATTCTTAGATATCCTGGCTGTCCAGATTCTCAGAGTAGCGAAATGAAATTATTGTTTTCTTCAATTAATGAGGTAATAAACATTACAAAGAATGGTGTAAGGATTGGTCAAAAAAAGCTATTACAAAATTTAATTATTCGTCAACGTCGTGCTTTTATGAACAACGAGTTCTCCAGAAGGTCTAATGGTATAAATATTAATCAAATGTCCCCGCTTTCAGCGACTATTATGTTAGATACCAAATACTTATTGAATTATCTTTCGCAATATGAGGATAATAATTATTCGATAGGAGAATTGCTTCGCAGTCGCCAAAGCACAGTATTTTATAAAGTAAATGCAAAATTTCGAGGCGATCCTTATCCTGGGGCATTAGCGTCAGTTGATTACCTATTGTGCCGAGAAGGAAAGACATTTGAGGAGCGTCGCAATAATTTAGTGCTTGTTTTTGGTGATTTAAATATTATTGATAATTTATGTACCATTGATGTTTTGGATAATAAAAAATCAACTATAAATGATTTTTTTAAAGATGTTCAAAATAGTGAGAAACATAACTTACTAAAATGTGACTATTTCGAACTTGCTCATAGTAAGAAACCGCGTTATTTTATGCAAGTTCGCTATGGCTCAACCTATTCAAAAGTTAAACATATTCGAGTTTATTCTTACTTCGCAGATGCTATTTTATTTCCTGATGGCACGTTATGGAGAGATGCATAATGACAGAAGAACAAGTTACAAAATCTATTATTAGATACCTTATTACTAATAAATGGAAAATTATTGCTTTTGATTTCCCGCAAAGCGGAACAGGAATAATGCTTCACCCTGACGATAATTCTTTTGAGAAAAACAAGTATAGCATTATACCTGATATTGTGGCTGTTAAAAAGGATTTATGCTTATTTTTTGAGAATAAAAATAGATCTTCAAAAAGCGATTTCAAGAAAATACATATGTTGCAGAACCAACAGACTTATTATAAGTCGATTGCTAAATTGCTTGAAGGGTATAATGTTCATGAGATCTATTATGGTATTGGACTTCCAGCTTTTAAATACAGCAATAAGACAGTAAAATTATCAGTAATGGTAGATTTTGTGATTGGCGTAAATCAAGATCTATCTGCTGTTTTTTTATTTAATCCTAAAAATATAGTGATATAGACATTTATGCCTTATTTTAATTGAATAACTTGCTATATCTTAGTAATATTGCCTGTTATAGCGTCTTGAAAAATTAGCCAATACCCTCTTTTGGGATTGTCTCTAGTGGGGGTGGGCAGCCAATCGGAGATTTCTAGCGTTTCTTCCGGAGGATATATACCTGCCAGTCCGGGTACTCCATATACAATATGAGTGACCGCATCATTACTTTTTAGCAAACCTATAACATAGTAATCATCTCCGTCATAATTGACAGTTACCCATTTGCTGTCGTCAATATGCTCTTCCAGCTCTTTGTTGGCGGGATAAATGGTAAAGATTTCGTCGAATTTATTTTTTTGTTTTATGTAAAAGTTAGTATCCTTGAAGTGCTCATTAGTATAGTCAAAGATTTTTTGCTTAGCTTCCTTTTCAGCTTTTGGATAATCTTGTATTTCAGGACGCTTTACTCTATCTTCAAACACTATTTCTTCAGTAACCGCAGGCGCGGGCTCTTCTTCAAGCTCATCAAGTTGCTGCTTTAGGTTATTTGCTTTAATGCTCTTGTAGGCACCTCCTGCCGCATATAGCTTGCCATGGCTGATTATTACGCCGCCCACTTCATCGTTTTGAGCAAGCGCAACATTGTTTAGAGCCAGCTCCAGCCTTTTACCCTTAATAATATGTTGGCTTACTGGCGCAGAGCCAATTTTTAAGTAAAGGGTACCGGTATCCAGCTCGTCAGTCAATATTACTTTTGCCCCTACGCTGCCACCTATCCGTACAACAGTTATATGCCCTTTAATGCCTTTTTCGCTTAGCACTATAGTTTTTTTTACCAGCGACATTATAGCCTCCTTGCTAGAGTCTTATATATTCTATGAAATAGAGTATTTTAATATGCGCTAAGGTAAATGGGGTTTAAATAAAATAATGTTGCAAATACTAAGCACGGAGGTGATAAAATGAAGAAAAAGAATAAGAATAAAGTAGAGAAACCCGAAAAAGTTAATAAAAAAGAAAAGAACTAAGTTATTAATAGTTTTATAAAAAACAAGCCGCCTGTTATGCTGTAAATCCCGGACTTTGGGTAAAATCTTTTATAGCGAGCTTCCTAAGGAGGCTTGTTTTTTACTTATCCTTTTGCTTTTTGTCTTTTGCTTTTCGTCTAAAAAGGCGCAAGGTAGAGCCTGCTTCATCTTTTAGCGATGAAACCATTTCGCCAATGGTGCGTTCTCTCTTTCTATGTCGCTTTTGATATTCCATAAACTCCCTCCACGCTTAGATTATGTAAAAGTTGCGGTTGTAAACGCTTTTTCCTTGTGTACCTTTTTATAGTTGCAAAAAACAGCATATTTTGCTATTATTAAATAAGATAAAAAGGATAAAATATGAAATACGTAGTTATTTTAGGCGACGGTATGGGCGACTATCCCATTGCCGAACTGAACGGAAAAACGCCGCTGGAAGCCGCAAAAGTTCCCAACTTTGCCGCCCTTGCCAAGCTGGGCGAAGTAGGGCTGGCACAAAGCGTGCCTAAGGGGATGCAGCCGGGCAGCGATGTTGCCAATTTGTCAATGCTAGGATATGACCCCGCCCGCTACTATACGGGGCGCAGTCCCATAGAAGCGATAAGTTTGGGGATAGAGCTAGGGGACGAGGACACTTCTATGCGGTGTAACCTAGTCACTTTAAGTAAAGAAGAAGATTTTTTTGACAAGAGTATGCTGGACTACAGCGCAGGTGAAATTTCTACCTTAGAAGCAGAACAGTTGATTAAAGCAATTGACAGTAAGCTAGGGCAAAAGGATGCTCGTTTTTATAATGGTATAAGCTATCGCCATTGCCTTGTGGTAAACGGAGAAAGCAATACTGTTTTTACTCCTCCGCATAATATTTCCGGACAACCTATAAAAGATTATCTCCCCAAAGGTAAGGGCGCACAAAGGTATATTGACTTTATCAGACATTCAGAACAAGTTTTAGCCGCTCATCCTATTAACCTTGAGCGCAAAAGGCAAGGTAAAGCTCCCGCTACCCATATTTGGCTATGGGGACAAGGGAAAAGACCAACCCTAGATAGCTTTTATGAAAAGTTTTGCTTGCAAGGGGGCATAATAAGCGCAGTAGACTTACTAAAGGGTATAGCAAAACTAGCAGGAATGCAATCAATAGATGTAGAGGGCGCAACGGGCACATTATCTACTAATTTTGTTGGTAAAGCGCAAGCATGTCTGCAAGCATTAGCGCAAGGTCTGGATTTTATTTATTTACATCTGGAAGCACCGGACGAATGCGGACACCAAAAAGATTTGCGTTGTAAAATCGCCGCTATAGAAAAGGTAGATATGGTTGCAGGACTGGTATGGCAAGGGTTAAAAAAGTCAAGAGAGGATTATACAATTTGTGTTACTGCTGACCATTTTACTCCCCTTTCGCTAGGGGCTCATACCAAGGACGCTGTACCTTTTGTAATTTATAGAAGCAATAAAGAGCAGGATTTGGGTATCCAATTTAACGAAAAGGATGCCCAAAGGGGGCTTTTTATGCAATCAGGTATGGAGCTTATGAATTTTCTGATAAAAGGTAATAAGGCATAATGAGTATTACTTCTCAAGAGCTTAGAGAAAAATATTTGCAATTCTTTGAAAAAAAAGGGCACGCAATTATCCCCGGCGCATCCTTAATCCCGGAAAATGACCCCACGGTGCTTTTCACTACAGCAGGTATGCATCCGCTAGTGCCATATCTTATGGGGCAGCCGCACCCAAAAGGCAAGCGGCTTGCCAATGTGCAAAAGTGCGTGCGGACCGGAGATATTGAGGAAGTCGGCGACGCCACCCATTGCACTTTTTTCGAAATGTTAGGCAATTGGTCATTGGGCGATTACTTCAAAAAGGACAGCGTTGCATATAGTTTCGAGTTTTTAACTAAGGTGCTGGGAATAGATAAGGACTTGCTTGCTGTTACGGTTTTTGCAGGCGATGCAGATGCGCCTAGAGATACACAAAGCGCAAAGATTTGGCAAGAGTTGGGGATAAGCACAGATAGAATATTTTATATGCCCAAAAGCGATAATTGGTGGGGACCTGCGGGCGTTACCGGCCCGTGCGGGCCTGATACTGAGATTTTTTATGATACGGGCAGCCCTGCTTGTAGCAAGGACTGCAATCCCGGTTGCAAGTGCGGCAAATATGTGGAGATTTGGAATAATGTTTTTTTGGAGTACGAAAAGCGGGAGGATGGTACTTTTGTTCCGCTTAAACAAAAAAATGTAGATACGGGTATGGGACTGGAGCGTACTGTATCCGTACTTAATAGGGCAAAAAGCGTATACGATATAGATATATTTGCACAAGTTTTTGCTTATTTAGATAAAATTGCTTCGGGTTTTACAAGAGAAAAGCGCATTATTGCAGACCATATTCGTACTGCTGTTTTTATTTTGGGCGATACCAGGGGGGTTACTCCTTCCAATGTAGACCAAGGCTATGTGCTAAGGCGGCTAATTAGGCGCGCGGTGCGATTTTGCAGAGCGTTAAATACAGATTTTAACATACTGGGCGAGATAGCCAACATATATATATCGATATATACAGATGCTTATCCCGAACTTGCAGAAAACAGTAAAAAGATAAATTTTGAGCTTGCAAATGAAATAGAAAGGTTTAATAAAACGCTGGCTTTAGGGCTTAAAGAATTTGATAAGGTAGCTTTTTATGTAAAAGACGGTACGCTAAGCGGCAAAACAGCTTTTAGGCTGTATGATACCTACGGTTTTCCAATAGAAATCACTCAAGAACTGGCTAAGGAAAAGGGCATAACGGTAGATATTCAAGGGTATAAGGATGCATTTGCAGCGCATCAGCTAAAATCTCAAGCGGGAGCAGAGCATAAGTTCAAAGGCGGCCTGCAAGACGATTCGGTTATGACAACCAGACTGCATACCGCTACGCATTTACTGCTTGCCGCCCTAAAAACAGTGCTGGGCGACAATAGCATTGAGCAAAAAGGCTCAAATATCACAGCGGAAAGGCTGCGCCTTGATTTTAATTTTCCCCGCCCTTTAACTAAAGAGGAACTTGCGGCAATAGAACAATATGTCAATAAAGCTATTGCCGAAGGGATTGAGATTTCTTGTGAGCAAATGAGTGTGGAGCAGGCAAATGCGCAAGGTGCGGTAGGCAGTTTTTCAGACAGGTATGCTGATATTGTCAATGTATATACAATTGCCCACTTTAGTAAAGAGATATGCGGCGGCCCTCATGTTGCCAATACTAAGGAGTTGGGCACTTTTGCCATAATTAAAGAGCAGTCCAGCAGTAGCGGAGTACGCAGGATAAGGGGCGTTTTGCGATAAGTGTACCTAAAGCTAATATTGGGGCATATTAATTATAGCGAGGAGGAGGGATTATGAAGTTTAATTTTGCAGATGCAGTTTGCGCACTTCAAAAACTATTACAAATAAAAAGTGTAGAAGAAGAACCCGCTCCCTTAGCGCCATTTGGGCTGGGGGTGAGGCAGGCGCTGGAGTACTCTATTGAGCTAATGCGCGGGCTTGGGCTTAGGGTAAAGGACGGGCAAGGCTATTACGCTTGGGGCGAGGTTGGCGAGGGCGAGCTTTTTGGCATTCTTGCTCATTTAGACGTTGTGCCCGAAGGCTCTGGTTGGTCATATCCGCCTTATGGGGGCGAAGTGCATAATGGCGCAATTTATGGCAGAGGCGCGCTGGATGACAAAGGGCCTGTTATAGCTGTGCTCTATGCGCTAAATAAGCTATTAGAAGAAGGACTGACTCCCAAAGCGCGCATAAGAATAATATTGGGTTGCGATGAGGAAAGCGGCTGGCTTTGTATGGATAAATACAAAGAGGAAGAAGAAATGCCTGCTGTGGGATTTAGCCCTGATGCGGATTTCCCTGTTATCAATGCAGAAAAAGGCATTGTTTATCATGATATTAAAATTAAGACTCCTGACGATATTATAGATTTTGCGGGTGGGCATAGAGCTAATATGGTGCCCGATTACGCCATTGTAAAAATTAGAGGAGCGGCAAAAGAGCTGATAGCGCAAGCAGAACAAGCTGATATGGCAGTAGAACAAGAGGGCGAAAAGACTACAATTATTGCCAAAGGCAAGAGCGCGCATGGCGCACATCCGGAATTAGGCGACAATGCTATTGTTAAGTTATTTAAGGTTTTGGGTAACTATTATAAGGATATTGGTATCCTATACGAGCAGTTTTGTAAATATGACGGTTCGGGCTTAGGCTTGCAGTTATCTGATATAGAAAGCGGTGCACTAACGCTTAATTTGGGGAAAGCCTTTCTTTATGAGGGGGTACTGAATCTCTCTCTTGATACTAGGCATCCTATAAGCTACAACAAAGACGATATTACAAAACAGCTTAAACAAGTTGTACAAGGAGAGGTGGAGCAAGGTTTTTATCACCTTCCTTTATTTGTGCCTAAGGACAACCCTCTTGTAATTGGGCTGCTTAAAGCGTATAATGATGTAACGGGCAGCAATGCGCAACCTATTTCCATAGGGGGCGGAACTTACGCAAGGGTGTTGCCTTTAGGAGTAGCCTTTGGGCCGGGCTTGCCTGGAGTGGCGGACACTATACACCAAGCGGACGAACATATAGATATAGAGCACTTTAGACTGCTTACCAGGATTTACTATGCCGCTATTAAGAATCTTTGCTTTTAATAAATAAAAAAGAAACAGGTTTTTTTTATGAAACTAAAACACAAAAAGATAACAATAAAACTAATAATTAGCGCAAGTTTTTTACTGCTTTTACTGATTGTAACAGCAGTTAAAAAGAACGAGTTTATTGCCGAGCATATTTTTGCCAGAGGATTGGGCAGAGCTTGGGTAGCGTTAGCAGGCGGCCTTACTTCCTTGCTGCCTTTTTCGCTTTACGAAATCTTGTACTTTGTATTAGCGGCAGTCCTTATTTGGGGAATAGTGCTTATTATTAAATCCGGAAGCGCTAAAAGCAAGCAAAAATTAAGCAATTACATAGCAAGCTTAATGCTGGTAGCCAGTTTTCTGCTGGCAATTTATGCAGTTACCGCCGCTCCCAATTATTACCGAGAGCCTGTTCCGCTAAAGTATGCGGATGCAAAGTTAGATGCGGATATAATTAAGGAGGGAGCGGAATACTTTTTAGCAGACTTTAATGAAATTGGGCGCACATTGCGCAGAAATAAGCAAGGCAATGTAATTTGCCCTTATAGCAGAATGGAATTTGCTAAAATAATGGTCAAAGAAATGGCAAGGCTGGACAATTCCTACTATTCGGGTTTTACACCTTATTATAAAAATATAGGGCTTAGCGAAGTGCTGGATGTTATGGGACTTGGCGGGATTTTCTTTTCTCCCACTGGCGAAGCTAATATTTCTACCGCCCGAAAAGATTGCTATATTCCTTGTACTATTGCGCATGAGCTTGCCCACTCCAAAGGCGTAATGCGAGAGGATGAGGCAAACCTAGTAGCATATTACATTACCCTAACATCAGAGTATGACTTTATAAGGTATTCTGGATATATGCATTTGTTTTTTGGCAGTATTTTAAATAGTGTAAGGGTCTCCCAATCCGAAGAGGATGCTGTGAACGAATATTATAAGCGGCTAGACCCAATAATAAAAGAGGAATATTTTCGCCCTGACGAGATAAGCAAGCTTGAAAAAGCATTAGGCGATTTTGCCACAAAGGTTAACAAGTTTGCCACAGATTTGAACGATTTTTATCTAAAGCTATCAGGTATGAAACAAGGGGTAGACAGCTATAGCCAAGGCAGAGCAGAACAGTTGACCCCTATAGAGCAAGGTGAAGTAATTATCCCTCAATACCGCCTAACCCCCACTCAAACGCTAATTTATCAAATATATTTAGATAAAACTGCATGACAAGGAGCAATCCAGTCATAATAATACCGTCTTTGCGGGAGCGACGCGTTAAGCTGACTTGCCAGTGGCAAGTCAGTAGTGGGAGCTCGTGAGCCCATTGCGTAAGCAAGGGCGAGGGTGGGGCACAATAAAGCAATCCAGAGCTTACGCTAGCACAGCTTAATAATGATATTTTGCAACAAGATTGCAAAATGATATTTGCGTTGCAAATGATATTATGAGCGGGGCTCATAGTGAGATTTTTTGCCTATGGCAAAAAGTTAAGGTGGGATTGTAAGGCAAGGAGCAACCCTCTGGAGTCTGGATTGCTTCGCTGTCGCTCGCAAAGACTATCAAAGCGCTTCGCTAAATTATTTACAGAAAAAGCCTATAAAACTGTCATTGCGCGGAGCGTAGCGACAAAGCAATCCAGTTCTACGCTAGCACAGCTTAACAATGATATTTTGCAACAAGATTGCAAAATGATATTTGCGTTGCAAATGATATTATGAGCGGGCTCATAATGATATTTTTTGCCTTTGGCAAAAAGTTAAGGTGGACTGTAAGGCAAGGAGCAACCCTCCGGATGCTGGATTGCCCGCGCTCACGCACGCAATGATTTTTAATTTGTCATTGCGCGGAATGAAATGACAAAGCAATCCAGTCCCACGCCAGCACTGCTTAACTTAATATTCCAAATATAATGCCTCTAGTAGACAGACAAACTACATAAAAATTAATTATTTCACCCATCAAAAATCCCAATTGATTAAGCTTTAGTGAATTATTAGAAGAATATAGAACTTATTTTTTAATAACTGAATCAATTATAAGTTTAACAGCTCTTTTTTCTTTTCGTTAAATTCTTCTTGCGTAATAATATTTGCTTCTAAAAGTTGTTTGTATTTTTTGATTTCTTCAACGTAATCGCTTGTTTCATTTTTTGAAACAGATAACCCTTTTTTTGTCTCGGCTATTTTGCAATCATTCATAATATATTCTAAACTTGCACATATTTCTTTTGCTATTGCTAATTGCTCTCTATATGTTGGCGTATTCTTTAAGATTGTTGTGGTAATTAAAGAGATTACTTCCTGAGGCTTTTCAAAAATGTTTAACTTTATATGGATATTCATATTTGTACAAGTGTTAGAGCTAGTTCTACTTGCTGCTCCTCCTACTATTGCCCCACCTAGACCAAAAAGCAAGCCACCTGCTAACGCTGTGCCTGCCGTACCGCTTATTATGCTTTCTCCATCTTCATATAGTTCGAAACTTAAAATATCTTTGAAAGAATGAAAATCTGAAATAATGGCATTGTTTTTTCTATAAGTCCACATTTGTTTAGCTTTATCAATGTAAAATCCAGAATTTGGTGAATTAGAGAGAAACTTTGAAGTATCTAATATTAGAATCTTTCTATCCACAAAAAAATTATTCTCAATTAAATATTTATCGTATAGGCTAGTATTCTCTTTTTCTTGTTTAATATTTTCTTGATATGCTCGAATAAGAATCCATATGAGAAGACCAAAAATAAGAGCCATTGAAAGAATCAATAAAACAATTCCAAATTCGAATAATCCTCCTCTATCTGTTTCTAAGCCAATAATTAGTGTTATAAGACCTATTATAAATATTAGAAAGAAGCCTATTATCAAAGATTTGTATTTTTTCAGTCTTTTTTTTCATATTCTGATAAGTTTGCTAATATGTTTTTTCGATTTGTCATTGAAAACCCCCACAAAATAAAGATTAATATTTTATTTGCTATTTATTATAGTTTTTACTATATATGAAGTTAAGATTTTTTCTTCATAATTTGCCTCTCCTTAATTTAATAATGTTTCCATTATACATCTCTTTGTAATGTATGTCAATACATAAACTGATGTAATATGGTAATTATAATAATATGGACATCAAGAAAGAAATAGGCAAGCGGATAAAAGAAAGTCGCAAGCTGGCGGGGTATACTCAAGCAGAAGTTGCAAAAAAGCTAATTATGACTCAACAACAATATAGCCGTTTTGAAAATGGTATTTTTGAACTTAACTATTCTCAGCTTATAGAAATAAGCAAATTGTATGATGTTTCATTAGATTATTTATTTGGATTAAAAGATTATTAAAATCAAAAAAAGCCCAAACAAATGGGCTTTTTACTTGTATAGGGTATCTTTGTTGTTAATTATTCTGCCTTGTAGGGTAGCAGCGCCATAAAGCGGGCTCTTTTGATAGCATTGGCAAGCATAGCTTGATGATTGCCGCAAACTCCGCTCATACGACGAGGTACAATCTTGCCTTTTTCGGTTATGCAGCGGAAACGCTTTTCGCCGCTTTTTTCATAAGAGCGGTCTGCATTCTTCTCATAGTCTTTTACAAGGTCTATATAGCTGATTTCTTTAGTTTTATTTACACAATATACGCATACTTTTCTGCGTGGCACTCTTCTGCGGCTACCCGCTGATGCTTTTTTATCCATTATATTCTCCTGTTTTATTTAGTTTGATTAAAAGGGTACGGAGTCATCCTCGATAGGCTTGAGAGCTTCCATTTTTGTAGCTTTCTTGACTTCCGGCAACTCCTCAATAGTATCATCAAAATCGCTGACCGTAGTGTCCATCCTGGAAGAGAGGAATTGTACCTCATCTGCCAGCACTTCTGCGTTAAGTCGCCTAATACCGTCTGCGCCCTCATAATTGCTGATTTGCAACGAACCTGAAACGCCTACCTTGCTGCCTTTTTTAAGAAACTTTGCGCAATTGTCCGCTGTGCCTCTAAATGTGACAATATTGATAAAATCTACATCTCTATTGCCTTCGCTATTGACATACCTGCGGTTGACAGCTAAAGAAAATCTGCAAACAGATAGGTTATTAGCAGTCACTCTAAGCTCAGGGTCTCTGGTGAGATTGCCTATTAAGATAACTTTATTCATAATACCTTATCCCTCTTTGGTTATTAACTGACGCACAATTTTGTCATCAATTCGCATTCTTCTATCAATTTCTGCCGGGGCTGTGCTTGGGGCATTAAAGCTGGTCAAGACATAATAGCCTTCTGTTTTATAGGCTATAGGGTAAGCATATTTGCGGCTACCCCATTTGTCAATAGAAACAACTTCGCCTTCAAGCTCTTCAATTATTGCAGAAATCTTTTCTACAACGGCATCTTTAGACTCTTGGTCCAGCTCGTTTTCGATGATATAGAGCATTTGATACTTAGTCATTTTTACCTCCTTTTGGACTTATGGCTCTCCTAAGAGAGCAAGGATTTTGCTTATATTACAAGCCAAAATATTATATCTTATATCTCTTAATATGTAAAGTAAAATTGCCTTTTTTTCCAAAAATAAACTATATCTCTATTATTTTTTGCATATTTTAAGCTATTATTAATAGTTTTATGCCTCCGCAATAAGGGTGGCAAGAGAAGCGTAGAGCTCCTGCGTTCTTATTTGGCTTTGCGAATTAATAAAAACAGAAGGTTTATCTTTGAGTTTTATCAATATGTATGGCGGATACTTTCGGTATATAAACACTTTAGTAGCACCATATTCCTCGTATCTAAAATTGCCTCGTAAATGTTTGCTTGTGCCTAAGCCATTTACCCGCACTCCGCTAGGCAGCGAAGTTGCAAGCTCCACCGCCTCTATTTCTTGAGCGTTAAACTCTATTGTTTGACTTAAAAAGGCAGCAATTTTTACATTGTCTTCCGTTATAGTAACTTCAGGCTCAACCTTGCCTATATAAACAGTATACCCACAGATTGGAATAATAATAAGTGCAGCAATAACTAAACCTAAAATAACCTCTGCTCGTGAAGTGTGAAATAAACTTTTTCTTTTCTTTGTTGCCATAAGATTTTCCTGCTTGCTAAAATTGCTAATATTATATTACTATATCATAGATTTATTGTCAATATTAATCTTTTTTATGTAAAAGTAGAGCTTGCCAGCGCATATAATATTGAAAAAGAGGTGGGGTTATGAGTGAAGATTACATAGAAGATATGGCAAGGGAATATAATAACGCCTTAAAAGGGGTGGATTTGCAAAAAGTGAGTAGCGCAATTGCAGATGCCAAAGCAAAACCTGTTCAATCAGACTTAATGAGAAGGATTAGGGATGCCCGAGGGGATACTCTTGTAAAAAAAGCTATTGATATAGTGGAGTTGCAAATTGCGTATATAGACAGCTTTCTTGCGCAAAATCCCGGCAGAACAAGATATAAAATTGCCAGTTACCTTAGAAGCCTTAAATTTGCCTCTCTCCGTATGCTTAACAGCTTAGCTTCGCAAGACAATTTTATCCCTAGTCATTCTCGCCCAATTTGCGGATGCAGCCCTTCTCAAATAGTAAGCGCATTAATTTCTTTGCAAATCGACCTTTTTCAGGTACTGGATACCATAGCACAAAATACGGATATAGATAACTTGTTGGCTCTTGAAAATCGTGCTATGTCAATTATTGCCGCTTTGACATAAACAAGAGAAAAAATCTTGCCAAAGCGGCTCTTCGCTTAAATTAATTATACTGCATTGCCTGCGGATTTTGTCTGCTTTAGTCCTATATTTTCTTTGCGCCGCAGCTAGACAAAGGAACTCTATTATTTTTTCTTCCGCATTGACGCAAGCAAGCTCTTTTGGCAAGCTAAAAGGCAAACTGCCCCTTATAAGGGCTTTATTTATTTGCGGATTAAGATAATTAAAGTATTTTATAGCAGCAAGATATGCTTCATTAGGCAAAGGATGATACTTATCCAAAGGGAAAAAGGGAGCAAGTAAATAGCCCTCGCTTGTTTTAAGAGCAAATAACGGAATATGCGAAAAATCTATAAAAAGAGTATTTTCGTCAAGCGCCGCCAGCGCTGATATAATATCGCTGCCCAAATATCCGTTTACCCAAGGTAATAAAAATAAGTCCTCCACGGGTAAATTGTGCTCTGCTCCGCTGCCGGAATAGGAATCGAATATAGCGTCTCTATAGTCAATTGCATATAGCTTATCATACGATTTGGCTAAGAACAATGCCAGCATTTGCGCATTGCCCGCCAGCAATAGTAAGGGCGCTTGAGGGACTTTGTAATCCTCCATTAGCTCAAGGCTTGCTTGTATCAAGCGGGCTTTTAGCTTCTTGCCTGCCTCGGCATCCTCTATATCAAAGTTGTGTTTAATTTCAAGAGTTTCTTGCAATATATCGTCATCTAGCATACCAATAATGATGTTTTGGATACCCAAAAGTGCGAACATAGAGCAATATTCAATTTTTTTACGCTCTTGAACTTTTGCGCTAGAGAGATAATTTACAATACAATCTTGACTAATAATTTTATCGCAAGCAATCCTTGCACCTTGCTCCAATTGTGACGAGGTAAAGAACTTTAAGTCTTTTGCGGTAGCGGCAATCCCTTGCGCAGTTATCTTACAACGCCCGCATATCCCTCTGCCGCCGCAAGGCAGCTTTAGGTCGCTTACCAACTCTTTTAATGGAGTCGGCTCTTTTAAGTTTATTACTTTTCCGTTTATTTGTACTTTTATCATATCTTAATATCGGCTATGCTGTTTAGCACTTGCGTTGCGGCAAGACCGCTGTCTTTATACATTTGCAGGCTGCTTTCGCCGCTAAGCACCAACACAGTATGCATATTATATGCTAGCCCAAAAGCTATATCAGTATATAGCCTATCGCCCACCATAGCGGTATGCTCCGCGCTTACATTAAAGTGAGATGCAATCAGCTTAGCCATTGGCTCAAAAGGTTTGCCGCAAATTGCCTCTGGCACTCTGTTTGCGCTTTTTTCAAACAATGCAATCATAGAGCCTGCATCAGGCATATCCCCATATTCCGAAGGACAATTAATATCGTGATGTGTGGCAATATAGGTTTTGCCTTTTTGCAGCAGCCTGGCAAAATGCCAAAGTTTTTCATAAGTTAGCGTAGTATCAAAGCCAAGCAGCGCAATATCCGCATCTTCCTCTTGCGCTATTCCGTATTGCGTTAAGGTTGCCTTTAGGCTGTCCGTACCCAGTGCATAAACTGTCTTATTAGGATAATTTTCTAAAATAAACTTAGCGGCAGACATAGAACTTGACACCATTTGCGCTTCTTGTGCAGGGTAGCCCATTTTATTTAGCTTTTTAATATACTCGTCTACATTTTTGCTGCTGTTATTGGTTAAAAATCCTACCTTTTTTCCGCTTGCGGTAATTTCCTTTAGCTTTTCAATAGCGCCGGAGATTGGGGTGTCTCCTAAATAAACAGTCCCATCCAAATCAAACAGATATAGCTTTATATTTTGACAACTCTGCACCGGCTTTCTCCATTAGGGCATCTATAAAGCCGCTACTTGCCAGCTCATAGGTTAGCCCTTGCTTTTGTTTAAGTTCGTTAGCAATTAAAGTATAGCATAGACAATCGTAATAAGACAAGCCTTTGAAAAACTCTTTACCCATTAGCGCACGGATATTAAAGGAGAGTTTTTTTAACTCTGTTTTTGCAAGCACAAATTGTTCAAGCAAGCCTTCTTCCTCTTGTAATAGGAAAAACTTGTCCGTATAATCATCGCTTAGCGTGTTTTCGAAGTTCAATAATTTATAATCTATTTCTAAAGAGTGAAAGAGAGAGATTATTGCATTGATATCTTTAGGCAGCAGCGGCTTAGTGAACCGCTTTTTTGCAAACAAGTTAAAGATGCATAGCAGCAAGTAGCCGGTAAAAAACTCTTGCCTACAATACTCTGCAGGCTCTAAGGCAAGCGCAGGATAAGGACAGCGTGAGGAGGTGCTAAGAATATCGCTAACCAGCAAAGGATAAAGGTCGTATCGGGTAAGTATGTTATATGCTTTTTCTATGGTCAGCAACAGGGTTTGCGTGTAATTGTCTTGATGTTTATTTTCTATTAAAAGAGAACAAAGTTCTGCTTGTAGCTCCTTTAGCGGCGATAATGGCTCGCCGATTTTAAGTTGCGCAAGCGAAAGATAATCCAGAATAGAAGTAAGAATAGCGGTAGCGTTAGAATATCCTAGCGCTAAAGATTGTGTATTTCTTTTTGCAATTTTGTTATTGTCAAACATTATAAACTTAGGGCGCGCTCCCCAATAGTCAATAACATAATCCTGTGCCAAAAAGCATAGGATTTCTGCTTTTTGCCCAGCGGCTAAAGGTATGATTCTGCGAGATCCTGCCCCAATAATAGCCCGTATATTGTCAGGGATTTTACTGCTTATCAGGTCTTTAATAGAGTAGCAGCGGGCACTGTTTTTATAGTTATAAAGTGCTTTAACAAGTTGCTCACGGTCAAGCTCATTGTCATAAATAATGCCTACTGTTCCGCCTGAATATACTTCTGATAACTTTTTTGCCAACTGCTCATAAGGGTTGTCTGCAAAAGTAATAATGCTTTCCATAATTGTTATAATAGCATAAAAAATTGTCTATAAAGTTAGCGTAAAAAGCAGGTTTTTAAGGAAAAAGTGTAAAAAATGTCGCTATTGTTCCTCGCATAGACGAATAGAAAGGCATTGCATTACTTCTAAAAACTTAGCCATTTGTTCAAAATGACCTATGGTAACTCTGATATAAGAGGATAGTTGCGGAGTGTCAAAATATCTTACCAGTATTCCTTTTTCCTTTAGTGCAAGGTAATATTTTTTGCCTTCTCCTACCTTTATAAATAAAAAGTTGGCGCTTGATGGGGTAAGCTCAAAATTCATTTCTGTCAGCCTTTGGGATACCGTATCCCTTATTTTGGTTACCTTATCTATGCATTCCTTATGCCAAGCTGTATCTGCAAACGCTACTTCTGCAATAGCTAAAGTTAACGCATTAGAGGTATAGCTGTTAAAGGAACTCTTAACTATATTAAGTGCTTTTATGCAATCTTTATGCCCTAGCGCCATACCGCATCTTGCCCCTGCCAATGAGTAGCTTTTGCTAAGCGTTTGCACTACCAATAAGTTGGGATATATGGGGATAAGGTCTACCACACTTTCATGACAAAAATCTATATATGCTTCATCAATTATTACAATTTTTTCAGCATTATTTTTAACAATTTTTTCTATATCCTCTTTTTTTAACGCTATACCTGTAGGCGCATTGGGATTGGCAAGCAATATTCCTTTGGCGTTTATATTTTCAAAAGCCGAAATATCCGGCATAAGATTGACAAGAGGTATAGCTTTATACTTTATCCCAAAAAAGTCAGCATATACAGGATAAAAAGAGTATGTAATATCGTAACAAGCAATGCTATCCCCATTGTTAAAAAAAGCAGGGAAGCAAAAAGCTAGCACCTCATCGCTGCCATTGCCTATAAACACATTTTCTGCATCCAGCCCGTAAGTGTGCGCTATTGTGGTTCTGAGCGATTGCGCTGTAGGGTCGGGATATAGCCTAAGTTTGCCTATATCATAGTTCTCCAAAACAGCTTTTACTTTAGGAGAAGGCGGAAACGGGTTTTCGTTGGTATTTAGCTTAATATATCGTTTGTCTTGCGGCTGTTCTCCCGGAGTGTAGGGGGTAATATTTTTAATTAGTTTTGAAGCAAATTTCATAATCTTTTAATCCTTATATGTTTTTTCTAACAATTGCAAGCTGAAGTTCAACCTTTCAATAGTTTTGTCTTTGCCTAATATTTCAATTAGTTCGGTTGCTCCTCCCGGCGTAACAAGCGCGCCTGTCAATCCAACCCTTACGCACCAAAGCATTTGCTTTTTATTAATACCGCACTCGGCTGCAGCGCCAACTAAAGCAGTAAATAAATCGGCATAATTTTTTACAGCACTTATAGCTTTAATAGCCCCTTTTATACTGCACTTTGCAACTGCAGAATCTATCTTTAATTTTTCATTTAGCAATATATTAAGGTCATATTCTGC
Organism: uncultured Christensenellaceae bacterium; assembly: GCA_964432485.1. Lineage (GTDB taxonomy): Bacteria > Bacillota > Clostridia > Christensenellales > DTU072 > CAYSNP01. The sequence continues at coordinate 1,037 of CAYSNP010000033.1, read as the reverse complement.
AAAATCAACTAAAAAATCAGTTTTTTCAGGAATTTCTGCTAAATATTCCACCCTGGAATGCAATACCTTGCCAAAAAGATTCCAATCAAACTGTTTTGCCGCTTTGCTACGGTCATAAAAAGGCTTGCCTAATTCAAGAAAATTTTCTAAGGACAGCTCTTTTATATAAAGAGAATTAAGCCATTTTAGCTTTTCTTCATCAAAAATAGAGCCGGATTTGCTTATCCCGTCTACGCTAAAGGCATCAATCAGTTCTGCAATATTCATTTTTTCACGATTGTCCTGTGGACTCCAGCCTAATAAGGCAATGTAATTGACTATGGCCGGGGAAAGGTATCCTTTTTCGATAAAATCATTAAAATTGGCATCACCATACCTTTTTGACAGCTTGCGCTCCTTATCTTTCATAATGGGCGAAAGGTGCATATAAGCAGGTCTTTTCCAGCCAAAACTATCATAAATCAAATTAAACTTAGGGGTGCTGGAAATAAATTCGCTCCCTCTGATTACATGGCTAATCTGCATAATATGGTCGTCAATCACATTGGCAAAATTGTAAGTAGGCATCCCGTCACTTTTTATCAGCACACCATCTTCAAGTTCTGCGCAATTGACCTTAATTTCGCCAAAAACCAAATCGTGGAATATGCTTTCTCCCTCTTGCGGAACATTTTGTCGTATAACATAGGGTAGGCCTGCGTTTAAGTTGGCTTTTATTAGCTCTGCAGAGAGGGTAAGGCAATGTTTATCATACTTTTTTACTCCGTTTTCGTCTGTAAGATGCTCCAGCCTTTCTTTAGAGCAAAAGCAATAATATGCGCCCCCTAAATCTATTAACTTTTTAGCATATTCAAGATATACTTGCTTTCTTTCGCTTTGAGTATAAGGCGCATAAGGTCCCCCTTTTTTACCGCCTTCGTCATAATCTATACCTGCTTGAGCAAGTGTAGAAAAAATCATATCAACCGCACCTTCTACCAACCTTTCTTGGTCGGTATCTTCAATCCTTATAATAAAAGAGCCATTGTTTTTGCGGG
>CAYSNP010000032.1:0-21387 GCA_964432485.1 uncultured Christensenellaceae bacterium | reverse complement strand
TTTATTATTTTCTTTCATTTTTTAACCCCCAAAATTACATTAAAGTTTATGATAAGAATATATTAGTTATGATAAGATTTTCATCTTAATAGGCAATTAGTTGCAATATAGCTATTTATAATGATATAATTAGCTAAAGTTAGGAGAGCAAAATGAAGTTTTTAAAGACAATTAGCAAAAAAATAATGAGCAAAACTTTTAAGACAGGTTGCGGCGAATGCCAATCCAGTTGCCAATCAGCTTGCAAAACGAGTTGCACAGTAGGCAATCAAACTTGTATTCAAGAGGAAAAAATACATAAAATCGAAAAACCTGAATAATGGTACATGCTTTTAGCTTTACTGAACAAGTAAAGCATTACTTTCTTTGGGATGTGGAAAGCGGTAGTTTGCATAAGGTGGATTACCTTACATTTTTATGCGCTAAAGATAGGTATGGCTTGCATTTGGCCGCAAAAGAGAACGAGTTTTTGGCAAGTAAACAAGGCAACCAAGTTACAGAGCGCAATAAGGAACTTAGTCAAGCCGAAGCAGAAGGTATCTTAAACGCACCTTGCACAACTTTTGAGTTTGTAAGAGAGCATAAGTATATTAAAGCGCTTTGTTTGCATATTTGTCACGATTGCAATATGAGCTGCGAATATTGTTTTGCCTCAGGCGGAGATTACAATTGCGCAAAAGATTATATGAGTATTGATGTAGGCAAAGCGGCAGTAGACTTCTTAATAGCCAACAGCGGCAACAGACGCAATTTAGAAATTGACTTTTTTGGAGGCGAACCTTTGCTAAATATGCCTGCGGTAAAGGCAATTGTAGACTATGCAAAGCTGCGGGCAAAAGAGTCCGGTAAGGCTTTTTACTTTACTATGACTACCAATTGTATTTTGTTAAATAAAGAAAATGCCGCTTATCTTAACAGCGAAATGGACAATGTGGTGCTTAGTATTGATGGCAGGCAGCAAACACATGACAACATTAGGCATATGTTATCGGGCAAAGCCAGTTACGATAAAGTTGTGCGCAATGCCTTAGCTTTCAAGGATATTAGAGGGCAAAAAAGCTACTTTGCAAGGGGCACTTTTACCAGGCAAAATTTGGATTTTTCTAAAGATATTATGCATTTGATTGATTTAGGTTTTAATAGCGTTTCGGTAGAGCCTGTTGTTTTGCCCGATAAGCATCCTTTAGCTATACAGGCAGACGATTTGCCCGCAATCTATAAAGAATATGAAAAACTGGCCCGTCAGCTGTTGCAAAGAGCAAGGAGCGGTGAGGATATAACTTTTTTTCATTTTATGATTGATTTGGAAAAAGGACCTTGCTTTAATAAAAGAATGACAGGTTGCGGCGCAGGCTGCGAATATCTTGCCATTAGCCCGCAAGGGGATATTTACCCTTGTCACCAGTTTGTGGGTACAAAATATAAAATGGGCAATGTATTTGCAGGTATACAAAACCCAGAAATAGCACAGAGTTTTGCATATAATACATTGTGCCACAAGCTAACTTGTAGGGTATGCCCTGCCAAATATTATTGCGGCGGAGGCTGTGCCGCCAATGCCTACAATTTTACAGGCAGCATTTGCGGGATTTATGAAATTGGTTGTGAGATGCATAAAAAGCGTTTAGAGTTAGCTCTTGCCCTATATGCATTAAAAAAAGAGTATTTAAGTGCCTAAAAAAGCTGTTTTTATACAAAAATCCATAAAAGATTAGCAAGTAGTATTTACTTTATTTTGTTCTTAGCTTATAATTAGCCTAATAATAGTAAGGAGATTTTTTATGAGCAAAGATAAAAACTTCGTAGTTCCCATTAAGGAAAAAGCGTTATTTTCAATTGGTATAACAGGTCAAAATATGACCTATGCGCTTATTTCTGCTTGGCTATTTTACTTTTGTACCAGTATATTGTATATAAATCCTGCATTGGTAGGCATTTTTTTAGGTATAGCTAGGGTATGGGATGCAATTAATGACGCTATTTTAGGAGTGGCAATTGACCGAAGACGCTTTAAGACAGGAGAAAAACTAAGGCCATTTTTAATAAGAACACCTATTTGGATAGGTTTTTTGTCCGCATTGTTATTTACCGATATAGGCTTAAAATCCGATTGGGCAAAAATAGCTTATATTTTTATCATATTTTTGGTTTGGGATATTTTATATACTGTGCAAGATATTGCGCAATGGGGCATGACCGCTTTAATTACCCCTTATTCAGCAGAGCGGGAAAATGTTTCTCAATGGGCAAGAATAGCAGGGGAGTTGGGAGCGGTGATTCCTTGGCTGATGCCTGTGCTGATTGGCAATGTTGCTGCTTTTGGCATAAGCGAAAAAACATTGTTTTTAATATGCGGCATACTCCTTGGGCTGGGCGGGATGTCACTATCTATGTTGACCTATTCCGCAAAAGAAAGAATTCGAAGTGAGGTACCCAAAGAATCTATTTGGGGCACCTTAAACCTGCTTTTTAAGAATAAAATTGTAATGATGATAATAGTAGCTAATATCCTTTCGAGCATTGCCCGAACCTTGCCGCCTATATACTTTTTTAAGTATATGGTAAACGAATACAATTTCTTTGGACTAAAGATAGATGGGACTTCTTTTGTTACAGTTTATACTGCAGTGCTTGCCGCTCCGGGCTTCTTTGCTATGTTTTTTGCCACTAAGCTGGCTAAAAAAGTTAAAGGTATGGTCAATATACTTATTATTGCAAACTTAGCTGATATAATAGCCAGGATTATTTGCTACTTTATAGGATATCAAGGCTATGCAATAATTGGCGTTATGGCAGTTATGGGGATAGCGGGCGTACCGTTAGGTATGATTTATATAGCTAGGACTGCCATTTATGGTGATGCTTTAGATTATATGGAATATAAAACCGGCAAAAGAGCAGAAGCAGTTACTTTTGCCACTCAAAACTTAATAGAAAAAGCGTTGCTGGGCATATCTACCCTTGTAACAGGGCTGGTGCTTGCATACTTGCATTTTGACGAAAGGCTCTTTGATGCAGGACTGCCGCAAAGCGATAGATTTGTTAAGTGGATTTGGCCTATTTTTATGCTGGGACCGGTAATAGGGAGCTTTCTATATATTATTCCTTTACTGTTTATTAAATATCCTGAAAGCCTAAGAGAAAAGGTCGAAGCTGAACTGCTTAAAAGAAGAGAATTAGCAGAGTAATCTTTTACTCTATTGTAACTTATAGGCTAATTGACATTTATGCCCTTAGCCTGTTATAATTTAGTTAGGAGCGCAATTATGAAGAAAGCTATATATTTTATTTCAATATTAATAATATGTATCCTTGTTTTAGGTCTGAGTGCATGCAATTTGGATTTTAGCGAGGTTTTTGACGATATATCTAAGAATCATACATTTTCTGAAGACGGTTTGCAAGAAATCAGCAATGTTTATATATGTAATGATTCTGCAGATTTTGCAGGCTCGGTAGAATGGAGAGCGATTATAGAGGAAGACAATATTCAAACAAATCTCGATATAAAGATTGTGTCTCAAAAGATTGAAGAGACCAAAAAGGTTGCAGTTATTGTCAAAAAAGACGGAATAACATACAGAAGCCTTACCATAGGAGGACAAAGGTGGGTAATTAATGAAAACGAGGCTACCTATTATACCAGCGTAGGGCCAGAAGATATTTCTGTCTTTATGCCCGCCGCCAAGGCAATAGGATGCGCCTTCCTGCCTATGGTTGATGAGGCAGGCGACTCGCTATGGCAACTGGTAGAAAAAAGAGACGCAAAAATTGCCGATAAGGACGATTGCCTTGTAGATACCAAAGAATACGAGTTTTGCGGAACGGTTGACGAAAACGATAAATTTATTATCAATTTTGCTCTTAAAACAACTTCAGGCTTGCTTGCGCCCCCGCCTGTCAAAATGTATTTTGAAACAAATGACAACGATTCTGTTAGCAAAATTACTATTTATTTCTTACAGCTTCCCTCTGAAAAGTTGGAGTTATCAGCATTTGCAATTCCTTCCGCAAGTACGGGCTATTTGGATATTGATTGACAGGCAAGGTTTAAGGTTGCAGCATTTTAGGCATATAATTTTTATATCGATAAATTAACAATTAACATATTTAAGATTGCTGAGCGCATTTTTTCCTAAGAAAAAAATGCGCTATATGGGCAGGAGGAAAATATGCGGATAGACCTTAACGGAAATTGGAAGCTGACGGGCGATTCGGTAGAGATTACGGGAGCAGTGCCGGGCTGCAATTATCTTTCTTTGCTTGCAGCGGAGAAGATTGAGGACCCCTTTTATGGTCTTAATGAGCAAGCAGCATATAATGTTGCTCTCAAGGATTGGATTTATTCAAGAGACTTCGAGGTATCTTTAGAAGTTTTAAAGAAAGAAAATATTTTCCTATGCGCAAAAGGTATAGACACTATAGCGGAGATATATATAAACGGTTGGAAAGTCGCTAATTGCGCCAATGCCTATCGCACATACCGCTTCGATATCAAAAAATATCTTGTATGCGGAAAAAATAATATCGAAATAGTATTATACTCTCCAATAAAATATGCAAAAAAATGTCAAAAGGAATATCGTTTGCCAAAAAATTCAATGAATTTGGCAGGCTCTCAGCATATAAGGAAACCGTCATATCATTTTGGCTGGGATTGGGCACCTAAGCTGCCTCTTTCGGGTATAACGGGCGATATTTATATTGATGCATACAGCAGTCGTTTTAAGGACATTAAGATAACACAAGAGAAAAACGGAACTGCTGTAAATGTTAAGGTCAATGCACTTGTTGAAGGTGCCGCAGAGAACTTATCTGTAGAATTGATATTGACGCCGCCGCAAAATAACGCCTTAAAAGTAGAATGTGCGCTTTCTGCAAATAAAACTGCGGCATTATGCGCAACCGTCGACAATCCCGAACTTTGGTTTCCGAACGGTTTGGGCGGACAACCGCTTTATAAGCTTACTTTGGAATTGAAAAGAGGGCGGGAGAGTGAGGATAAACGCTCCTTCGAAATAGGCATAAGAACAATCGAACTAGATCTTTCTCCTGACAAATACGGATCGAATTTTTGCTTTGTCGTCAACGGGATTCCCGTTTTTGCAAAGGGTGCTAATTGGGCACCTACGGATAGCTTTATCAATAGAACCTCGCCCGAAAGGCTGGAGGATTATATTTGCACCGCTGCCAATGCCGGCATGAATATGCTGCGTGTTTGGGGAGGCGGCTATTATGAATGCGACCTTTTTTATTCGCTTTGTGACCGCTATGGCATACTTGTTTGGCAGGATTTTTGTTTTGCGTGTTATCCGTACCCCTTTATGAACAAGGGATTTCTTGAAAATGTCCTTGCGGAAGCACGTGACAATGTGCGGCGTTTAAGACATCACGCTTCCCTTGCACTTTGGTGCGGCAATAATGAAGTGGAAGCGATATTGCCTGCATATATATACCGGTATAAACTTGTAAAGGCACAAAAGGATTTCTATTACGGTAAACTTGCGGAATTAGTTAGGGAGGAGGACGGTGTAACGCCTTACCGTGCAGGGTCTCCGGGCTCGGGAAAGTTTATGAGAAAAGTTGGCTCCGACGATGTTGGAGATACGCACCTATGGCATGTTTGGCATGGGCTTAGGCGTCCTGAGTATTACCGTTCTCGCCCGTCACGCTTTATAAGCGAATTTGGAATGGAATCTCTGCCCACGCTTCACTGTATAAAATCCTTTTGCGAACAGCAGGATATGGAGCTCCGCTCACCTGTCATTGCCTCGCATCAAAAGACCGCTGGAGGCATTGGTAAAATACTTTATTATTTGCTGCTTGACCATCGTTATCCTGATAATTTTTCGCATTTAGTCTACTTATCCAACCTTGCTCAAGCTCAAATAATAGAAAAAGAGGTGCTGTGCTGGCGACGCAATCCTCGCACTCACGGCACGCTTATTTGGCAATATAATGACTGCTGGCCGGTATGCTCAGATTCCTGTATAGATTATACGGACAGCTTTAAGGCTTTGTATTATTTTGCTAAACGGTTCTTTGCTCCTGTTGTCCTTTCTATTGAGCGAAGCGGTAGAAAAATAAATATATATGCAGTAAACGACCGCGCGGAAGCATTTAAGGGCATGCTAAAGTGGGAAATAAAGGATTTCAATGGCGGTTTGCTTGCGGAGTATTCAGAAAGCGCAGAGATTCCGCCTTATTCGTCACAAAATTTCGACAACATAAAGCTAAGCGCATCCTTTTACGGAAAATATGCAAAAACTTCATACCTTACCGCCGAGCTTTACGACAGCCAAGGTAATATTGCTGCAATTGGGTACGCACTTTTTGTTCCCGATAAAAAAGCGCGGCTGATAAAACCGAATTTCAGAATTTCTGCGGAAGAGGATGAAAGGAACTTGACAATTCGCATAAAAAGCAATTGCTTTGCGCGCGGGGTATGTGCAGAGATAGATGGGCTGCCCTCACGCTTTGACAATAATTATGCAGATATTCCGCCGGGCGGCGAGCTTATTTTAAGTCGCGCGCTGCCTGAGGGCTGGGACATTGATAGGGTAATGCACAGCTTATCTGTTACCAGCGTTGCCGATATCAATCCCTTATGGTCCAGAACAAAGGAAAAAATATTTCGAGCCTCTGTAATCTTTAATATACACAACCTTGCCGGCGTTGTGGGTCAGCTGTTGAATTAAAGAAGGCATTGATTCCTTGCCAGAATAAATGCTGCTACCTACAATCCCTTATCTTTTAGTCGCCTGTTGCTTTAGGTGTGACGCTTTTCTGTTAACATTTTGCAATGTTTTCGAAGCGTTTTTCTTTTTTTATGTTACAATATATTTGAAAAATTTTATTTTTCTTGGAACAAAAACAAGCGGACTTGACACTTATATAGTGTAAAGAGGAGGGTTTCTTGATGGTCGACCCACGAAACGCCTATTTCAACCAAATATACGATGCTGTATTTGTAAAAGTTAAAAAATACATAATTGCCAAATGCCAAAACCTTGCAGATGTAGAGGATATCCTGCAAGAGACCTTCCTAGAATTTTATACACTGATTTGCAAAAAAGGCGTTGAGTATATTAAGAATGCAGAAGCATTGATAATGCATATTGCTAAAACTAAATTGCATAAGCATTATCGGCTGCTTTCTAGAATTAAGAGCCTTCCTCTTTACACCAAAAGAAATGGCAGTAGCAAATGGACAGAAGTAGAACAGCCGGGAGAGGTTTGGGTTGAACAAAAATATATTAACAATCAAACAGTAGAGGAGATTTGGAAGATTATTACAAGCAAACACAAGCTGACACAAAAAATATTTGCCTTATACTACTACGATGATTTAAGTATAAAAGAAATAGCAAGTCAGCTTAAACTGGGAGAGTCCAATGTTAAGCACAGATTATATCGAACTCTTGCTGAAATAAGAAGCAAATACGGCAAGGAGGACTAGAATGAAAGAAAAAGATTTCCTAAAAAATATAATTGCAACCAAAACCGGAAACAAGGAAAATATACGCCATAAAGTATTTATAAACGAAAAACCGCAAAAAGGAGGCTTAGTTATGAAGAAAAAATTTGCAATAATTGCTATTTGCATTACGGTGCTAATTGTAGGGGTGGTAGCGGCAACAAGTGTGTACTTGCCGAAATCCTTGCCGGATACTCAACTGAGAGGTGCAAGTTACGAAGATATATTTGAGGTGATAGAAGGCTTTAATAAACTTGAAAATAGGTTTAATTTTGGCGATTTCTTTTCAAGTGTTGGACTTCGTGCAAATAAAATGTCCCCAGAATTGGATGGTTCGGACGATATGGATACTGCAGGAAGCTTTAATGATTACTCACAAACTAATATCCAAACAGAAGGGATGGACGAAGGTGACATTGTAAAAAATGACGGGCAATATATCTATAAGCTAAGCACTTCCGGCTGTACTATTGTAAGTGCTAATCAAGGACAGATGGAAGTCCTGTCACAAATATCAGTAGACAACTATATACCTCTTGAAATGTATATCTATCAAGATAAGCTGGTAATGATAGGCGGAATATGCGAGTATGTCCACGAACCCTATATCGATTACGGCGGTCCTACAATGTCTAATTGGTTTTATTATATGCCTTATACAAGGACTGATATTGAGATATATAATATTGCAGATAAAAGCTCTCCCGTACTGCTAAGGCAATTGACGATTGATGGTTTATACAACACCTCTCGTATTATGCTAGACGAAGGCAAGCTCTTTTATATGGTTAATTACGGTTTTGCTTATGGGCAGGAAGATAAATATATTCCTCAAATGGCAGATTCTGAGGTAAACAATGGCGAAAAAGGAAAAATACCGGCTAAAGATATATATTATTATGATGATGTTATCAATTATTCATACTTAATAATAGGCAATATTGACCTAACAGATCCCAAGGAGAGCAAGCAAAGCGCTTTTCTGGGTTTAGGCGGTATTATTTATGTATCATCTGCCAATATTTATGTAGCTTCTTATGATTATTATAGCACAGTAAGCACTAACATTTTTGGCTGGGTTAAGAATGATAGAGTTAGGATACCTACTACAAGAATTGTAAAAATCGCGCTAAATGACCTTCAGGAAAAGGCTACAGCAAGGGTATATGGCACAGTTAAAGATAGATATTCTTTAGATGAGTACAATGACCATTTAAGGATTGCCACAACTGTATGGGGCAGTAATATCTTTAGCATGATATATGTTTTGCAGCCTGATTTAAGCGTAGCGGGAAAAATAGACAATATTGCTCCGGGCGAGTCTATTTACTCTGTGCGATTTAATAAGGATAAAGGCTCACTAGTGACTTTTGAAATGGTAGACCCATACTTTAATTTGGATTTAGCAGACCCTGCCAATCCTAAAATCAGCAAAGGACTAAAAGAGGATGGAGTAAGTTACTATATCCATTATATCGGCGATAGCAATTTTACAATAGGGGTAGGCAGAGACAGCGTGGTCACATATACCCAATGGGGCGAAAGCGTAACTTGGCTGGGACTAAAAATATCATTATATGATAATAATTCAGGCGAGGCAGTAAATATCAACACTATAACTTTAGGCGAGGGGGGATATACTCAGCTGTTTTATGACCCTAAGGTGCTGCTATATGATGAGCAAAGAGGTTTATTTGCTTTTGCTTACGAGGATTGGTTGCATACTGACTATGGGCAGTATAGAGGCAGACAAGGTTTTGCAGTATTGCGCTTCAATTTAGATGCAGAAAATGATGAAGATAAGCTAACTTATGCCGGCACGCTTACCAATTTGACTTTAGCAGATGAGCTAGAAAGCGGGAATTGGTATTACAAATATCTAAAACATATCACAAGAGGAGTAAGGATAGGGGATTATATTTATACCATAAGTGACAAATATATTGTGTCTTATGAGCTGGATACCCTTACTGAAGTTGATAGAATTGTTATTTAAAATGAACAAGCAGATTAAGGACTTTCTTTGTTTGATTTGCCATATGCAAAAAGGCGGCTGTTGCCGCCTTTTTGCAAAATATGTATATTAATTGGCTATGCTTCCAGCATATCAATTAAGCTGCCTTTTCCTGCAAAACCTGTTCGTCTTGCTTTAACCGCATTGTCTTTTATCATTACAAATGTCGGAATGCTGGATACTTTAAACTCTCTTGCAAGCTCTTCCTCTTCGTCTACATTAACTTTGCAGACTTTTACTTTATCTTTATATTCTTGGGAGATTTCTTCTACGAATTTGCTTGCCATACGACAAGGTCCGCACCAATCGGCATAAAAGTCAATTAGCACAGGTTGGTCGCTATCCTTTACCACTTCATTGAAATTGTTCTTTGTTAAATTGATTGCCATTTGCTTCTACCTCCTTTTTATATTAATAGTATATCGATTTGTTTTGCAAAAATCCGTAACAATGTCACATAAGAGGGTTTGTGTGCTTGAGAAAGCAAAAAATATCCTTATTTTCCCTTAAAGAAGCAAATATATTGACTTATTATTAATTAATCAATATAATGTTAAATAATGAAAACAACAAAAAAATCTGTAACAGATAGGCTGAGAGCCTTATTAAGGAAGATAAAATCTTCGTACACAATCGGGGTGCATAAGCATCCGTTGGTCTTTACTATTGCCGGCGTGCTCTTTATCAATTTGATAGTTTTGCTAGCCTCTGCTTTTATTGCCGATGCCATAGACGACACCTTTAATGGTGTGGTAGATGCCTTTGCCCGAGGCAGTATTAAGTGGTTGATTACTCCCAACTCGGTACTTAATGTGGACAACCCTAAGACTATGTTTTTGGCAAGTGTGGTTGTAGTTTTAAGCATGGTGCTTTTCTCAGGTGTGGTAATAGCAATGACTACCAATGCCCTAAAAGGCTATTTTGAGAAAAAGAGTAATGCTGAAGGCAATTTATTTTTGCAAGACCATATAATAATCTTTAATTGGAACAGTAAAGTGCCTCAAATAGTTGAAGATTTGGTTTATGCAGAGGAAAATAGCACCGTTCTAATATACTCCTCAAAAGAAAAAGAGTATATCAAATCCCAAATTACCAATGTAATGCGTAAAAGTAAAGCGCAAAACTTAGCCAAAGTCAATGTGATTATTAAAAGCGGCAATCCTATCTTAAAAGGCGGATTGCTTGATATTTCAATTGAAAATGCTAAGAGCATTATTATAATGTCAAGAGATGATATTGCAGACAGCATTGGAGATGAAATAAGCAACACCGATTTGTTTACATTAAAGACTTTAATTAGTGTAGGAGGTATGAATGTATCCCCTGATTGCGCAATTATTGTAGAGGTTTCCGAGGCAGAGACAGCAGAAGTAATTAAGAATATGAGCAAAACTGTTAAATCTTTAGCAGACAATCATATTATTCCTATAGCTTTTAACCGCAGGCTTGGGCTGTTTATTTGCCAATTTATCTTAAATCCTGGACTGGAAAAGGTATTCAATGAGTTGCTTTCTTTTGAAGGGGCAGAAATCTACCCTATTGCAAAGATGTCTATAAAAGAAGCATTGAACTCTTTGGATAAAGCTATCCCTGTTATGCTGGGTAACGATGTTTTATATGTGTTGGCAGAAAATAAAGATAGCGCAAGCAGCTTGAGCAGCTTTACAATTCCTAAAAAGGATATTCATTTGAAAAAAGTTGACAATCTTAAAGATTTCAATGTAATTTTGATAGGTGACAATAGTAAGAAGCGATATATAATGGAAACTTTGGCAACTTATAAAGACAATATTTACCCTAATATAAAAATCTTAGATTTTGAAAGCATCAATGAGGATTTCTTGACTTTTATAGGCAAAACAAATAAAAAATGCGTTATAATGATATTAAGTGACGAAAGCGCAGGTATCCAAAGCTATGATTCTAATGTATATCATGCTGTTATCAAATTGCAAAAAATCTTGGTCGCCAAGCCTAATCTGCATGTAATTGTAGAGCTACTTGACCCCACCAATCACAATATTATTGGCGATTTTAATGTAGAAAACACCATAGTAAGCAATAAGTTAATAGGGCTATTGATAGCTCAGTTGGCTATCAATAAGGAAAACTATTTATTTTACGAAAACTTGCTTTCTTTAAAGCCTGACGACAAAGAGGATTTTGAAATAAGGATAGACTTTGTATACGACTTGCTTAATAAAGATGAGCTTTCATTTGCATCCAGAGTAGAGTTTGTCAGCTCATTTTATTACAGTTCCGACTGCAAATTAATTCCTATTGGGATTGTTCAGGACGGTGCAATAGCATATTTGCCCGCTTTTCCTTTACAAGAGCCGATAAACCTTGCGCTAAGTGATAAAATTATTTATATTCAATATTAGGAGAAGAGAATGGTTAACCTGGATAAACACTTAATACTAAGCACAAATGGCAGGGCAGAGACAGCAAATATTGTGGAAGGCCAAGGCTATAGGCTTACCGTGCTTACTGATAGATTGTTAAGGGTAGAAGTTAGCCCGCAAGATACATTCGAAGACAATGCTACGCAGGCTATAATCAATAGAGCTTTGCCAAAGGTGACATTCGAAAAAGCGGAAAAAGGTAGTATTGTTTTACTCAAGACCGATAAAGTTACCTTTGAGTTTAATAAGCAATCCTTAAAGGCAGAGTATGTATATCTTGGGGATAAAAAAGTTGCTTGTACTAATAAAGGCAATCTAAAAGGTACTTATCGTACCTTGGATATGTGTTTTTCCGATTGGACAAAGCTGCTGGGCAAAGGGCTGGTATCCAAACAGGGAGTAGCTGTATATGACGACTCAAACGGTCTTATTATCAATAGCGAAGGCGAGTTTAAGCCTCGTAAAATAAAAGAAAAAGATTACTATATTTTTGCCTATGGCAACGATTATGCGCAAGCTGTAAAAGACTTTTTTAAGCTGTCCGGACAAGTTCCGCTTATCCCTCGTTTTGCGCTTGGCAATTGGTGGAGCAGATACCACGCTTACACGGATAAGGAATATCTTGCGCTTATGGATGAGTTTGCAAAAAAGGATATTCCGCTTTCCGTAGCAGTTATTGATATGGACTGGCATTGGGTAAAGGTTAAAAAGAAGTTTGGGTATATTAGTGAAAAAAGGCGTTTTTCTATACTGGGTGCAGGCTGGACAGGTTATTCTTGGAATACTGACCTTTTTCCCAATCATAAGGACTTTTTGATAAAATTACATAAATACAACCTAAAAGTTACATTAAACTTGCATCCTAAAGATGGGCTAAGGAGTTTTGAAGACGATTACGAAAAAATGGCAGCAGCTATGGGTATTGACCCTAAAAGCAAAGAGCCTATAGAGTTTGATATTACCGACAATCAATTTATAAACAATTATTTTTCTGTTATGCATCGCAGGCATGAAGAAGAAGGGGTGAACTTTTGGTGGATAGATTGGCAGCAAGGCAGGCAAAGTAAGGTAAAGGGGTTAGACCCGCTTTGGGCATTGAATCATTATCACTTCTTAGACAATGGCAGAGAGCAAAAGCGTCCGCTTATCCTTTCCAGATATGCAGGCATAGGCTCGCATCGCTATCCGCTTGGGTTTAGCGGCGATACAGCTTGCAATTGGAAAGTGCTAAAGTTTATTCCTTATTTTACCAGCACAGCTACCAATGTTGGCTACACTTGGTGGTCGCATGATATTGGCGGACATCATTCTGGCGAAAGAGATGACGAATTATATCTTAGATGGGTGCAGTTTGGCGTGTTTTCGCCTATCTTACGCTTGCATTCAACCGCTAACGATTTAATGGGTAAAGAGCCTTGGAAACAGGGATATGCCGCAAATGTAATATCTAGTGATTTTCTACGGCTTAGGCATAAACTTATCCCTTATATTTATACTATGAATTACTTGACTCATTCCAAAGGCGATGCGCTTATCAGACCAATGTACTATGACTATCCTAATGAAGATTTTGCACTATCCCATAAGTTTAGGAATCAGTATATGTTCGGCAAAGACTTACTAGTTGCTCCAATTGTTAAGAAAACTTGCAGACGCACGGGGCTTGCCGGCGTGAAGGCCTTTATTCCCAAAGGCAGATGGACGGATATCTTTACAGGGCAAGTATATAACGGCAATGGTGAACTTGAACTTGTAAGAGATATTACCAGCATCCCTGTCCTTGCTCGAGAAGGTGCTATTATACCTCTTTCGGAGCAAAAGGGCAATAATGTACAAAATCCCGAGAATCTTACCATTTGGGCTTACAGAGGCAACAACACTTTTGAGCTTTATGAGGATAATGGGGCAGATATGGCTTACCTTAACGGAGCTTATGCTACCACCCTTTTTGAAATTAGTGAGGATATAAACGAAAAAAAGGTAAAGTTTACGATTAATCCTGCGCAAGGTGATAATAGCGTTATCTTTTCCAAGCGGAATTATAAAATTGTTTTTCGAGATATTCTTGATGCAAAAGTTTGTGTTTCAATAGACGGTAAGACTACTGAGAAAATAAATATATGCAAAGAGGACACTCTTAGCATCTCTTATGACGCTCTAAAGGCTAATGCAAAGTTGGAAATTACCTTAGAAGAGTTGGTATTGCTAAAGAATCAAGATTACAGAGAATATGCACTTACACTTTTAAGCAAATGGCAAGCTAACACAATACGAAAAAGTGCACTTTATCAGCCCATTAAGCTAGCGGCAGAACTGGGGTTGCGCAAGAGTGCATATTTGTGTGCTGTAAATACTTCAAGGATACCTAAAACTATAAAAAAAGCTATAAAGGAACAAGCTAAAATCGAAAGTTAGCTATTACCGCAGGGGATTATGGAAAGACTGGTAAGAAGAATTTTAAAAAGAATAAACAATTATCTTTTTGAAGATTTTGTAGATACAGGGGCAGATAGCAGTCGTCGTCTTATGCTGACCTATGTTTTTTCTATAATTGGGGTGGTAATATTTGGCATTTACGCAATCTACAATGTCTTTATGCAATCGTTTGCATTGCTTGTTCTCAACTCAATTGCCGCTCTTTGCTTTTTATCAATTATCCTTTGGTTGCCTAAAGCGAGAAATTATAAGGTATGCAGTTATTTAATGCATTTTTTTCTATCTATCTACTTCATTATGTTAATCATACTATTAAAAAGCGAGGTAACAACCTTTTTAATTTGGTTCTCTTTATTCCCTTTTATTTCTATCCTTACCTTAGGACGCAGAAACGGATTTAATGTATCGTTGGCAATGCTTGGCGCAATCATTTTATTGTATATAGTGCAAACTTTTCTCAAACTCGAAAGAATTCCCTTTGGGGCGCTTGCAAGTGTGGCTTTTTCTTTTTTGGTGACATTGTTGCTGGTCTATTACTCGGATATGGTACGCCATAATATTACAAAACGATTGGTAAAAAGCAATTTAGAATTAAAAAGTGCTCAAAATAAGCTTGTTAAGTTAAATAAACTTGACCAATTAAGCGGTGTCTATAACAGGAATTATCTTGAAAGTTTTTATACCAACAATTTAAGCAACAATTCGAAAAAAAAGAAGTGCTTATCTATGCTGATGATGGATATTGACAATTTTAAGTCTTACAACGACACTTATGGCCATATTAATGGGGATAAGGTGATAGCTAATGTTGCCAATGTAATTAAAGATTCCTGCAGAGATGACGATATAATTATCAGGTATGGCGGTGAAGAGTTTCTTGCGATTTTATTTGGCAGGGATATTAAAGAAGGCGAATATATTGCACGCCTAATTATTGAGGGTGTGCATAATTTGGAAATTGAACATAAACAATCTAGCACAGGATATGTAACCGTAAGTATAGGGTTGACCGGCTGCTGCTCCGACGAGGAAATTGATAAACGAGAAATGATTAAAATTGCTGACGGAGCACTCTATGAGGCAAAAAACAAAGGCAAGAACTGTTGCGCCATAAAGCCTTTTGAGGTTGCTGCCAAGACAGTCTAGAGGTAAAAATGAATACAAGAATTATAATTGATATGGGAGAGTTAGGCAAAATCAAAGCAAAACTTTATCATAAGCACGCACCTAAAACCGTTAATAATTTTATTTGGTTAGCGGAGTCGGGCTTTTACAATGGCTTGACATTTCATAGGATAATTCGTGGATTTATGATTCAAGGCGGATGCCCTTTCGGCAATGGAACAGGGGGAGCATCCAGGGTTATAAAAGGCGAATTTGCTAGCAATGGACATCCTAATCCAATATTGCATAAAAGAGGCACTCTTTCTATGGCACGCACTCAGCATAAAGACAGCGCAAGCAGCCAATTCTTTATTATGCTAAGAGATAATAAATCACTTGACGGCAAATATGCGGCCTTTGGCAAGGTAACTAAGGGCATGCAAGTGGTAGATTATATTGCCTTAAAGACTCCTGCCAAAAAAGGCGGCGGCAGCGTAAAGCGAGAAAATCAGCCAATCATTCATTCAATTAGAGTTAAATAACTAAATAGGCAATCTTTTTGCCAAAATAAGTGCTAATATACCTACAACATATCCCGCAATAGACCCAATTAAAATAAAATATGGAGCATAGGAAAGGACTAAAAAAGTGCCCGCCATAATAGCGGCTACCAATAGTTGTATAAGGTTATGCACTACCGCACTAACGCAACTAATAGCGCATAAACTGTTTTTATTTATTTTGAAAAGCAAAATAATACAAGTTAAGCTAACTGCTGACGATGGCAAGGAATATAGTATCATTATAGGATTGCCAAGTATTAGCCCCGTAAAGATAGATTTTATAGCGGCTATTGCATATGCTTCTTTTGACCCCAATAGCAAGAGGGCATAAATTATTATAATATTGGCAAGCCCAATCCTAACAAAAGGCAAAAAGGGGAGAAGAGGGGGGATTAGGCTTTCGATAACGCCAATGATAAGCGCTAGCGTGCTAAGGATAACTAGTTTGGCAAAATGCTTGTAATTCATAGCCCGCCCCCTGTATAAGCATCTATATCGCTTTTGCCCTTAATTATAACAATCAGCCTGTTAGGAGTGCATACTATAGTTTGATTTACTTTGCTTATTGCCTTATGCCTTACACAATCTTGCCCCGGGCAGTTTGCCTCCTTGATCCAAACTTTTTTATCAGCAATTACTACAATATTATAGCCTTCCTCGCCCTCTATTTTTAATTCAATATCTGTATTTAAGTCATAAACCCCATATAGCTTGCCATCAGAATAAACTTCTGCATATGCTCCTTTTCCTTTGGGCAAAAAGAAGAGAGATACAACTACTGCAAGGATAAGCAAAGCATAAATAAATAAGTCCGCTTTCTTAAAGTAACCTTGTTTGGTGTAATTAAACTTGGAAGTATTCATTATCCGTCAACTCAAACTCAAAATCGCCAAAAGTGGTATAACTTTTGTCAGCATAAATTATCGCCCCTTTGCAATTGTATTCGGCAGCCAAATCTTTAATTTCAGCTAGCGGCAAAATCATAAATGCAGTTGAAAGCCCATCAGTCAGCAATCCGCTGTTTGCAACTACTGTAACGCTGATTGCAGGGTTTTCAAGGTTGTGCCCTGAAGGGTAGCCGTTTTGCGCAATAATATGGTGATATCTTATTGATTGATATTCGTAATATCTTTCGTAATCGCCGCTTGAAGAGACAAATTCGCCATCCTTTAGCAAAAATACTCCAAAAGGAGCAGAGGATAATCGGGGTGCTTGTATGCCAATCCTTTTGGTGTCTCCTTTTGCTCCAATACTGCCGCCAATGGTAATAAACCCATTCTTTTTTATTAAGGAGCATGCAATATCAGTAGCATATCCTTTAACAATGCCGCCTAAGTCTAGTTGCGCTTGCGCAATAGTTTTTGTTACTGTCAAAGCTTGTTCATCTAAAAGAAAGTAGTTAAAGTCGCAATGGGTTAGGGTCTGTTCAATTTGCTGAGGAGTAGGTATACTTGATGCTGCCCCGGTATAGCTTTCAGGGTCAAAATGCCAAAGTTTTACCAAAGGGAAAACAGCGGGATTGTATGCGCCGCTAGTCTTGCCATAAAGCTCCTTTGCTTGTTTAAGCAAGAAAAAGGTATCCTCAGCTACAGTAATTGGGGTATTTGTCCCCGAACTGTTAATCTTGGCAATATCACTTTGCGCAATTACAGTGCTGGTTTTGCCCTCAAGGGTGTCCATAACTTTCTTAATTTCTGCTGCTGTTTTATTAGCGCTTCTCTCGTGCAAGCGGATACTGTATGATGTACCAAATACAAAACCGTAATAGTCTTTGCTTTGCGTACACCCTAAAAGGATAGAGGTAAGTAAAACCGCTATTATTAATGTAAGTGCAACCTTTTTATAGTTCATTAAAGTCCTTATAGGCTTTTTGGTCTTTGTTCTCCCACAAAGCAAGTCCCGACAGTGCCGGGTCCGCAATGCGATGTGATAACAGGGCCTACTTCTTGAATAATTATATTTGCGTTTGGCAAGGCTTCTGCAATTTTTGCCTTAATAAAGTCAGCACCTTCTTTATTGCCCGCTTCCATAACATATATAGGATATTTATCCAACTCCCTGGCATCTGCAATAGTTTGGCCAGCAATGGTAAGCCATGCTTTTTTTGTACCGTTTACTTTTTCGTATACATTGAGCTTGCCTTCTTTATCAAGTTTAATAATAGGCTTAATTTTTAGCAATGTGCCAAAAAACGCTTGCCCTGCAGAAAGTCTGCCCCCGCTTTTTAAGAAGTGCAAATCCTCTACATATAGATAAGAGTTAATTTTTTGATGGAAAGCTGTTAAAAAATCAATGATTTCTTGATTGCTTGCCCCGTTATTATGCATTTTAGCAGCTTCAATAACCGAAAGCCCTGCCGACATCGTAATCCCTTTTGTATCAAAACGGGTAAATTTTGCCTTTGGGTACTGGGCGGCTAACTCTTTTAAGGCAATATCCAGAAACTCAAAAGTACCGCTCATAGCAGAAGAAAAGCTAACATATAAGATATCCTCGCTTTTTTCGAAAAAGGGACGAAAGTAATCCTTATAATTTTCAGTATTCAAAGCGGCGGTAGTAGGCATATTACCTTCTTTAATTGCCTGCAAAAACCAGTTGCTATCATAGTTTTCGCCTAAGTCATAGTAATATTCTTCGCCTTTGATTACATAAGGCATTCTTATACAATTTGTCAATTTCAGCTCTTGCGCTTTTGTGTAGTAAACTTCGGAATTGGAGTCAAAAAATAATACAGACATAAAATGTTCTCCTTAATATTAAGAGTATTAAATATTATGTATCAATAATTATAAAACAAATTATGGCAAAAAGCAATTGATATTGCCTTTATCACTTATCGGCCAAGTTAAAAGCACCGAGTTATGCTAAGTTATGTTTACATTATTTACCATTTATAGTAAAATAAAAATATAAAGGCAGAATGAGTATGATAAAAGTTGTTTCTGTAGAAAATATGAAAAAAAGCGATGCAGCTACTATAGCGCAAGGCACTTTGGGAAAAGAGTTAATGTGGCGAGCCGGGCAAGCTGTATTTGACAATGCGCACTTTCTTGAACCAATTGCAATAGTATGCGGTTCGGGCAATAATGCAGGCGACGGTTTTGTGTTAGCTTCGATGTTAAATAAGGCAGGCAAAAAATGCACTATCTTTTTGCTTGCGGATAAGTTTTCTTTAGATGGAAAGTATTATTTCCTTGAATGCCAAAAACAAGGGATACCTATTGAGCATTGTACAGCATCTACCGATTTTAATAGCTTTAAGACTATAGTGGACTGTATCTTTGGCACAGGTTTTTCAGGCAGCGTAAGGGGCTTAGCGCAAGAGATTATTAGCAAAATCAATTCTTCTAGCGCCTATATAATTTCTTTGGATATCAATAGCGGTCTTGGGGGCGATAGCGGGCTGGCTGACTTATGTGTACATTCGGATTTAACTGTTTCAATAGCCGATTTTAAGGCAGGGCATTTTCTAAATATGGCAAAGGATGTAATAAAGAAAAAGATAAACTGCGATATAGGCATATGCCTTGCCGAGCCTCCTTTTTGGCTGGTGGAGGCCGCTGACATTAAGCACTTATTTGTAAGAGGACAATATTCTAATAAAGGGAGCTACGGCTATGTTGTACTAATTGGGGGCTCAATAGAGTACAGCGGAGCAGCCAAACTTGCCAATTTGGCACTTTGCGCTTTAAGAGCGGGCGCAGGAGTTGCAAAATTGGCAGTACCTTCTTCTATTTGCCATTCCGTAATGCCTTATTTGCTGGAAAGCACCTTGTTTCCTCTTAGCGATAATAACGGTAGCATTAGCTACCGTAAAGAGGAAATTGATAACTTATTAAAGAATACCAAAGCAGCGGCCTTAGGTATGGGAATAGGGCAGTCCGCAGAAATCAAACAATTGCTTTTGCATATTTTAAGTGAATATAACGGAGTAGCTATTATAGATGCGGACGGACTAAATGTGCTTGCAACTATGGATAAAAGGATATTGCAGCAAGCAAAGTGCAAGGTAATACTTACGCCTCACCTTAAAGAGTTTGAAAGGCTATCAGGTATACCAATTGCCGAAATCAATAAAAATCCCATAAATATATCCCGTCAATTTGCTAAGCAAAACGGTGTAATTTTATTGTTAAAAGGTCCTTGCACTATAATTACTGACGGAAAGCAAGTTTACTTAACAGACAAAGGCACTTCAGGTATGGCAACTGCCGGCAGCGGAGATGTGCTTTCGGGCATATTAGCGGGAGTATGCGGCTATGCCAAAGAGCAAGATTTACTGTTATCGGTTGCCGCTTCCGCTTATATCAATGGCTTAGCAGGCGAACTTGCCCAAGCAAAACTAAATGCAGTAAGTATGCTGGCAAGCGATACCATAGCTTGTATCGGAGAAGCTATCAGCAAAATCTTGACTGATTAATGCTTATTGGAAATAGAAAAAGACCTCATCAATGAAGTTTGTTGTCAAAAAAAGTCATCTTATATCAGATATTGTTTAAGCCTCTTTATGCAAAAAGCAAGTCAAAAGGCTGATGCCTTCAAATCTCTGCTCCAAGTATCATATTTGCAGCATCAATAATAAACTGCATATCCTTTTCGCCAAGGCTGGCTTTATAATATTGCTTATCTTTATTGACCGCATTCATTTTTTCAAGTAATTCCGCTGACTTTGCTTGAGCTATCTCTACAATATCTTTATAACCGCTCTCATATATGGTCCTTGCAGCCATTGCCCCTATGCCGTTGATTCTAACAAGATTACACAAGCCGCTTAATTTTTGCAGCGTGCTTAGCTCAATACCCATTTTATTGCTGAGGGCGGAAAAATTGTTAGGATTGATAGAAAAAATGTCTTTAGATGTCTTAATACCTTTATTCAATAGAGCGGATATTATATCGGCAGAAATGCCAGGGAAATCAGAAATCGGTACCGGTTTTTGCTCCAGACTTCCCATTTCTCTTTTCAAAATAGTTAAATAGTTTTCGGGTATACCTGTCTTTGCAGAAAATGCGATAAGTCGCTGTGGCGAGGATATATAAGTTTTTAGCTCTGCTAAGTTATGAATACCAAAATCCGTTATCCTGCAAAAATTTTCGTCAATATTCTCTAATAATATCTTTCGCCCCGGCAACAAGTTTTGCATTTTTAGCATTTCCATATATCGGAGGACGGGTATACGGTTCAAGTCAACGCTATATCCCATACAGAATAATCACCTACCTTTACGATGTTACGACGATTATATTAGAGTTTGTCCCTCGATTTGACTACGCCGAACCATAAGTAACTTATAAAGCATATAGATTAAGGGATGCGAACCATAATTTAATAAAATAATAACTGATTTGAATATTTAAATCTTCTTCCGTTAAGAGTTCCATTAATAT
>CAYSNP010000031.1:0-21872 GCA_964432485.1 uncultured Christensenellaceae bacterium | reverse complement strand
AGTCAATTTTATGCTAACTATCACCATTTTTAGATGCTGGATACCAAAGACAGGTTTGATTTATTATTATAACATGTTCAGTCTTTAAATTACAATATTTAGGTAAAAATTACAATATTAATTTGAAGATGACAATGCGAATTCGAATGTTGATGCAATTTATTTTTACTCTGCTATTCCTATGTGTATCCTTGTTTTAACTTTTTATTAACCCTGTAAACGTTCTCCCTCCAAGTAACTTCTCCGCAGTTGCCCGCAAGCGGCATCTATATCCCCGCCTGCAGAATGCCTAAAAGTATAATTTACTCCTGCTTTGGCAAGCTCTGCCATAAACCTTTTTATATTTGCCGCTGAAGGGGCTTGCATTTTGCCTTCTTTGAACTCATTTAACGCTATTAAATTGATATGATAATCCTTGCCCTTAACCAGTTCTGCAAGCGCCTTTGCATCGGCAATGTCAGTGTTTTTCCCTTCTATTAAAGCATATTCTAAACTAACTCGGCGCCCGGACTTTTTATAATAATATTCTGCCGCTGCCATTATTTCGCTAATACTGTGCTTGTTATTTATGGGCATTAATGCGGCTCTACGATCATCTTTTGCATGGTGCAGAGAAATGGCTAAGGTAATTGGCAACCCTTCGCCCGCCAGCCTTTTAATTTGAGGCACTAAACCGCAAGTGGAAAGGGTAATATTCCTTAAACTGATATTTAGCCCGTTTTTATCACTAATCAGCCTTAAAAACTTAATTACATTATCATAGTTGTCAAGCGGCTCGCCCGCACCCATTAAAACAACATTGCTTACTGCACGCTTTTGCCTGTCTCCGCCCTTATGCGCATTGGCGGAGTAAACTTGCGCAGCCAATTCGCCTGCTGTAAGATTGCGCACAAAACCATCCAAGCCGCTGGCGCAAAAAGCGCAATGCATTTTGCAACCTACTTGTGTAGAAATACATAAGGTGTTGCCATAGCTTTGTCGGATAAAAACGCCCTCGATAATATTGCCGTCATTTAGCTTGTAAAGGTACTTGACAGAATTGTCCTTGCTAGAAAGAGCTTTAATAATTTCTGCCGCATTAAAAGAATACTCCTCTGCTAAAGCCTGCTTTAATGATTGGGGCAAGGTGGAAATATCCGCTACCGCCTTATCCAGCACTAAGGCTTGAAGCAGTTGACCTGCCCTATAACTTTTGCCGCCTACAGCTGAGATAATTTGTTCTAATTCAGGCAATGACATACCTTGTAAATGCTCTTTCATACCTTTTGCATCCTTGCTATAAAGAATCCGTCCAATTTGCCATCAGGCAAAAACTGAAGCATTCCTTTATTATTATAAGGTAGCTCATTTATCTTTTGCAATACAAAATTATTCATTTTTTGCAGAAATCTTGCTATCATTTGTTCATTTTCTACTTTTAATACGCTACAAGTAGAATAAAGCAATACTCCGCCCCGCTTTAGATATAGCGCGGCATTGGCAAGCAGCGCATCTTGCAGTTTAGTAAGAGCGGCTATATCAAGTTTTTTCAGTCGTGCATCTTGCCTTTTTGCAAGCACCCCTGTACCGCTGCAAGGTGCATCTAATAAAATGCAATCAAAGGCACTATTAAAATCGGGATTGTATTTAGTGTTATCTTGTAACATTATATCCGGACTTACCCCTGCCTTTTTTGCATAATTTGCAATTAGCTGCAATTTATGTTTATATATATCGCAAGCGGTAACTTGCGCTCCCCTTTGCGCTAAATATACGCTTTTGCCTCCTGGTGCGGCGCACATATCCAACACTTGCTTGCCTGACACCTCGCCCATAGCAAGCACGGCATAACCCGATGTTAAAGATTGCACAAAGGCATCCCCTCTGTTAAGATAGCCTTTGATATTATCGTTTAATGTTACAAAGTAACCGCAATCAGTTCTTTCTGCTAACGGATTCTCCTTTTCAAAAGCTAAAGCTATGAGCGGCAATTTATTTTCATTAAGCCTAATATGCACTCTGCCATCACTTTTTGCTTGTAAGATTCTCTTATATGCTTTGGGGTAATCCTCTTTCAATAAAGAAAGCAGCTGCCCCGAAGCATTAAGTTGCACTTGCTCTGCGCTTCTTTTATCTTTAGGCAGCGGAATTTCCTCTTGTGCTTTATTTAAGCAATAGCTAATAAAGCCCGCCAGCTCGCCCTTGCCCGTAGCCTTTGCGCAATCCAGCGCCATGCCAATAACCGCAGAAGGATTCATTTGCAATAATTTAATACAATAAATACTTTGCATTAACAAAATGCGAACAGCTTGTTGCGGAGTTTTTTTAGCAAGCACCTTAATATAGTAGCTTAAAAGGAAATGATGCTCCAGCGTTCCGTTAACAATTCTTACAATTGTGTTTTTCTTGGGATGAGTATAACTGCTTTGTATTGCCAAATTGATATATGCCTTATCACGATAAATGTTAAGCAGTATTTTATATGCAACTAAAAAATAGGCTTCAGCCATTTACAATATTTTCTCCAACGGCAAAAGCCGCACCCCTGCCCCGCATAAAGTCTGCAATATCCATAACTTTGCCCCCTTCGGGTTGCACTCGTCTCAAGGCAATAGCATCTTTTGCGCATTTGACTATCAGTCCTTCTTTAGCGCTTGCGGCTAAGATAGTGCCTGCGCCTACATTGCTGTTATTTGGCATAACTTTGCTTGAAACAACTTTTATTCTGCCAAGTTTTGACCGTACAAATGCGGAAGGATTGGGAGTAAAGGCTCGCACTTTATTTACTTCTGCTTGAGCAGAATTTGAAAAGTTTAGCTGCCCCTGCTCCTTTTTAATTAGTTTGCAATAAGTAGCAAGGCTCTCATCTTGCTCTTTATATACAGCCTTGCCTTGCTCAATTAAATCCAATGCCTTAACAGCTAACTCTCCCCCGATATAAGCCAGTTTTTCTAGACATTGTCCTGCATTTTCATTGCCTTGCAGCGTAAGCTCTTGCTGCAATATTATTTCGCCCGCATCCAGTGCAAATCGGGTATTCATAATGGTGACGCCTATAACTTTTTCGCCATTTAATAAGGCACTTTGCACAGGAGATGCCCCCCTATATTTAGGCAAAAGCGAGCCATGCACATTAATTATGCCATATTTAGGCACTTTCAACAGCTGCCTACTCAAGATTTGACCGTATCCCGCAGTAATTATAATATCAGGGCGCATTGCGGCAAGCTCAGCTGTGTTATTGCTTATTTTTTCATACTGGGCAATAGGCAAGCCTAAGCGTATAGCCGCTTCTTTAAGAGGAGAATAGCGAATTTTATTGCCCCTTACATTAACTTTATCCGTCTGCGTTATAACTAGCTCCACCTTATGAGAGCTTGCCAAGATTGCTTCCAGCACAGGCACAGCAAATTCTGGTGTTCCGGCAAAGATTACTTTCATTTTCCATTCCCTTTATACTTTCTTGTGTAAAAAAGTATACCGTTTAAATGGTCCAGCTCATGTTGGCAAGCTCTAGCGGCAAGGTCAGCAAGCCTTGCCTTATACTTTTTTCCGTTTCTGTCATAGGCTTGCAGCACAACTTCTTTTGCTCTTGCTACAGGGCAATTCTTTGTAGGGTCTACCGAAAGGCATCCCTCTACTGCTATTTGTTCGCCTTCTTGCTCAAGTATTACAGGATTTACCATTTCTAAATAGGTATCCCCAACCTCTATCACAGCCACACGCCGAATAATGCCTACTTGAGGGGCGGCAAGTCCTACCCCTTCTGCGGCTCTCATAGTGTCTTTAAGGTCATCTAAAAGCAAATGCAACCTTTGGTCAAACTTATCTATGGGCTTGCATTTCTTCCTTAGGCACTCGCTACCGTCTTGAAATATATTTCTTATTGCCATATTACATCATTTGTTGCGGATTTACCTCCGCAAATATCGTAACTCCTTTTTTATTAAAGTTCTTTATCTCACCAAATACCAAAGGTGTAAGCTGTTCTATTTCCTTTTCGACAAACAGCACAATTTGATAACGGTGCTTATTATCTATCCTTTTAATTGGAGCGGGCATAGCCTGCAGTCTGGAAATGCCTTTGTTTGCCTCTGCCAAGCTCCTAAGTGTCTTATATAAGGATTGGGTTGCAAAAAGGGTAGCCTTATACTCCTCCCCGTAAAGCAATATCCTTATTATTTTAGAGTACGGAGGAAACGCTGTTGCCTTACGCACGCTGCTTTCCTTTTGAAAAAAACCCTCATAATTGTATATACCCGCATATCTAAACACATAATGGTTGGGGTTGTATGATTGCACAATTACTCGGCCTTCTTTTTGCTGTCTGCCCGCTCTGCCTGCCACTTGAGTAATCAGTTGAAAAGTACGCTCCACGCTGCGGTAATCGCTAAAATATAAGGCAAGGTCTGCATCTAGAATCCCTACAAGCGTCACATTGTCAAAGTCATGCCCTTTGGCTATCATTTGAGTGCCTACTAATATATCCGCTTTTTCCGCTCGAAACGAGTCCAGTATTTCTCTATAGCTATCCTTGCCCGTAGTGGTATCGTTATCCATACGCAGAACTTTTACATTTGGAAAAAGCTCGGCAAGCTCCTCCACCACTCTTTCTGTGCCCATATGCCCTTCTTTTAGGCTGCCTTCACAAAGCGGACACTTGTCAATAGCACGAAATTTTCTGCCGCAGTAATGACATTTTAACAGTTTTTCGTCATAGTGATATGTAAGGCTAACATCACAGCCGGGGCATCTGCTAACATAGCCGCAAGCACGACATCTTAAAAAGCTGGCATACCCTCTGCGATTGATAAAAAGCATAGCTTGCTCGCCTTTGTCCAGCACTTCCTTTAATGCGGAAAGCAAAGCAGTAGAAAATATGCCTAAATTGCCATCCTTAATTTCTCGGCGCATATCAATTATTACCATATGCGGCATTAGCCTGCGATTTACTCTTTCTTTAAGGGTAACTAAGGTATATTCGTTGTCTAACGAGGCTTTATATGTATCTATTGAAGGGGTTGCGCTGCCCAAGATAAGTTTAGCCTTATTATATTCTGCCCTATACTCTGCAATATCATGGGTATAGTATCGAGGGTTAGTAGTTGAAGTATAGCTTGAATCATGCTCTTCATCTATTATAATAACCCCTATGTTTTTAAGCGGCGCAAAAATCGCACTCCTAGCGCCAAGCGCTACTTTTGCTTTACCCAGCAGTAACCTGCGCCATTCGTCATACCTTTCGCCCGCTGAAAGCCCGCTATGCAGCAGCGCTACTTGCCCTTGAAACCTTGCCCTAAAAATACCCAGCATTTGAGGGGTTAGCGCAATTTCCGGCACCAGCATAATGGCACTTTTACCTTCTCTTAAAGTATGCTCTATTAAAGAAAGATAAATTTCTGTTTTACCGCTGCCGGTTACACCGTGCAACAGAAACTTGCCTTTGCCCTTATTGATTTCTGCAATTGCTCTTTTTTGAGCTTGAGTAAGCTCTACAACTTTTTCAACAGGTTCGCCCTCAGGCTGTCTGTATACTTCAATGGCGTGCCTGACAATCAACTCTTTTTTTAGCAGTGCCTTTATGGCATTGTGCCCTACTGCGGCAACTAGCACACTTTCATATTCCCCTTTAGCTTGCAGCGCATCTATAAGCTGATGTTGCCGAAAAGCTCTGTTTGGTATACTTTTCTTTGCGTTTTGGTAATCCAAACTTGGGTTTATCTCTAAGTAATACTTTTGCTTAGCTTTTGCTCTGCCTCTCCTTAGTTCTCCGGGTACAAACAATCTTAGACAATCTGCCAACCTTAGACAGTATGTTTGGTTAAGCATCTTTGCCAGCTCTATCAGCTCCACGGATATGGCAATAAACTCATCTAAAGGACGAATTATATCTTTTGTCTTAAACTCTGATTGCTCTTTTGTGCCAATAATATAGCCTTCTGCCTGCCTGGCGCCAAACGGTACTAATACTCTTTGACCTATTTGGTAAGGGCGTGGGGCGCCATAATCAAAAACCTTATCCAGCAGGTCATTATTGATATCAACTATAACCTCATAAATCATTTTAATAGGTAAACTTTATCTTATCCTCATAAAATTCCTTTGCTGCATAAGTTATAGCCTTTAGACCGGATTTTTCAAGTGCTTCCTCCTCCATAGCATGCAACTCCTTTGCACGCTTGGCTACAGCGCAAACTAAAGCAAATCTGCATTTGGACTTTGCTATCAATTTATCTACGGGTGGGTCTATCATAACTTGTGCCTCCTTTATTCTTTATTGTTCTTTATACATGTTAAAAGTCTATTAACTACCATACTATTATTCTTTATTTTTGCCCTTTCTGCATAAATGATAGCTTTTATTTCATCTACGCAAGCATAAAGGTCGTCATTTAAGGCAATATAATCGTATTCTGCTATACTTTCCATTTCCGTTTGACCTAACTTTAGCCGCTCCTCTCTATTGAGAGTATCTTCAGTCATCCTTTGATATAGCCTGCGCCTAACTTCGTCAGGATTGGAAGGAGTAATAAAAATCAGCACAGCTTCGGGATATGCCTGCTTTACACTATATGCCCCTATTGTTTCGATTTCTAACACCACATCATGGCCTGAGGCAAGTGCTTGGTCTACAGTAGCTTTTAAAGTACCGTACATATTGCCATATTTGGCTACATACTCTAAAAACTCACCTTTTTCAATCATAGAGGAAAACTCAGTATTACTTACAAATAAATAATTGACTCCATTGATTTCGCCGGGGCGAGGGCTTCGTGTAGTTGCCGATATAGAATATACTAAATTGTCCACTTGCTCAAATACGCTGCGCAATACAGTACCTTTTCCTGCGCCTGAAGGACCTGACAAAACAAACAAAATACCCCTGCGATACATACTAGCTTACCCTTTTTTCCGTATAACTTTGCACTATACAATTACTCCACATTTTGAGCTTGCTCCCGTATTTTTTCTATTTCATTTTTCATTAGCAAAACATTTTTTGTTATTTCTAAACTATTGCTTTTACTGCCTATTGTGTTTACTTCTCTATTGCATTCTTGCACAAGAAAGTCCAATTGCCTGCCTGCCTCCTTGCCGTCTTTTAATATCTTGTCAAGATGTGCAAAATGGCTTTCTAGCCTTGTTATTTCCTCATCTATACTGCATTTATCAGCATATAGCGCAACCTCTGTCATTAGCCTGGCAGAATCAATCTCTATGCTTGCAGTATACTCTTTAATCAAATCTTCTAATTTTTTTGCATAAATTGTAGGGACTGAGGGCGCAATAGCTTTTACCTTGGCAAGCAGCTTTTTTGCATGCGCTAACATTTGTTTGATATTTTCCTTTAGCTTTTCGCCTTCTTGCAAACGCATGGCATTTAGTTGCTCGATTGCAGCCGCACATGCCTTCTCAATACACTCAGCCAGCTCTTGCTCGCCCTCTTCTGCTTTGCTGACGCTGACTATATCGGGCAAGCGTAACAATGTGCTTGCCGATAAATCGTTAGGCACTCCTAATGTATTCAACTGTTTGGCGGCATTTATATAAGCATTGGCAAGCCCGCTATTTAATTCTACCGTAAATAACCCTTCCCTATTGTCCCTTACTTCCAAAAATATATCAATATGCCCGCGCTTGATTGTAGAGCTAATTTGTTGGCGTATAACCTCTTGAAAGCCGACATAAGATTTGGGCAACTTAAAAGACAAGTCCAAAAAGCGATGATTGACCGCTCTTAATTCAACCGCTACCATTATGCCTTCTTTTTCTGCTATGCCCTTGCCATAGCCTGTCATACTTAGCACTTTATACCTCTATCTTAAGGAAGAACTGAACAAATACCTTTTTTTGCTATATGAAAGGCATGCTCTACTTTGCATTAAATCGCTTATATTCATCTGCGCTTTCATACCCTAATTATACCATATTATCCAAGTAAAAGTCCACTTTTTAGGCCTTTTCGGCTGCTTGCGGTATCTTTCAGACTATCTTGCGCCTCCGCTCCTCGTCTGTACCGCAAGTACAGCCTTCGTCGCTCCGGCGCAACCTAGCCCAAAATCTATCCTCAATCAGCACGAATATTTGTTCGGTTTTTCCTTAAATAAATGATCAGCCTCAGCACTTACTTCAATAGCTTTGCCGCCCTTTATCAATACTGTCTTATTGCCTTTACTTATCTTGCCTATAACAGTTGCCTTAACACCTGCGCCCTCTAACTCTTTAGCAATCTTTTCCCCGTCCGGTGCACAAATAAGCAAGCTGCCGCTGGAGATTAAGCGTAAAGGGTCTATATTAAAAGCGGCTGCAATCTTGCTTGTAACTTCTAAAACAGGTATCTTGTCCGCATAGAGCTTAGCGCCAACTCCTGATGCCTCAGCCAATTCTGCAACTGCGCCTATTACTCCCCCTTCTGTAATATCATGCATAGCATTTACATTTAATTTTGCAGCAAGCATACCCTCTTTGGCTATGCTCAGGTGTGCAGAAGCAGAACGAGCAAAATCCAACTCTTCTTTGCTTAAAATGCCCTCCAGCTTTTTTCCCATATCAGCAGCTATTATTGCTGTGCCTTCAAGAGCGGCGTATTTTGTCATAATAATATCATCGCCAACTTGCGCCTTATCCGCAAAAATAGGCTTGCTGCTCTTGCCAACAGCAGTACAACAAACTATTATACGAGAAACAGCATCAGAAAACTCGGTATGCCCGCCTATAATTTCCATATTTTGCGCTATTGCCTCTTGCTCCGCATCCTCCATTATCTTTTTAATTTGCTCAACTTGAGTGTTAGGAGGAGCAATAATGGTAAGCAAAACAGCTACAGGCTCGCCTCCGCAACTGATAATATCATTTGCATTGACCTTAATTGCCAAAGAACCTATATTTTCAGCCGCACCTGTAATTGGGTCTGAAGTAATTAAAGTATCGCCCTCAAAAGAAAAAGATGCGCAATCGAGAGCTAGCGAGCTGGATACCTTAACTTCCGCTCTTCTGCGCCCTATTACACCAAAAACATTGTTTTTAAGTTCTTTTGAGGTTAGTTTTCCATATCTCATCAGCTAAAATTATACCATACTATTTAGCCCTGCGCAATTGAATAGCTAGAGCAAAAGTTTAACAAACCTTATAAGGTCAAGCTATAGCTTATAAAGTGATATAGCTGTCGATTTCTGCAATTTTCTGTGTATAATCGGTATTGCGGTCTATGGTTGCCAGCGCTTGAATAAACTTTTTGGCTTCTATATAATCGCCTTCTTGGCTAAGCTCTCTGGACAGCTTGAGCAACTTAATCATCAGCTCTTGTTTGATACTTTGCCGAGCATTGTTAAAGTCCGTCTTATCCATATCTATAGCAAAATCATCCTTATAAATATCCAAAATAGCATTCATAAGCTCAATTCGTTTTTTGATATTAGTTTCCTTTTTGTATTGAGCGGCAAGTTTGGCATAGTCCGTGTAATCTATATGAATGTCTTTTAGCGTCAATATATACTTAGTATTCATATACTCTAACTTAAAATCTACATTAAGCTGGGTTAAAGTCTTTCTGATTATATTATTCGTTGTTTTAAGGTTGTTTATAGCAGACTCATAAAGGTAGTCTTTCCATAAGTAGTTGATTATTACATTTCGGTCTATACCTTTGTCGCCTGCAAGCACATAATGGAAGAAAAGTTCTTTGGCTTTACGAGTTTTCCATGCTACCTCATCGTCCTTAAAAAGCACACTTGTATTGCCGAAAAGTTTAATTTTTAAGTTGCCGAACTTTTTCTTTTGAGATTTCTTTTTATTGACAGCTTGGTATATGTTTTCTATATACTCAATTTCGATATTATTCCTAATGGCAAAGTCAAATAATGGCTCAAAAATATCAATATTGTCTACCAACATAATCTCCATACCGTAAACATAGCTGGACTTAATTATATTCCTAATCAACTTTTGTGCATCCTTTAGCTCATTGCTATTTAGCAGGTGAGTTGTGGCTATAGCCATACCAATCAGCCAAAAGATAGAGCGCGCTTTGCTGGTCTTTATACATTGTGTAGCATAAAAATATGCTTGTTCGGGAGCGTTTAGCTTGTAATAGCAAAAAGCCATTGCGCAAAGTAGCATATTGGCATATTGAGGATAATAAGTTTCGCAATATTTTAGATAAATATGAGTAATTTCTCGCGCGTAGTTTATATCGGCATAGCGGGCATAAGCCATTGAGCGCAAAGCAATATTAAAAAACTTGGTGGCAGAGTTGGTCTTGTCCAAAGATACAGCTGTATCAAACTTTTTAAGAGCTTCCTTAATGTTGCCCGAATATAGGTCAAAGTTGGCAAGAGCAGTATAAATATAACTGACATCTTTAGTAATTTCGTTCCTTTGCGCAAAATCTAATGCATCTACCGCCATTTTATATGCCGACTCTATATTGCCGGAGTAATAATAAAACATTACAATATTGTGCGGAATAACATAAAAAGGGATTACTTCTTTTATTTTATTTAGAATCTGTACAGCCTTTTTGTAATTGCCGGCATCAAAATAGGTTTCGCTAATCACTTGCAAAACTTTTGGATACCAAATTTGTTTTGCATTTTCAGCAGTAGTCCAATCCTCTTCTATTGATTTAAGAAAATTGAAATCTACCGCAATATCAAGCTCTCTATATATTTGAGGAGTTAAACAAAGAACGCCGCCGATTATCGGCTCTATTTCTGAATATTTATTCTTCAAAAAAACAATAAAATCATTCGCTCTTTTGAAATCCTTTTGTGCGCACAGCGATTTAACCATAAGTTTGTAGCAATAGTATAAGGCTTTAGGCTGGTCCTTAAAAGTATCTAACAAGCTGTTAAGGTTATCAAATGCTGTAGTATAGTTACCCAAATGAAAGGATACAAACGCAAGGTACAATTGAAAATAAGGGTAGCTTTTTGCATCTTGATACAATACCTTTTTGATATGTTTAGCATAAAGGTCAAGCCTTTGTGCAAAAGTTTCATCCTTTATGCCTATTGCAATGCATTGGTCTACCATCTTAATATCTTCTGCTTTAAGATACATCTTAAAAGCGGCAAACACCTCTTTATCAAACAAATAATCTGCGTATCTCTTAAAAACATTTTGTTTTGCAAACTCATTATAGTATTCTTGAGAGCTGCCTTTTTCTACTCCCAAATAATCTTTTAGCAATAAATTAATAAAGTACTTATCATTGCCCCTGCGCACTATATACCAAGTTTTTCTGCACAAGTATTCCAACAGCTCTTTGCATTGGGGGAAAAACTTGTCGGCAAATTGAGTATCTACACAATGTAAAGGTGCAATATAAGATAGGAATGCTCTTTGCTCATCGCTTAAATCTCTTATACTTTCTTCAAAATCATGAGTTTTTGCCCTTTTTCCCATTACATTTTCATCAATTAAAATAGGATAAAGAGGCTCAAATTTTGAATAATCAAAATTGATAAACTCTTGAGCACTAATTAAAATCTTTAAGTTTTTAGGACAATGCTTAATCAGCCTTTCTACCAAACTTAAATCAAACCCCTCTGAAACAGCGTCCATATGCTCTAGCACCAGCAAAAAGTTGCCTTTAAGAGAAGAAATGTACTCTAGGGTGGTATTGATTATTATTCTGTCGTTATTATATTCAGATTCGCAATAAGACAATTGCTTAATCCTAAGCAGCAGCTCTTCATCTTCTACTATCTTAAAAGCAAGGGTAAGCGCAAACGCTTCCATACAGTCACAAGAGGAAGAAAACCAAAATACTTTTTGATACCTGCTGCCAAGCTCCGAAATAAACGCTGCCTTACCTGTACCGTTAGGCGCAAAAAGCATAATGGCAGAATTGGCATTGCTCATTATTTCATTGATTAGCTTATTAGTATTGACTTGGATATCCATAAACACCCCATTAACTTAAAATAACTATAATGTAAATATATTGTAAAATAAAAGTAAATTAAAGTCAATAGAAAAAGCAAGTTTTACTTAACTAAATATGAAAACATTAAAGATTTTAAGAAAAAATAAGGTTAAATATACTTCTTTGGCGATTTATTTACATATCTTGTAAATTTTATGCTGTAACCGTTGTCTTGAAGCGGATTGCCCTCAAGCTCTTTTTCCCAATTTGGCAGGCTGTCTAAGTTAGGATAAAAGTATTCCGCATTTGCCTGAGCGTCTACTTTAGTTATTAAAGCATAATTGCAGTAATCTAATGTAGATTGGTACAGCATTGCTCCGCCGGCTATGTAAATATCATTTGTGTCATATTTTTTTAGCTCAAAAAACAATTCCTCCAAGTCATAAACAGCTATAAATTGAGGATTGCTTTTGAAAATTTGAGTCACTACTATTGTCTTACGGTCGGGCAAGGGCTTTGATTGAGGCAGTGACAGCAAAGTATTGTGACCCATAACCACTACTTTACCAAGTGTTTGCTGCTTAAAATATGCCAAATCTTTAGGCAGCCGAAAAAGCAGTCCGCCTTGTCTGCCTATCCCCCAATTGTTATCCACTACTGCAATACTTTTCATATTGCTACCTCAATTTTACAAGCAATATCGGTATATTTATAATCCTGCAGCGTGAAATCCTCAACCGCAAAAGAGTAAAAGTCAGTTTTGCCCGCATTAATCAGCAGTTTAGGAGCATTATATTGAGGGTTTTCTATTATTTTTTCAATTATAGGTATATGGCGGTCATAAATATGAGCATCTGTAATCACATGCACCAGCTCGCCTGCCTGCAAGCCCGCAGCCCTGGCAAACATATGAATCAGCACAGCATACTGAACTACATTCCAATTGTTGGCAACCAGCATATCTTGAGAGCGCTGATTAAGGATACCGCATAACTTATCCTCGCAAACATTAAGCGTAAGCGAATATGCGCAAGGATACAAATTCATTTCAAATAAATCTGTATGATTGTAGATATTGGTCATTATTCTTCTGCTGTACGGATTGAATTTAAGGTCAAAAAGCACCCTATCCACTTGGTCAAACCAGCCTTCCTTATACCTATGCTTTTGCGCAAGCTGGTAACCGTATGCCTTGCCTATGCTCCCGTGCTCGTCCGCCCAGGAATCCCATATTTTACTGTTTAAGTCAGCAACATTATTGGATTTCTTTTGCCAAATCCATAGAATCTCGTCTATAGCTGCCTTATAATTAATCTTGCGAATAGTTTGAATGGGAAACTCCTTGCCTAAGTCGTATCTATTGACTATCCCGAATTTTTTTATTGTATATGCAGGTGCTCCATCCGCCCAATAAGGTCTGACATAAGTGCCCTTATTGCTTATCCCGTCTTCTAAAATCTCTTTGCAGTTTTCTATAAAAATCTTATCTGCTACGCTCATTTGCCGCCTCTTATGCTTTTAGTTGATTATATCATAAAAAGGCTAAGAATAAAAGCAAAACCTTTAAGAATATCTGCATATAAGGCTTCCGATTCTCTCACGGCTGGCATGGCCGCTTAGTTTAGCAATAAACTCGCCTTCTGTCATTTCTGCTACGGTTTGGCAGTTGTCAGTAATCTTGATAATAAGCAACTTATTTTTATTAAAATAAGGATATAATTTCTTAATTTCCATATCTATATCTGCATAAATTACTACTTGTTCCACAGGATGCCGCTTGTCCTTTTCAAAAGGATATTGCTCTGTGATAAAAAGATATGCTTGATTTTTTGTGCCGAATCTAGCACCCACAAAGAGCGAAACAGCGGCTATGCCTAAAGTTAAGTTGAGCTGATAAAATGCGCTTGCAATAAAAAGTGCAAAAAGTAAAAAAGAAAGAGCCGCCCCAAATCTCTTTAGCCTTACAAGCGTCTTTAACGGCTTTTTGGAAAGCGCTAAAATAATACGTGCACCGTCCAGCGGGTATGCAGGGAGCAAGTTAAAGACCGCAATGGCAAAGTTGGCAGCAAAAAGCGGTTGGGTATAAGGATAGCCGGACGGAACAATCCACCAAGACGCTACTAAAATTATGCATACAAATGCATTGGCAACAATGCCTGCAGATGCTATATAAAAGGCATCTTGAGGATGAATATTGTCCTCGGTATAAAGCATTACGCCATAGGGCATTAAAGTAAGCTGCGATAGCTTATAGCCTCTTGCGGCGGCTACTTTATAATGTGCCGACTCGTGGATTATTAAAGCCAGGAATGTATAACAAGCAACCAAAAACTTGCCGCTGAATATAAGCAAAACAAGCAATACTATAAAAAGGGGGTGCACCCTTATATTACGCATATATTAATTATATGAATAGCGCCCTCAGCAAATGCGATAATGCTTTAATGTTTAGATATTTTCTATTCCGTCTTCCACCGCATTTGCTCTAAATGCCTTTTCTGCTGTAACCTTAATATCTATAATATACTTACCCGCTTGGTCTAAACCTATATTAATATCAATATCTTCTTTCTTTATATGAAAATAGCCCTTTAGCACCCGTAGGATATCAAACCGAATAGCGCTATAAA
The DNA here is from genome assembly GCA_964432485.1 of uncultured Christensenellaceae bacterium. GTDB lineage: Bacteria > Bacillota > Clostridia > Christensenellales > DTU072 > CAYSNP01. The sequence continues at coordinate 7,394 of CAYSNP010000031.1, read as the reverse complement.
TACCGCTGGGGATAAAGGACTTATTGCTAATCAGAATCTTTTTTAATCTTTCTATAGATTTATCTTTTTCTCTCACCCTTCTTCCTCCATTTTGTCTGTCCTTTTTACAAAAAGTTTATGAAACATTTTATTAATTAAACTTTTATAAGGTGCGGTATAATCATAAATAAGCCCTTTGCCATTAATAATATATTCCGCCAAAAAATTGTAAGCAGTATTGCTTTCGCTGCGATAGGCATTGCCCTTATGAATGTTGCTGTACAAAGAGATTTTATCATCCTCAGGAATTACGCCAATTAAGCGCGCTCTAAGCAGTTTTGCAATTTCAAAAGCGGACATCATTTTCTTTTCTATTACCATATCGCCACGAATACGATTGATTATAACACCTAAAAAATCCACATTGTAGGTAGAAAGCAAACTAATAACCTTATCAGCATCCCTAACTGCACTTATATGAGGGGTTGTCACTACTATTGCCTCATCAGCGCATAACATTGCACGATGGAAGCCTTCCTCCACCCCTGCAGGACAGTCTATCAGCACATAATCAAAGTTCTGTGCCAATTCATTTGCAATCTTTTGTAAAGAAGATACCTCTATTTTATTGAGATCCGCCGCTTTTGCAGAAGGCAAAATAAACAACTTGCTCAAGTTGCGCTCTTGAATTAAGGCTTGCGAAACGCTGCACCTATTTTCCAATATATCTCCAATATCATAGACAATCCTATTTTCTAAATCCAAAGCCACATCCAAATTGTTTAAGCCAATATCAGCGTCCATTAAACAAGTTTTACAAGCTCGCCTAGCCAGAGCTATACCTAAATTAGCAACTACACTGGTCTTGCCCGAGCCGCCTTTGCCTGAAGTTAAAACAATTTTTCTGCCCATACCGTCGCCTCATAATAAGATTCTACATATTATATTTTAAGGCAAACAGAAGCAATAAAAATGGCTATTTTTATCATATAAAAAGGAAATAAGAAGTAAAATGCAATACTGTTTATCTACCCAACTTTAAGAGGTTTGCAAGCACCTTGTCCCTTTCTGCCAGCTTGGCTAAACCCTCTATAATATCAAATTCAGGTTGAGAAGACACAAGGATAGGACGGCGGAAGTAATCTTCGAAAAATGCTTCAATACCTTTAATGTTAGCACCGCCGCCTGATATATAAATAGCTTTTTCTGCTATTGAATCCAGCATTTTATCAGGTAATAAAGTAAAGAGCGAGTCCAATATCTCCAAAATCTTGGTATATGTAGCTACCACTTCCGCCCTAATATCGTTGGTGGTAACGGTAGTAGTAAGTATCTCACCGGTTAAAGTGTTTTTGCCGCTTACTTTAGTTGAAAAAAGGTCGCTGGGAATAAGGCTGCCCACTTGCAGCTTGATATGTTCTGCAGCGGCAAGGCTGATTTTTAACTTATAGACCGCCTCTATCTTATCTGCAATTAAGCGGTCAAGATACTCCCCTCCTATTGAGGTAGAGCAACCTTCAATAATGCCGTTGCTGTCCAAAATGCCAATATCGCTGCCTGATGCACCAATTTGCGCTACAGGCGCAAGGCTGACAAAGGGTATCAATGCCAAGAGTGAGTCAAGTAAAGTTACATCTCGAAACCCAATCTTCTTAAAAACATTATAAAGCACTCTCATTTGCAATTCTTTAGTGCAAAGCCGCATGGTAACATAAACTTGAGCACTTTTTTTCAGTTTAGGATATTCTCTTTTTAAGATAGATGCAAGTATCATTTGCGCAGGACGAGGATATGCTATACCTTCACTGCCTACCGGAGCAATAACACTCATATTTGGGGCAAGCGGCTTTTGCAGCACTTCCACAGCTTTGCTCCCTGCCGCCACTAATTGAAGCTCCTCTCCTTTTGAAAAAACTCCTAAATTACGCTCCCTTATCCTTTTGCCCTTAAATTGAGCGGTAATAAAGTGCGCTCCTAAGTCTATCAACAATTTTTCAGCCATTAAGTGCTCCTATCTCAGCTAAAATGCTTTTAAGTTTTTCCACAGGCAGTCCCATAATGTTTTTATAGCTTCCGCTATATCCTTTTACAAGAAAATCATCTTGTATACCGTACCCTCCCGCCTTATCATAAGGTGTGTAAGCATCTACATACTCTTCTATTTGCTTGCGTGTCAGCTGCTTAAAAGTAACGGTACTACGCTCGAATTCTTGATATAGCTCTCCTTGATACGCTACAGCTAATCCGCTGTAAACTTCATGAGTTTTGCCTGTTAGGTCCATAAGCATTTTAACAGCTTTTTCCCTATTTTGCGGCTTTCCGTAATAGATACCTTTGAGGTAAACTATAGTATCGCAGCCTATTACCAAATCGCCTTTTACGCCTAAAGTTTTTCTTGTTGCAAGCTCCTTTACGGTTTCTTGGGGAGATATGCCAATAAAATGCTCGTCGGCAGCAGGCTCACAGATTTCGAACTCTGCAAAAAGCTCTTTAAGCAACTGATGCCTGCGAGGCGAAGAGCTTGCCAGCACTACCCTCATAGGATATCCAAATTCTTTTTAAATGCTCTTCGAAACTCACCTAGCGCTCCCATTGCATCTTTTATTTCTAAGGTGCAATCGCCTTCTGTCTCCATTTTAAGTATTACGCTGTCACCCAGCACATCGCAATTAATACCTACAATAACTTTGCCCATACTTCTGTCAAAGCACTCCGCTATCCGTACAATTACCCCCAGTTTTCTGATGGCATCCAGCTCTTCTTCGTTTAACAAATCTGCATAAGGGCGAAGCTCGTCGATATCCAGCCCGTCTTTGGTATGAGAAGCGGCGGCAAAAGCTGCAATAATCAAGTCCTTATGTGCAATGCCATATAAATTGCTATTTAAGATAAAATAAGCAGAATGTTTATGGTGGTCATAAAACTTTAGGCTGGTGCCTATATCGTGAAGCATAGTAGCTACTCGCAATATTTTAACATATCTGCGTGGCAGCTTATGAAGCACCCTAAGCTGCCGGTAAAGTTGCAAGGATAAATCAAAGACATGCTCAGCATGGGGAATATTCATATTAAATTGAGAAAGTAAGGTATAAATACCATGCCCAACCACATCGCCAATTGGCTTTTCGATAGTTTGCGGCACAGCATAAGTAAACATTGCGCCTTCTCTAAAGCCTGCACCGCCTATAATAATCTCGCTAAAATTGGCGCATTTGATAAGTGCTTGCAAAGTACTTAAAGCAGCAGGAAAAATATCCGCTCTGGTGCTGGACAACCCTTTTATCCTAGCAATCTTTTCTGCCTCTAAAGGCTTGATTGTATTGTAGATTGTCATTATTTCCGAATACGGTATATGGTAATTGTGAGCCATATCCAAAGGATACCTTCTTAAACGCCGACTTATTTTGCCAAGGTTGCGAAGCGAGCCGCCTACGCCGATTAGCTGCACATCCTCTTCAATTTCATTTATCCAAGGCAGCTTTTTAAGCTCTTCTTCCACATGCGCTTCTATCATATTTGCAATTTCTTCAGGGTCGGAGCTTTGAGCGGAAAACTTTTCTGTAAGGGTAACAGCCCCAAACGGTAAAGTGTCTTGAGCAAGTATTACTCTGCGGTTGTAATGAATGAGTTTAACGCTGCCGCCGCCGATATCTATAATCAACCCTTTAGGAATATCCATAGAATTAATTACTGCTCTATATACCAGAGTTGCCTCGTCCTCCTGCGAAATAATAGTGAGCTTAATGCCGCAAGTATTGGCAACCTCATCAATAAAACTCTGTCTATTCTTAGCTTTTCTAACCACTTGAGTGGCATAAGCAAATACTTTGCTGACCCCGTGACTTTCGTAAAGAGTGCGAAAAGTGCGCAAAGTCTTTATAGTTTGCGCTACCCTTAAAGGTCGTAAAAAACCATCAATTTCCATATCTTTTGCAAGCCTAACCGGCTCTTTTAATTCGTCAATTACTACAAAATAGCCGCCTTTGAGAATCCTTACAATCACAAGCCTAGCAGAGTTCGAGCCTAAATCTATAATAGCTATTTTTTCCATATAATTCCTCTTATAACCAATTAAATTTCCCTTTAGTACATTATTAACTAAATTATTTTACTTATTTACTATATTTAGCTTTTCGCCTTTGATGGCGCCAGCTACATTAGCGGCTAATATATCCATTAGCCTTATCCTTGCCTCTTGAGTTGCCCACGCTATATGCGGAGTGATTATAGTATTGCGGGCAGTAAGCAAAGGATTGTCGGGCGCAGGGGGCTCTTGAGATAGCACATCAAGCCCTGCTCCTCTTATCCTGCCGCTATTAAGCGCATCGGCTAAATCTTGCTCGCAAATCAGCGGACCTCTGGCGGTATTGATAATAATGGCATCCTTTTTTGCCAAAGAAATAGTGCGTGCGTTAATCATACCCTTATTTTCTGCAGTTAACGGACAATTTAACGAAATTATATCAGCTTGACGCAATAGTGTATCTAAGGCTACAAAATGCTCTCCCTCTGACACTTTGCCTTGCTCGTCCACATTATAGGCTATAACCTTTGCGCCAAAAGCAAGAGCAACTTGCGCTACCCTTTTGCCAATCCTGCCATACCCTATTATACCTAGCGTTTTGCCTGCAATCTCGTTAAGGGTGCGTTTATAGTAGCAAAAATCTTTGCAAGCAGACCACTGCCCGCTCTTTACAGAGGCGTTATGTTCTCCTGAGCCTATATAAAGTTCTAAAATTAAAGAAAAGACAGTTTGCACCACGCTTTCTGTGCCATAGGAAGGCACATTGGACACATCTATGCCTTTTTTCCGTGCATAATCGCAATCAACTACATTATAGCCTGTTGCCATTACCGCAATATGCTTTAAGGAAGGCAGTGCATCAATTAAATTCTTATCAATTACCGCTTTATTAATTAAAATAATATCAGCATCAAATGCCCTTTCTACAACCTTGTCCTTAGGAGTCCTATCATAAATTGTGACCTTACCTAACTTTCTAAAAGCATCCCAGCTTAAATCTCCATGATTTAGACAATACCCGTCCAGAACTACTATCTTCATATTTCTCCTATTATCCTAACTTATATTATACCCCCAAAAGCGTTGCAAGTCAATACAGCAACCTGCAAAAAACCCTTGTATATCCGATATGGAATAAGAGCGAATGGCTCAAAAGACTTACGCTAATTCTATGCTTACTTCAACCCAGTCACTAGGCTCGTATAAATCATACAACTCAACAGGCAAGTTTTCTGTTACAATTATTGATTCTCCAGTTATTTCATCTTTGCTGGAAAATTTGGTATTATTCAGCACCCTAACCCTAACTGTAAAGATGCCCTGCTCATCTTCTGGCACTACATAGACATGCGTAGTTACCTTATAAATTGATTGTCTAAAAGCTGTATCGGAAGGCAGTTTTTCTTGTACTTCAAAAGTTGTCACCAAGTCATATTCATTTCCATATTTTTTATAGGCAATAAACGGCAAGGTAAGAATATAAGTATTGGCTTTTTCCTCATCGGGTTTTAATGTCGGGTCTACCGAAAACGGTATTTCCATTGACGGCACAAAGTAACTTTGCCAAGCAGAAAATGGGCTAGCCTTGCCATTTACCACGCTTTGTACTCTATACTTTAATTCTCCGCGCTTTCGATATATAGTAGCCTCGGATATAGTTACCGATTTAGAATGAATGACCCCCGGATATAAATAATATTCGTATTCTATATTATACTTTTGTGCACCGTCTATATCTTCCCAATTTATGGTGACATAAAACTCTATTTGGTCGTCTATATCCGCTGAAAAATTATTTGGAATGCAGTTGTACTTTTGCTTCCATAAAAAATAGCCCAGTGTAGCTCCTCCGGCTAAAATTAGCGCAGCAATAACTATAATTATTATTACTTTTCCTTTTTTCTTAGCTAAAAAGTCAGCAATTGACATTTTAGGGATACCTCACAGTTATTGTTTATACTCTAACCTTTTTTAACTGTGCAAATCGAGGAAGGCCCTTTTCAATAGGTGCAGAGCTTTGCCCTTGAATAAGGGGAAGCGCATAATCTATAAACTCTGACTTTAATCCTGTGCCATCCTCTGTAATCCAAGTTAAAGGTATAGTCTTTTCAACATTGGCGGCAACTTCTAAAGGTACTAACTTATACAGACACTTGTACTCTATGCTGGAAGCATCTCTTTGGAACACCACCATTTTATCTGTTTGTCCGGAGCAAGCCGCTCTTACAGCCTGCACGCCTGCTTGAAATGCTTCCTCTACATCAATTGCGCTGGCAAGGTGAGCGGCGCATCTTTGCATAAGATTGAACTCTATGGCTCTTACCTTACAACCTATCCTTTCTTTGACCAGCTCGCCTAAAACAGAAGCAACTCCGCCAAGTTGAGCATGCCCGAAGGAATCTCTGGCAGCCGATTTGGAGCTTTCTATAGCCTCAGCTACATATTGTCCCTCTTTTGTCTTTATCCCTTCGCTTAACGCTACTATGCACTTCTTATCCGCGCCTGACAATGTGCGCTTGACATCACCTACAAACTTTTCTATATCAAAAGGCAGCTCAGGCAGATATATTAAGTCCGGACCATGACCGACATTGCCTGCAAGTGCGCTGGCGGCAGTTAGCCAACCTGCATTTCTGCCCATTATCTCAACTATTGTAACTTGCTTGGTATCATAAACACGAGCATCTAAGGATAACTCCATCATAGTGGTAGCTACATATTTTGCGGCACTGCCATAGCCCGGGCAATGGTCTGTACCGTTTAGGTCATTATCTATTGTTTTTGGCACGCCTATTACATTGCAATCATAGCCATGAGCTAACAGATACTTGCTTATCTTATTGCAAGTATCCATACTGTCATTGCCGCCATTGTAAAAGAAATACCTTATATTATATTTTTCAAAGACCTCCAGAATCCTTTTATAATCGGTATCATCTTTTTCAGGATTGGCAAGTTTGTAACGCACAGAGCCAAGTGCGGAGCTGGGAGTATTTTTAAGCAGCAAAAGCTCTGCCTTATCCTCCGCGCCTATATTGTAAAAAACCTCATTTAATACTCCTTTAATCCCATGAGCGGCACCGTAAACGCCTGTAATCTCAGGGCGTGACAGCGCTTCAATAAACACTCCTGCCGCACTGGAATTAATTACTGATGTAGGTCCGCCTGATTGCGCAAACATACATGCGCCTCTTAAGTTCTTCATATTCATTCCTCCAATGTGTCATTTTAGACACAAAAACTTGTTAAATTAACGGTGGTTAAGTATTACTTTATTTTCCTAAGATATTAGCTACTTTATATAAGTCCTCGTTAAATACACGAGGCAAAGCTAGCGCTTTGCTTATATCCATATCTATGATTTTGTTTTGTTTTATGCCCACACAGCGAA
>CAYSNP010000030.1:4517-22342 GCA_964432485.1 uncultured Christensenellaceae bacterium | reverse complement strand
AATTATAAGCGGGCCGGAAACTTTTAAAATAGTACCTTTAATAGCCATTTTTATATTCACTCCTCCAATGCCATTATAGGCAGAAACTTGTTGAAATAACGGTGCAGATGCAAGCAAGACGAGGCAGGCGAGGATTTCTGACAGGAATGTATCCCCATATACATGACCTAGGAAAACGCAGCCTAACAATGTATTGCGCTGTATATGCCCCGTTACTTTTTATTATCATGCTTAAAGAGCATATCCGAACCAACAGCCTTTTCCACATCTTTACTGATATTAGAAAGCGCATAGCCGGTTGCGCCCTTTGCGCTAGGGATAACCGTAACAATGGGATATGCTCTTGCCTTATATCTGTTAATTATATCTTCTGTCCTTTGGGCAATCTCCTCTGTTACCAAAATAACAGCATAGGTACGAGCCAAACTCTTAATGATTTCGCCGGAGTCTTTGCCCTCTTGCTCAGGGAATACATCTATCCCCACCGCCTTAAACGCTGTTATGCTTTCTCTATCGCCCACTATGGCAACTTTTGCTCTTTTAAGCATAAATTACCCTCATTCTTTTATAGATTTCCTCTAAATCTGTATTATTCTTTAAGCAAACCAATACTATCCTTATCATTTTAATTTCATTGAGCTTTTGCAAATAATAATTTAGTAAAGGGGCGGCAGAATAAATATCATTAGCCTTTTCTTTGAATATCCTTATTAAATTATTATCTATAGCCGCTTCCATTGCGCTAAAGTTTTCTGCTTCTGTAAACTTTTCTAATTCGGGATAACCAAAGTACTTTATTGCTTTTTTTATATCGGCAATATCCTCATCTAACAGCTTTACCAGGCCTTGCAAGCTAATCTTGCCCCCTACTACAAAACAATCCTCTAAAAATGCCGCTCTTTCGCCTATCTTTTTTGTCCTTAAAAAAGACAGAATATTGGTATAGTCGGCAAGCATAGTAAAATACTGCAATACTGCCGCATCTTTTACCTTTGCCAGCCTGTTATTAATATCCTTAAAAAGTGCTTTATCTAAAGATATATCTATACTTCTGGCAGGCGGAGCACTTTCTAGGCTAGTTAGCTTGGCTACCGCTTCTTGCATATAAGGATTGATATCTTTTTTTCCCTCCAACACTATTGCTTTAAGTGTCTCAATAGGATAAATCCCTTTGGGCAAAAACATAAAGCCCTCAGCTATACCCATATATTTTGCCTTTAGCAAGGCTTTGGCATTATGGTAATCTCTTTTTAATATAAAGCACTCCAGCCCAAAACCCTCTTGATTAACTTCGCTAAAAAAAGTATTTACCCTACTTTCCTCCTCCGCTAATATTTCTTCAAATAAGTCAGGAGCAGAAAGCACCAATCCGCCGCCATAGCCTACCTCATATAAGATTTTTACAGCTAAAGGCAAACTTTCGGACTCTATCATTCGTGCCAGCCGCTCTTTAGAAAACAGCCCAACCTCTTTGGTGATAGCACGGGTATTGGCATAAATTAGCTTATCAGCCATTGCGCTCTCCAAAAATAATTGCTGCCGCCTCCGGCTCGGTATCCTCTCTGATAAGGGCAATTTCTGCTTCTAAGGTCATATCTATATCTATATCTTTGCCCTCTATCCTTACCCCGCCCAGAAAAGAGCCATATCCTTTGGATAGCTTAAAGTCTGTCTTATGCTTACTATTAAAATCTTGCAGGAATCCTTCGGCAATATCTTTATCTGCTTTTGAAAAAGTTACCGTGCCACCTTTTGCAGAGTGCAGCATTGCTTCCAACAGCTTTAGATAGCTTTTGCTGTCTTTCTTAATTAAGTTAATGCTGTCCTTATAGGCGGCACTAACCATTGCTTGTTTTTTTGCCAGCAGTATTTTATTTATTTCCAGCTTAGCCGCACCTTGCTCCCGCAAAGTAATTTCATCTCTTTGCGCAAAAGATTTTTCCATATAGTTTTGCTTAAAAATATTGGCGTCATTATGCGCAAGAGATATAATCTCCTTGGATTTTGCGCCTGCTTCTTCCAGCGTAGACTTTACTATATTTTCCGCATCTTTTTTTATCTTTTTAATTATCTCGTCTTTGCCTTGAGTCATAGTATACCTTTAAGCCCAAGCGGGTAAGAAAACTATCATAAAGGACAATAGAAATGCCAGCAGAGCATAAGTTTCTACCATTGCGGTAAGTAGCATTGCTTTGGTAGATTGGTCACCGTCCTTGCCTACCAGCGCAATACCGGACACAGCTACATTGCCTTGATATACAGCTGACATTAGACCGCCCACCGCAATAGGCAAGCATCCTGCAAATATGCCCCAGCCCGCAGTAGCGGATAAGTTTACAAGTGTGCCTAACGCGCCAATTTTAATCAGCACCAAAAAGCTGATTATAAAGCCATATAGGCCTTGCGTAGCAGGAAGCAGCTGCAAGATAAGGCACTTCATAAACTTGTCCGGGTCTTCTGCAATGACGCCTGCGGCGGCTTGACCTGCTCTGGACACACCTATGCTAGAGCCTATCCCCGAAAGCACGATAGCCACTCCTGCGCCAATAAGCGCTATAACTGAACCAATTGTCATATAATAACCTCCTAATTATCTAAAAAAATGTACTTTGTTTGACTGCCTAAAGGCGTAAACGGCTTGCCCGTTCCTTGATAGAATTTGGAAAAGAACTCTATATATTGCAACCTGCTGTTATGCACATAAGTGCCCAGCAAGTTAATCCCTAAGTTAAAAGTATGTCCTATAATAAGAATGAAAAATGCGGCTATATAACCTATAAAATTAGGAATTAATTGAATAATGATATTGGCAAGATAATTGATTACCATAGCTATTACGCCGGTGGTAAGACCCAGCCCAAAAAGGCGGGAATAGGATAATATATCTGCAAAAACATTTACCCCACCATACACATTGCCAAATGAGCCGCTAACTTTTTTTATTATACCTTTTTTGCCGACTGTGCCGCCTAGCACCAGCAAGCCCGCCCCAATACCTGTACTGATTAAACCTATGGTGTTGACAATGGGCTTGTTTACTAAAGCTGCAATGGCAACAATACCTATCCCCAGCAAAATAATTACCCAGCTAATACTATTAAGAATGGCATCAGCTTTGCTTTCTTTCCATTTATTGTAAGCATTGATAGCAAAACCTACCGCTATTTGCAGCCCGCCTAGCGCCAGCGCCAGCCCAAACATCATAAGAGGCTCGTCTAACGGATTAAACCAAGAGAGTTTTAGCAAAAATCTGCCAAAACCGCTACTTCTCAGCACCTCCGCATCTATGCCAAACCAGCCTCCAAAAATCACTCCCCAAATAAAAGTAGAAATACCGCAAAATCCAAATACCAATATCATATGACCTGTGCTTTTTTTAGGCTTCTTAATAAGGTAAAAAGTAAAACAAGCAAGAGCAATAATAATACCGTAGCCCGCATCCCCCATCATTATGCCAAAGAATAAAAAGTAGAAAATGGCAACAAAAAAATTAGGGTCGCTGTCTGCTTTGGGGTCAGGGTGACCATACATATTAGTGATACTTTGAAAAGGCTCTATTGCCTTATTATTCTTAACATATACGGGCGGAGCTTCACCTTCTTGCGGAGGACGAAAGTCTATATAAATATTCTTGGTAACTGAAAGCAGCCCTTTTTCTACCTTTTCTTTATCCGGCAGAGGTACCCACCCTTCTAGCAAAAAGGTGCTGCCAGAACCTGCGGCATTTGCCATAACCTCTACTTTCTTTTTCGCAATAAGATAGTAATCGTAAAGAATCTTAAACTTTTCGGCAAGAAAAAACATAGATACTGCTTTTTGCGTGATTTCATTAGTTACCTGCTCACATTCTTGCAGCCTAGTGTCTATCTTTGCTATTTCCTCAGCGGCAAAAATATCTTCCGCAAAAGGGCAAGGCATAAAGTCCGCTTGCACCAAAGCGTTAACTGCTGCTTGCTCATTGTCCTTATGAAAAATTGCGGCTGTAAGCAATGCTCTGCCGCTAGTGCCCCTTGTAATAAGAATGCCGGGGAAACTGCTCTTTTCAGCTAATTTCTCCGCTCCCTGAGCAGATAGCGAGCCCACCCTTAAACAAGAGTATTTATTATCTTTTATTTCGCTGAACTTAATATCCAAATCCTTATAAAAAAGCAATTGCTCTTTTCTGCTTGCCAGTCTGGATGCCCTTGCAATATTATCTACAAGCTGTGAGTTAAGCTCTTCGATTTCCGCAACATTTTGCAATAAATCATACTCATTTTTCCCTGCCAGCTCCAACTCCTCAGGGTCAAGAAGGCGATTAATTCTTGTTAAATTAAGGGGTACGGGTATTTCAATTTGCTTCTTTAGGGCATAGTGATTGCGCTCTTTAAAAAAAGTAAATACAAAGCTCAGCTTGGAAAGTAAGCTGTTATACTTAGCTTCGCCCGTGGGATTGTCGTGATAGTCGGTGCGCTCTAAACGCTTGCTGCGTACAGTTTCTACCACCCCCAGCTTAACTAATTGGCGTAATATCTTACTCCTATCCGCAGAATGTGCGATTAGGCTAAGTTTGCACATTTCAATTAGAGCCATATTTCTCCATTAGCTTCTTTGCAATAAATGCAGAAGCGGCAAGAGTGTCTCCCTTTATCTTTTCCGCTTCCGCTTTGCCTTTTGATATCAATTCTTTATAAATAGCCGCTGCATCTTCTTTTGCTTTGGCAATTGTAGCTTTTTCGTCTTTATAAGCGTCCTCTTTGGCATCTTCGATAATTTTAGCGGCGGCAGCCTCGGCATCCTCTATCATTTGCTTGGCTTGCTCTAAAGCTACATCTATTTGACGCCTTGCTTCATCTTCTGCGCTAAGAATCTCTTGCATAATCTCTTTAAGCATCCTTGCCTCCGCATATATAGCTTTTCTCTATTTGAGTAATTTTATTTACTCTATTGGCATGCCTGCCCCCTGCAAAAGGAGTATGCAGGAAAATGTCTACAATTCGCTCAATCAGCTCGGCAGGAGTTATCCTTGCCCCTACTGCCAACATATTGGCATTGTTATGTTCTCTTGCCGCTTTTGCGCTAAACTCATCAGTAACATGTGCACATCTAATCCCTGCCACCTTATTGGCGGCAATGCTTATGCCTATACCTGTGCCGCAAACCAAAATGCCTAAATCTGTTTGTCCGCTGGCTACAGAGCGCGCCGCTTTTGCGGCAAAATCAGGATAATCACAACTATTGGTATCATATGTGCCAAAATCAATATATTCGTAACCTGAGTTTTTTATAGCTTTTATTACGCTGTCTTTGACCTCAAAACCTGCATGGTCACAACCTAAGGCAATCTTCATAACACGCCTCCTCTGCTTACAAGCAAATATACGATATTATACCATAAACATACTATACTAGCAAGAAATATCCCTATGCTTTTCTTAGCATATATAAATATATGAAAAGTGAACAAAAATATATTTATAAAGTTTTAACAACCTTATAAGCGTACCTTTTGCATACAGGGTCTTTGCTGCTGTAATCAAACTGCAAAATATAATTGCCTTGATTTTTTTTATTGGGGATATATAGGAATTGCTCATAAAACAAACTGCCTTTTTGCTGCTCGTCTACATAGTTATAAAAGGCGGTATCCCTTGTACCTCTTAAAAATCTAGGGATTTTTTTACCCGCATCAGAGCATAAAAAGTCTAAGCGCAGCAATTCCTTTAGCCGCTCTTTACAAGGAGCGGGAAAATGCAGCAGCGCGCAAAAAAACTCTGGGCGTTGAGAGCGGGCATGCAAACCTTTTTCTTTTAGATACGCCCCTAAAGAAGCAAACATTTTGCAAGGTGAGCAGGCGTTGGCAAGCAAGTATTCTAGCGAGCATAAAAAAGCTCCGCTATTATATAATTTGTCCAAAGCAAACTCTGCATCTCTTAAATAATCTAAATCCTCGCAAGACATAAACGGAGTGGAAATAATCTCATAAGGCGGAGCTGGCGAGTAAGTTACTCCTAAATAGTTTTCCTTAATTGGTGTCCCTTTTAGCATCTTTAGGAAGCCCAATTGCAGCACTTGAGGACGAAAGGCAAAAAGTATATCAAAGCCGTTTATAAATGTACCTAGTGTTTCGTAAGGCAATCCCGCTATGGTATCCAAATGAATATGAATATTGCCCGCCTTAATAATCGGCAAGATATATGTCGCAAGTTTTTCCAGATTTAGCTTGCGGCGCACCGCTCTAAGGCTGTCTTTATTTAGGCTTTGTACTCCTATTTCTAACTGCACCAATCCTTTAGGCATAGAGCGCAATATTTCTACAGTATCGGGGGTTAATATATCACCCATTATTTCAAAGTGAAAAGTTGTACCGCTAGCAGAAAAATTATCTTTTATAAAAAGCAAGATTTCATTGGCTCTGTTAGGATGCAAATTAAAAGTTCTGTCTGTAAACTTAACCGTTTGCGCTTGGCTGTTTACTATATTTATTAGGTCCTGCTTAACCCTTTGCAAGGAAAAATATCTTACCTTAGCGGAAGGAGCTGTACAATAAGTACAGCTAAAAGGACAACCTCTGGAGGACTCGTAATATATCAGCTTATTTTTGGCATCCGCCAATCTTGCGACTGTATACGGCGAGGGTATCAAGTCCAAAGGCTCTATAAGCGGAACGCTGCCTTCTTTACCTATTATATAGCTGTAAAGCGCTAGTTCCCCTTCGCCTAAAATAACGCAGTCCGCTCCTAGCGTATTATCTGCTTCAGGTCCGCCTATAACAATCTTGCAATCAAGATGCGTGCGAATATCTCTTATAAGCTCTGCTATTACAGTTACATTAAAAATATATATAGAAAAAAGCAAAATATCCGGCTTTCTTTCTAAAATATCCGCTAAAAGGTCAGAGTAGTTTTCGTTAATATTGCGATAAACTTCTTGTGTTTGTATCCCTTTGCTAGCCAAATACTCGCAAAGAAACCAGCCGGACGGCATAGAATGGGTAAACTTAGAGGCTATTCCGTAATAAAGTATTTTCATAAGGCTATTATACACCAATAGCGCAAAAAAGCACAATTGCTACAGCTAAGAAATTGATTAGCGTTATCACATTAAGGTTGCACTGTTCATAAAATGTATTAATTATTAAAGTAAAGGTTGCAAAAGGGTGGAATTATGCAAATTTATGTAGTTAACAGAGGGGATTCTGTTTGGGGTATAGCCAATACTTTTGGCGTTGCCCCTGATGTTATCGTTAGAGCAAATGAACTGCCCGACCCTGACAGGCTAGTGGTAGGGCAAGCGCTAGTTATCCCGATAGACGGCTCTTATTATTTTGTAAGGCAAGGGGATAGCTTGTTTTCCATAGCAAGAAGGTTCGGTATGACTTATAATGAGCTTGCCGCTATCAATAATATTAGCACTACAAGTCCATTGCGAATCGGCACAAGGCTATATATCCCGCCGCTGCCAAAAAGAAGCATAGAAAGCAATGCTTATATCCAATCCGGACAAGATGCTATAAGCCCCTCTTTAGAACAAGAGGCCGGCAGAGTTGCGCCGCTGCTTACATATCTTGCCCCATTTTCTTATCAAGCACGCAGAGATGGCACGCTTTCGCCTTTAGCACTAGGCGAACTGCCGCAAATAGCACGCTCAGAAAACACTTCGCTAATGCTTGTAGTCACCAACCTGGAAGACGGTGCTTTTAGCGATGACTTGGCAAGAGATATACTGCAAAGTTCCGCTGTGCAAAACTTATTGCTTGACAATATTGTGGCGGAATTAGAGCGAGTCGGCGTTTTTTCCGATGTGCATTTTGATTTTGAGTTTTTGCCTCCCGAACTCAAAGACTCTTATAACAATTTCTTGCAAATGGCGGTAGATAGACTGCATCCCTTAGGCTATATGGTATCCTCCGCACTTGCGCCAAAAACCAGTGCCACTCAAATAGGGCAATGGTATGAAGCGCACGATTACAAGGCGCACGGTCAAATAGTTGACTTTGTAATAATTATGACTTACGAATGGGGTTACTCGGGAGGGCCGCCTATGCCGGTATCTCCTATCGGGCCTGTGGAACAAGTGCTGCGCTTTGCAGAAAGCCAAATTCCTGCTCAAAAAATAATGATGGGGCAAAACCTTTACGGTTATGATTGGCGCTTGCCCTATCAGCCAGGCACTTCGGCAAGAGCATTAAGCCCACAAGCGGCAATAAGTTTAGCACTGGAGCATAATGCCGCTATCCAATATGATTACAATGCGCAAGCGCCGTATTTTTACTATACGGATAATGACGGGGTGCGCCATATTGTATGGTTCGAGGATGCAAGAAGCATACAAGCAAAATTTGACCTTATTAAACGCTTAGGCATAAGAGGTATAAGTTATTGGCGGCTAGGTTTCCCTTTCCCGCAAAATTGGCTGCTGTTGGAGGATAACTTTAATATAGTTAAGAAAAATATCATTCAATAAAAGGCATACTTGCAGCGGCAATGGACTGTCCTACCCTTCGGGTCATTTCGTCAGGTACAAGTAGTTCTATATCAGAGCCGAACTCCTCTTGCAAGACTTGTTTTGCTTTGCTTATTATCATATCGCCGCCCGCTCCGCTCATAACCCGCCCTAACAGCATTACATTTTCTAGGGAGTAAAACTCCGCATAATAAGGCAAGGTATATCCCAAATAAAGCCCAATATCCGCAAAGATATTTAGCGCATCGGTATTGCCCTCTTTTACCAACTCTTGAATAGCTTTTAGCTTTTGGGCAGGCGCTAAGTTCTTATCCAACTCGAATCCCGCCATATCTGCCAACCTAATTGCGGCATCTTGGCTAAAATAGCTTGTGCCTACCCCTTTATCGTGATTAAACTCATTAAAAGGCGCGCTTTCATTGTTGTCTACAGGCACAAAAGCCAGCTCTGATAGAAATCCATTGATACTGCCGCTCTTATCCACATAGCCCGCCGCTTCGCTAGTGCCGAATGCCAGCCCTAAAAGAGCATTCTTTTTCATAAACAAACTGCCCGCTATTGCCGAAACATCTCCATCATTAGCTACAACAATTGGTATATTTGGGTTGATTTCTTTTGCCGCTCTAAGGTACATATCTCTGATATACTTGTCAAAATCTTGCTTACTAACCAGCTTATATAGCAAGGCAAGCGCAACCTTATTATCCACAATACAACCTGCGGAAGATATGCCGATTCCGTCCACTCGGGGCAGCTTTTCCGCCGCTGTTTGCAGTGCTGTAAGCACTCCGTTGTAATGATATGCAGGGTCGCTATTAGTTTTGGGATGCCAAACAACCTCCTCACTATATATAGCCTCTCCGTCTTGCACCGCGCTAACCTTGCGGTCGCTGCCACCCAAATCCAAACCAATTCTGCAACCGTTAAGATGTCCGCCCAGTTTAATACTACAAGGCTGCTCTTGGGGGAAAGGTTGAAAGTCCTCAAGAAAAATAATTTCAAAAGGTTGCTGATAAATCTTGACCATATAGTCCGTATCTATCTTATATACGGTAGAATACGCTTCCTTTACCGCTTGCGCAAGCGCCTTGCTTCCTTGAATATAAACCTTATATCCGCCTGCGCACCACAGTATGCCTTGAATAAACCTTACTGCAGTTTGCAGCACTTGTTTACTTTCACTTTCAAGCGCAAGTTGCTTTACAAAATTGTATCCGTTATTGCGCTCTACCGCTATCTTTACAGGGATATCCCCTAAGCATAGATGTTGCCTATAATCTAAAATAAAAGGCTGAAAACCTTTATCAAAATATGGTGTAAACTTCATTGCCGCCCTCTTAAAAGATAATCTTAACTTTAATTCTAACACAGGAGACAAACAAGTGCAACCTTTATCCTTATTAACAAGCAGAGTTCCAACTCTAAAGGCATAAAGTGCTATGCTCTTTATTGCTTTTTTTATCAATTTATGCTACAATTATTTAAACAATATGATAAGGAGAATAACATGAATACAAAAGATAAAATAAGATGCTTATTTTGTAAAAGTCCTGCTGAAATCGAGCGACGAGCTCCCCAATCTTTAGATTTATATTTCTGTCCTGAATGTGGCCATTATTGCATTTCTGATGATTACCGCAAAAAGCTTAACTATTACAAGACCGGGACCTACTTGATACATAATTATTTATTAAGCTCCGAGGAAAAGAAATCAAGAATTATTTTTTTAGGGCACAAGTGGCAAGAACAATGGGCAAAAGATCATTCTTACACGCTAGTAACACCAGACGATATTGAAAATTGGTACCCTAAAACTTTTGCTGAAAAAATTGATAAAATTTTATTGGCCTTTAGCAAACTGTCTAAATTCGAGGGCAACAATATAGATTTTGAACTTCAAATTTATTCACTATATTTATTTTGCACTTTTGACGCTACCTGGAAAATCCTAGAAAAAGTTGCATTAGAAGAACAAGTAGATCATATTAATGCTTATTTGAAGAATAATGGATTAATAAGCTTTATAGAAAAGCGAGATGCTTCAGGTGCATTTGCAATAAGTATGGTATTAGAGCCTAAAGCATTCAATATAATTTATGAATTACAAAAAAAGGATATATCAAATCAATGCTTTATTGCAATGTGGTTTCCTAGCGAAAAACATAAGAAGTACGAGCAAATGAAAAATACAAGAGAAGCTATAAGCCAAGCAGTTAGCAATTTAGGATATATCCCTATACTAATTGATGAAAAAGAGCATAATAATCAAATAGTACCGGAAATTATATATGAAATTAAAAAGAGCAAGTTTTTAATTGCTGATATAACTGGGCATAGAAATGGAGTTTATTATGAGGCAGGAATAATGGAAGGGCTCGAAAGACAAACCATAATTTGCTGTGAACAGGATGATTTTAACAAAAAGCATTTTGATATAGCGCAAAAAAACCTTATTAAGTATAGCAAAGACAACCTTGCTGACTTGAAAAATTGCTTAACAAATAGAATTAAAGCTACAATTTAAACTTATACTTTTGCATAATTTTTATATTTTTTCTCTAATTGAAAAGATAGCTTATTTATGCTACAATACCTTATAAATAAAACTACTAGAGAGGATTAGATATGCAAGAGCAGCAAAAAGGTTTCCGAATAGCTTATAAGATTTACAAACCTTTAACAAAAGCAAAGAAAGTTACAATAGCAGTATTGACAATTATATTTGCGCTTTTCTTGGTGGGGGGATACTTCTCTTTAGTTTATCTTAAAGACAGGTCTTCTGCTATTGATGAAAATAATTTGCAAGTCTTTATGGATGGGGACTTTTATCTAGGCAATCAAGCGTACACGCAAGGAGTTGAGAAATCTAATACCTTTAACTTAAAAAGCGTATTGGGATATCCTGAGCAGCAAACAGTTGCTTTTGAAAGCGTGAACAATGATATTGCCACTATTGCAGGGGATATGATTACTATCAAGGCGACAGGCGAGCTAAATATTAAAATTACAGAAAAAGAAAATATGATAGAAAAAACTATCTTTGTAATAGAAGGGATAAACATATTTACATTTGAGCAACTGTTTTACGCAATAGAGCAAGAGCAAACGGTAGTACTGCAAGCAAATATTGACCTGCAGGACCCCACCAAAAAAGAGTATGTACTGCAGCCTTCTAACGGAAATGTGTTTTTTCTAAAAGCAGACTTTTATGGCAATGGGTATGATATAGTGTGTGCGCAAGTGCTTGACGGACCTTATGATGTAGCTTTTCGCATAAAAGCTGATAACTTGCTTATAAAAGATACTCATTTTTATGGAGTAAGGCCAAAAGAAGACACAAAACTAGAAGACCTGGAACAATCAGGCGCAATTTTAGCGGCAGAAAGCGACTTTAACACTTATGTAACAGGTACAACTCTTAAAAATTGCATATTTGAGAATGCGCATAGATGCATTTTTATATGCTCTACCGAAATAACTATTGACGGATGTATTATTCGCAATGCCTCTGACAGCACAATATCTGTTTATACCAATAACTACGCTCCTTCTAACATAACTATTAAAAATTGTGTTATGGCTAATTCTGTTGTGTCTTGCATTACCTTTTGGTGCATGGACAATATCACAAATACTAATAATTTTGTTACTGTAAACTTTGAGGGATTCTTTGATTGTTACAATTGGAAAGATGTTGATAATGCCAGAATTATGCCCAGGACAGAGCCTCTCGAGCCCTTTGTAAAGAATATAATTACCACTAATATGAAGAAGCCAATTTACCAGGATTACTATTATCAATATAATGAATCCAGCTATATTCATTTGGCAATAATGATAATTGCTACTCCGCCGTCAAAAGGCAATTACCCCAATATCAATGGGCTGGAGCTTCAAGGGTATGAAAAAAGAGACTTCCCTCTCCCTAGCGCTGCCAAATCTTTAATTAAAACTCTTAATATCTATGGGTATGTGGATAATCCGCCAATTAAACCGGACGGCAAAATCAGCGACAATCCTAAATTATATCAGGAATTGAGATCAGGCAGGCAATAGCTAAGCAAATAAGTATAAGAGCAGGTACAATGCCCAAAAAATTGTCTAGCAAAGCCCTGCTCTAATCATAACAAAATAGATTAATTCAAACTGTTATACTACTCCGTAAGCATACCATGATACATTCCCATCCAAAAGGGCAAAGTATAAGTGGTAGAGCCTTCCATTTCATTGGGATTATAGCTGCCTTGAAGGTCAAAGAAGTTATTGTTATACTTGTGAAAAGGTCTTTCGTCAGGAGCGGCTACCGCAAAATCTAGCTTTGAGCCCTTTACAAGGATATTAATAACATCGCTAAAACCGCCCGAAGTTGTAAAGGCCTTTTCATTCTTTAGGTAAGACAGCGTATAATCTTTGCCCACTCCCAGCGAGGACAAATCCAATTGCCCTAAATCATCCCTTTTTGTATTGCTTGCCGATACCTTACGGGTATCGATTGGATGTCGAGAAAGTGACCAAGCCGACACTTCTAAAATATTGTTGCCATAGGCATCTTTAATTTCCTTATTGGGGTAAGCAAGCTGATAAATATAATACCAAAGAGGATTCTCGCTGTATTTGATAGAAATCCACCATTGGTCAATAGCGTCACGGTAATAACTTAAAAGTTTTTCGTTGCTTTCCATTTGGAATAATAAATAAAATGCCAACATCGCCATTTCTTCGTCAGAATAATTAAGAAATATCCTTGTTAACATTTCTGAAACTTCAGAGCCAAAACTTAAATCTACAGAGTCGTCAATTATGCCTCTAATTGCAGAAGACACCTCGGCATCCAAAGTCATTAGCATCACCATATGTGCTTGCTTAGCGTATTGCGCCATAATTTTTGCATACTCATAAGAAGGATCAAGTGCCGCCATTAGGTACTCATTTTGCCACTTTTGGTTACCCGTAACATAATATGCAAGTTTGAATAAGGATAAAATAACCGAAGCTGTTAAAGGTGCTCCTCCTAACTGCGAGCTATTGTAAAAGAATGCCCTGTTATATTTGCTCCAAGTGCCGGGCTGGCCCGAACCGTCTACCATCATATAGCCATTATCTGTAATATGCTGCGCAAGACGGTCTACTGTATTGGTGATAATTTGCTTTAACTCACTATCTTCAGCACCTAAAATATCATAAGCTAATTTATATAAAAACAAGTGACCGATTATCTCATCAGAGCTGGTGTCACCTTTGTAAATTATGTCCTCTATACTATACCCTTGCCCTATCATATCATCCCAAAGCCTGGCAGGAATTTCGCCCGAAGCATCTACAATCACGCCCCTAAGATTTTCTCCGTTAAGATAATAACCCAAATGGTCAGGATTCAAGGAAGAAGCACCCGCAGCAGTACCGTCATCATTAAATGACCAATACATATAACCGCCCGTTCCGTTATTTTCTTCCCTAAAGGAGTAAGTGCGCGCTACATAGCCTTCTAAGTTGCGAGTGCGAAACTCATACTCTCCGCCCTCTCGTGGGTCGCCCCAATCGCCTGCTACAATAGGCTCTAAATATTCATCATCTAAAAAGTAGCTGTTTTCTCCGCCGGCAAGATATTGTGCGTATGCTTGTTCAAATGCAGCGGCAGGACTGACAGCCGGCATATTAAGCGAGTAATCACCGTCTTTTTTTACCGCTGTCTCTGAAAGGTATCTGCCATTGGCAGGGTCAAACAATGCATTGGGCTGATAGCGCACATACGCCTCTACCGTTCCGGTGCGCATGCAAATATTTGACAGTAGCAATACGGCTTCGGTAGCAATTGTGGCGCTGTGCTTTGCTTGCTTAATTTGTGCGGATGTAGCTGCCCCTGAACTTTTAAGTACGCTATAGCGCATTAGTTCGCCCGCCGCATACATAGATGTCCATAGACCGTCATTATCCGATTCTTCACCTTTCCATTCGCTGCCGTTCCATTTAGCTTGCGAGACCATTCCGTGTCTGGCTACATATTGGTCGGTGTTGCCGCTCATTAAAATAGCTTTATCTATTCCGCTAAGCTCTATTAGCTGAATATGCGTAACTCCTTCTTCCATAATCGTCCAAATGCCCCGCTGTCCGTCAGATACAATAGCAAGAGGGGCTTTGTCCTTAACATAAAAATAACGGTCGCCCATAAACCTTTGCAGCCTATCACGCTCATAGGTTGCGCTACTATCCTCTCTAAGCACGCCATATTCGGTAATAGTCCATATTGCTCCGTCGCTTGTTGTAACCGTTTGGTGCTCTTCGTAATCACTTATACTGTTTACAAAATCGGGAATATCTGATGAGCCCGCCTCATAGTAAGTAACTACCTTTTGCAGCATATTGCCCAGTTTGACAGCTTGACCCTGATAGTCAATTTTAGTGCTTTTTACCCTTTTTTCTTTAGATTTCTTTACAATCCTTAGCTTTACGGTATCTTTAAGACCATCAGAATTCCTGGCGGTTACCCAAGCCAATCCTTTTTTATTAGCTGTTACTCTGCCCCACTTATCCACACTAGCCGCCGCTTTAGGCCATACGCTCCACTCCAGCGTCCTATTGGTGATACTGGGAGAAAAAGAGTAATCTACGCTCCTGGAATCGCCGACTTCCAGCTCCCAACTGCGAGGAACTATCAGTCTAAACTCTTTTTTTAGCTTATTACAGCCAAATAAGGCAAAAACATTGGTAAATAAAAGTGCAATAATCAATATTAATAAAATTGCTTTTCTTTTCATTCTACTCCCCTTAGAGTTTAATTAGTATACTTTAAGTACACCATTGCCTATTTTACCATAATTGGCTTACCTTTTCAATAGCAAGGTTGCTACTTTATCATTATCTACAAGATAATATGTAAAAAAGTTAATTTCAATATTGACTTAAACGCTTTATCATAATATAATTATAATAATGTGTTTATTTGTGATTACTTTTGGAGGGAATAAATGAAAAAAAAGCTATTGGCATTTTTATTAATCATTTTACTTGCTATGCCCTTGCTCCTGATAGGATGCAACAATAAAGAAAAGTTGCATATCGTCTTTTTGGGAGACTCCGTTGGTGAGGGGATCGCCGGCATAAGACCTGTTTCCGAAAGGGAAAGAGATGCTTATTATGGCATAGTGGGTGCGCGCAACAGTTACGATTTTAAGAATCGGGCTATTAGCGGTAGCAGATCCAGAGACTTGCTTAGGTTCATTCAAAAGCCTGACAACGGCATAAGGATGACGCAGTCACGGCTGCGTAGTGCGGATATTATCCATGTATCCATACTTGGCAATGATTTATTGCTTGCAGATTTAGCCCGAATGATTGCCACCATAGCGGTAGAGGATTTTTCTTATGTGCAAGAAATTGCCGATGAAGCATTTTCCAATATTGCTCAAATTGTGGAAATCTTAAAAGACTACAATCCTACCGCCTTCTTGCTTATGCAGCCTATCTATAACCCGGTTTTTACTGATTCTACCTTAATTACCCCAGTCCAGCGAGCAGAGCTGGCGGCACATGACATTTATCCTGAACAATATAGAGAAATATTGGGTGTAGCTGTCTCTATGGTCAATGCGGCAATGCATGATTATTTGGCAGAGCATCCGGGCAGCTACTATATTATAGATGTTTATGCGGAGTTTGATAAGATTTTTGCGCAAGACGAAGAGCAAGGCAAGCGTTTAATCTTTATAGATGCCGCTCATCCGTCAGCATTAGGGCATGGGGTTATGGCTGATATGATACAAACGCAGCTAGAAGAGTTAGGGCTTGCCAATACAAAGGTTGCCCTGGCAAAATATAAAAAGATGCGTATAGCCCAACTGGAGAGACTTTACAAAAACGCTTTTGATATCACCCCCGTCAAGCGCCAAATAAAGAACGCTCGCAGCTGCAGTGAGGTCACCTTTGCATACTTTGATGCTATAGAAGGCCAAATGCCGGATTATTGCTAAAAAGGAGAAAGTTATGAAAATCTTTAAGATAATTTTAATTGTAATTTTAATAGGCGCATTTAGTTTAGGGGTATATTTCGGATGTCTTCCCAGCGAAGGCAAGCGTGTGGTAGCGCAAAATACTTATTTTTCTTTTGATACGCTAAACAGCAATGTAAAAGGTATACCTGTAGTCTTATTCCTAAATGGTGCTGAAAGCGGTATTACTTTGAGAAAAAACGGTACTGCTACTATTAAATTGGTAGTATATGATATACTTGGCGGTATGATTGGAGGGCTGGACCTTGGGACTGGCATTGGGACTACCAGCGTATTCGATATGCTTTACGAATACTTGCCGGGGTTGGATTTCAATGATTTGCATACGGTTGTTAAAACTTTTAAAGGCGGATTAGGTATCACTTTATTAGGCGTAGACCCGGATGACGAAGAGTTGCAAGCTGTATTTTCTTATGCGGCGCAAAACAATCGCTTCCCCAACCAAGTTTCTCTGCCTAAAGGTTTTGGGCTGGAAATCAATGGCAGATATTATATTAAGGATATTACCTCACCCGTTACTAATGTGACTTATACAGGGGTCTTTATGGGCAACCCTCATCCCGATGGCGAATCCTTCTTAATCCTGGAATTAAGGCAAGACGAACAAGGCAAGCAGCAAGTAATAATGGACTACCCATTGATAGATATTTACTTGATAGGGGATAAAATATAGTAAAGTAATTTCAAGTTCAACTGCTTATTCCCTTTCGCACCCTTACAAGTTGAAATCTCTATACAATTTATCAAAAAAGGATAGCATTCGCTGTCCTTTTTTCAAAGGTGAGGAATGAAAAGGGCGCAAGATGTGCTCTTATATGTCTTGTACAAGTTAAAATTTACGCAAATACTGTTATCCCCAACCTCCACAAAGCGGAGAAGGGTTGCAGATTGTGTTCTTTTAAGTGCGAAGGCAAGGGAGTGTATACAGAAATACATGACCGAAGCCTGAGTCACGCAAAAAGGGCGCAAGATGCGCCCTTCTACGCTTTGTGGCGGAGAAGAGTTGCAGATTGTGTTCTTTTAAATGCAAAGGCAAGGGAGTGTATACAGAAATACATGACCGAAGCCTGAGTCACGCAAAAAGGGCGCAAGATGCGCCCTTCTACGCTTTGTGGCGGAGAAGAGTTGCAGATTGTGTTCTTTTAAATGCAAAGGCAAGAAAGTGTATACAGAAATACATGACCAAAGCCTGAGCCACGCAAAAAGGGCGCAAGATGCGCCCCTTATATGTTTTGCACAAGTTAAGGTATACGCAAACACTATTATCCCCAACTACCACAAAGCGAAGAAGGATTGCAGATTGTGTTCTTTTAAATGCAAAGGCAAGGGAGTGTATACAGAAATACATGACCGAAGCCTGAGTCACGCAAAAAG
>CAYSNP010000030.1:0-4417 GCA_964432485.1 uncultured Christensenellaceae bacterium | reverse complement strand
AAGGCAAGGGAGTGTATACAGAAATACATGACCGAAGCCTGAGTCACGCAAAAAGGGCGCAAGATGCGCCCTTCTACGCTTTGTGGCGGAGAAGGAGAGATTCGAACTCTCGAAACCGTCTCCGGTTTACACGATTTCCAGTCGTGCGCCCTCGGCCAGCTAGGCGACTTCTCCTTATTATAGTGTTAAATTATAAGCTAAAAGCCGGATTTATTCAAGCAGATTAAAGCATTTAGCACTTTTTTTTGCTTTTTGCCGATTAAGCCATACTATTGTTGACTAAAAAAGGTAAAAAAAGTATAATTTGTATAATCATATAGAATCTAACAATGGAGGGCATTATGGATAATTCGGAAAATACTACAAATAAAGCTACTGTCGCTTCAAATAAGTTTTTACAACATTTCTTAAAAGAAGCACCGCTCAAAAAGAGCCAAATACTAACTTTTCATGCCTTGCTTTCTGCAATAATTATAGTTTTTTTAGTTATTCCGCTTTCGATTGGCGCAATTTCGCTTGCTATCCTGGCACTGCTTGCTGTTACGATTTCTACTGAGTTTATGGGACTAAAGCATGGTATCATTTCCGGCGCTGTCTTTGGCTTTACTAGTTTAATACTTGCATTTACCATGTATGCAGGTACTGTTAATGCAGTTTTTCAAAATCCTTTAGTATCGGTATTGCCCAGGGTTGCTATTCCTTTTAGCATTTACTTTGTAGGTTTGGCAATAGATAAACTTTTTAAGAATCCCATTGCGGCAGACAGCGTAGGAGCTATTGCGGGAGCAGTAACTAATACCGCCTTAGTTATGCTAATGATTTTTATCTTTTATTTTAATAGCAATGTGCAGGGAACAGTAATAAGCGGCAAATTTATTCTTGGGATAATTAGTATAAATTCATTAATAGAAATCCTGTTTTGTGCTGTACTGGCACCGCCCATTATCAAAGTGTTGCGTAAAGTAATAAGGTAGGTTGCCCTTAGCCAATCTCATTGTTATCCTCAGGTTCAATAGCGCTCATAGCAAGTTCCCTATCTGTATCTTGAGCGGCGCTTGAGCTCTTTGTGTTGGCTTGACCTTTTTTAAATAAATTACGAATCCCAAATTTAAGGCTACCATTTTGTTGGTTTTGGGTACCCATTTTATCAATTATAATTTCTTGTTGCTCTGAAGCAATGTCAAATAACTGCTCTTCGGCTAAAGGTCTTTTGCTCTTAGAGGTAAAAAAATCTTTGACACTTGCTTTAACTTTAGCTGCACCTTTTCCAATACTGTCTATCTTGCGATTGACAGCACTAACCTTTTCGCCCGCCTTCTTAAAGTCATCTACGCCTTTTTTGATTTGCTCATAATTCTTGGCAGCTGACTGCTTAATATTTAACCAATTCAACACTAGCGAGTTGGCAAAAAGTCCGAAAGCAAGCGCCAGCACAGCAGTAGCAAAGGCAGGGATAACAAAATTGTCGGGCTGCTTTATGTAAATCCTGATAATAGGAAGGATACTAAAGATAGTTATGCTTAAAGAGGGCAAAATTATTGCTCGGAATCTTTTTTTCCGAATAATAAAAGCAACAACTAAAAAGACCATGCAAAACAAGTTGGCAGCGGGGATAAGTATAGCAAGCTGCCAAACAGCAGCTCTCTCCACTATGCCAATAAAGTTTGCCAGGTTTAGAAACAAATTAAAGACCGTCACCAGCAAGGTGACCTGCCGCCCCAGTACCAATCCGCTGGAAGTAAAGATACGCAGTATCAAATACGCAAAAACTAGCACGCAAGTTATATATGCTGACCACCATTCAAGAGCCCCTTGGCCTCTAAAAGCTAAGTTAAGGATAAAAGAGGTCAGCGAAACATTAATTACTATTAAACTAAGCAATTGCACCAGGCTAATCTCTATATTTGGACCTAATCGAAAGCGTTTTTCGTTAAACTTCTGCATATTCATTTTGTTCTTATCCTAAGTCATATTATATTGAAGAAACGCTGAAATGTCAATTTGAGCAACCCTTAAAATGTAATCTAGGAAAAATTTCTAAAAAAATTAATAGTTTTTCTGTTAATTTAGGTAAAAATGTGGTAAAATAGAGAAAATCTTTGAAGATTTTACAATTTTTTTTGTATTATAAAAAAGGAGGGAATATTCTAGTATAGTAAGTATATGGAAGGATCTAATTTTAGCTTAATTTTAAAAAGCTACAGATTGGGACAAAAGCTGAAGCAGGCAGAGGTCGCCGGTAAAGTAGGAGTATCCCAACAATGCGTTAGCGAATGGGAAAAAGGGAAAACAGAACCAACTCTAACTTACCTATGGAAATTGGCAGACTTATTTGATGTCACTATCGATGATTTGGTAGGGCGAAAAAAATTCTAATTCAGCTAGTGTGCATAGTCTGTTTCTAGCCGAGTGAAAAGTGCTTTTCGCCGCCTTTTTTTATGTAATTCAACTCATATTTTCAAAAGCAAGTTTATCAATTCTTATCTATAGGAGCCATACTCTTGTTGCGTGTAGCCTTGCAAAAGATTGTTAAAAGGCAAGGCGCTCATTGGCATGCCCACATGTTCTTGATCGCCGTAGTACCGATTGACGAATCCTTGCATAACAGTATCATAATCATAGCAAAAGGCTTCCATACTATCGTTTTCAGAGATTAGCTCTACCGTTGCAGAATCACCTACCTTGCCGCCCATAGACCAGGTTTCAATGGTGCTCCAGGTACGGAAGTATCCATTTGCAAAAACCTCAAACTTAACCTTTAAGTCAGAATAATGCAGATAGTAATCTTTTAAGTAATTCATAAATATATCAGGGGCTTGACCCTTATAAAACTGCTCTGCGTAATATGTAGCACTTTGCGGAGTACCTTTATTAGTTTCTGTATCCACTTCGAACTCTACACTATAAAACTCAATATTTTGCATATCTATGCTAGTACCCAGCTCTTTTTTAATTATTACCGTATCGCCTAAAATGGTATCAGGGTTGATAATATGCAATGCCATATCTCGAGAAGTGAGTCCGTAAATATCCCCCCAAGTTTCATCATAATCGCGTGCAATACCCTTTGCTAATTCTTCTGCTAAAATGCTGGCTTGAGAGCGCTTTGTAATACTCCTGGCCTTTGGAACAAACTCTGCTGTAACCTTTTCTTTTTCTATCACACAAGTGCCGATTCTGGCATTCCAAACAGTTTTATAGTCAGGTGTGGAGATATATCGTCTTGCAAAGGGTAAAGTTGCCCTTAAAATAGGCACGGCTACATCCAATATTGCAGGGTTACTACTTGTTACTGCTTCTGCCGGTATTTGGGTATATTCTTCACCTGCAACATAAAGCTGATAAGAAGGACCATAAACTTCTTGCACCGATGAAGGCCGGGTCATAGGGTATCTTATTTCGTTAGAGGTAGCAGTAACATTCATACCGCCCGCAACAGTAATCTCGCTACTTCCTAAATCTGCAACTCCAGTGGCACTGCCGCTACCTGTGCCATACCTGGCTTTATATGGTACAGTTGCATTGGCAAGGCAACCGATACGGTAAATAATGTAGGCAGCAAGTGCTTTTTGTTCGGGCGTGGCATCGTCTGCTATCCCTGCTTCTATTTGAGAGGCATATTCTGTTAATTTTGAAGAATAATCTATAAAGGCAACCTCGCCATCCATTGTAGGAGCATAGGCAAACAAACCATAATATTCGCCTAATTGTGACGCTTGAGGCTTATTAAAAATCACATCCTTAAAAAACCAAACAATTCCGCCGCCGCCAAGCAATACAATAGACAAAATAATAATAAAGATAGTAAGTAAGATCCTTTTCTTTCTTTTCGGAGGGGCACCAAATGCTTGAGACCTGCTATCTTTATATGTCAACTTATAGGCAGAATCATAATGTACCATATATGGCGAAATCTTTTTCGCTTGGTCACAAGCCTTATTATAATGATGATAGTAAGGCGAACCTTTAATAAATGTTGTTAAACCATCAGGTTTATTACTTCCAAATACCTTTTTGCTATTTGAAGCAGAATAGTTATCCATTACAAACACACTCCCATTTTATTACACTATAAATATACCATTTGCTAAAGACAATTACAAGATGCAATCGAGTGATTTTTTAGAAAATTTAACAATTTTAATATAAATACTGTTAAAATTGTAGTATTTCTTACAAAAGAGCTATAAAAATCAAAATTGAAAAATAAAGCAACACCTAATTCCCAAGCCAATTTTATTGACAAAATCTATTAATTATATATAATTAAATGGGTACATTGTTGTGGAGGCGTAGCGAAGTGGTCATAACGCGGCGGTCTTGAAAACCGTTTGGGTGCAAGCCCACGGGGGTTCGAATCCCTCCGCCTCCGCCATAGACACACGGCGTCAAGGCAGTACTTACGCCGTGTTTTTAT
>CAYSNP010000029.1:0-22991 GCA_964432485.1 uncultured Christensenellaceae bacterium | reverse complement strand
AAACGTAATTTCTCAAAGTAAGTTCCATAGTGATACCTGATATGGAAGTTAGTATGATAAATGGAAGTTAGTATGACAAATTTCTCATAGTAAAGTCCATTTATTAAGGAGCTACAGGGAAAAATATGAATTTTGCATAGCAAAAAAAGGCCTTCAAGAATGGTTTCTCAAGGTAAAGTCCACTAAGGTGGAAGTTAGTATGATAAACTTTTTTAGATTTTAATACCTAACAGCTTCAGCAATTTAGGTGACTGTATTATCTCCGTAGGCGGTATGTATGCAATACCGAGCAAAGCGAGAACTTCCTGCCCAAAGACAAACGAAAACATTTCATAGGCGGATTTGCCACCAAAGGATTGTCGTTTGACTCCATTGATATGAGAGAATATTACATTGAGATGTTCTTGTGTAAAGTTTTCAAACGGTGTCCCTTTAGGCACAATGTCGCGGAGCAGGGTATGATTTTTTTCGATATGAGCTTTTTGATTTGGCTGCATTGGGTCGCAAAAGAAAAGTTTGCATTCGGGATTCCCTTCGTGGTCATTTTCGATAGCGAATACATTGGTGAATTCTCCGCCGTTATCGGTGAGGAGTACTTTAAAGAAAAGCTCGAAGGGTTTACCAGCGTGCAAAAGGCGTGTTTTTAAGGCAACGATATTTCGTGTAACTTCTAAAGAATCGTTATTATCAAGTAGCAATCCAAACATGAAGTTATACGGAACGAAGCAAAAGGTAAGGATAGCTTTGCCGCCAATTTTACCGATAACAGTATCCATTTCACACCAAGAAGAAAGCACTTCATTTTCCTTAAGAAGCTCAAAATCCTTGTAACTTCTGCCGATTTTAAGCCCTTTTGGTATGTATTGGGAAGGTTTAACGCTGCGTCCTTTGAATTTAACCACACGAGGGAAGTCAATAGCGGAAACAGATAGAAAGCCCTTTTTTAAGTGGCGGTATATGGTGGATATTGATACAGGAAGGTCATTTGTTTTTACGATATGGTAAAGATGCTGTCCATTTTTGATACCCTCAGCAATTATTAAGTCTATATCGAAAAACTCTTGCTTATTAAACATAACGCCTTCGCGAGCTTCAGAGAGAAGTTTTTCATAAGCTGTATTAGCTTGTTTTGCGTAGTAGATATGGCGGTCAAATCCGCAAGCTGAACGAGCTTTCGGGCAAGGGTTGCAAACAAAAGGCGGTCGCAAGAGCTTAGGGCAAAGGGCAACAATTGCTTGCCCGTTGGAGTCGGTACGTTTAATCTTAGTCGGTGAAATGACAATGTGCTTTTTAATCTCTTTGGAAATGGTAGTGGGATCTTTCCCGACACGTTTCCCTATAGCTTTAAAAGACATACCGTGCGATAGGCATTCTTGAATCACAATTCTGTCATCAAGAGTAAGGTGCAAATTTTTCTTTGTAGGTTTAGTGTTCAAAAGGTTCGTCCTCCTTAGTATAATTTATCATACTAAAGTCTACCCCAAAAAGTTTCTCAAGGTAAAGTCCACTTCAATTTCCACTATGGAACTTACTTTGAGAAATTACTGAAATTACTAATACCATAAAAAATCACTTTTTTTTACTTAAAGTGTTTGACTTACTTTACAAATGGTGATATTATAATAGAATGCCTTATTTTGGTGCTTTAACAAGAAAGGGATATTTTAGCGTGTTTTTAAGGCTAAAGAATTTAAGATGTGCATATCTTTGCATAAGTTGTTTATATTTTGCAAAAGTTTCTTTTGCATAATTTTTTTTATAAGGAGTGACTGTAGATGCTGGAGAGAGTTCACAAGATTAAATGTGGCAATACTGACAGAATGAGCTTTAGTAAGATTAAAAATATTCTTGATATTCCTTATCTTATTGAAATACAAAAGAAATCATACGAATATTTTGTTAAGCATGGGATTGGCGAAGTATTTAAAGATTTTTCCCCAATAAGTGACTATAGCGGCAAGTTGGCGCTAGAGTTTTTGGATTATGAGATTGATAGCGAAAGCAAATATGATATTGACGAATGTAAGAATAGGGATGCCAATTACACCCAATCTCTAAAAGCTAAGGTGCGGCTCACCATTAAAGAGACCGGCGAAATGGTAGAACAGACGATTTTTATGGGCGATATCCCTAAAATGAGCGAAACGGGCACTTTTATTATTAACGGTGCAGAGCGTGTTGTAGTAAGTCAGCTTGTGCGCTCCCCCGGAGTTTATACCACGGGCGCGCTGGACAAAAACGGTATTATGCGTTACGATACTACCCTTATTCCCAATAGGGGAGCTTGGTTAGAGTTCGAGCAAGACGCTAATAATGTGCTATTTGTGCGTATTGACCGCCAACGCAAGATTACTGCTACGGTGCTGTTGCGAGCTTTTGGTTACGGTGCAAACGATGCGCTGTTAGAGCTTTTTGGCAATGACAGTATGATAGCAAGTTCAATTGAAAAAGACGGTACTGAAATTGACAATACAGAAACCGCTAAGATAGAAGTTTACCGCAAATTAAAGCCGGGCGAAGTCCCTACCCAAAGCCATATTGACGCATTGCTTTCCAATACATTTTTTGATTACAGGCGTTATGACCTTTCCAAAGTGGGCAGATTTAAGTTTAATAAGAGGCTGTCTCTTGCCAAGCGTATAATAGGCCAAACACTTGCAGAGGATATTGTGCACGATGGCGAGATATTAGCAGAAAAAGGCGATGTAGTTACCAAAGAAAAAGCTATAGAACTGCAAAATATGGGTATCAACAGCGCTTTTATCTATACTACAGAAGCTGACGAAAACAATGAGCTAAAGAGGTTTAAGGTTATAGGTAACAATACCGTTGACCTTGCCTATTATCTAAAGAGCGACCCTAAAGAGATAGGGATTACCGAAAAGGTATACTATCCTGCTCTGCTTCCTCTTTTGCAGGAATGCGGCAACGATTTAGAGCAGCTAAAACAGGCTTGTATTGTCAATATTGACAGGCTGCAGCTTAAACATATTTCCTTAGACGATATTGTAGCTGCGGTGAATTATAATTTAGGAATGAAATACGAATTCTTTGAAGTGGACAATATCGACCACCTTTCCAATAGGCGGGTGCGCAGCGTAGGCGAATTGCTTCAAAATCAATTCCGTATAGGTATTAGCAGGCTAGAGCGAGCAATACGAGATAAAATGAGTATAGCCCCCGACCCAAACGAAATCACCCCTCAAACGCTAATAAATATCAGACCTGTTTCCAGCGCAATCAGAGAGTTCTTTGGCTCTTCCCAGCTTTCGCAATTTATGGACCAAACCAATCCTATAGCGGAGCTTACCCATAAGCGCAAACTTTCTGCATTGGGCCCCGGCGGCCTTAACCGTGAGAGAGCGGGCTTTGAAGTGCGAGATGTGCACCATTCCCACTATGGCAGAATGTGCCCCATAGAAACACCCGAAGGTCAAAATATAGGGCTGATTACCTCTCTTAGCAGCTTTGCCAAAGTTAACGACTATGGCTTTATCGAAGCACCTTACAGAAAGGTGGACAAAGCTAAGCGTGTAGTTACTGATGAGGTGGAGTATTTGCCTGCTGATGAGGAAGACGAGCTTGTTATAGCACAAGCAAACGAGCCTCTCAATGAGGACGGTACCTTTATAAACGAAAGGGTAACTTGCCGCTATAAGGACTTTATAAAGGAGTATCATAGAGATGAGGTAGATTATATGGATGTCTCGCCTCAGCAGCTTGTTAGCGTTGCTACCTCTTTGATACCTTTCTTAGAAAACGATGATGCCAACCGTGCGCTAATGGGCTCTAATATGCAAAGGCAAGCAGTGCCGTTATTGACCCCTCAATCTCCGCTTATAGGTACGGGAATGGAATGCGTTGTGGCAAGAGATAGCGGAGTTGCCAAGTTTGCTACGGAAGCGGGCGAAGTAATTTATGCCAGTGCTGACCTTATTAAGGTTAAAGAAAAGGACGGATTTGTCCAAGAGTATTTTCTAAACAAGTTTAAGCGCAGCAATCAAGGCACTTGCATTAATCAAATTCCACGTGTGAGCAAAGGGGATAGCGTAGAAAAGGGCAGCTTGCTTGCCGACGGACCAAGCACAGAGCACGGAGAGCTT
Source organism: uncultured Christensenellaceae bacterium (assembly GCA_964432485.1). Lineage (GTDB taxonomy): Bacteria > Bacillota > Clostridia > Christensenellales > DTU072 > CAYSNP01. The sequence goes on along the minus strand of CAYSNP010000029.1, from coordinate 18,888 downwards.
GCCCTAGGGCGCAATATCCTAATAGGCTTTATGACTTGGGAAGGATATAACTATGAAGATGCAATTCTAATTAGCGAAGATTTAGTTAAAGAGGACATCTTTACTTCTATTCATATTGAAGAATATGAGCTAGAAGCTCGCAGCACTAAGCTGGGCGAGGAGCAAATTACTCGTGATATTCCCAATGTGAGTGAGGACTTGCTAAAATATCTAGATGATGAGGGCATTGTCTTGGTAGGCTCCGAGGTTACAACCGGCGATTATCTGGTAGGGAAAGTAGCCCCTAAAGGCGAAACCGAGCTTACCCCTGAGGAAAGGCTGTTAAGGGCGATTTTTGGCGAAAAGGCAAGAGAAGTTAGAGATGTATCCCTTAAAGTACCTCATGGTGAAGGCGGTACTGTTGTAGATGTTCAAGTTTTTGACAGAAAGAACAAGGACGAACTTGCTCCGGGCGTAAATAAGTTAGTTAGGGTTTATGTAGCTCAAAAGCGCAAGATTTCAGTAGGTGATAAGATTGCAGGCCGTCACGGTAATAAAGGCGTAATATCTCGCATACTACCCCGAGAGGATATGCCATTTATGGAGGATGGCACTCCCTTGCAGATAGTGCTGAATCCTCTTGGAGTGCCCAGTCGTATGAATATAGGGCAAGTTTTAGAAACTCACTTAGGACTAGTTGCTAATATGCTGGATATAAAAGTGGCAACGCCGGTATTTGACGGTGCTACCGAAAATGATATTAAGGCATTATTTGAAGAAAATCATTTGCCTTCGGACGGTAAGATTCAGCTTTATGACGGCAGGACGGGAGAGCCTTTTGAAAGTAGGGTAACAGTAGGCTATATGTATACACTTAAATTAATTCACCTTGTAGACGATAAAATGCATGCCCGAAGCGTAGGCCCATATTCGCTGGTCACTCAGCAGCCTCTTGGCGGCAAAGCACAATTTGGCGGACAAAGGTTTGGCGAAATGGAAGTTTGGGCACTGTATGCTTACGGAGCGGCTAATATTTTGCAAGAGATTCTTACAGTAAAGAGCGACGATATTATGGGCAGGCAAAAGATATTTGACAGTATTATTAAGTCCAATATCACAGCAGACCCCGGCACTCCCGAATCGTTTAAGGTGCTTAAAAAGGAAATGCAATCCCTTGCGCTGGATTTGCGCTTAATGTATGACGGTAAAGAAGAAACTGTTTACAGCGAAGAGGACGAAGAAGAGCACGATTACGACAGGCAAAGGGTGCTTGGCGAGACCGAAGAAGATTTGCAATTGGATTTTGATATGGATACTCACGGATTCGAATCTTTGTTTGAAGAAGACGCCTTTGGCGATGACGATGTAAAAGATATTTTTGATTCCTTTAAGGGCGAGGATACCTTTGACTTAGGCGAGGAGGCAGTAGACTCTATATTTGCCGATGATAAAGAAGATTTAATTACCTTAGACCCGTTGGAGGGGCAAAAGTCGGATGAGGAAAGTTATCCCGATATGGATATTTTCGAGCGTGACGACGACGAAGCCCCAAGCGATGGCGAATCGTTGCTACAAAGCGAATTTGATGATGACGACCAAATATAAAAAGGAGAACTTATGGTAGAAATTAACAATTTTGATTCAATACAAATAGGCATAGCATCACCTGAAAAGATTAGAGAATGGTCGTATGGCGAGGTTACCAAACCTGAAACGATTAATTATAGGACACAAAAGCCAGAAAAAGACGGATTGTTTTGCGAAAAGATATTTGGACCGCAAAAGGATTACGAATGCCATTGCGGCAAGTACAAGCGCATCCGCTATCGTGGGGTTATCTGTGATAAGTGCGGCGTAGAAGTGACCAAAAGCAAAGTTAGGAGAGAGAGAATGGGGCATGTGGAACTGGCTGCTCCCGTCTCCCATATTTGGTATTTTAGAGGTGTGCCTACCAGGCTTTCCGCAGTATTAAATATGAGCAATAAGCAGGTAGAAAGCGTAATTTACTTTGCCGCTTTGGTGGTGCTTGACCCCGGCGAAACTACCTTTTACAAGAAGCAGGTAATTAAAGACGAGGAATATCGGGAAGCAATAGAAAAACATGGCGAAGGTACTTTTAGAGCAGGTATGGGAGCAGAAGCTCTTAGAGAGTTGCTAATGGAAATAGATATAGAAAAAGAAACCGACGCAGCAAAAGAAATGCTTAAAACTGCTACCGCCACTAAGAAAACAAAGATAGCTAAAAGGTTAGAAATCTTAGAGTCCTTCCGTACAAGCGGCAACAAGCCGGAATGGATGATACTTACAGTTTTGCCTGTGATTCCTCCTGAGCTTAGGCCAATGGTGCAGTTAGACGGGGGCAGATTTGCTACCAGCGACCTCAATGACTTATATCGTCGTGTTATCAATAGAAATAATAGGCTAAAAAAGATGATGGAGTCAGGCGCGCCCGATATAGTGGTCAGAAACGAAAAGCGTATGCTGCAAGAAGCGGTGGATGCGCTGATTGACAATGGCAGGCGAGGCAAGCCTGTAACCGGTCCGGGCAACAGACCTTTGCGTTCTCTTAGCGATATGTTAAGAGGTAAGCAAGGGCGTTTTCGCCAAAACTTACTTGGAAAGCGTGTAGATTATTCGGGGCGTTCGGTTATTGTAGTAGGTCCTGAATTAAAGATTTATCAATGCGGTTTGCCTAAAAAGATGGCTTTGGAGCTATTTAAGCCTTTTGTATTTAGAAAGCTGGTAGACTCAGGCGAAAGCCATAATATTAAAAGCGCAAAGCGGGCAGTAGAGCGCAATATCCCCAAAGTTTGGGATATATTAGAAGAAGTTATCAAAGACCATCCTGTATTGCTTAATCGTGCGCCTACCTTGCATAGGCTGGGTATTCAAGCCTTTGAGCCCGTGCTGGTAGAAGGCAAAGCTATTAAGCTGCATCCCCTTGTTTGCGCCGCATTTAACGCAGACTTTGACGGTGACCAAATGGCTGTCCATGTACCTTTATCTTTAGATGCACAAGCGGAAGCCCGATTCCTTATGCTTGCAAGCAATAATATTTTGCGTCTTAGCGATGGCAAGCCCATAGTCAGCCCTACCCAAGATATGGTACTAGGCGCATATTATATGACTCAAGTTATCGAAGGTGCAAAAGGCGAAGGCAGGTTATTTATTAGCGAGGACGAAGCTAAGATGGCCTATACTGTTAAGGATATTTCGCTGCAAGCTAAAATTAAGGTAAGAAGAAGAGCAGTGATAGGCGGACAATCTTATAAAGGTTTGATTGAAACCACAGTAGGCAGAATTATTTTTAACGAAGCTATCCCTCAAGATTTAGGACTTATCTCCAGAGAAACCCCTGAGGATATGCTTAAATATGAAGTTGACCATGTAGTGGCAAAAAAAGAGCTTAGCGAAATAGTAGAAAAGTGCTTTAAGAAAAAGGGCGCAACAGCAGTTTCATTGGTGCTTGACAAGATTAAGGCGTTAGGCTTTAAGTATTCTACCCTTGGCGCAATTACCGTCAGCGTTTTTGATATGCAGATACCTATTAGCAAAAAGGATATTCTTGCAAAGGCGGAAGAGGATGTTATTGCTACGGAAAAGAAGTTTAAGAAAGGGGTGCTTACAGAAGAAGAGCGCAGACAAGAAGTTATAGATGTTTGGCGTAAGGCAACCGACGATGTAGAAAAGGATTTGGAATACAATTTCAAAACTTTTGACAAAATGAACCCCGTATGGATGATGGCTAATTCCGGCGCTCGTGGGTCTATGCAACAAATTAAACAGCTTAGCGGGATGCGTGGGCTTATGAACGACCCGGCAGGCAGAGTTATTGAGATACCTGTTAAGGCATCTTTCCGAGAAGGGCTATCCGTGTTAGAATATTTTATATCCAGCCACGGTGCCAGAAAGGGCGGAGCGGACACAGCACTTAAAACTGCGGACTCAGGCTATCTTACCAGGCGGCTTGTGGATGTGGCGCAAGATGTTATTGTTAAGGAAGAAGATTGTGCGGATACCCGTGGCTTTTCAGTTAAAGATGTGCGCAATCCCAATGGCTCACTAGTAGAGGGGTTAAGGGAGCGTATTCATGGGCGTTTTACCGTTCAAGATATTCTGCATCCTGAAACGGGCGAGATTATTGTTAAAAAAGATCATATGATAAGCGAGGAAGCAGCTGTCGAAATAGTGGATGCAGGCATTAAAGAAATTAAGATAAGGAGCGCACTTACTTGCAGAGCCAAGCACGGGCTTTGCAGAAAGTGCTATGGCCATAATATGGCAACCGGTCAGCTTGTAGACCTTGGCGAGGCGGTGGGTATTATTGCCGCTCAATCCATAGGCGAGCCTGGCACTCAGCTTACCATGCGTACCTTCCATACGGGCGGCGTTGCGTCCAGCATGGACATAACTCAAGGCTTGCCCAGAGTTGTGGAGCTTTTTGAAGCCCGCAATCCTAAAGGCGTAGCTGTTGTGAGCGATGTGGCAGGTAAGGTAGATATTAAAGAAGCTCCTAACGGGCAGTATATTGTTTCGGTACTTCAAGATGATGGCAACGAAAAGGAATATAAAATGCCTTTCCATAGCAAGCTAATAGTTAAAATTGGGGACAAAGTCACCCCCGGCGACCCTTTTATTGTAGGCAATATCAATCCTCAAGACATTTTGCGCACCCGAGGGGCGGCAGGAGTGCAGGAAAGCATGATAAGAGAGGTGCAAAGCGCATACCGTGCCAACGGTGTACACATCAATGACAAGCATATTGAAGTTATTGTAAGGCAAATGCTTAGGAAAGTCAGAGTAAATGAGCCCAATGATACAGATTTATTGTATAATGAGCTTATAGACATAGTGCGTATAGATGAAGAAAATGAGCGTGTGCTGGAAGCGGGCGGCAGGCCTGCAACAGTTAACAGGGTGCTGCTGGGCATTACCAAAGCGGCACTTGCTACAGAAAGCTTTTTATCGGCCGCCAGTTTCCAAGAAACGCCTAGAGTGCTTACCGAAGCGGCTATTAAGTGCAAGGTTGACAATTTAATAGGGCTTAAAGAAAATGTTATTGTAGGCAAACTAATCCCGGCAGGTACGGGTATGAAAAAATATTGCGAGTTAAATATAGAAAGCGACGGGCTAAAAGAGCTTACACCTAACAATGCTGTTAGCGAGGAGATAGGAGAGCTGGCCCAAGATTAATCTTTATAAAAAAGTTCAACAAAAGGAGAAATTAAATGAAAAGATTTTTTTCTTCAGAAAGCGTAACATCAGGACATCCTGATAAGGTTGCAGACCAAATTGCCGATGCTATTCTGGACGAAATACTTTTTCACGATAAAGAAGCACGGGTGGCATGCGAAGTGGCATTAACTACTAAGACAGTCTTGATAATGGGAGAAATTACCACTTCTCACGAATTTGATATAGAAGGGCTGGTTAGACAAACTATTAAAGATATAGGTTATACAGATAGCACTTCAGGCTTTAGCTATGACAATGTAGAAGTGATTATTAGGCTGGATATGCAGTCTACAGATATAGCGGGAGGTGTGGACGACAGCTTAGAGTATCATATTTCCAATGATGCACTTGACTTGCTGGGAGCAGGCGACCAAGGTATGATATTTGGCTATGCTTGCAACGAAACTGCCGAGCTTATGCCTGCGGCATTGATATATGCGCATGCATTGACAAAGAAACTTGAGGTAGTGCGTAAAAGCGGCGAGCTTACATATATACTTCCTGACGGTAAGGCACAGGTGACGGTGCAATATTATGAGGATGAACCTGTGCGCATAGATAATATTGTGCTGTCTTGTCAACATAAGCCTGAGATAAGCATAGATACGCTTAGGGCAGAAGTTAGAGAAAGGATAATTGATACCGTTATCCCCGCACACCTTATAGACAGCGAAACTCAGATATACATAAATCCTACAGGTAGATTTGTAATAGGCGGTCCGGAAGGCGATAGCGGACTTACAGGCCGCAAGATTATTGTGGATACCTATGGCGGTTATGCTCGGCACGGCGGGGGTGCTTTTTCGGGCAAAGACCCAACAAAAGTAGATAGAAGTGCGGCATATTATGCAAGATATGTTGCAAAAAATATAGTCAAGGCCAACCTTTGCGATAAATGTGAGATTCAAATTGCCTATGCCATTGGCAAAGCCAATCCCGTCTCCATGGATATTGAAACTTTTGGCACAGAAAAAGTAGATGAGGACAATATCAAAATGGCTGTAAAAAAGGTATTTGATTTTCGCCCAAAAGCTATAATCAATACTTTGGACTTAACTAATGTATGCTATTTAGATACTGCCAGCAATGGGCATTTTGGCAAGAGGGGATTTAGCTGGGAAAAAGTTGACAAGGTAGAGGCTCTTCTAAAGGCATTATAATGCGGATAGAAGCTACTTTACTGAATATTACTTTTCGCAATGAGGAAAACGGATATACCGTTGCCAATTTTAATGCCAATGGCAAGTTAATTACTGCTGTTGGCTTTTTTCCTTCTTTAAGCGGCGGCGAAGACCTTATTTTAGAAGGCGAATTTGAAATTAATTCCCGCTATGGTGAACAATTTAAGGTAACAAGCGTTAAGTTTTTAACACCTACAAGTGTAACAAGCATTTTTAAGTTTCTAGCCAGCGGATTAATTAAAGGTGTAGGCGAAAAGACAGCGGAAATTATTATAGATAAGTTTGGCGAAAAAAGTTTAGAGATTATAGAGCATACCCCCCGCAGATTAACCGAAGTAAAAGGTATAGGACCTAAAAAGGCTCAGCAAATAGCTGACAGTTACCATGCCAACAGCGTTATCCGTAAGGCAGTTATCTTTTTGCAAGAGCACAATATCCCAATGGGATTAATCATTAAGATTTGCAATGAGTATGGGGACGAGAGTATCAGTTGCGTACAAGCCAATCCTTACCAGCTGGTATCCGATATAGACGGAGTAGGGTTTGTAACTGCTGATAAAATTGCTCAAAGTTTGGGCATTAGTCGTGATAGCCCGTTTCGTATTGAGGCAGGGCTGGCGCATACTTTGAAGGAAGCATCTTATAAAGATGGGCATACTTGCTTGCCGGAGGATATGCTGCTGGAAAAGACAAGCAAACTAATTGGCGTAGAAAAAGCTCAAATAGCTGTTGGGCTGGAAAATATGCTCTTTAGAAATAAGTTTAAGCTGTTTCTTAAAAAGAGCAAACAGGAGCGTTTTATAGCGCAATCCAATATCTTTGCTCACGAAAGTAATATTGCTGCAAAACTGTTAGAAATGCAGCATAATGCCCGAGCATTAGACCTTAATATAGCTTGCGAAATAGCTCATTTTGAGGAGCAAAACGGTATTACCTTACATGAGCGGCAAAAGGAAGCGGTGCTTAGCGCAACAAATGAAGGCACTACCATTATTACCGGCGGACCGGGCACAGGCAAAACTACAATAATCAAATGTATTTTGGATATCCTGACAGCCAGAGGACTAAAGGCGGCTTTGATTGCACCTACGGGCAGAGCGGCAAAGCGAATGGCAGAAGCTACGGGCAGAGAAGCCAAAACCATACACCGTATGCTGGGCAGCGAGTTTTCCTCTTCGGGGCTAACATTTTACCATAACGAAACCGAGCCCCTAGAAGAGGATGTAGTTATTGTAGACGAGCTTAGTATGGTAGATGTATTTATTTTTGATGCTTTATTAAAAGCGTTAAGGATAGGGGCTAGGCTGATTTTGGTAGGGGACAAAGACCAGCTGCCAAGTATCAGCAGCGGCAGGATATTAGGCGACCTTATAGACTGCAAACTTTTTCCGGTAGTTTACCTTAATGAGATATATCGCCAAAGTATGGATAGCTTAATAGTGCTTAATGCTCACAAAATCAATAAGGGCGAAATGCCCGTAATTGATAACAAGAGTAAGGATTTCTTTTTTGAAGAACAAGGTACTGCAGAGGGTATAGCTAACAGCGTAGTTTCTATGATAAAAGAGCGTATCCCAAAATATTTTAAGGTTAAGTCCTGCCAAATTCAGGTGCTTGCTCCGCTTAAAAAAGGTGAAGCAGGGGTAATAAATCTTAACAATAAGATTCAATCAGAGCTTAACCCTTACGGAAAGCAGTTGCATTACGGTGATATTATTTTTAGAGTTGGCGATAAGGTAATGCAGACAGTTAACAACTATGAGATAGAGTGGATTGACGGATACGAAAAAGGCAAAGGCGTATTTAATGGGGATATAGGTTATATCCAATCAATTGGCAAAGAAACGCTAACCGTCAAAATGGAAGATGATAAGCTGGTAGAGTATCCTAAGGGCGAGCTAGACAATATAATGTTGAGTTATGCCGCTAGCGTGCATAAGGCTCAAGGCAGCGAGTTTGAAGTAGTAATCCTTGCTTTGGGTGACTTTAACTACAAAGTTGGGAACCGAAACTTAGTATATACAGCTCTTACCCGTGCAAAGCAAATGGTAGTGATTGTAGGCAGCAAGTATATGCTTAACCGTATGATAAGAAACACTTACACCTCTGCCCGCTATACTTTGCTGAAGGAGTTGCTTGCAGATTACCAAGCAAAAATCAGTGTGCATTTTGCAGGCAAAAAGTTTGCTGACCGAAAGATTGCAAGGGCACAAAAACAAGAGGGCAAAGTAAAAAAGATAGTCATTAAGGGGCGGAAAAATGAGTAGGTCTAAAATAAGGGGGGCAATAGACAAGCTCTTTTCGGCAATATATCCTCAAGGTCTTTCCTGTTTGTGTTGCGCTAAGGAGTTGCAAGAGGAGGACAGCTATCTTTCTATTTGCAATGACTGTCTTGCCAGCTTGCCTTATGTCAACGAAGAGGGTTGTCCAATTTGCGGTTCACAGCTTTATGGTGTTGAAAAAAAGTGCCGAAATTGCTCTACATTTAAGCATTATTTTACTAAAATCCACAGCGTATTTTGGTACAAAGGCTTTATTAAGCAAATAGTAGTGGGATATAAAGATCAAGGCGCAACCTTTTGGGGCGAATATATTTCTAAATTTTTATATTATCTTATTAAAACTCAAAATATTACTGCTGATTGCTTAGCTTTTGTGCCTTCCAGCAAAAAGGTGCGACGCAAAAGGGGATTTGACCCAATGGAAAGGGTGGCAAGACTGCTGTCCGAGCTTACCCTAATCCCATATTGCCATATTTTGGGGCGCAAAAATGCAAGTGCAGACCTGGCGCAAAAGGGCAGAGAGGAGCGGCTTGCGCAAATAGAAGGGCAATATTACATTGCCCCTGAGTTTGATAAGACTTTGATACTAGAAAAAAATGTGCTTTTAATTGACGATGTTGTCACTACCGCATCCACAGTAGACGAATGCTGTAAACTGATAAAAAGATTGGGCGCAAAGGAACTTAATGTGCTTTCCTTTGCAAGAGCTTAAACCGAATCGTTTTCTTTATTCTCCTTTTCCTTAGGTTTTTTTGGGGCGGTAACTTTATTTAGCACCACCACAGACAGATAAATTATTCCCATAACTATAAATATGCCAAGCATCCCTTTCCAAAATATTTCTAAGGTAGCCTTGATAGTGCCGCTAGCATTTAACATTATATTCATTACTTTCTCCTTAAAGCACAGCCAGCAGACCCGGCACAATGGACAATATAATCCCGCCGGCAACTACTGAGGCTATTTGCCCTGATACATTTGCGCCTACTGCATGCATTAACAAGTGATTCTTAGGGTCAGCTTCCAATCCTAATCGTTGGATTACCCTTGCGGACATAGGAAAGGCACTAATTCCCGCCGCTCCTACCATTGGATTGATTTTTTTGTCCGCAGGTAGGAACAAATTGAGAAGTTTAGCAAATAACACGCCGCCAATAGAGTCAAAAATAAAAGCAAACAGCCCTAAACACATAATCAATAAGGTTTCGACCCTTACGAATTGAGCCGCCTTCATTGTAGATGCTATGGTAATGCCTAGTAGCAGGGTGATTAAGTTGGCAAGCACCTTTTGAGCCGCATCCGACAATGTGTCCAAAACTCCGCACTCACGAATCAAGTTGCCAAACATTAGCATCCCCACTAGCGCCACGCTGGCAGGAGCTATTAGTCCGGCAAATATAGTTACAAGGATAGGGAAGAGTATTTTTGTAGTTTTGCTCACTGCTTGCGGATTGTATGCCATTTTTATTGCCCGTTCTTTTTTGGTAGTAACCAGTTTAATAGCGGCAGGCTGAATAATAGGCACTAACGCCATATAGGAGTATGCCGCTACAGCAATAGCGCCCATATAGCTACTTTTGAAGACATTTGCCACCAATATAGAAGTTGGTCCGTCCGCCGCTCCAATTACGCCGATTGCCGCTGCATCCGCCAGCGAAAAGTTAAATACATTGCCCAGTATTGCCGCTACTATTATTGTAAGAAAAATCCCCACTTGAGCAGCAGCTCCAAAGAATAGCAATTTTGGATTGGAAAGCAGCGGTCCAAAGTCAATCATAGCTCCTATTCCTATAAATAAAAGCAATGGCAACGCTTCAGATGCGTTGATACCCTTATCAAACAGCCAATCCAATATCCCCACTACTTCGCCAATCCCCGCCATATTTTGCGTTACTGCTCCGGACAACGGGATATTAATTAAAATAGCGCCAAAACCAATAGGTAAAAGTAAAGCCGGCTCTAGCTTCTTTGCTATGGCAAGGTAGATAAGCAACCCTCCGACAACCCACATTAGTGCCATTTGCCAGCTAAAATTGCCATCTCTAAAACTTTGTAAGAAAAAGTCCATTATTTTAACCTCTCAAGATAAGCGGCATATCCGCTCACTATACATAATAATAGAAATCTTTCCAAAAATCAATAGCTAATACACTCATAACGGTCTTTGCAAGAGTAAATAAAAAAGCAATCCAGATTTACGCTAGCACTGCCTTTACTCCCTACCGTCTTTGCGAGGAATGAAATGACGAAGCAATCCAGGGCAAACGCTAGCACAGCTCAAATAAAAGCAAGTAAAACAAGAAGCTAGGTACCCTAATTATATAATTTTAATTTTTGGTTGCGCTCGTTTACCAATGATAGAATTTGCTGTGCGCATAAGTCAATATGTGCATCATCGTGCAAAGTTATTTTTTCGCGGATATCGCTTATTCCCATAAGGATTGCCGACTCTATTTGTATGACTGCGGGACTTGATTTAACCGGGCTTGTTATAAGCGTGTCATAGACCTGTTGCAATTTAGTATTTGCTTGTTTGTCCGCAACCAAAGCCATTGCTGATTTTATTTCGTTTGCCGCCGATTTGATAAAGTCGATTTGACCTTGCCTTTTTTCCTCTGCGTCGGCAGTATGCTCGTTTGCAATCAAATGAGTGAGTAAAAAAGCGGCATAAGCGACAAATACAATCAATTGCACTATCAAGGATGCTTTATAGTTTTTGGCGGATACCAAAATAAAAATTACCCCAATTACAAATTCAACCGCAAAATATATTGTGGAAATTATAGATATTGACAATCCAAAAATAACGGCACTTTTCCCTTTGCGTGTTAACAAAGGTGTTGCTAACAGCAGTAAAAAAGCAAGGTGAATGAATCCGTATGCAATCCATACCGATGCCGTATGCTCTGTGCCTCCTATCAAAAAAAAGCAGGTATTAAATATTGCGGGGAATAACAAACTTAAAATTATGCTCAATACCGTTGTTTTTTTCATAAAACCTCCTACATTCGCTTTATAATCTCGGCTTTTTTGGCATCATATTCTGCCTGTTCAATCAAGCCAAGGTCAAGCATTTCTTTTAATTTTTTCAGTGCCGCCACCGAGTCATCAGCTTTTGGCGGATTATCTGCAGCTGATTTTGGCGCATAGCGACTGGGCTGAGGTGTGACAGGTGCATTTTGCGGTTGATTAGGGTTTACCGGAGAGAACATTTGCTGTGCTATGCCTGCAAAAACATTACCTGCCGCCATACCCATTCCAAGTCCTGCTCCCGCAGACGCCATTCCGCCGGAGCCGGGGTTTGAAGCTAGGGTTTCGAGTATATTTGCAGCTTGTTGTCGTCCCCAATCCTCACCCAAAACGCCAAAAACGCCTTTATCTGCTTGTGCATTGCGTAGTTTTGCAATAGCATCCATGCCAATTTCGTCGTAGCGACGCCGCAGTTCATCATCGTCAATATCAATGGCGGCTATAGAAAATTTTACAATTTTAAGACCATAGGCATTTAATGCTTCGCCCAAAAAAGGCTGGACTGCCTCTGCAAACTCCTCAAGCCTTGCTTCAATACCCAATAATTCTGTTTGAGTTTCGTTTAAGGCACGTGTAATGCTTGCCTTTATCTTTCCTTGAAATTCATTTGCAAAGTAATCGTCAAGTACTTCTTGCTGTCCCTCAAAAGAAATATTGTTGCCGACAAGCTTAGATAGGAATATGGCAGGGTTATCAACCTGAATTTTATACGCGCCTCTTGCCCGCAGTTTTGTTGCAATACCAAGCAACTTATCACGCACCTGAATAGGCGATGCTGTCCCCCATAAAATCTCCATGCTGTGAGCTTTTCGCACAAAGTAAACAACACAATTAAAAGTGCTTATTCCGCCTGAGAGAGCATTCCTCAGGCGTGATATAAACGGATAGTTTTCGGTAGACAACTTATATGTACCGTTGTCGAAAACTTGCTCAATATTACCGCCTTTGATAAAAATGGCTTCCTCGCCGGGCATGACAATAAGTGTGGAATGTGTGTTAAAATCTTCCTCGGGTTGCCGCCAAATTAAAAGCTCACCGGGCCCCGTATTTTTTATTACGTCAACCCAATGCTTTTTGCCTCCAACGAAAGCCGATTCGTTAATGTTTTTTTGTTTAATCTTATCAAATAATGACATACTTCCTCCTCAATTTACGATTTTTTAGTTGTTGTGCAACATTTTATTTTCTCGGAAAACCCTCCGCAATAATGCGTTTGGCATTTTCGGGGCGCTCTCTAAGCGTGACCATGAAATTATAAACTCCTACGCCATCCATGAACGGGGCAAGCTTGGCAATCGTTTCCGCCGTATAACCCTCAATAACTAAAGGATTATCTTGAGTATAGGCTTGTGTTTGTATCCATTTTTCTAACTCGTTACGAATGTCGGTATGGTTTTGCAACTTTTCTGTCAGCTTTGTCACCACTTCGGGTTTTTGATTACGAACAGTTATTAAATAGTTTTTAATTTTTTCCATTATTTGCCTCCTTTAAGTCCTGATAATCTATTTTTGATGCCTTGCGCAAATTCTCGCGCTTCGGCTTCTACCATTTGGTTTTCATAACCCTCAAAATCGTATTCCGGGCTTATATAGTTGTCAAAACCATCTTGGTATTCACGACCTTTTTCGCTTGTCGGATCACAAGCGCATTGTTGCTGATAAGCGTGCCACATTTCATGAGAGACGGTATCCACTGCTTCCGAAGAATCATCAAGCATATTTTCGTTTATTTCAAGCGTATTTGTTTCAGGGATAAACGCTCCATATTCCCCATCCTCCATTGTATCACTAAATATTATCTCAGGCGGGTTTTTATTGCCTGTTGTATCTGCTAGGCAGTCGCCAAGACTCGTCAGCAATTCTTTTTGCTCATCAAGTTCCAATTTATCCCAATTTGTTTCTTGAAAATTATCTAACATGGTGTCAAGCCTAGCATCGCTTGTTTCAGTTTCGCTTGTGTCGATTTGTACATCTTCTGGCTCTATCGTCGAAACATCGTCATCGATAGAATCCTCACAATCCAAACCGCAATCTTCGTTTATGGTATTTGTCGACAAATCGGAGTCGCCCTCTTCTATTATTTCATTATTGCTGACAGAATCTTCGCAATCCAAACTTTCAGCGTCTAAACTTTCAGTGTCCAAACTTTCGCAGTCCAAATTTTCGCAGTCCAAATTTTCACTTTCACTTAATGCATTAACGGCACTAGCGTCATTACTTGCTTCTACATTTACATCCGTAGATATGTCTGTTGAATAATTGCGCATGATTTCCTCTTTTTTAAATTTTTTTTAGCGTTGAAACAATAGTTTCATCACTTATTTTTATTTTTGTTCCATACTTTATACGTCGCAAAAAGCTCATTTTTATACACCCCGAAAGCGAGCTTGTCAGCGTAACCTTTCCCCTTAACACAGCATTAGCTTGCGTTTCTATAGTTAAGAGGCATTCCTTCAGTTTATTAAAATCGGTGCTTTCAGCGTTAAAGTTCTTGGCGAATATGCGCCTTGCAATCTCATTACCTAAACTCCTTCGCTCAATATCGCAACAACCGTCGCAATACTTGATATATTGGCACTCGGGATAAGGCATGAGCTTGTCTTGCTTATTGCGCCAATAATTGGACTTTTCGGCTACTTCGCTATCGCTTATTGTGATGCGTATCTTATTTTGCGCCCTGTAATCCTCAGTAATTATCTCCTCGGGTTCGTCCAGCCCATTCATAAAAATAAAAGCCTCACCCGGACGCAGCCTTGTCAGGCGTTCTGTTTGAACAGCCGCCATATTAGTAGAGTTTGAAAATATTTCTTTATCTGTTTTTTCTACCAAATTAAAGCCAAGCTTTATGTTAGTAAGTTTAATTATATCACTTGTCACCTTTTCAGGCGATTGGTCGGATATAACGATACCCACACCGTAAGAGCGTATTTCTGCAAGCATCCTCTTTAACAAACGCTTTGCTATTGCGGCAGGATTTGCTTCCCCCTCGCTTTTGTCATCGTTAGAATCAAGCAAAACGTGCGCTTCCTCCAAAAGCACAATATTTTTCAAAAACCCTTCGCCCAAGTAATTTGCATTTACATAAGACAAAATGTTTAAAAGAAGCAAGGCAATAAATAATGCTTTTTGGTCGCTGTTTTCAATGGCGGCAAGTTCGATAATTGTGGGCTTACTCAATAAGTCCTCAATGGGTATTGAATGATAATTGTCAAATAAGTTTATTAGTGATGTAAGCCGAACTAAGCCTGCGCGCCCAATGTTCCGAGCTTCGCCGACATATCCGAGAGCCTCGAATGTTTCGCTAAAACTTTTAGTAAAATCTTGAATATTGAATATATCCGCACCCGAATCTGTTGTATAGTTGTCTAACCATCCAAAGTCCGAATAGGTATTGTTGATTGTTTCCTCAAATATTTTATCAAGAGGCGTTGTCATAGTTACGCCCGCCGCAAAAGCAGTATTCAGCACCGTTTTATAGCTCCGCAGTTTTACATTTTTGGGCGGCACAAACGGATTGACTATATATGGAGATATATCGTCTTTACCGGGCGTAAAAATTTGCATATCGGGAATGCGGTCAATTAATGCCCGATACTCGTTTTTTGCAGGCTCAATGACTAAAAAGGGTATGCCGTGATTCTTCCATAGCCTATCAAGCATACTTATTGAAAATGTAGTTTTTCCGCTCCCTGGCGTTCCGACAATCAGCATATGTTTTGTCAAATCGCCAAGCGAAAAACCGATTTTATCCGCACCGTTTGATTTTTTTATTGTACCAACGATAATATCGCCTGCATTTACGACATTTTTCCTATATGATGTAATATCTTTTTTTGCAAAGTTTACATCAAACCCCGCACTTAAATCCTTACTGCCAATTGGCAACCGTGCAAGCTCCGCTGCTTCCTCATTTGTTATAACATTAGAAATACGACGCACTTCGTCACTTCCGCTTGCAAACAACGGATAGGCTCGCTTATGCTTTTCTGCAATTACTTCGTTATATGCCCAAGGAAGAGCAAAGACATTTTCTATTATATCTATATCGCTTTTATCTATATTTATTTCACGCAAGTTAATAATGCGCTCTTTTGTTTTTCCGTTTATTTGTCCGAACACCTTAGCTGTCAACCTAGCCATTTCGCTCTGCGATGCATAGAGTAAAAGATTAAAATTGTATGATACCGAATGATTATTTATATAATATGAATATAGTTCTGAATGCTTTTGTGCTACGGGATTAGTTATATTCCCAATCATATTAAGATTCACCCCTTTAGTTATCGTATCAAGAGCATTTGCTGCTTGACCCAAATAATCCAATTCTGCTTGACTGTAAAATGTTGGGATGAGTTGAAAAGAAACAGCCGAATTTGGGCTATCAATCAACGCTGACACAAGAGTGGATAAATCGCTTTCCGTGTTGGGAAATTTGCCAAAAGAATAGCATTGCGTAAGAAACAAGCTTTGGATATTTTCCTGCTTATCCTCTTTAACAATGGCTTTTATATTTTTATTTGCAAGGTTTTCGTATTGTGCTATTACTTCGCTGTCTACCAATTTATATGTATATCGCTGTTTTCGAAAGGTGTCGGCACAAATGTCTCTTAGCGCAGCTACTCGGGCTTCTGTTTCTTGAAGCGAACTTCCTATAGCGCGCAAAACAACAAACAGCTTAATTTTCGCTTTAAAAATTTGATTTTCAACGGGAACCGCACACCATAGAAACTCCACGCTTGCGTCTTGCTTAAAATCAAGTTCATGAAAGAATCTTTTAGAAGTTTGATAAATTTCGGCAAATAATGTTACATATTCGCTTTTGTGTTTTTGTAAAAACAACGCTATATCGTTTTGCTTGTCTACTTTAGCTTCGTCAATTAATATGCTAAAATCAGGAATAGATAGAATCTCTATGCCTGTTAAAGCGCAGTATTCGTTGCTTTGAAGTTCAACCCATTTCATAGCATAACCAATTTTGAAAATAATCCCGCCAACGGGTAATTAGCCCTCCTCTCAGTTTGGATAACAGCATTGATTTTTATATTAGCCTAAACTGCCCGTAGCAAAGCCAAGTAGCAATCCGCAGCTTATACGCAATGCTTATACATAATCTGTTTATTTTTTATGACCAGCCTTTACAGACAACAAGATTGTTAGCTTACTTCTTTTCCCTTAAATACTGTTTCATTCCGTTGATTGTCCCTCTTGTTTCGTCCGAACTGATAAAAGTTGAGGAGACCTTGTTTGCTCCGGCAGTTATCAGCTGGAAGGAATCGCTTGCAATTGCTTTGGGCACTTTTTTAGTGTTGGATCCATCAACTACAGTTTCAATAACCGTGCTGCTTTTATGCTTTATGGACATTGTTACAATATCCTTAAAGAAGTATTCGTGGCTCTCTTCTTCATAGTCGTCCTTATTAACCATAGAAAAATCTTTTTTGTAAATGAATATTTGGTTTTCAGAAAAACGATATACTGTTGCCGAATGGTCAGAGCCTCTGGTCTTGCCGTCTATACAATCGAACTTGAAAATTGAGTCTGCTTTTATTTCTTGACCGTACACGCAAATGGGGTTAACTTGATTGACTTGGTCCTCATCAATTCCTAAAAAGTCAAAACTGTTAGCCCATATCTCCTCTGCCGCAACCTTAACTCTACGGTCATATTCCTCTTGGGATATAAGAGAAGCAATCTTTCTGTCCTGCTCAGCAACATCGCTATTGTATTTTGCAAGAGCGGTTTTGTACGCTATTATTGGTCCGATTGCACGCTTAATAGATATCAATAGCATTAAAGAAGCAATGGCGACAACTATACTGTAAAGGATTAAATTCGTTCGCATATCGGCAACGTACGAGGAGTAATCCTTCCTCCAATTGCTGCCGTATTCGGTTTCCATATAATCCTCATATTCTTCTTGGGTGATACTATTGAACAAACGCGAAGGATGATCCTCCTCCCAATCAATACCGTATTTGGCTTCCATATTATCTTTATATGTATTTTTAACTTTGACAATATCGTTTAACTTTATTCCAAAGCAAATAAGTAGAATTAAGGCGACAACGCCAAGGAGTATAGCCTTAATCAGCTTCTTTTTTTCGGGGACACTGGGCGCGGAAAAACTTCTTTTCTTGAAAGTTAAAAACATTCTGTTTTCTGCATACTCATTTCGTTTGATTGGTATTTCAACTTTTGGTGTCTCCTCGGCGGGAGGCGGCGGGTCCGCTTGATTTGTGTCAATAGGCGGCAATAAGTCATCGTTCATGTTTTTTTTGCTCCTTTTTATTGATTTTCTTGCATATGGCAAACAAATTCGTATTTTATAAGCATTCGGGTTTTTCGACATTCAGGACTGCAAACAGTTGTTGAACATCAAATGGAGAAAGCCCCATTCCCTTAGCCTGCAATAGTGTTTCCTTATAATCAGGTGATATCAAAAAAGATTTTCTATGAAAATAATCATATTTTATATACGCCAAAAAGTAATAATAAATTGCCTTTGGTTCAATGGAATTTGCCGCATTAATGTACTCTATAACCTTATCAATGCCGGGCCTTAAAGCTAGGAACGCTTTTTTGCCTCCTAACACACAAATTGCTGCATAAAAATACGCTTCCGAATCGTCAAAATTTTCCTCAAAGGCACGCTCAAATGACAAAAGTGCTTTATCATAGATTTTTAGCTTCACGTAGCATATCCCAATTGAAAAATGGATTTTGCTTTGGCTTGGATCGTCTTTTAACGACTCTGAATAACTGCGCACATATTTATTGAGCATAGGTGCGGGCATATCCATTACGCTTGTAAATGTAGTTATAATAATGGGCTGTTTACAAAATTGGCACTTGCTGTTGCTAGGCAACTGCGGCGCACCGCAATTTGGGCACTTCAAATCTCTTACTTGTGTTGACATTCCGCCCCGTCCTTTGTGTTTTTGGACATTTGTCCATTGGACAAAATTACCATAATCTTAAGTATAACACAACCCAATTAAGATTGCAATATCTTCTCTTACTTCTCTTTAATCGGCTGTTTTTGTGTAGATTGTAAATTAAATTGTCGCACATTTTTCATAATCTTGTATTTTATTGTTATGCTGTTAGTTCTGCATACAATCTGCTAGCGGATATCCGCATAAAAGAAGAACGATACATAATGTACCGTACTAAATCTTGTT
>CAYSNP010000028.1:0-23271 GCA_964432485.1 uncultured Christensenellaceae bacterium | reverse complement strand
CTACTAAAAGGCATAGAATGGACTACCTTTTGGGGGCATTTTACCGCTTTTGGGGCTGAGAGCATAGATTGGCGAGAGTTGAATTGCGGCAATATCAATCAAATGTTGGCAAGGGCAAAAGAGAGCGGCGCACTGGTGAGCATAGCGCATCCTTTTCGTTTGGGAGCGCCTGTATGTTCGGGATGCAGAATGGAGTACCCTATTACTGACTACCATAATATTGACGGATATGAGATTATGAGCGGCCCTTTTCCCTATAAGCAAATCTTTAACGCTAACGCTATTGCAGAGTATGACAGACTGCTTGCTCAAGGATATAAAATTGCCGCTCTTTACGGATATGATTGGCACACTCCCGATAAAGACTTTTGTTATGGGGCTACTTATTTACCGGCACAAAATGCGTTGGAAGCGCTAAACGCTATAAGAGCGCAAAATACCTTTGTGTCTTTAGGCCTACATTTATGCGTAAGGATTGACAATAAGCAAGTTGCTTTTGGCTCTGCTATTGATAGCGGGGAGCATTATATAGAGGTGCAAGTTGATAAGGATATTTTGCCTTTATGTAAAAAGTTCGAAATAAAGCCTAAAGAAATAATAATAAGGAATAATCAACACATTTACAGGACCTCTATTAAAGAAAATGCAATTAGGGTAGTACTGCAAACAGGATATTTTAGAATAGAAGTAATAGGGAGTATCAATGGCGGCACGGATGCACTGCTTGCATCTACCAGCCCAATTTATATAAAAGGAGATTAGCTATGCTAATTACTGCTCATGGCGGTGCGCTTGGCTCAGGGCGCAACAGCCCGCAATATTTTGAAATAATAAAAGATTACAAAGTTGACGCTATAGAAGTGGATATCTATATGCGAGCGGGCATTTTATATATTGCCCATTTGCCAAAGCTGCTATATCGCCGAGCTTTACCGCTTTCTTTTGTTTTTGACTACTTAAAAGAAACTGACTTTTTAGTCAATTGTGATGTAAAAAGAAAAGGTTTAGTCAAGTATATAACCGAACTTGCCCTTTTGCACAATGTGCAAGACAGGCTTTACTTTACCGGAGCAGTCAGCAAAAAGGATATTGAGCAGGCTACTTTTGGGGATATATATCTTAATGCCTCTTTTTTCTTTCCCGTTAGAGTAACTGCGGCAAATCTGGCACTGATTAAAGAAAAGATTGCCCTTTTGGACAATAAGCATATAAAAGGGCTTAACTTAAATTACAAAAGTGTGGACAACGCTTTTTTAGATAAGGCAAAGGAGCTGAAGCTGCCTTTATCTCTTTATACGGTAGACAATAAGGAAAGATTGGCAGAGTTACTTGCCCGAGAGGAGCTTGCCAATATCACAACAAATATTGTGGATATAGCCTTAAATCTTAAAAATAATTAGTTTTTTTTGCGCATTGCCTCTTATTACTTGTGCCATATTTTTCTTTAGTGTATAATAAAAAACAAAATTGATAACTTATTAAAGACACTATTAGCACTTATTTTTTATAAGAGGAAAAAAATAATATATGAGCAATTACAACCCATTTGAACAATTTCAAGCAAATCTAGATATGGCAGCGCAGGCATTGGGTTATAGTCGTGACGATTATGAGACATTGCGCCACCCCGAAAGGGAGCTGACCGTATATATCCCCGTAGAAATGGACAATGGCTCTATTCAAGTATTCAAAGGTTTTAGAGTACAGCATTCTACAGTAAGAGGCCCAGGCAAAGGGGGGATTAGATTTCATCCCCGAACAGAGTTGGACGAAGTTAAAGCTCTTGCAGGTTGGATGAGCTTAAAATGCGCAGTTGCGGGCATTCCTTATGGCGGAGCAAAAGGGGGTATATGCGTAGACCCGACCAAATTGTCAAAAGGGGAATTGGAACGCCTTACCCGCAGATATACTTCTATGATTGCGCCTATTATTGGCGTGCAAAATGATATACCTGCACCTGATGTCAACACAAATGAACAAATTATGGCTTGGATGATGGATACTTACTCCATGCTTACAGGCTCTACCGTACATGGAGTAGTTACAGGCAAGCCTTTGGCTCTTGGCGGCTCGCTAGGCAGAAAGGAGTCTGCAGGCAGAGGCGTAATGTTTATTACTAAAGCCATAGTGGAAAAGCTGGATATAAAGATACAAGGGCTACGCATTATAGTACAAGGTTTTGGCAATGTGGGCAGCACTACCGCAAGGTTGCTTTCGCAGCAAGGTGCAAAAATAGTGGGTATTAGCGATGTAAGCTGTGCTATTTATAATGAGGACGGTATAGATATAGCCGAAGTTATAAGGCAAAAAGGAGATGGGCTGCTGGATAAAGTAAACGTTAAAGGCAAAAGGATTCCGCTGGATGATATTTTAATTGCAGAATGTGATGTGCTGATTCCCGCCGCTTTAGAAAACCAAATTATAGATACCAACGCAAACGATATTAAAGCCAAAATCATAGTAGAAGCCGCCAACGGTCCTACTTCGGTAGAAGCAGATAAGATTCTTGCCGAAAGGGGCATACTTGTTATGCCTGATATACTTGCCAATGCGGGCGGGGTAGTGGTAAGCTACTTTGAATGGGTGCAAAATCTGCAATCTTTAATGTGGGAAGAAGCAGAGGTCAACCAAAGGATGAAAAAGTTGCTTATTACCGCTTTAGACAAGATAGTAGAAGTTGCGGAAAGCAAAAATGTAACATATCGCATGGCAGCTTATATGATTGCTCTTAAATCCCTTAGTATGACAATGAAACTTAGAGGTATTTTCCCTTAAAGTTGCTATAGTTTAGTTTTGCAGGGGCGCCTTTCTATTGGATTAGGGGGGCGTTTTTGCTTATTTGGCGCAAATCGTTGCCCGAAGGCTGTTGATATGCCTTTAGCCCAAAATAAGGGAGCACAGCATAGAGATGATCAAAAATATCGCTCATTATGCCCTCATACTCTATCCATTTAGTGGTATTGGAAAAAGCATAAACTTCCATTGGCAGCCCTTGCCCTTCCGCTGGCATTTGGCGCGCCATTTTTAGCATATTGGGATGGATGCCCAGATGATTGTCCAAATACTCCTTAATATATCTGCGAAAAATGCCGATATTAGTTTGCCTTCTGCCGTTTACCGGGCAAGCGGTATCAAAGTTATGTTCCAAATTAAAGGTGCTAATTTCATTTTGACGCTCTTTTATATAGTGCTTTAGATACTCTATCTTAGACAGTTGTTCTAACTGCTCTGCACTGCAAAAACCTACGCTTTCTACATCAATATATATTGACCTTTTGATTCGGCGGCCTCCGCTATTTTGCATTCCCCGCCAATTTTTAAAGGAGTCGGACACCAGCGCATAAGAGGGGATAGTAGTAATGGTCTTATCAAAGTTGACTACCTTGACAATGGTAGTGGTAATCTCTGTCACATCCCCGTCTGCGCCATATTTAGGCATCTCTATCCAGTCCCCGACCCTAACTAAATCATTATACGCTATTTGGATACCTGCAACCATCCCTAAAATGGCATCTTTAAAAATTAGCAGCACAATTGCGCTTGCGGCACCCAGTCCGCTAAGGACTATCAGCGGGCTTTGTCCTAACAGACGGGAGATAATTATTATTGCCGCAAAGGTAAAAAAGATGATTTTTATTGCTCTTATAATGCCTTTGATTGGGCGTTGTTTTGCCGCTTTTCGCTTCTTTTCATAAAAGGTATTTATTAAATCAAGATAAGAGTTGATAGCAAAGACACCCATAAGTATAGCGTAAATACTTGTAAGCACTTCCAGATACTTTCTTAGCAGCGGCATAAGCGGGAAGAATAGATAAAGTACCAAAGCGGGCAGCATAGCTATAAGGTGAGTAGTGCCTTTGCTTTCAAAAAACATATCATCCGCTTTAGTTTTGGTGCGGGCAGCCGCCCTTTTAAGAGAGGATAATATTACATATTTTGCTAGCAAAAATATCAAAAACGCCAGAATTATCCCTAAAAAGAGGTAAAACAGCTCGATTATTATTTGAATATTATTTTCTGATAAATGGCTGTCGGCAAATATTGCTCTTATTGCACTATCAAGAGTATCTTTCATATATCCTCCCTAGTTGCGAGTATACCAATAAATACTGACTATATTATATCAAAAAAGCGTCATAATATCAATATTGGATTAAACTTGCATTTTTCTTATTGATATAATAGGTCAATTATGCTAAACTTAATTATACTTATAAGGTGAGTATTTAAGTTAATAAGTTACTTGCTCGGAGGGGATATGACAAAGACTTTTAAGATGGGCGCAATAATATTTATTTCCATTTGTTTATTTTTAACGCTTAGAATTATAGCGTCTATGGTAAGTATGGCAGACAATTATTTAGATTGGACCTTTACTTTTCTTTCTCAGGCGATATTTTTGGGAGCAGTTCCTCTTTGGCTTTATAAAAAATGGGTTGCGCCTGAGAGCGGCTCTATAAAAAGAGATTTTAGGGTCAATTTCAATATTCATCCGCTTACTTATCCGCTGTCCCTTGGCTTAGGCATAGTTTTATTCTTTTCCACAATCTTTATTTCTTCAATTATCATTAATATTATGCAGATTTTTGGCTACCGTGTACCTGCCAGCGTTGGGACAATATATTCGGACAATTTTGTGCTGATTATGTCGATATTGTGCATTGCAATTCTGCCCGGCATATTCGAAGAGCTATTTAATCGAGGTTTATTCTTAAAAAGCATAGAAGGAATAAAGGACGAAAGAGCTTTAATTATCATAGGCGGCATCTTTTTCGGCCTATTTCATGAAAACGCTTTACAATTTGGCTATGCAATTTTTGGAGGGATGGTTTTTACAGCAATAGCACTAAAGTCCAAAAGCATAGTGCCTGCTATGATAATGCATTTTACCAACAATTTATTAAGTATTTTAATAGGCTATTCCTCTCAGCAATTACCTGCGGTATACCAAGGACTTGAAGCTTTTCTTGATTTAATATCAGCTTACGGTTTTATCTTTTTAATTGCTTTGATTTTTTTACTTGTTAAAGGAATTAAGCTAGTACAGAATTTGAATAAAGATTATGGGCAAGAAGCCCCCGAAGCGCCCGCTCCGTCTTTACAATTGGAAAAAAGAGCCCGCTGGTGGGAATACGGTTTTATTTATGCAACTGTTGTGACAACTGCTATCACAACCGTTGCAACTTTTTTATGGAATTATAATGGTTAACAATGCTAAAGTGTAACATAATTAGCGTAGGTACTCTAAAAGAGGGCTATTTTCAAGTCGCAGTTGAAGAGTATCTTAAAAGGCTATCTCGTTTTGCACTTGTTAAAGTTACCGAAGTAGCGGAAGAAAGAGAGCGAAAAGGCACTCCTGTAGCTTTAATTATAGAAAAAGAGGGCGAAAGGCTGCTTTCTTGTGCAAAAGGAGTAATTATTGCCCTGGATAAAGAAGGGCAAACTCTGTCTAGCGAGGATTTTTCAAGATTATTGGGAAAATTGGCAAGTGAAGGCAAAAGCGAGACTAGCTTTTTGATAGGCGGCTCATACGGGCTTAGCCCTATGGTTAAGGATAGAGCGGATATTATACTTTCGCTGGGCAAGCTAACTTATCCGCACCAGTTGGCAAGGGTAATAATAGCAGAACAATTATATAGAGCTTTTACAATAAAGGAAAATATTATCTATCACAAGTAGCTTCCCTTACATATAATAAACTATGCAAGACAATGGGGAACTTTATACTTATGTAAAAAAAATAGGGGGCAGTGCACATCTGTTAGGTTTAACCTATCTAAACAACCCTTTGATTATGATAAAAAAGGGCAATGACGCCTTGGGCGGCGGGATATTGGTTACTGCGTCAATTCACGCCAGAGAGTATATTACAAGCTATCTAGTATGTCGGCTAGCACAAGAATACTCCCTAAGCTATCCCATTCATTTTGTGCCGCTGCTCAACCCTGACGGAGTGTTTTTAGCCCGAGGCGGAGCAGATACAGTAGCGGATAAAAAGCTGCGATATGAGCTTATAGATATTAATGGAGGCAGAAACTTTGCTCTTTGGAAAGCCAATGCCAGATGCGTAGACCTTAATGTGAACTTTGATGCAGGCTGGGGCACGGGGCTATCTAATGTACGCTATAAAAGGAGCAGCGACTACATTGGCAGCAAGCCTTTTTCAGAAAGAGAAACTAAAGCTATAAAAAGATTGCTTAAAAGATACCGCTATGGGCTATGTTTATGCTATCATAGTAAGGGAGAGGAAGTATATTGGGGTTTTGAGCACGATACCCGCTATAAGGCGGAGGCGCAGCTGTTTGCGGATAAGCTGGGATACACTTTGAAGGAAAGCAGAGGGAGCGCGGGAGGGCTTAAAGATTACTTTACCCTTATGTACAAAAGGCTGGGGCTGACCATTGAAGTGGGGAGTGATAGCTCACCTCATCCCTATCCTATGGGGCAGTTGGACAACTTGTATGCACAGCATAAAGGCAGCTTGGAGTTGGCTGTCGAAATCTGCAAAAAGCTGGAGGAGGACTCAAGATACTAGTGTTAGATTCATCTTTTATGGCTGAAGCATTAAAAGAAGCACATAAAGCATTTGACGAAAACGAAGTGCCCATAGGAGCAGTTGTAGTATATCAAGGTAAAGTTATAGCCAAAGCTCATAATAAAGTACAGCAAAAGCAAAATGCTTTGCTGCATGCAGAAATGCTTGCAATGGAAAAAGCCATTGGAAAGCTAGGCACTTATCTTGACAAAGCTACCCTTTATGTTACAATAGAGCCTTGCATAATGTGCTGCGGAGCTATGCTAAAGGCTAGACTTTCAAGAGTGGTATATGGTGCAAAAGAGCCTAAAGGCGGAGGTGCAACCTCTATGTATAGCTTACTGCAGGACAATAGGCTTAATCATAAAGTGCAAGTGACGGGCGGGATATTGCAAGCCGAATGCGGGGAGCTAATAAGCAACTTTTTTAGTAAACAAAGAGAGGCAAAGAAAGCAAATTATGAAGATAATTGTAGGCTTGGGCAATAAGGGTAAGAAATATCAAAGGACCTATCATAATTCAGGTTTTGAGGTAATAGACAAAATAGCCCGGTCTTTAGGTGTTAAGTTAAAGAATAAGGAGTGCGCCAGCCTTACCGCAAGGGCAAGCATAGCGGACGGAGTAATTTTGGCAAAACCGCAAACTTATATGAACAACAGCGGCGAGGCGGTAGCCAGCTTGCTGGCAAAATATAAAAGTGCTCCCTCTGATTTGGTGATTGTATATGACGACATTGATCTGCCGCTACCCTCTTTGCGTTGCAGAGCCGAAGGCGGAGCGGGCACTCACAACGGTATGCGCAATATTATCAACACCATTGGGAGTCAAGACTTTTTAAGGATACGGGTAGGCATTGGCAAGGATGTTAGCGGCGATTTAGCAGGTTTTGTGCTTAGCAAATACAATAAAGAAGAAGCAAAGCAACTGGATACCGTATTTAATAAGGCTGCAAAAGCTATAATAGAATATGTGGAGAATAGCGACAAAGATTTGTTACTAAGAAGTATAAACGAAAAATAAAATGAAGCTGGATAAACTCTTAACAATAGAATATTTGGGAGGAGAATTTGCCCGCCTAAAAGATTCACTTGTAAAAAGTCAAGATTGTATTGCCTTTACCAATGCTGTGGGCAGCAAGCGGCATATTGTCGGTATGCAGCAGCGTTTTTTTGTATATATAACGCAAAACAACCTACAAGCCAGAGAAGCGGCTGATGCATTTAGCGAACTGCTGGAAAAAGAAGTAGTTTATATCCCTCATAAAGAAGAAATATTGCTTTATGCCAAAACTTATATTTCTCGCACCTTGCCCGAGCGGCTGGAAGCACTTTACAAAATCATATCAGGTGAAGCGGCAGGCTGTACCATAACCATAGAAGGGCTGACGCAATATTTTCCTGATAAAGAAGTCTTTTTATCACTCACTCAAAGAATTCAAAAAGGCAAGGAGCTGGACCTGGACGCTTTGACATTACTGCTTGCCCATAGCGGATACGAAAGGGTGCATAGCGTAGAGCAAAAAGGCACTTTTAGCGTAAGGGGGGATATCCTTGACATTTGGCCTCCGCACTTGCCGCTACCTGTCAGGATAGAGTTGTATGGAGATATTGTAGAAGCTATTAAGCTGTTTGCATACGATACCCAAATGTCAATAAAAAGTATAGAAAGCGTAGTTATCATACCCAGTAGCGACCTTTTGGTATCCCAAGAAAGGCATATCAGTATTTTGCAAAAGCTACAAGAGCTAACAGAGACCTCCTCAAAAAATACTGTGCAAATCATTGGCGAAGTAGCCCAGCGGTTTTCCTCCAATCCCTATGACGCTTCTCTTTTTTGGCTGCTGCCTTTTCTTAAAAAGGATATGTCGCTGCTTAATGCCTATTTGCCGCAAGATTGTCTAGTGGTATTTGATGATGCTTTTGAAGCCGCTTCTACCTTAAAGCGTATCTTAGAAATACATAATTTAAGGTGCGACAATTTTATCAAGAGCGGTGATATTTTGCCCGAGCATAGGGATAGCTGTATAGATTATCAAGCAACCTTAGCGCAACTTGAGCCTTTTGTAAAACTTGCTTTTCTATCTCACAATATTGCCAATCCGCTATTTTCCTCCCCAAGGGTTTATAACTTTGGAGCGTTTGCCCCACCGCTATATTACCGCAGCCTTAATTCCTTAGTTAATGATTGCGTGCTGCATGTTAAGAATCAAAATAAAGTATTGATTTATGCAGGCAGCAAGTTTTCGCAAGAGGCACTTGCCACGCTGTTTTTAGACAATGGGCTGGCGGTTGATTTGGCGGAAGTTTGGCAAGGGGCAGAAATTACCGTATTGCCTTATAAGCTAAAAAATGGCTTTATTTACAATGATTATAAGCTGGCGGTGATAGGTACTGAGGAGCTTGGGCGGCCTAAGATTAAAAGGGATAAAATTAAGGCGCATAAAGAAGATGCAGTCCTGCCCAGAGAAGGGCATTATGTGGTGCATGAGCGGTACGGAATAGGGCTAAGTCAAGGGATTAAGGCAATAAAGACTCAAGGCGGCGAAAGGGATTACTATGTAGTTAAATATGCCGGCGACGATATGTTATATGTGCCTGCGGAAAATATAAACTCCTTGGAATTGTATCTTGGGGACAGCGCACCTAAACTGCATAGCCTAAGCGGCGCAGAGTTTGAAAGGATTAAGGCAAGGGTTAAAGGCAGCGTAAAAAAAATGGCTGTTGACCTATTGCAGCTATATGAGAAGCGCAATAGCCTAAAAGGACATAAATATGCGCCTGATACCCCTTGGCAAGAGGAAATGGAAGAGGCTTTTCCTTTTACTCCCACTGACGACCAAATCATTGCTACTACCGAAATCAAAGAGGATATGGAAAAAGGCAAGATTATGGACCGTTTACTTTGCGGCGATGTGGGATTTGGCAAGACCGAGGTAGCTATAAGGGCAATATTTAAGACAGTTTTAGAAGGCAAACAGGCGTGTGTGCTTGCGCCTACCACTATACTGGCGCAACAGCATTATAACACCATATCGGAGCGGCTGGCTGACTATCAGCTAAATATTGCATTGCTATCCCGCTTTGTAACCCCTGCGCAAATAAAAAAGGAGCTGCAATCAATAAAGAACGGCGAAACTAATATAGTTGTAGGCACGCATAGGGTGCTTAGCAACGATGTGCAATTCTACGATTTGGGGCTATTGGTGCTGGATGAGGAGCAGCGTTTTGGAGTGGAGCATAAGGAAAAGATTAAGCATCTAAAAAATACTGTTAATGTGCTTACCATGTCTGCAACTCCTATCCCCCGGACCTTGCATATGGCGCTGTCGGGCATAAGAGATATCAGCACGCTTGACACTCCGCCCGAAGGCAGGCATCCCATAGAAACCTATGTTATAGAATATAGTGATACTTTGCTGACAGATGCGGTGTTAAGAGAAGTCTCCCGAGGGGGGCAAGTTTATATTCTTTACAATAGGGTGGACAGCATTGCCAGCTTTTACAATAAAGTAAAAGCGTTGATTGGCGATGCTGTAAAGGTTATTTATGTGCATGGGCGTATGGATAGCGCGCTGCTGGAAAAGCGTATACAAGCCTTTTATCAAAAGGAAGCGGATGTAATGATAAGCACCACCATAATAGAAAATGGCATTGATATCCCTGACGCTAATACCCTTATAGTAATTGATGCGGACAAGCTAGGGTTGGCGCAATTATATCAGATTAGGGGCAGGGTGGGGCGCAGCCATAGGCTGGCATTTGCATACCTGACCTATGATGCCAATAAGATTTTATCAGAAAATGCGCTAAAGCGGCTAAAGGCAATTACGGATTTTACCAGTTTAGGCAGCGGTTTTAAGATTGCTAAACAAGACTTAATGATACGGGGCGCAGGCAATATTATCGGGCGCGAACAGCATGGCAATATGGGCAAAGTCGGATATGATATGTTTTCCCGATTAATTGCAGAAAGCGTAGAGGAGCTAAAGGGCAATGCGCCTAAGAAAAAAAGCGACCTTACTCTTAGCATCAACTTTGATACCAATATCCCAAAAGAGTATATAGCAGAGGGCAGCGAAAGGATTAAGGCCTATAAGCGGATATCTATGCTTACCGGCATTAGTGAGCTAGAGGCCTTATCTGAGGAGCTTAAAGATATTTATGGCAAGCTCCCCAAGGCTACCTTATATCTAATGTATGTTGGGCTTATAAAGAATTTGGCACAAGAGCTTTCCGCTGCCAATTTTATTATAAAAGAAAAATCGGCAAAGCTATCCTTTGCCGACAATTCTTGCTATACTAATGCTAAGTTAATGAATGCTTTAAGCGAATACTCACGTTTTGCTACGCTGGTTGCACAGAAAACCCCTGCTATTTGCTTTAAGTTAGAAGATACTTTCGCCCTTAATACTTTAATTGCTTTAGCAGAGTTTTTAACTAAAGCTACAACCTAACCTCAATAGTCCTCCTCTTCCTCCTCCAGCGGAGAAGCTGTATCCCAGTCCTCTTCTTCCTCTTTAAGCGATTCAAAAGAAAGGTCTAAATCGTTTAGGTCCTCGTCATCCTCTTCTTCTTCCTCTTCTTCCCATTTATCTTCTTCAAAGTCTTCTACAAGCGCTTTTTTCTTTTCTTCCTCAGATTGTTGCTTTTCTAAACATTCAGGACAAATCGTTTCGTTTTCCTCTAAAAAGTTTAATCGGCAAACAGGGCATAAGTCATCCAGCTCCTCGTCCACATCTTCCAAATCACCCAAGTTAAAGCCTTCCAACTCTTTTTTGCATACTTCACAAAGGGCTTCTCCTTCTAAAATATAATTAAGGTCACATCTAGGGCATTTGATAAATTTTGCCATTATATAGCCTCCTATATAAGTAAAGTCTTTTATGAGATACATTATATTGACTATTGTGTGTTTTGTAAACTGATTTTACCGATTTTTTAGCTAAAATAAAATATTTTCTGCAAAAAAAATGGCTACTCCCATTTTGAAGTAGCCATAATCGATATTTTTGTTAGCCTTTCAACTTTTTGACAATTTTATTAATCTTTTTGGTATCAATATTGCCGTGCGCTTTTGCTTCTTCCAAATGCTTTACAGCAAAGTCCTCATAAGCCTTGCTTTTAGCTTGGTCAGTTAGCTTCTTTTCAATAATTGTCTTAAAAGTGGTATCTTTTAGGTCAAGAGCTTGAGTTAGTGCAAAAGAGCCGCCTACAGCATTGCTTGCTTCCGTAAAAGCCTCTCCTGCAGGAAAATCCTCAAAAGGCATTATCGCTATCATAAGGACATGCACCCCGTAATCTGTATAGCAATAAGCTAGATTGCCGTCAATAAACGCATTGCCTATGCTTGCGTTATCCTTAAACAACTCTCTGCCTAACTCTACAAAAGAAGCATAAAATCCGCTCTTTACGCCCGCAGGGGGAATCAAATAGCCTACTTCATTATTCATTATTCCGGGGTCGTCATTGTAAAGGTACTTGTAATTATCAAAGATTTCCAGCTTATCTTTAGCGGTGGCGGCTTCTCGCAATGCGGTTTGCAGTTCCTCATAAATGCCGCCTGTGCCAAAGAGGTTGCGCTCTACAATCTCGTCATTTTCATCTTTTGCAAACGGATAGGAGTCCTCATCCTCAGGGTCATATTCAGGATTGCTTTCTTTGGTGACAATACTGCTGCCTATAAGATTAAAAAGCGAATATTTGCCTTCCTTGCCTTCAATGCCCCAACTATGCAACAGCCAATCATTGGCATTATCTAAGTCATTAGGTCCTTTATTAGCTTCTAGGAACTCTTTTTGCTCGGGAGAAAAGTTAAACAGTATTTGCTGCACATAAAAGTAGCCTTCAATATTTTCTACTTTTGGAAAGTAGTAAACGCTTTCCAAGTTAGAGCCTATAGCTTCCGCAAACTTGCTTGCTTTGCTATCCTCACTTAGAGCTTGATAAGTTTGTTTATTAGTTTCAATAAGATACTCATATTCTGCTTGAATCTTAGCTAGTGTAACCTCCGGGACTTGCTTGCCTAGCTCATAATTCAATGCTGACAGCACTGCACTTTCAAAGGCTTGGTCATAAATAGATTCAACAGAGCGGCTTTGGTTTTTAAGGTTGGTTTTTAGTCTTCTATAGGCCTCACTTATTGCTGTGACCTTAACAGGGCTAAGCTCGCACTCTTCAACTCCCAGAAAATTATAAAGTTCCACAGTAGTAAAATCCACTCTAAACATTTCTGCTTTTTCATCTTTTGCCTTATATCTATCAGGGATTTCCTCTTCCTCTTCCTCTTGCTTTTCCTTTGTAGCACGGGTGGCAATTACCTCATATTCATGCTCTGCGGTAAGTTCCTCATAGTCTTCCTCTCCATCTACAAAAATCTTTTTATCAAACTTGACTACTACCTTTTTTACTCCTGCTTCCTCTGTGCTAAACTCCTCTTTGTACATAGCCTCGGTAACAGGAATCTCCTCAGGCTCAATATCTAAATCTTCTTCGTAAATTATGCGTAGCTTTACATCTTTAAGGTCTACCTTTTGTCTTTGAAAATATTGGTCTTCAAAGCTACCTTCTACAAACTCTATGCTGGCTATACCCTCTTTATTTATTCCTTCAGTCTCTAAAGATGCTTCCCTTTGTTCGTAATCAGTAATAAACTCCTCTATAGTTGATACGATTTGGTCATTAACGGTTTTAACAACATAGTAATACTCCCCCCAAGTCAGCACATCTAGAGGTTTTTTAGTATTGTTAAAGTTAAGGGTTACCCCTTTTCTATGAGAATAGTTTTTCAAAGCCCCCATAGCTTTAATTATTAAATACTTGCTTTCTATCTTTTTGTCTAACAGAAACTCAATGCCTTCCTCCAGTTCATACTGCTGAAAAACGCTTTGCGCATTGCTATTAAGATAATCGGTGAATTCAATTTGAGTAATATGCAAAGTGATACCGTCTGCACTTACTGATGCCAAAATCTGATTAGCTTCTCTTTCAGGGTTAAGCCTAATAAGAGAACATCCGCTAAATAATATTGTCATTGTAATAGTTATAGCTATTACTGTTAAAAGTTTTCTTTTCATACCTGCTCCATACAAGCTAAAATATTATAAGTCATTATACAATAAATATAGCTTATTATCAAGATATTTGCGCAAGTTAGCGTGTTTTGTTTTTATTTCCATTTTTAATATAATAAATCCGATGGCATATTACTTGCTTTATGCAAAAACGGTTTAGGTCTGCGAACGATAGTGAAGCAATCCAGGCCCACATAAGCATTGCTCTCCGTCTTTGCGAGGTACGAAGCAATCCAGACCTCCAGAGCCCTGCTTTCTTGTCTTTGCGAGGCACGAAGCAATCCAGACCCGCAGAGCCTTGCTTATAACCTCACAAACCGTATCTCTACGAAAAACCCCTGCCAGTAAGGCAGGGGTTTTGTCAATTGTCAATTAACTTGTTACAAAAAACAAATCATTCTAGTTCTTTGGGTTAAGTAGCCATTCCATCAATGCTTCACCTATTTCACTTAAATCCGTAATCTGCTCCACCTCTGTTACATCTTCTCCATCAAAGCCCTCTATAAATGAAGCTGTAGATTGCGGCATATCAAAGCTAAATTGCAAAGTTAGAGCCAGTACTTCTACATCTGCTAAATTAATTTTAACAATTACGCCAAAGCCTACATCAGGGAAATCAAAGGTAATATTGACACCGTTAGCTGAGAACAGAGCGGCTTGTAAATCGTCACCCTCAATTTCTATATCGAATATGTCATTAATGAACTCAATATAATCTGCATCACTTACTAGCACCCTTGACTCTCCGCTAAACTCAACTAAGAAATCAAGCCCTTGCTTAATAAGTGCAGTTAAACCTTCTTCATCTAACTCTACTTCCGTACCAAAAGCCCCAAGTATAGGTTTAACCTCACCAAGTAGCCCAAACAATTCAGCAGTATCCAATTCTTGATCTGCTATTGCATCTAATAGGTTATTATCGCCTAGCAATAGGTTAAAGATAGGACCAATAAGTGCCATAATGTCTAAGTCGTCTCCACCATCGTTGTCACCATTCTCGTCACCATTGCCTTCTTCATTTTCGGGGTCTGCCTCTGCTACTCTGCTGGTTACAAAGAATTTGGTATTGCCTGTGATTTCTTTACCCACAGCTGCAAGTATTTGAGCAAAGTCTAGATATGCATCTATCTCACCATCGTCATCAATCCGAGCATAAGCCACTCCGCTACCGCCGGTCAATTTTGCAAATGCTTCTAATCCTACTCCGCCATTTGAGCCGGCTACAGGATTGGCAAAAATCTCGAAGTTTTCGTTAACGCCAAGACCTTTAATGCCTAAATCTACTCTAACTGCACCAGGATCAAATTCAGCAATATCAGAAGGCATAATGGTAGTTTTAGCGTTCTTTTGGAGCTTTAGGTTCTTAATACCTGCAGATAGGTTCATATCATTTTCTTCATAATCATAGTTTAAAGATACTCCGCTAAATGCTTCGTCGGCTAAATCAATGCCAATAAGAATTGTTGGGTAGCTGGTAATTGGATCTTCGCCTTCTTTACCAAGAAGCTGCCCTAAGGTGCCGCCAAAGAGCAATTTTGCTGCTTGGTTAATAATGTCGCCAAGCCCTGAGTCTTCACCAAGGAACTCTTCTATAGCTTCCATTGGGTCGCCTCCGCCAAGAAGGGGTCCAAGCTCTTTTAACAAATCTGCTATTTGTGTGATATCAAGCTCAATCTGGTAGCCCGTTGAAGTTTTGATAGTTGGAAGCAATGCATCAAAGCCGCCAGCTATAGCGGCAATACTATCAAGATCAATGTCTCCAATAAGCCCTACCTCGCCAATACTGTCAAGTATCGTTTCTACCCCGGTGTCAGGGTCTGTAACGATTAGCAAATCAGTAAAAAGTCCCTTCAATAAACCAGGCAATTTTGCAACTTCCGTACCAAGCTCCACACCTGCAATACCTCCGGCAAGATCAAACTTTAATGACCTTGCATCGCTTGCTTTTGCAGGAGTAATGGCAACCGTTTCGCCTTCTACATCTACAGTAATCTTGCTCTTGCTAAGGTTATCTTTTACATATACGGTATCACCTTTAAGATAAAAAGCTATTAGTTGCGCACCCTCTGTCTTTATAGCCAGTTTTAGCTCAGGATTTGTCTGTTTAATGTTAGCGGCTATTTCGATCTCCAGATCAACATTTTCTGCTGACTTAACAAAGATTGTAGCTTCTGCATACATTTGTCCGTCTAAAGATTGACCTTCGTCTATCAGCGCATCCAGCCCTTCTATAAGTGCTTCTAGGGCTTCGCCAAGATATCCGGGGGTAGTGACTTTGCCATTATCGTCATCGTCGCCGTTCTCCCTCTTGTTACAAGATGCTAGAGAAAAAATCATTATTACTGCTAAGACAAAAATAAGAATTTTTCTAAAATCATACTTTTTCATTTTTCAAAATTACCTCCATTAATAATGTATAATCATTATAAACTACACCTTTGTTTTTGTCAAGGTATTTTTAAAATTTCGCTTTATGCCCTGACAGCCGACCAAAAACAACAAATAATGGCAATAAATATAGACTATTATACCAATATCCAACCTTATTTAGCGGGATATATATGCTCTAAAAGATATAGAATTAACTTATTTTTTACTTATCGTCTTTACAAAACCAATACAAATAACAAAAAAATGTTATTATTATACATTTATTAGCCGAAATGTCTTATTGACAAGTGAAGCCTTGCTCCCCGTCTTTGCGAGGCCCGAAGCAATCCAGACCCGCAGAGGCTTGCCCTAAAGGGCAAAGTACCACCTATCGGCGGCATTATGTACATTGCTGCGCAATGCATTATGTACCACCTAACGGTGGCATTATGTATCAATGCTGGCGCATTGACATTATGTATCGCCTAGCGGCGACATTGTATTGTAGTATTAACTTGTTAAGTAAGGTTAAGCAGTGCTTGCGTTTATTCTGGATTGCTTCGTCGCTTTTGCTCCTCGCAAAGACTTTGTAATTCGTCATTGCGAACGGCAGTGAAGCAATCCAGACTCCAGAGGGTTGCTCCAGAGCTTCTCCTTAATCATTTGCGGGACGCAAATGTATTTCACCATTTACGCAGTAAATGCATTTCATCACTTGCATTTAGGCAAGTGTATTTCATCACGCTTTAGCGTGTATTTTGGCCCTGGATTGCTTCGTGCTTTGCAAAGACGGTATAGCGACATTTAGCTGATATAACAAACATCTTTTGATATTTTGGCATAATTATATTATAATAACTAAAGGCAAAGTGCCTACAATGGCACATTGGAGGAATGAATATAAGTATGGAAAAGTCGCATGCCAAGTGTTTGCTATTAATAAACACGCTTAGCGGTAGAGGTGGGATGCTGGATATAGCTGCTATTAAGCGCAAATTAGAGGATAAATACGGTAAGGTAGATATAAAAGAGATAAAGGATACTGCATTTGATATGAATAAGGTATGCAAGGGATACGATTACCTTGCAGTAGGCGGCGGGGACGGTACACTTAACAATGCAATTAACTATGTTTGCCGCAACAATATAAACCTTATATATATACCTGCAGGCACGCTGAATGATAGCTATAGGAATTTACGCTATGTTGACAAGCCCGAATATATTGATTTAGGCAAGGTGGGGCAGCGGTATTTTTCATATGTTCTTGCAGCGGGCACTTTTACCCCAATAGGCTATAACACCAATATCAAACTTAAAAAAGCAATAAAACAAGCAGCTTATTTTTTAGCTATCTTTAGAGAATACAAAGTGAACCGTATAAAAGCAAGAATTAGCATTGATACAGAGCAATTTCAAGACGAATACACTTTGATAATGATAGTCAATTCCAAAAGCGTATTTGGCTTTGGTTTCAACAAATTGTATAGCAATCATACAGGCAAGGCACATTTGCTATTGATAAGCACTCCAAAGCGCCCTGCCTCTTTTATCAAGTTATTCTTTTTATTTTTTAGGGCATTCTTTATAGGATTTAACAAGCCTGTACAAAGTAAAAACTTAATTTTTAAGGAGTTTAGCAAGCTGGAATTGGAGCTAGTGCATCCTACGCCATTTTGCATAGATGGCGAAAAACAAGTTTTACAAGGAAGCAACAGAATTGTTATCCTAAAAGACGGCTTGCGTTTGCTTTACTTATAAAAAACCCTGCGATTTGCAGGGTTTTTGCTTATCTCATAATTGCTTTGCGCCGATAGGAGAGCCTTTCTTCAGGGTTGGCAGGATTCCGCCTTGGGGCGGGGTTGCCCTTAGGTATGGATTGTATACCGCGCCTTACTAATGAGTGCTTGTAGCTCTTATTGAATTTCTTTAAGAATGACCTGCGCTTTAGTGCGGAAATCACAAGGATTAATACAGTGACACCAAATAACGCACCTACTGCAATGGATATATAGGTTAGCATTTGGGTATCTATTACTATATTGCCAATCATGCCATAAAAAGTGGTATCTTCCAACACCCTTTCTATATTGGCATTGGCGGCCAAAATAAAGGTGCCTAAATCCGTAGAGCCAAAGCTAATGCTTTTGCCATCGGGTGCAACTTCTGCATTTTGCACTTTTACTATGGTGCCATCGTTGTTTAGCCTATATACTGCAAAGCTAATATAGCTGGTAAAATCCTCAGGGATAGGTATAGTGATATCAATATCCCCCGTAATGATAGAGGAGCTTTCTCCTGTTAAGGTAAGCTGATGAATAGATACAATAGCTCTTGACTGTCCGCTGGTAAAGGAATCCAGCAGTGTCCTTTGTGCATCTATAAACTTCTTAGTAGATTTTGCAAAAGGCGTTACTTCAATTTGCAGACCGCCAGCTAAATCATCCCCATAGATACCTACGCCGGTTACCTCATCTTGTAGCATCATCAATTCGCACAGTCTTAGTATTTCGATAAGTTTTGCACGCAGGGTACTTTTGAGTTTACCTTTTTGAGCAACTGTAAGAGATTCAAAATAGTTATGCACTTTTTTAATATCGTAGTAATCAGATTTCTTAACTACATTGATAGCAGGAAGCGCAGCTATTTGCGATTCAACATTGCGTACAACCCCCATTAATTTATCCAATGTGCCAAATTGCTGTTGCAGTTTATTAAAGTATGTATCATAAGGTTTGACCGAGCTTTCAACGATATAATCTTTTTGCCATTGCGCATAGTTGTTGAACCTATTAATATATGACTCCATTATGTCATAGTCAGAATTAAGCTCAAAAGAGTTTTTAGCATTGACAATCTCCAGATAACGGTGGAAGTCGTCAACTTGTCCTTGCAAGATAATCATTCTATCACGCAGTCGGGCTATTTGATTGGCAAAGTATGCTCTCCGCGAAGCAGTTAGGCTGGTAGCCGAATCAAGCTCCTCTTCAAAAGCATTTACCAATGCTCTGTCCTCAGCAGAAAGAGTAATATTATTGATATCCAGCGGGAAGGGCATCATAAAGAACTCTAATCTTGTTATATTGCCTGCTAAATCCTCTATAATAATCTCTATATAGCCGGGTCTTACGGCATCTATATCTATATTTTTGGTAGAAAGCTCCATACCGTTGACAAGTGTATAGCCATTATATTCCGCCCTCTTAACATTTTCCTCTATGTAGTAGATTACTTGGTCTACATAATATTGGTTAGGCTCTGCTCCCGGAGCGGGATTGACAATATTACCTGCTTCAATTCGAGGAGCAACGGTATCGATATTGACTATAAAGGTTTTTTGGGTTTCTAGTCCTGCACCGCTAACAGCTGTTACTGTAACCGTACAACTAGTTTCTATATAAATATATTCCTGCGCCTCAATGCGTCCTCCATTATCTATTTCATAGTAATAAGTAGTGCTGGAGATATTGCTGCCGGACTTCTTGATGTCTATGCGGATACTTTCCTCATTGCACCATTGTCCGCTTACTACAGTTAATTCATTGCCTTTTTTGCCTTCTAATTCAAACTTAGGCTTGGCTTTGTCAACCTTAATTTCAATTTCTGCGCTTGTTAATCTTTTATAATTCACATGACTTGTAGCACTAATTTGAAAGCTGCCAGAATCATTAAGGGTTGGAGCAAAATTTTCAATCATATCAGAAGTAAGGTTTAAGCTAGAAGTCTTAGTCCATTCGCCTTTGAAATAATACTCGTAAGTAACACCGCCGGGATTGACAGAGGTAGGTATAATCTTAATAGATATAGCTTCACTGGACCATGTCCCCCCAGTGTAAGGTTGTCCGCCAGAAGTATATACTACATCAAAAGTCGGGTCTACATTGTCTATTCTAATTACCGCTTTGTTTGGAGATATAACCTCAGTACCCGCACGATTCTTAATTCTGAATTGAAAAGTTGCATTGATATTATCGATATATGAAAAAGTATAGTTGCCGCTTGGATTGCCGCCCGGATTGATAAGAATCCAGTCTTGTTCAGGTATTTCAGACGCCGAAGAAGTAGTATAGTAATAATATATATCAGTAACGGATGAAGAGTAGAACGATACATTACAAGTGGCTGTACTCCAAGTATACTCAAATATATTAGCTTCTTTTACGCTGCCCGCATCTAACGGAAAATCAACATTAAATATTATATTTCCTTTATCTATCACAAAATTATAATTTTCAATTTCTGTTGCTGAGTCCAGTATATTCTTAGCATATAAATAAACAGGTATATTTTGATCAAAGGAAGCATTAGATGCCAGTTTAGTCCAGCCGGCCATATTGTCTTCTGTTGGTTTATCTGTACTAGGAGTAGTGCGATAATAATAAGTTATAGGCGCATATTGAGAAAATGCCGCCAGTCCGTCGGTGTTCCGCAGCACTATGTCAGCCGCACTATAAATAATTTTGTTTGCTCCGTCTTTTTCGCCCTTTTCAATACTGATTGCATTGATAACATTAGGGCGGCTATTGTCTACCTTAATATTATCTATAGTTATTGAGTTGGAAGGATAGCCTGCAT
The DNA here is from genome assembly GCA_964432485.1 of uncultured Christensenellaceae bacterium. Classification (GTDB taxonomy): domain Bacteria; phylum Bacillota; class Clostridia; order Christensenellales; family DTU072; genus CAYSNP01. Next base: position 2,722 of record CAYSNP010000028.1, on the reverse strand, counting down.
TATTTAATGCTCTTATTGAAACAGCGCCCGCAAAATTGCCTTCATCGTTTTTATTATTAACAAGCTCACCATTGGCGACGCCTGCAAAGTAAAAAAGTACAAGCTCATTATCGGGTACTACAGCAATATCTTGCCACTCTCCTCCATTAAGGGATGCTTGGTAAGTATGACCAAATAAATTAGTAATATTAAATATAATATTGCCGCTTATCCAATCATCTGCAGTTATTACCCCATGGTCATAAGATTTAGTAACCTCAATTATGCTTGGCGTCCTATTATATTGAATAGCAATAGAAAGCTCATCAGAGCGTTTTCTATTACCGTTCTTATCTATTGCTCTAGCTTCCAAGAAAAATACAAATTGTTTAACACCTTGCGCAATTTCCTCGCTTATTGGCACAGTAAATGTGCGGCTTTGAGTTTGTATAAAGTCAGGATTGACACCCAGTTCTTTATACCATACCGTATAATCGCCTGTATGGATAGTTTCGAATTCGATTGGCACATCTTGAGAATACACCTTAGCCACAATCTCATCATAATCTATAATTTCTATATCAATATCGGATAAATCAATATTAACTTGGAATGGGACATCTTGTTGCAGACCGCTACCCGTAATCAGCCTAAATACGCAAGGGGTAGTCTTTTGAATAGTAATGGTGTAATTGCCGTCTTGATTTTGACTCATTGCCTCTTCTACACCATTGGTATGTACATATTTGACATTGACACCTGACAAATTGATATGCGGTATTACGGTAAGCACAACTTTACCATTAGACCACTCATCGTCCCGTATAGGCTGCTGGCTGCCAAGCACTACTCCGTTTATTGTAGCCCCGGGCAGCGCATTATCCAGATTTATAGGACTGGTTGCCGGCAAGGTAACGGTATCTCCTGCCATATTTTCTATACTAAAGATAATAGCGGCATTGACTACACGTCTATTGAATATTACTTCAAAGAGTCTTTTACCGTCTACAATTTCTCCTTTGGTGATATCGGTCAACTCTTGTTTGGAGCCAATTTCGCCTGAAATCTCGTTAAAAAATTTATAATCACCATCCGCTATATGGAAGTTGAGCAAGATATTCTCGCTTGCCCAACCGTTATGCGTATCAAAAGTCAACTCCTCTAACTCTACGTTAAAGTTAGATTTCAGAATGCTAACCTCAAAGCTCTTGGTATCCGACAGCCCTGCGTCCGATGTTAAAGTAAAGGTAAAAATTTTATTGTTATAGTTTTCCGCAACAGCTTCTAAGTCACAAATATATTTGCCGCCTAGCAAAGGAATAAACTCCGGATTGCTGCCATCAACGCTATATTTGTAAGTAACTGTGGAAGTATTTTCAATAGCATTGCCATATTCGTCTTTATTTTCAATAACAAACTCTATTTTATCTGAAGCATAGCCTACCCTATAACCTGCTCCGGGCTCTGTACCTATCGGGGCAATAACAGTGCCGTTCTTATCCTTAGCGGTGATATATACTTGAGGTGCATTTTTATCAATCAAGGTATTATGATTCTTATCGTTATAGTTATTTGTCATCCCTGCAGAAGTTCGGGCTTCAAACTTTAAAGTACCCGTAGTTTCCGAAATAGTAATTTTAAAGATTTTATTTTCGCCTTCTATAGAAGGACTTATTTCTATAAATTCATCAGTACGGTAATAGTATTTTACTTCGCTGACATTTTCGCTTTTAGGAATAATCGTATATTCAACATCTTCATTGCTCCACTTGCCTGGAATATACTCTCCTCGAGAAACTGCTTTAAGTCCTGCTACTTCAAAGCTGGGGCTAACTGTATCTAAACGGGCAAAAACAGGTTTTTCATTATATTGTAAAGTTACTCCCAGCCCTTGGTGTCTTGCCCTAAAATAGATAGGTCCATTGATTTGTCCGGCATTATCTGCAGTAAAAGTTATGCTTTTACCTTCCATAGGGACCCATTCTTGTCCGATGTCTGCTACTCCGCAACCTTCATAATAGTACTGATAAGTATAAGCTGTAGGTTCATTATTGTTAGTTTCTAGATCAAAGCGCAATTCAGTAGAGACAAAAGGTGCATTAACCGTATAATCATACTCCATGAAAACACCGCCTGCCCCTTTGTAAGACGCTTGAACATCGGTAATTGCATAATCATATTCAGTACTTTTATCTACAATAATCTCAATAGGAACTTCTTCTTTAAGGTACTCATATTTAAGGGTAGGGTCGCTCGGGTCCTCCTGCTTTTTAATTACAGTTTTGAAGTAGACATGTTTATGAAAATAAGAGTTGTCACCCATAGCGGGCACATATGTAGCAAATTCATCGCCTATTGTGTCTTTGGTCAAAATTATCCATTGCTCATTGATATCGGGCTCACCAATATTCTCTTGCTCAATAAAATAAAACTCAGTATCTTGCGGTCTCATGGCAGAACCTATAAGAGTAAGGGTAAAAGTGGGCTCCGTACCTACCGAGATGCCTGCGGTATATCCTCCCGTATCAATCTCAAAAGCTAATTCTTCAGGATTGCCCTCTGTGGCACTTTCATGTATATCCTCAGCATAAGCCTTACCGACAGGAGCAAACAGCAAGCCAAGCATAAACACACACAAAACAGCTAAGGCTATTGTCAATAAAATTTTTTTATTCGAAATAAATTTTAGTTGATAGTTTTTCATTGAATACCTCACTAAGGATAACTATACACAATACTTGAT
>CAYSNP010000027.1:0-23611 GCA_964432485.1 uncultured Christensenellaceae bacterium | reverse complement strand
TTAGGAATCGTTGTAGACCCAACAACAAATGGAGTTAGTGATTCCGAGAGGGCATTAACTTATAATGAACCACAATAATTGGAGGAAATATAATGGATATAACTATAGGTTCAGCAAGATGTGACGAAAATGGGAAATATTGTGGTGGAAAAGTTGGTGACCAAACTGGAAAAGAAGTATCAACTCAAAAATTTTATGTGTCCTCTAAAGGTTGGTATATTTTAAGACCGAAATCTATTTCTCATGCGAATTTATTGGCGAATAAAATGTTGCAAGCGTGTAATAATAAAAATATTGGATATGCAATAGGCAAACAAAATCCGAAAAAACCCATTTGTTATTTTTCGAATGGCTATAAGCTAATATACGAAATCCAGATTAACAATCTCTATTGCTATAAGTTTTGATTTTGGCCGCTTTTAATTCTTTTAATCTTTTGTCGTTTCCTTCGGGTATATTCTTTTAGTTCTTGTTTGGTAAGCAAAACATCCCGTTTCATTCTTTCCAACTCTTGCTTTAAGGGCAGAATCTTTTTGAAGAATACAAGCAAGCCGGGCATAACAAGTATAACTAGTGCAAAACTTATTAGCGCGCCTCTTGCAAGCAGAAAGGTAGTATCCTTAACAACAAGATTCTTTGAAACTAGATACACGCCCATACAAGCGCCGGCAATAATAGATGCGCTGGTCATTACAGGATTAAAACTTCGGCTGATTGCGCTTTTTGCGGCTAGCTTGCTATCTTTATATTTTCGCATATCCTCATCAAAGTTATTGATAATAAGTATTGCATAGTCCACAGTACACCCTAGCTGAATACTGGTAATAATCAGATAAACCATAAAGTTGACTTCTTGCCCTAAAAGGAAAGAAATGGAGAAATTAATCCAAATGGCAAGCTCAATAAGCAATACCGTTAAAGCTGCCTTTCGGAAGGATTTCAACATCAATCCCATAATTAATAAGATAGCTCCCACGGAAATAAAAGTGATGCGGAAAAAGTCTTTAGGCGTAATCTCTTTCATATCATTAATACCGGTAAGCATCCCCATAGGATAGCTTTCATCAAAGTACTTATCAGTTACCGTATTGATATGTTCAAGAGTATCATAAGATGCTTGCGTTTCTGACTCGCTTTTTACAGTTATTGTGTACAGCGTGTAAACTACTTTTTTGCCTTTTACCTCTTTGATTGCAAACATTGAGGAGACATATGGACTTTCGTCCATTAGCTTTTCAACAATAGAAGGCGTGAGAAATATATGCGGAATATTTGCCACTTCAAAGATGCCCATAATATTGCCGATATTCTCGTCTTCTTTTAGCTCTTCCAAATATTGTTTATGCGTTTTTCCTTCTTTTGGCGCTACCGGTACTGCAACTATCATTTGGTTGCGAAGCTCTGCCGCTATTACCTGTTGGCTGGTGGGTTGCGGCGGGTCTTCAAACATTTTGAAGTAACTAAAATCTAGCCTTGACTGCCCTATAAAAGCAGGAACTAGCAGCACCACACATGCTATAAGGATTATATGGCGCACTTTAATTAAAAAGCTAGCCGGCTTTTCAAAAGGAATAGTTAATGCCTTATGAGCAGTCTTTTTAATTAACTTGTCCATGATTACTGTTAAGCAAGGCTGTAAGATAATTACTGTTATAAGGCTTAAAGCTACCCCTTTCATTATTACTCTGCCAAGGTCAAGCCCAATGGTAAACTGCATAAAAATCAAAGCGCCAAAGCCTGCAATGGTTGTAATCGAACTGGCTATTAAAGTTGTAAACACCGCTTTTCCCGATATTGCGGCACTATCCTCCGGGGAGAGCCCTCCATCCCTTTCTTCTCTATATCTATGCATAAAGAAAATAGCGTAATCCATAGCAATACCCAGTTGTAATATAGAGCTTGCCGCAAAAGTAATAATGGATATTTCATTGAAAAAATAATTGGTGCCCATATTAATAATCATAGAGACACCTAAGGTTAGCAGCAGTATCAAAGGTTCTATAAATGAGGTTGTCACTAACAATAAAATAGCTAAGACAATTGCCACTCCAACTATAAGATACATGGGAGCTTCCGCCAAGGTTTCTTCTAAGATTGTGCGAGCAGTATAGGTCATACCGTCCAGTGCGCTATCCCGAGCGGCAAATTTTGCTTCTATATCCCCCAGCAGAGCAAATGCTTCCGGCGTTGAGGGGGAGTAATCCATAAAAACTAGTACCACATAGTTGTTAAATCCCGGATTTTCCTCTTGGGGATGAACTAAGAAATCTATTATACTGGTAGTGTCAATAAGCCTGGACATATCTATTCCCGGTATATTACCCATATTTATATTTTCCAGCTCATCCAAAGTGCCATACCATACGACATTAGACACCCCTTCCATTTCTAAAACTTCTCTAACATCTTGGGAAAACAATTGATAATCTTCGCTATCGGGCTCGCCGGCACTAACTACAAAAAGCCCGTCGCCTTTAATACCGAACTCCTCAGTCATAAACTTTAGGCCTTTGCTGGTTTCTGTATTTTCCGGAAGATAAGTAAGGAGGTCAGAGTTAATTTTGCCGCTATCTACTAACTTTATAGTATAAAAAATAGAAAAAGCGACCAGCAATAAAGTAATTGCCACAATCGCCTTTCTTTGTTTGACTATAAATTTCCAGATATTTTTCATAATTTACTCCTTATTCCCCTCGGGTATATAGTATCTGAAAATATTAATAAAGTCAATCAGTTTGTTTAAATGTCCTCTTCTCCTCTTATTACGGTGCGTTTTATTTTTCCGCTTATTGTTTTTGGCAAAGCCTCTGTAAACTCTATAACTCGTGGATACTTATAAGGTGCAGTTTGGGCTTTGACATAGTTTTGAATTTCTTTTATCAAGTCCTCTGAAGGGCTGTAACCTTTGGCAAGCACTATTGTGGCTTTTACCACCTGCCCTCTGTCAGGGTCAGGCACTCCTGTGACAGCGCACTCCAGCACCGCAGGGTGCTCCATAAGGGTACTTTCTATTTCAAACGGTCCTATACGATAGCCACTTGATTTAATAATATCATCCGTCCTGCCTACAAACCAAAAGTGACCGTCCTCATCCCGCCAAGCCATATCACCGGTATGGTAAACATCATTATGCCAACTGGCTTTTGTTTGCTCTTCGTCTTTATAGTATCCCATAAACATACCTACGGATACCCTTTTGTCAGTTCTTACAACAATTTCGCCCGGCACGCCGGCTTCCACTCTATTGCCTTCAGCATCCACCAAATCTATATCATATTGAGGATTCGGCAGTCCCATACTGCCGGGTTTAGGCTTGTCATTGGTAAGGTTAGCAAGTGTCAGCGTAGTTTCGGTTTGACCGAATCCTTCCATTATCATAAGTCCGGTATTTTCCTTAAACTGCTTATAAACTTCCGCATTTAGAGCTTCTCCTGCAGTGACAGCATATTTAAGTGAGGATAGGTCAAACTTAGATAAATCTTCTTTAATAAAGAACCTGTAAATAGTAGGCGGCGCACAAAATGTGGTAATTTGATATTTAGCAAAAAGGGATAAAATTTCGTTTGGCTTAAACTTTTCAAAGTCATAAGTAAATACAGCGCTTTCGCCTATCCATTGCCCGTAAATCTTGCCCCACATGCTCTTTGCCCAGCCTGTTTCGCTCATGGTAAAGTGCAACCCTCCAGGTATTACATTTTGCCACCATACTGCAGTAATCAAATGCCCGATGGGATAATCAAACTTATGGATACATATCTTAGGATAGCCCGTAGTGCCTGAAGTAAAATACATTAGCATCATATCATTTTTGCTGATAGCTTCTGCTCCTTCCCTTCGGGGGAAGCAGTCGTTGCCGTTTTCTATACCTTCGTCAAGATTTAGCCATCCTTTCCTATGCTCTTTAATTAAAAACTTGCTTTCTATACCCGGATAATCCTCTATTGCTTCTTCAACTTGCAGGCAAACCTCGTCTTCGTTGGTGCAAATAATGCTTTTTACACCGGCAGATTCAAATCTATAAATGTAATCCTTTTTCTTTAACAGGTGAGTGGCAGGGATAGCAATAGCGCCAATTCTATGCAGGGCTAAGATTGCAAACCAAAATTGATAGTGCCGCTTGAGCACCAGCATAACTTTATCGCCTTTCCTTATACCTTGAGAATAGAGATAGTTAGCGGCTTTTGCAGAATAGCTGCTCATTTCTGCAAAGGTAAAAATGCGCTCCTCTCCTTTTTCGCTTGCCCATACCATTGCTCTGCTGTTTGGGCTCAAGCTCGCTAATTCATCCACTACATCATAGGCAAAATTAAAATTGTCGGGGACATTAAAGCCGATAGTCTTTAGTTTACCGTCTTCAATAGTTTCGTTTACAAATCTCTTGTAAAACCTTTCCATAAGCATATCTCCTTTTAATAAAAATCCGCCTCTACTGCCTAGAGACGGATATCCCGTGGTACCACTCTAATTGCTTAGCAGTTGCCAAGCCACTTTTTTCTCTCTCTCGTGGAGTAACGGTCCTATCTACTGAGGCAATAGCGCCCTTTGGGAGGACAGCTCAGAGGTGATACAGGAGAGGGCGCATACTGTTTTGCACCTGCCAACAGCTCTCTGCAATGCGCTACTTTTCCTCAGTCCTCTTCATAGCTTTTAATACTTTTTTTTATCTTAACAACTTTTAGCTTGTTTGTCAATATGTTATACTATTTCAAGCACGAATAGCCCGCTTATTTTGGTGGATTTAAGGGTGAAGCCATATTTTTTATAGAAACTCATCCCCTTTTTATTATTTTTGCCGCAGCGCAAGTACACAGAAGGCACTCCTATTTCTTTCAAATGGGCATAAAGTGCATCTACAAGTTTTGTGCCCAATCCCTTTTTTTGGTGTGACGCAAACAAATTGATATGCAAATGTGCGGGATAATTTTTCTTTAGGGGAGTATCAATTAAAAATTCCACCCACCTTTTAAAGGCGGTAAAAGGCTTCATTTTCCAGATTTGGGGAAAGTATTTTTCCATAAAGTTCTTTTTATAGCGGTCAAAATCAGGAGCACAAGCTATATATCCCACAGCTTCATCATTTTCGTCTACAGCTACAAAGCAGCTGTCAGGCTCAGTATCAATATAAGGCTCTATATATAAAAGCGTTAGCACCTTTGCATCAGTTTCATTTTTAAGCTCAAAAGCGCTGGTTTCTATACATACTTGCCTAAGGTTTTCCCTATCTTTTTCTTGAAATTTTCTGATATCCATTATTTTACTCCTTAATAAATCTATTATAATCTCAAAAAAAGGCTAAGTCAATATTTCTTTGGTATTTTCAAGATATTTTGTACATTGACTAAGGGATACGGTTATGTTAAAATAAAACCATTACTTGCAAAGGAAAAATAGGCATGGAACAAAATCTATTAACTTATTCTAAAAAAGAAAAAAAATACTACCTTATTTCTATGGTAGGACAAAATATCTTGTATGGTATTTTTATCAATACTTACACTTATTTTCTCCAGTTTACTATATTAATCCCTGCCTTATCGGTAGGGATTATAGTGGGGGCAAGCAGGATTTTTGATGCTTTTAATGACCCCGTTATGGGCTTTATAGTAGACAAAACCAACAGCAAATGGGGCAAGTGCAGACCTTATCTTCTTATTGCGCCTGCCCTTATTTTTATAGTGACCGTATTATGCTTTTTGGCACCTTTCGGGATATATACCCAAACCAAATATACCACCCTTGCGATAGTGTGGGCGGCAGTCACTTATGTGCTGTGGGGCATTGCGTATACTATAGGCGATATTCCGCTTTGGGGCATTACTTCCCTAATGACCGAAGACGACAATGCACGCAACAAACTTTTGGCAAGCGCAAGGATAATAGCTGTAGTGGGTATGACATTGGGATATATTGTGCAGCCTATTGCACTTGCAATTGGAGACATAATTAGCAATGAGGCAATGGGGTTCTTAATTATCGCTTCTGCTTTTGCGTTTTTAGGATTTATACTTTTTCAGTTTGCTGGCCTTAAAGTAAAAGAGCAAATCAAGCCTGCCCCTGCCTCGGGCGGAGCGTTTGACGCCTTTAAGGTGATGTGGAGGAACAAGCCTTTCCGGCAAGTGCTGCTTTCCGGCGTGCTGGGCAGTCCTAAGATGCTGATTACCGTTGTTGCCCTTCCCCTTATGACCTATTATTTTGCTTCTAAGAACTTTGTCAGCGTTATCATTTATATGGGACTTATCGGCATAGGGCTGTTTGTAGGTCAGTATATAGCGATAGGGTTAACTCCCAAACTTTTAAAAAAGTTCTCCAAACGCAATCTCTTTGTCTATTCCAACCTTTTAGCGGTGATTCCCAGTATCTTAATTTTTGTACTTTACCTTATCAGTCCCACCAATATGATATCACCTTTAAATATCGGGCTGCTTGCTATTTGCTTTACTTTTGTAGGCATTGGATTGGGTATCCCCATAGTATTAATGTCGGTGATGATTGCAGATTGCGTGGATTACCAGGAGTATATGACCGGAGAACGGCCGGACGGAGTGTTCTTTGCAGGGCAGTCTTTTATTGCCAAGCTGCAAGCCGCAGTTGCTACTTTTCTGGCAGGGATTGGCTATGCCGCAGTAGGGTTTTCGGATAAGGCAATAGAGGAAGTAAACAATTATATAGCCGCCGGAGGCATCCCACGCACCAATCCCGATTATCAGCCCTATATGATGATACTGTTTCTTCTTATTACCCTGCCTGCCGCTGCCGGCTACCTGTTAAGCGTAATCCCTATGTGGAATTATGCCCTTGATACCAAGGAACACAATAAAATATTGCAAGAACTAAATAAAAGGCGGCATAATCAAGAAGACTCTCTTAGTATGTAGTAAATATTGCTTAATGACCTTAAAACCATAATTGCATAGCACAAGTGTCGAAGCAATCCCTAAAAGTCATTGCGCGGAGCGATAGCGACAAAGCAATCCAGCAATACACTTGCTTGCGCAAGTGGTGAAATGCATTTATTGCATAAATGGTCAAATACACGCTAAAGCGTGATGAAATACATTTGCGTTCCGCAAATGATTAAGGTAGGGCTTTGGAGCTAGGCTCTATAAGGTACTTTATACAGGGAGCAACGCTCTGGAGACTGGATTGCTTTGCTTATATACCCTCGCATTGCTCCGCAATTGCTCGTGGGCTTCGGCTACTGGCTTGCCACTGGCAAGCCAGCTTAACGCGTCGCCTGCAAAGACAATACAACCGTCATTGCGCAGAGCGATAGCGACAAAGCAATCCAGCAATACACTTGCTTGCGCAAGTGGTGAAATGCATTTATTGCATAAATGGTCAAATACACGCTAAAGCGTGATGAAATACATTTGCGTTCCGCAAATGATTAAGGTAGGGCTTTGGAGCTAGGCTCTATAAGGTACTTTATACAGGGAGCAACGCTCTGGAGACTGGATTGCTTTGCTTATATACCCTCGCATTGCTCCGCAATTGCTCGTGGGCTTCGGCTACTGGCTTGCCACTGGCAAGCCAGCTTAACGCGTCGCCTGCAAAGACAATACAACCGTCATTGCGCAGAGCGATAGCGACAAAGCAATCCAGGGCAAACGCTAGCATGGCTCTCTCTGATTAGCAGAGGCTTTGCTCCTTGCCTATATTACTCCCCTTTCTGCTCCATACATACTTTATTGCGCCCTGCATGCTTTGCGGCATAGACAGCTTTATCCGCCCGTTCAATTACATTTTCATAATTCAAAACTTGCTCGCCCCCGCAATAGGCTACTCCGATACTAACGGTGGTGCTATACCCGTCCATATCCAAGTTTTGCACAGCAATTCGCAGGCTTTCAGCTATGGACAGCAATTCTTTTTCGCTATACCCATATGCAATTGCCACAAATTCTTCCCCGCCATAGCGATAAAAATCAAATCTAAAGTTCTGTATAAAATTTATCATTACTTTGCCAAAACTGCTTAAATACTTATCACCGGCGGCATGACCGTAATTGTCATTAAAATCTTTAAAGTGATCAATATCAATCATTAGAATCCCAGAGGGTTTTTCCGCATCTGCTGTTTCTAAAATAGCTAGAGTTTCAAATAATTTGCGGCGATTAAATAGGCCGGTCAGCACATCGGCTTCCTTTTCTATAATTAGTTGACGGCTTACTTCAAAGCTCTCCAGGCGAACATGCACCAAAGTCCTTCCTAGATAGTACCCTAAAACGCCGGAGCATATGCAATTAATAGTATCATCAAGCGCATGTTTGGGTTTAAGATAAAATGCCAATATAGTATGAATTACAAACCAAAAAGTCAAAAATAATAGGCTGCGGCCTGGGCGGTCAATAAAACTAAGCGGCATAATGACAAACCCTCCAAGCAGGATTGTCGCCCGCATAACGGGCGAATGAATAACGCTAAGGTATATCCCCAATAGAAAAAAAACAGAAAAGGCGGCATACAGCCCGCAATATGTGTGCTTTTTTATATTTGGAATTTTAAACAATAAAAACATAGCAAAAAACAGCAAAAACGAAACTATATAAGCAGGGACTGCGCCCGCCTTTGTACTGCTAAACGGTACGGCTGCCAATGGAAATAACATTAGCACCCAGCCTAAAAGAAGTAGTGCAGACAATGTTTTGTCGTTATATTCATTTACAGCCTCACGATTGATACATGCAAGGTGCGTATAGTTTTTTTCTTGATTCCACAATAGCTTAAACTGTTTTTTCATATGTTACCCCTAAGGCATACCTAATTAAGTATGTCAACTTTTCACATAAATCTTAATCTATCATAGCATATTTTGTCAAGCTACCTCAAAAATTTGTCTTCACTATGCCTTGATTTATTAAAAAAGATTTATATGACATGTGTGATTTTAACGATTAATATTGGCTATTAAAAACCGTGAGGGATTCACCTTATAGTTTTCTACGAATCGCTTATCCTCCTCCCATTTATTTCGCGCACATGCGTATTGTGCTGAAGGATGCGATTTTATAAAAAAACTTATAAGATCAACAATCTTAGGAACCAAGCATATTTTAAGATCTATTACCTCAGCTAAAAGTTCTTGCCGGCATGCTGATGATAAAGCTGCCTTTTGCGAAACGTCATATCCATATATTTTTAGAATTGACTCGTCATTGAGATGGGCGTATTGACTATTAGATCTTTTTTGTTCGCCATAGGGCTCTATATTAAGCCCTGGATTACCATGTTCTTTTACAAATTTTCTGAATAAACGAATATCTATAAAGCAGCAATCCTCATCCTTGGAATATGTAGCCTTCATCAATTCATACCGATTGCTAAAAGGAGAATATACTAAAAGGTCAACTATTTCACGATTCTTTTCTAGCGTAGAAGAGTAGTATCCTCCACTGCGACCTATATGCATTATTGTAGGGAGAATGTTTTGAGAAACAGCCATATATTGTGAATCAGGATATATAGGTCTTCCTACAATAGAAAAGGCTTTCCCGTCATATACACCGTTGCGCCTACGTTCTTCTTTGAAGGCAGCAGATAGTATCTCTCTGGCTTCAACGCTCGCATAATGCAAAATTTTATTTTCAGAATTGGATGCCTTTTTCTGGCTCACTATGATAAAATTTTCTACTGCCTTGCTATCTGCAAATTTAATGCATATCATTACAACAGCAAATTTTATCTCACGAAGACTAGCTATCTTTTTTTGAAATTGCTGCTTCCGCTCTTCTTCTTTGCGTTTTTGCCTTAATCTTTGAGTAACTCTCCAAGGGTTTTCCCCATCTAATGTAAAGTCATCTGCATATAGATTATCCCGCAAAATCTCATATATAGCTTTTTTATTCCAAATATATAAGCATTGGCATTTTTTGCACAATAAGCCTGGTGTCTTTGCTTGTCGCTTCTCACTTATAGGAATATAAGTTGCGCCCCCACAAAGTGTGGTGAAACAAGTCGGACAAATAGTTATATCGTCAGAAATGCTAATTAGGGTTTTAATCTCTTTATAGACCCAAGCGCTATATGTGATATCAACAATTTGATACGGGTTAGGTCTTTCATGCACAGCACTATTTTGTTTGCATTTCATCTTGTTTTTTATAATAGAAATGGGAGTTTTTTTGTTTACACTAAATAAATCAAACCATAGTCCATCGTGTTTTGTTCTCACTTCTGTTATTATTGATCCATTTGCAAGTGGAAGAGCGCAAGTATGACAATAAAAAACATTGCATTCTGCAGTAGTAAAAATGATGCGATAGGGGTCATGCAATCTAATGTGTACCTTTACATGACTAAATACTTTACGCCGACAAATTGGGCATATGTTGTCTTTCCTTAATCTAGGCAGTTGCCTGTATACTTCAGTATCCAAATATTTTCTCCTCTTATTTTTATGTATAAATAATAATGTTAAGCCTGACATTGTAAAGAAAATTTTTTTCGGCAAAGCTCATACTTTTCTTCTTTAAGACCTTTGTTAAAAAGAGACACATAAGTCAGTTTTCAAAAAAGAAAACATCAGCTAGTGTCCCATCAGCGTATTCAGTTTTCGGATATGCTTTTACTAGCTCAAATGCTCCGAGCGTATATTCATTAATTACCTTATTCCAGAAGTGCACAGAAGTTAAGTTAGCAGGATGTCTTTTTAGTTGCCACTTGCCTTTATGAATATCCAGCACCTTAAAGAATGCTTTCTTCCCTACGCCTAATCGGCGGTATTTGTGCATAACAAAAAACTCAGCCATTTGAAAATCTGAGCGCCTATCATAGACTTCGGACAAATCATTTATCATTATAAAGCCTGCCAAATTTCCATCAACCAGGATAAAATATGCCCACCTTTTATCTTCTGTCCAATAACAATCAAGGTATTGATAGCCATATAACCCCAATTGGTTAACATCTCGTTTATCCCATTGGGAAAATTCATAATTGTATTTTTCCAGCATGTTTTTTAGAATCTCTTTTTCGCTTGTGGTAACTTGTTTTAACTCTATGTTCATTCCGCTTTCCATTAGTAATCATATAATTATTCTTTGATTGCGATGTTTGGTCTATGTTTTCATTTTGCCGAAAAATCGATATAAGAGTTTAATCTTACCTGCTCTTTAATTTTCAAATTCAAAATAAACAAGCTGAATTTAACGCATATCCAATTGTGGCATCATTTGAATTATTTTGCCGTCGAGTGCCTTGCCGTTAGCTTTCTTATTACGCTTAACTCCATCAGAACCCCAAGTGCCCCATTGTTTAAAAAAGAATGCTGCACCTTGTTCATCCGCTTGTTGTAATATTGAACGAACCCATTCTGGCTTCATAGGTCGTGCTCTGGCACCGCTTTCTCCGCCTACAATAACCCAATCAATACCTGAAAGATCGAGTGTGCCAATATCTTCAACTAGGGGCTCGCATGAAAGAAAGCGAATGGACGCCTGCAAAGAGCGGAGTGACTCGATGCGGTGTTTAACCGACGGTGATTCTACTGTCACTCCAAGCCATACATTTTTGGGGATATCAGTCTGCGAAAAATATTCAACCATTCGTTCTGCCCGTTTTGTAAGGATTTGATAACGATGTTGCGGTGTCTGCCTTATCGTATTCATAACGCTATCAATAAAATCGAATAGCACTTCATTATGAAAAAGATCGGCCATTGAGCAAACAAATATGGTATGGGGTTTCTTCCACTTAATAGGCTCACATAGCGAAGCCTGATGCATTGTTGGTGTAAATCCGTTAGCATACTTTGTAACACCCATGGCTTGAAGCCTATTTGCCATTGTCTCCGCATAACAATGAGCGCATCCAGTTGAAAGCTTTGTGCAGCCCGTTACCGGATTCCAAGTTCGATCAGTCCATTCTATCTTAGTAGTTCTCATCTTGTACCTCCAAAAGTTATACGCATTTCATCTGAAAAGGAGCCTTTTCGTGGAGGTTTGTTGGTCTTGGGATTTACCGCACTAACCAATCCTGAATCAAACATCGTGCGTAAAACTTCTTTGTAATTTTTTTTGATATATGGGCGGTCAACACTGTGATTTTCATAAAGCATCGAAAAATCAATTGTTTGGCCCGCATATTGTTTTAACAGCGCACCTTGCAGATCATCAAGCGGACTTGAGAGCAAATCGAATAACGAACCTTGCTTATAACGTATATCACGAGGATTATATTCAAAATTCGCCACGCCGTCTTTTGTGCCAGAACTCTCCTTCGCCATTATTTCCTTCATTTTATCGTAGGCAATAAAGCTCTTACTAAGAAAGATAAGATGGTGGCTTGTTCTTGTCCCATTGTCGTTCTTGAAACGAAAAGGCAATACAAATTTACTACCATTTTGTCGCAGAGCATCACATAACTCTTGAACAACAATCATTTCTCGCTCATTGGAATCTAGAACATCAAATAATTTACTGCGTATGCTGTTAAGACGTTCCTTGCCAAATAATGAAGCCATATGTTGTCTTATAACATCATTATTTACTCCCATATTCACACGATTGTAATTAAAAAAGAATATACAGTCACAGCCCCAATCTTTGATAATTGAGGATATCAAGTTAAGCGATAAACCCTTATAGCCCCAAGGGTCAACAAAGAATAATGTCGGAATAATTCTCTCACAACTGAACATTTTTGTTATTTCTTCGCCTACTTCTTCATTATAAAACTCCGGTGAATACCTTAATTTCTCAATTCCAGATACTTGTGCGATTGCTTCTTTCAAACTTTTGATATTTGCAACATCCTTATCATTAAACAACGTAACCATTCGACTTGATAAATCAGGATTGGATAGTATCGTTTCTAAAACTAATAACGGAGTAGATTTACTTTGGTCATCATACCTGCCAGGTCCAGCGAATAAGTCTATGTATGCCATTCGCTGAGCGTGGTGAGGATATCTTTTTTGTGTTGCCAAAATAATTCTTGCCCACGTCGAAAAATATTTTGATACTATCCGTGATTTGATTATTGATTGTTCGCGCTGTTCTTGAAAAAACTCGTTACTCATAATTAGCCTCCCAATTTACTGAGTCATGTAAAATCAGTTCTTCTGTCAATGTTTTATTATTTACGATTCACCTTCCGCTACATGCTTTTTTTCACAATAATTTTTTGGTCTATTTTCACTAAGCTCAGTATTTTCTTTTGACATTCAACACCTAACAAGAAATTCTTTAACGCCTGCTTTTCATTGTTTGGCATTCTTGGTGCCTTCTATTTTTTATCAATTAAACCCCAACATCTATACCATAGAAATTTTGCATTCATCCTATTCCCTTAATTATAAGACGCTTTTAAGTTAAGGTTAATACTTGCCGAAAAGGCTTTTTTCGGCAAATTCGGGAGCGCAGTGGGCGGCATGCAAGTTTAGTACCCGAAATGCTTCTGCTTGTAAGGCAAATCTGCGTAATCCGTAGCGTAGGCTACGAGTAAATATCAATAGTTTATACATTTCGGCAAGCGTCCTTTTGCCATAAGGATGCATTTGGCTTTTATGCAGCACCAATGCCGCTACTTGTTTCTTAAAATATTTTGTTACTCTAATATAGCGGTTGGGCTTATTGGTAAAAAAGTAAGCAATGCCTACAAGATGTCGGGGGGATGCACTGCCTCCAATTTCTTTCATATAATGGTGATTATTAAGGAAAAGAAGCATTTCCGAGCATGCCGCTCCTACATTTATATGGTCGGGGTGCAGTTCGGTGGGTACAAGGTGGTCTACTGTAAAGATGATATCCGGTTGGGCTTCGGCTGCGGCAAGTGCAATACGCTTGACCAGTTCTGCTTGCTTATATCTGCCCGCTTCGCAAAACCCCAGCATAACAACCTTATCCACACCTAAACTTTCCGCCGCCGCTCTGGTCTCTTGCTCACGAATTTTAATAAGCTCGGCAGGTTCAATGTCAGGGGTTGCTCCGCCATATCTGCCATCGGTAGCAATTATATAAGTGACATGCTTACCCATAGCTTTTAAGCGTGCAACCGTGCCGCCCGCTCCTAACTCTATATCGTCGGGATGCGGTGCAATAAAGCAATATCTTTCATACGCCAAAAGTTTTGGGGTGGGTATCCCAAATCTTAATAGCACTCTAAACATACTTACGCTCCTTTTTATGCAAAAGCACTAAGTAATACTATAAATTAGTTTTAGAGCATTACAAATAAGTGAAAATGAATTATTTATTCCAGTTCTGACAGCTCTTTTAAGAAACTTTCGCATTGCTCTAAGGTCAAGCCCGCTTGCTTTCTAAACTTTTTCATTACGCTGATTTTCATACCCTTAGCAAGCGGTATCATTGGATGCTTTATTGCGCCCGGAAAATACTTTTCAATTAGCTCTAGCGCTTGAGGGTCGGCAAGAACATCCCTTATTTTAGAATCTTCGTTAAATTTACCCATTAGAATGACCTCCATGTCAGTTTTCTATATATGTTTTAATATAAAAATTATATACTTTTTAGTGTTTTTTGTCAATATTGGCAAGAATTACTACATCGTTATATGTATTCTTGCTTTTCTTTGAATATTGCGATACTTTGCGCAACACCTTTTTCCAGCGAAGTAGTGCAAACAGGACCTATCAACTTTGCCAGCTCATCACTTTTAGTTTGACTGGGGAAGGGCAAAGGAGTGTCAATATAAGTTACCGCCCCTTTTGCGGCAGGCAAAGCTAGTTCAATGGCATCAATTACCCTATCCATAGTTACATTTTCGCCGCCCAGATTGTATGCCTCCGCACCTTCGAACGCTACATTTGAAGCTAAAATAAAGGCTTTTGCGCTGTCGTCCACATACTGAAAGCCAAACTCTCCGCCATAGGAAATCTGGTAAGGCTTGCCTTTAATAGCCATTTTCATAGCGGTGGTGGGGGTAGAAGTCATACCTTGGTCACGCAGCGGACCATATACCACAAACGGTCTTATGCCAATGCTCGACAGCCCCTGCTCTGCAAAATAAACTTTGGCGCTCCATTCGTTATCCACTTTATATACTCCATAGAGCGAATGCGGAATAAGCGGTGAAGAATGGGTATAAACTCCGCCTTCATACTCTTGCGCATAACCATAAACAGCGGTACTGCTGGCATAAACTATCTTTTTAAGCCCTGCTTTAACAGCGGCTTCAAATATATTTATAGTGCCTACCACATTAACTTTTGCACCTAATATAGGATTGGCTTTGCATAAAGGCAGTTGCATAGCGGCTAAATGTATTATATTAGTGATACCTTTATCAGCTACTGCCCTTGCAACTGCATTGCTGTCATAGATATCACCTTGCACAATTTGCACCTTAGCAATATCGTCACTATCCATAATTAGGTTAAGTTTATCTAGGTTGCTTCTTACCAGCGCAAAGACTTCCTCGCCGCTTTCAATTAGGTTCTTAACTACCCATGCACCTATGCATCCTGTAGCCCCAGTTACAAAATATCTCTTTTTCACTACATTTTTCCTTATTACTTACTTTGATACCCAGCCGCAATCCACAAGCAGGTCTGTGCCGGTAACAAAGCTAGCGGCATCGCTTGCCAAAAAGTAAATTGCCTCTGCTATTTCGTCAGGATGCGCCCAGCGGTTAAAGGCTTGCTCTGCTTCACGCATTTTTTTAACTTCCTCAAAGGGTAGCTTCATTCTAGTTGATTCCAGTTGTATATCGCTACGCAGCATTGGTGTATCCACAGAGCCCGGACTAATGGAGTTGACCCTGATATTGTAGTCTGCAAGTTCCCAAGCTATAGCACGGGTAAAAGCAATAATCGCGCCTTTTGTAGCCCCGTAAATGGCGTGCTGAGTTTGCCCCACATGCCCAGAAACCGAGCCCATATTGACAATTGAGCCATACTTTTGTCTTTTCATAATTGGCATAACATATTTTGTAAAGAGGAAATGCCCGCCAATATTGATATGGGTAACATTGACAAAGTCATCCCAAGTGGTATCCTCCAGCGGCTTAACCACCACTATGCCGGCATTGCAGTTGAGCACATCTATTCTGCCCCATGCTTTTTCTACTTGAGCAACCATATCTTTTACATCTTCTTCTTTGCCTACATCGCCTTGATACGCTATACATTCCACTCCAAGTGCTCTAACTTCCTCTCCCACATCATGAATGCCTTTGCCTCTTGCAATTATGGCAACATTATAGCCCTCCCTTGCAAACTTAAGGGCGGCGGATCTGCCTATACCTACTGATGAGCCTGTTACAATGGCTACTTTTCTATCTACCATTTCTTTGCCTCCTAAAAATCTAATTGTTATTGTATACCTAAAATCTCTGCCGCCTGTTGCGGAGAGGCAACTTCTCTGCCTAAAGAGCGGGCAATATCCGCTATTTCTTTCACCAGCTCATAAGTTGCACAAACTTTTCCTTGTTGATTAAATGGATAGTCCTCTGTACCTACACGCACATTGTCACCATGGGTAATAGCCGCCACAAGCAGCTTCATTTGCGCAGGGTCCATAATGCTAAGAGTCATAGCAGAGCCTTTTGGCATTAGGCTTTTGCGATAAAGGTATTCTTCTACAGTAGGGGGCGACCAAGTACCTCCCGGCCAACCAAAAAACAAGGTGGTAATATACGGAGCATCCAGCAGCCCTTCTTCTATAAGACGCTCCAGATTCCAAATAGAGCCCGCATGCCAAACTTCAAATTCGGGCTTGACTTTATACTTTTTGCAAGCAAGCGCATATTCCCTTAACTCCTCAAGCGGATGGAGCATATCGCAATTAACTTCCGTAAATGCCTCTGCATGGTGATTGAGTATAATGGATACCATATCCGCTTTTTGCTCAAATACTTCTATCCGCTCTTGCAGCGGAATACTGGACATACCGCCTTGCACCAAAATATCGCTGGCAGCCCGCACTGCCCCAATCATTTCTACCCATTGCCCTTCTCCGTGCGAGTGCAGTACAGCCGCTCCCGCTTCACGGCAAAGAGCCGCTTCTTTAGCTATTTCATCTGCAGTTATGGGATAGGGTACATCCGGCTTTAGCCAACAAATATTTGGCGTAGCTACAATAATTAACGGTTTCATACTGAAAAATGTCGAGTAGGCTGTCTCGACCCTCCTTTTTTATATATTTGCGCCAAAGGCATGCCTACTGCCTTAAAGATTTACTATGCTAGTCTATTTCATAAATATCAGGAGTTAGGCAAGATAGCTTTTTGCAACCGGTTTTGGTAACTATATACATATCCTCCACTCCTAAATGCGTATCCTCGTAATCCTCCCAAGCCTCAATTTCAAAGACCATATTTTCTTCAAACTCAATATCCAAACCGCCAAAAGTGCCAAACAAATGCATATCTTCTACTTGCAGTCCTATGCTATGGCCTATTAAATAAGCGGAGCTGTCGGGATAATTTTCTTCATACCATTCCTGAGCGGCAAAGCCAAAATCATTCATATTGACGCCTGGTTTAATATTGTCCTCGCAGTATTTTTGCAATTGCACAAGTGCCGCTAATAGGCTTTTGGCCTCCTCGTCAGCTTTACCGATAATGGCATGTTTATTTAGGTCAGAAACATATCCTTTATAAACTACGCCAAAATCCAAACGAATAATTTCATTGCGTGCTATCTTTCGCCCCGTGCCCGGTCCTTCAGGGTCAGAATCTCCGAATCTAACGGTAAAATGATTCCAATCGTCCGCACCGCCTGCAAGCATTTTGTCACGGGCAAAGCGAATTAACTCATTGTCGGAAAGCCCCTCTTTTAAGAAAGGCAAGCAAGCATTTATTGTATCTTGCGTAATTTCCATAGCACGCACAAGGCGTTGTACTTCTTCTTGCGATTTAACCATACGCAAAGTGTTTAGCACATCGTCACATTCCACAATTTGCATAGCTGCTTCTTCGCTTGTCAGGGCATCCAGCAAAAACTTAGGTATGCTGCTTTCCACTCCTGCTCTTTTGCCTGCCAGCCCCAATTCCGCCAAGTTAGGCGCAAGGGTATCGGCTAAAGTATCAAAGGTAAAAATAGGCACATTGTCGTCTACCCAGCAAAACTCGTCTACGCTTCCAAACGCCCCCCAATTGTATACTGTTACGCTTCCGTCCCTAAAGATAATGCTAAAATTAGGAAATTTATTAGAAAGAGCTTCTAAAATCGGGTTAGGAGAGCTATGCAGTACAGGCAGCCCGCTGGTGTAATAGACATTAAAAGGATTGGATACTACCATAATATCTAAGTTGTACCGCTCCATTAACTCAGCCGCTTTTTGCTTATTGTAACCTACTGCTTTTTGCATTTTAAATTCCTCCTTGTTATTTATTTTTTGTAGGGATTTTCCCTGCTAATCTATTAATAATGCTTTTAGTGCCTACATTGCCGACCATATTGCGCACTTCTTCACGCTTTACAGGACGCCCTTCCAAAAATGAGAGGTACCCTGCAAGACAGCATTCTACTGCGCTTTCGGCATCTTCCAGCGTAAAGTCAGGCTCTTTGCCCTCAATAATACATTGGCCAAAATGGTCGTCGCAATTACGCCCGGAAATATAGTAGTAGATAGGGTTTTCCCCATGAGGGATTTCGGGAGTGTACCACTCATATTGATTGTCGCCTGCCTTATCTGCTTCAGAGTAAATTTTTACAGGGTTTTCATTGTCGTGACACTCTATAATAGAGCCTTCTGTACCGTATACCTCCAAACTGTTGCTGGCATTGTTTATTTGGGTACAGCTAACGGTAATTTCCGCCATAACCCCATTTTTGAAAATTGCAATACACATAGCATTGTCATCTGCTTTTTGCTCTAGTGTAGCAACTTGCTTACTCACCATTGCAAAAACGGTCTCCACTCTGTCGCCTACTATATATTCTAAGGTAGAAAACTTATGTACTGCTTGGTCTAGCAAAACTCCGCCGCCGGACTTTTGTAAATCCATTTTCCAGCAATCGGGGTTGGCTATTGCTTCAAGCTCATCGCAGCCTTCATGAGAGCGGATAATATTAATATCCCCAATGAGCCCCTCTGCTATTGTATCATGTATCCAATTGTGCGCAGGTAAAAAACGATGGTTTTCGGCTATCATAAGCAATACATTATTGCGGCGGGCGGCATCTGCCATTTCCTGACACCCTTCTAAGCTGGTAGCCATTGGCTTTTCGCATAGCACATGTTTGCCTGCATCCAAGCACTTGATTACAACCTCTTCATGCTGATAGTGCGGCACACTTACTAACACCGCATCAATGTCTGCCTTTAACATTTCTTCAAGACTGGTATAGGCTGTCATTTCATTACAGCTATAACTTTCTGCTACATCGCAAGCTTTTTCATAGTCTATATCGTAGACTGCCGTATACTCTACATACTTAGAATCCTCTGCATTAGCAGTATGAAAGAAAAAAGGAAATCCACATCCCACTACACCCATTTTGACACGCTTCACTATTTTTGTCCTCCTAAAAAGATATTTATTTTAGCCTAAGCTATTTTGCCTGGATATTTCTTTTTTAATTTTCTTTTTTCTATGTATAACAAACCTATTTAACGGATAAATCCAAGCAGTAGCAAGGATAGTTACTATAGGTTTTGCAAAGCCTTCGCCAAACCTTGCAATATCTCCGCCTTTTGCAGCAGTGAACTTTAAGATTTCCATACCTAGTAGCGTAGTGGCAAAGATTGTAAAGATTACCATAAGCATATGCAAAAATATGCTGAACATAGGGTTAGAATCGGCGGCAAAGGTCATTTTTCTATTTAATACAAAACCCACCGCTTCACCCAGCGCAGTAGAAAGTAAAAATGACCACATAAAGCCTATGCCTTCATATTCCAGCACCCAGATAGTTACGGGAGTTGTAGCAAGGCTTTTGAAAATAACATAGGCAAAAAGATAGTAACTGCCTATTTCTATGGGTACGCCTACTGCTCCCACCAAAGTAAATTTTACAAACTTATAAAATTCGGGGTGCTTTTGGGTAAATTCTGTCCATTTGTTTTTCTTTGCAGTTTCCAAGATAAATCTCCTTGTTTGCTACTTTATCAATTCAGCTTAGTATAACATTCTAAAAAAAAATGTCAATATCTGCTAAAGAGTTTTTGAGCTTATTTTTGTATTCAAAGTACAATACATCTTTTAACATATTTTAAGAACTAGCATTTTTTAATAAGTTAATGTATAATGGGCTCATGAGAAAGTTGTTGCCTCTTGTTATTGCTTTTGTTTTGCTTGTAAGCATGCCTTTGCAAACAGCATCAGCACAAGGAACGCAAGAGGATTGCGAATGGAAGGTGCTCCATAACGGAGCTAAGCTATATAAAAGCGCATCTATTGCAGAAGACAGCAATGTGCTTGCTCTTTTAGAGCAATCTGCTGTAATAACTCTGCTTAATACGGAACTTATTAAGGTAGACCGTTACAGTTTTTATTTTGTGGAAGCCAATGGCATTCAAGGCTATGTTTTAGCAAGCGATATCTATTATTCCCGCAAGGAATATGTATATGATATTGTGTATAAGACGGTAGTCACCCCCAACCTTTTCGGCAAGGCAAAGATATATCGCTACCCCGATATCCAAAGCGAAATTATTGGCGACGATTATAAAGATGGGCAGAGGGTCAGCGTTGTAAAAAGCACCGGAGAATATGGGGAGTTTGAAAAAATTGTTTACCGTGAAGGCTATGCCTATATGCAAAGCGCAAGCCTAACGAGCGGGCTTTCGAAAGGTCAAAGTATAGCTGTTGCAATAGCAAGTATAGTGCTTGCTCTGGCAGCACTTACCGCCTTTTTATTAATAAAAGCAAAAAAAAGGTTGCATAGTTTTGATAAAGAGGTCGAATAGCTTAAAAGTCATTTCTTGATTTTTGCATTTTATATGATATAATTAATATTATTCTATTTTTGAGAGGTTTTTCTTATGTTTGGTAAAGTTGTAAAACGCACGCTGGCAGTGATATTAATTCTGGTTCTTTGCTATTATGTATCGCTAATAGTAATATTTAATATTCAAAACAAAAACGATTTTTCTGCTCAAGAAGCTTATATGGCGCAATTGCTTGCCAATCCTTATGAGCCTGTAGACGAAGCCCACTTTGTCAATTTTGATAGAGAAAATAGTGAGCTAAAGTTAAACGAAATCTCTGCACTTGCTACCCATAACAGTTACAAGACTATGCCAACTATGTATATTAGTTACCCTTTATCAGTTTTTTTTGGGCAAAGGGTAAAGAATGGCTGGTATGAGATGTCACCTTTTACAGAGCAGCTCAATCAAGGTTATAGGGGCTTGGAGCTAGATGTATGCTGTTACGATAATAAGTTTTTGCTAATGCATGACCCTTTTTCTGACTGGAACACCCATAGCCCCGATTTTGAGTTAGCGCTAAAAGAAATTAAGCTTTGGTCAGACACCAACCCCGGGCATATACCTATACATATTATGTTGCAAGTAAGGAATCAATTTAGCTTTTATACATACAAGTTTCAAACAATGACCAAAGAGCGACTGGTAGCTATGGATGCTCTTATTGAAGAAGTTTTTGGCGATGCTGTAATAACTCCCGGCCAAATAAAAGGCAGCTATGCTACTCTTAATGAAGCGGTAAAAGCACAGGCTTGGCCTAAAGTTAAAGATAGTTTGGGCAAGATATATTTTACCATTTTATTTGATAAGCCAAAAATAGAGAAGAATTACTTGGATATTGACCCCACTTTTGCCACTCAGCAAGCATTTGTATTTATCCATCCTAAGGACACTCCCAATAGCTATTCTTCTTTTATTTTGGCAGACAGTCCGTTTGAAGAAGGACTTACCGACCTTATAGATCAAGGCTATATCTTGCGCACAAGGATAGATGAGCAATTTGACCATTCGACAGAAAGATTTCAAGCCTCTATCAATTTGGGCTCTACCATATTAAGCACAGATTATCCTCAAGGCAACCAATACGAAGACGGATATGTATGCAAGCTAACAGAGGATGGCAAGACTGTTTTGGCAAGGGGCAGCGTTAGTTTTGACTAAAAGCAAGGACAAAGTTAAGTATTTAATAATAGGGGCAGATGACTTTGGCATTTGCCCTTCTGCAAATAAAGCTATAAAAGAGCTGTATGAATCGGGCAAAATCAGCTCTGCCAATATAATAGCAAACGCGCCTTATGCGGCGGAAGCTATTGACTATGTAAAAAAATATAATATGCCGACGGGAGTGCATTTAACCTTAAATTCGGACTTGCAAGAGCAGCTTTGGCATGCGCTTACAGGGGTGTCCAGCATTACAGATGCACAAGGGGGCTTGCTTACCGATACCAATTTATTTGCAAAACAAGCTAAAAGTAAAGATGTAACTGCAGAATGCAGTGCGCAAATAGAGTATTTGTTAAATGCAGGAGTGGCAATTGACCATATAGATAATCATTGCGCCACCCTTTACGGTATCAATAAAAGATTGTTTTTTGTCAATGCTTTTTTACTATGCAAAAGATATAAGTTGCCTTTTCGCTTTCCCAAGCAGCATAACTTTTTATCATTTTATTTTCCTGGCGGTATACCCGCAATAATAAAAGCCGCCTTTAATGTAATTGTAGCAACAGCAAGGCTAATGAGAGTGCGGCTGGTAGATAATATAGTAACCAACCCATATCCTATTGCAGAAATATCAAGCTACAATGCTCTTTGCGATTTTTATTTAGATGCATTAGACGGGATACCTTATGGCGTTACGGAAATGTTTCTGCATCCTGCATATTATTGCAAGACTTTTTCTCCTCTAACTAAGGAATGGCAAAAGAGAGAATGGGAGGCTAGCTTTTTGGCTAGCGGCAGGCTGGAGAGTGCAATAAAAGATAAAGGAATAAAAGTTATCTCATATAGAGATATAAAATAAGCTTTACATATCGCAATATTAGTAAATAATTTGCGCTTCAATTATACGCTCTGGATTGCTTTATTGTCTTTGCGAGAAGCGTAAGCGACGAAGCAATCCAGGGCTTACGGCAGCACCGCTTAACTCTCCACCGTCTTTGCGAGAAGCAGGGGCGACGAAGCAATCCAGGGCTTACGGTAGCACCGCTTAAAAATGATATTTTGCGGACAAGCCGTAAAGTGATATTTGCCTTGCAAATGATATTATGAGCAAGGCTCATAATGAGATTTTTTGCCTGTGGCAAAAAGTTAAGGTGGGATTGGTAGAGCAAGGAGCAAGGCTCTGCTAAGCAAAGAGGGCGGTGCTTATGCGGGACTGGATTGCTTCACTGCCGTTCGCAATGACGAGGGGCAGGGCTTTGGAGTCTGGATTGCTTCAATGATTATACCCTCGCATTGCTCCTGCAATTGCTCGTGGGCTTTAGCTACTGGCTTGCCACTGGCAAGCCAGCTTAACGCGTCGCCTGCAAAGACGGGGAGCAGGGCTTTGGAGTCTGGATTGCTTCGCATCCGCTCGCAAAGACGGGGAGCAACCCTCTGCTAAGCAAAGAGGGCGGTACTTATGCGGGACTGGATTGCTTCGCTATCGCTCGCAAAGACAAAGTTAACTTAATGAAAAATATTAGTAAATAATTCTTAGAACATTTTATGCATATTGACTTTTAATGCTATTAAATAGTATAATGTAATAAAGATATATTGGATAACATCTTAAT
>CAYSNP010000026.1:0-24175 GCA_964432485.1 uncultured Christensenellaceae bacterium | reverse complement strand
AATCGCACAGATTGAGCTTGATGATTCTGTGGAATATTATAACAACCAGTCTCAATACCTTGCATTAAAGTCTTATAGTAGGACCGATAGATTTCATTAATATCTCTGTTTTCATAATAATGAATATATTTGGGATGATCAAAAGCCCAATCGTCTAAAAAATGAACCGATAAAAGCAGGTAATCCCAGTTATAGAAATCTACGACCGATAAAGCCTCTTTTTCTTTTCCCGGAATGTAATCAACTTCTAATCCGGTTTTTATTATAATTAAATCTTATGTTTGCTTAAGGTTCGCACTAGACAACTAAGTTTCCTTCTAATGGGATTGAAGGCTTTTGTCCAATGTGAATAACCTTACTGGAATATTTGTTTCCTAAATTATAAAAACGTAAGCTATCCTCCTTTTCATTAATCAACTGCTTTAATTCATTTTGTATAGTTAAAAATTGTCCCCAATCCAATATACATTCAAAAACAGAATTTTGCACTCTCTGCCCATATTGCAAACATTTTCTCGCCACATGAGTCAACCTTTTTTTTCCTTGTGCTGTTTCAGTTGAAACGTCATAAGTAATTAAAATTAACATAGTGCCCTCATTTCCACAAAAAAGGTGGATATCCTTCTAGATCCTCTCTAAGAACCTTTGCCAGGAGAAGTGCCTGAATATAAGGAACAAGTCCCCATTGAATTTTTTCTTCTAGATAAGGATGCTTAATAATCTCTCGTTTCCTTTCTTGCCAAGCGGTAAGAAAAGCTTTTCTTGCTTGCAAAGTTAGAATTACAGCACCTGAGACCTGATACTCGAAATCGTCAGGAGTAATTTCTTTTCTATTTATCAAGGTGATTATAAATCTATCAGCAAAATGCGGTCTTAACTCCTCCATAAGATCTAAGGCAAGCGATGCTCGACCAGGTCTGTCAGTATGCAAAAATCCTACATAGCTATCTAGTCCAACAGATTCTAAAGCATTACGGCATTCACTTGCAAGTAAAGTATAAGCAAAGGATAATAAAGAGTTGATTGGATCCAAAGGCGGGCGTCTGCTACGAGAAACATAAACAAATACATCTTTATGCATTAAGATCAACTCATTAAACACCCTAAAATATGCCTGCGCAGCATTGCCCTCAATCGCCCTTAAAGCATCTAAACAGCTACATTCAAGAGCTTGTTTTTGATTCTCTAAAATTTGGTTAGAACTGGCTTTAAGAGCTTGCTCATTTAAGCGTAAGGAGTGGTCTCTCAATCCTCTTTCAAGTACCCAACGCTGATTGTGCAACTTAGCAAAAATGCTATTTTTTGCAAAGGGTAAACTGCTCTCCTCATTGTCCGCAACTCTATATTGCTTCCTACGCAGAAGGACATTGCCTTTGGCAGGTCCATATACGGTGCCCAAATACTTGCCATACTCGTTTAAGAAACTTACAGTAATTCCTCTTTTAGCGCACTCGCTCATCAATTGTGGGGTTGCGCCAAAATAGTTAAAACATACAAGCCCTTCCAGATTTATAAGCGGCACCTTAACAACAATAGCATCATTATGTTTTACTGCAACATTCTCGTTCTCTAAAAAAACAAAAGCATCGGGAACGGTGACATAAAGTACATTCAATAACTTCTTCATAACAATCCTCCCTTTAAATATTCTTGTACCAGCTTTCCTTTTTTGAAGAGCTTTGCTATGCAATCGTTTTGCAGGCTACAGCCAATACAGTTTTGGCTTGCTTTAGCCTTTGGGATATGTTGACGGGAGTATAAGTTATGCATTTGTTCTAAGGTTTTTTTAACTGTCTCTCTTAATTCTATAGAAAACTCCACTACTTCTCTTCTTCTGACTTTGCCATAAAAAAGAGCGCCTTTTTTAATGCGGCATCCTAACATTTCTTCTAAGCATATTGCTTGAGCACAAAGCTGAAGACGGTCACAATCGCTAGCCTTAGAAACGCCACGCTTATATTCTATAGGGTAAGGCTGGTATAACCCTTGACATTGTCTAAGACTAATGCCATCTGCGGATTTATGAAACTCTACTGCATCACATTCTCCAGAAATGCCTAGTATAGACGAAAATACTCTAAGGCCTCTGGCAATAATAATTTCGCCCCGTCTCTCAAGCTCGCTTTCACTATGTACTTTGCTATGTAGTACTCTGCCTGATGCTGTCAAATAGTTTTCCGTCCATAAACCTTCAATATGAATCAAAGCCCATTGCCTAGGACAAAAGACAAAGTGCTGCAGCCCTGATATCTGCAAATAATCATCTTCTTGATATCTTGGCATCAGTGCCTATGCCTCAATTAGCTCAGGCACAAGCCCTGCTAATGTATCCAATGTTATTTCACCTTTAGAATTTATAGACAAGGATTTATGCACCTTAGCAGAGGAATATTGCCCAGACTTGCTATTATGCTTCCACCATACTAATTTTAGAATTTCCATACTTCCGCTAGGTCGTGCGCTAGATTCGTCATCTACAAACAGAGTGGCAAGCGCTTGCTTAATCTTTTCTGCGTCTTCATCGGAAAAGCCTGTCTTTTCTGAAAGTTGTGGGCTAATACTGCCATAGGTAGCATATATTGCATTGCCTATTCGGTGTTTCATACCCATTGTATCGCTAGATTTCTTCCCTGTTTCGGTAACAGTACTATTAGCAGATTTTGTGATTTGAATTGATTCAACGATTACAGGTTCAAGGCTGAATGCTGATTGAATAGTAACCGGTCCCCTTACTCCTAAAGAAACTTCATCAACTTCGCCTTGTTTTTTGAATGCAAAAACTTGTCCGAAAGAGCGTACATCAATCCATTTTTTACACAACTTTTCTTTAAGCATATCCTTATTGCCTCTTTCGTTATTTGTCAATGTTTTTAAAAAACTGTTGAAGCGCTCAGATAAAGATTTGAATCCATCGACAGTATTATCGTCCGATTGTACAAAAATCTCGTTGCCGCCACTCATTAGCCTATTACGAAGTTTTCTTTTTAGGCATACATCGGATACTTCGCCTAAACCATCTGAAGTGGTACGCGGTCTATTGCCTGCTAAGGGATCGCCATTAGGGTTGGCATTTTTCACGTTAAAAATTAACGCAAAATCAATTTTGTTCTTCAATGTCTCCATTTACATTATCCTCCATTTTTTCTTTTTTTGTTGTTAAAGCACGATTTTGTGCTGAAAAACCTAATAAATATAAAGACGTAAGAGGCTTATTGTCCTCATACTCTCCGCTCTTAAATAGAATCATAATAGAATCTATTAAAGACTGATAATAAGAGTTTTTCAGCTGATTCAAATAAGGTATTAATTGTTGCCACAATACCCCCCAAGTTGCAGATGGCCTAGTAGAAAAACTACTCATAAGCCTCATTGCATTAGTTGCTCTTGAGTCTGTGGCTTTTTGGTAGAGGGCAACTCTCTCTACCTTATCTGCCACCGCAAGCAGCCTGCCAAAAAGGTAATCTCGGTCTTGTCTGTTTACTTCAAGTTCCATATCAATATCCTCCTTTTGTTTTATATATTTTTTGTATAGAGCACAAGTTATATCAATTGAACTGCGCCATTCGAATTCTTTTAAAGCACCTGAATCATCAGTAAATGACATAGGGCAAGATGCCCTATTAGTAGCCATATCAACGAAATTTTTAGGAAAAGGAAAATTGCCAAACATGCATTCTAACAATTGTTTTTGGATTTTCTTTTTAATTACTAAGTAGCTTTTATCATTACTGCTTCTTGGTCTTCCATAAACAGCAAAAGTAATATCGTCAAAAGAGGGACACCCTTGGTAAGTGATTCTTTTTGTGTATTCTTCGCCTTTTTCATTTTGAAATCTCTTGAATTTATTTAAATACCAAGCTGAATCCTGATGCCAATTTGCAATATTTTCTAAGTATTTATCTTGAGGTAGCTCTTGATAAAAAACTATGCTCATTCTGCCTGAGGTGGCAGCATCTAGAATCGCAATAGCAATGGTTTTACTATGCTTCTTGAGTTTTTCTGCATTGCTGTATCCTTTAAGAACAAGGGCAACTTTTTTGGCATAGTTTGCATCTATTGTTAATTCCGCCTCTTGTAATAAAGTACTATCTGATATATAAGAGCTTAAACCTTCAAATATATCTAAGGAATCTTCAAAAGGTTTAACAACATCGCTTGCATTTTCGCTAACCGCCCATATTATAGCAGCTTGAGTATCTATACGGGAGCTATAATTGGCGATAAGCCATTTTAATGATTGATGTGCCTTTTGAGAAGAAAAGCCATCTATCTTAAGAGCTTCTTCTTGCACGCTGAATCGGCCCCTGAAAGTAAATTCTGTAGTATCATTGCAGGAGAATAACTTAGCATTGGCGGCTCTGTTATTAATACTTTTAGGGTGAGTACGCGCAAATTGAGAAGACATATTGCCGGTTAAATAATCAAAATCTAGTTTAGCTTCTGGAGAAATAATACGCCAACTATCTATCCACAAATCTCTTATAATTGCATCCTCCCAGACATTTGGATAGTTGTCATCGGGTATTTCTACAGAAAATCTAACACCTAATTTTGCTATTGATTCGGGTATCAAATTACCTTCTTTATCTTTTTCCTTATCTTTTAACAAATCAAAATCTATTAATTTGTTTATTACACTATTACTTAATAAAAAATTATAAATTGCATTAAGTTTAATATTATCACCTTTCCAACATTTAAGTAACTTTAGATATGCTTTATATTTTTCTGCGTCAAAATGTTTATCTATATAGCCAACTTGATCAAATAAAGGATGAGGAGCTATAACCTTGCCTGCCCGGCTAGAGGATTCTTCGGTGCAAGGAATGATAACGTATTGCGCCTTATTATCTCTAGCTATACTTACAAAGTTTCCTTGTCTATCTAAAATAATATGTATTTGTGTAGGCAAAGTGATATGAAAAATTGGCAAAAGCGTTTTTCTTTCATCAATAATACCATCATTATTTTCTTTACTTATACCTATAATCTGAGAGCATTTTTCATAAGTTTGTATTAAATTCGCAAATAAACTCATTGTGCTTTGCCTCCTTCTTCTTTGTCTACAGGTAATAAATTATCTTGTAAGTTAAATTCCTTTGCTGTTACGCCCTCTCTTATTACTCTGGATTTAATTGTTGCATCCCCTGGTGGCAGAAAAAAGATAATACCGTCTTTCATTATGCAACTCCAAAACCTTACGCCAAGTTGAGGTAAGCCCGTTTCGTCAGGATAATCCATGCCGTGGAACATAAAGCCCATATCTAACTCTCCGTAATTATCATAAAAGGATTGCCCTTGACCAAAGGTACAAGGTTGCACATATCCTTGGCACTCTCGCACACCAAGAAAGATATCCCGTCTCCCACCTTTTTCAATCATTCTTTTAGCGATATTGTGATGCTTATTTTCATTTCGGTCATCTGCTAGATTAGGGCGATGCTCATTCCAAATAAAATGTGCTAATACTTGATACTTAACATCTTTTAGATATGTATAATAAGCTAATTCATTGCCACCGCTCAGCTTAATCGGTCTTATGCCCTTGCCTTCGGTTTGTATTTTATTGATTACCCTTACCGCATCGATAATCCAAATAAAAGTGGGCTTCCAATAAACGCTTTCTAATATTCCTTTTAATGCTTGATAAGTAGGG
Organism: uncultured Christensenellaceae bacterium; assembly: GCA_964432485.1. Lineage (GTDB taxonomy): Bacteria > Bacillota > Clostridia > Christensenellales > DTU072 > CAYSNP01. The sequence goes on along the minus strand of CAYSNP010000026.1, from coordinate 18,519 downwards.
ATTTGATAAGAAAACTTTTCGCCTCCAACTCTAGTTACAGGGTCAGAAAATAGTGCATATCTGCCACTGACTTCAAATTCTACTGAATTTCTTTTTCTTTCAATAATCTCGTTCATTTTGCCTCCTATACTACTAATATTTTTTCTTCTATCTCGCTGTTTACCCCTATGGCTGGCGAGTAATAATCTTTTTCCAACACTTTTATGCCAAACTCCTCATCAAATAAAGTGATACGGCTACTTAGCTCATTGGCAAATTGGTCTTTACCATCTTTTTTAAATATGGCAACGCTATATTTTTGCAACTTTTTTAAGATGGCTAGTTTTTCCTTAATTGAATACGTTTTTTTAAAAAGCTCTAATAGCATTTCAGCATCTTTATAATAGACTACAACCGTTTCAGTGTCACGGTTGATAACTTGATAACTCTGTCCGGCTGTGCTAAATGCTTGCCTTAATGCATGCAAGTAAGGTTGGCCTGTTCTATTTTCAAAATTGCCGACACCACTACCATTATCAGAAAGCAATGAATATAAAGAAAGACCGTCCGAAGTTATAAATCCCATAACATTCTTGCGCTCAAAAAAATAGTATTCATAATATTTTTCTAAAATATTATTGTCCGCATAATCTACATTTGGACATTCTCTAATTATCCTTTCCGTAATCTCTTTTCCTTTTTTAATATCTACTAACTTATCTAAATGCTCATCTATTAAAGGAATAACATAGACATTTTGTGGTTGATCTATTTCTCCGTGGCGGTTGCATCTGCCAGCCGCCTGTAAGATACTATCTAGTCCTGCCATAGAACGGATAACACAGGCAAAAGAAATATCCACGCCCGCCTCTATCAACTGAGTGCTAACACAAAGCACCTTTTGATTCTTTTTTAGAAGTGCTGCAAGTTCTTCTAAAGCATCTATTCTATGGGCAGAGCACATAGAGGTACTTAAATGAAAAATCTTATAAGGATTACTATGCAAGTTAATCTTATTATATAGTTGTTGAGCTACTTTTTTAGTATTAACAATAACAAGACAGTTTTGATTTATAGCCATTTTTTCTAACACAAAATCAGCAAGTTCTTTTAAATTCTTTTTGTCCTCAATTGCAATATTTGTCCTTTTTAGAGTAGCAAAATCGCTAGATACCTCACTAATTAAATTAGGATTAGGGGAAAGAATAAGATTCTGCATTTCTGTTTTATCAAGTAAAGGTTGTGTTGCTGTGCATAATAAAATCGTACAGCCTAACATCTTGGATAAGAAAGTAACTATTTCATTAAAAAGGTAAACAGAATGAATAGGTAAGGATTGAATTTCATCGAATATAATAACTGCATTCTCCATATTATGCAACTTTCTAAGTTTAGTACCTTTTGCACTCATTATCGTTTCTAAAAACTGTACAAGTGTGGTAATTATAATAGGACTATCCCATCTGGAAGCCGCAAGTTTTGCTCTAATTGCTTTTTCTTCATCCGGCGGCTCAGCAACATCAGAATGATGCTCTAAAACAATTGAAGGCTGTCCTTTCATATCAAAGATATCTCTTATCGTTTTGGCTGTTTGGTCAATGATAGATAAAAAAGGTATTATGTATATTATACGGCTTTTATTATACTTTTTGGCATGGTGAAGGGCAAAACGCAAAGAAGATAAGGTCTTGCCCCCTCCTGTAGGGACAGAAAGATGATAAATGCCGGGCTCTCTATCTGCTGCTTCTTTACATTTATTCGAAATGCGGCTGCGAATCCGGTCTATTTGAGTATAAGAAGGTAAAGTTATCAGCTTATTTTCAAATAACTTGATTAACTTATCCCAATCTACAAATTCAGGCTTATATTCTTCTTTTATATCAAATAAATATGCATCTAAGCGATCAGCATCAATAAGGCAAGAGTAAATATATTTAGTAAGCAAGCCAAGAGCAAAGTGAAATGATTGCTTCTGCTTGTAACTTTGCTTTAAAGAATGAATAAAATCCATTAGCTCTCTTGCAGAATTCTCAAAAAGAGCGCATAAAGTATCATTAAATTTAGGTAAAGACTTACTTGCTTTTTCTGCTATTTCCTTAAACCATAAAGCATTTTTTCTTTCATCGTCATATTTATCCAAGAATAAATGTTCCCCGTCAGGCGAAACCATATCGGCAAGCCTATTATGGTGACCTACAATAACAAGAGAGATAACTTCTCTAAGTAGTTTGTAGTAATTATTCTTATTCAACAGTTTTTCGAGAAAAAAAACACCTTGTTGAGAATGTATTACCGTCTTGTCTTTATGTTTTTCGTTTCTTAGATAATCTTGAAATGCAAAAGAATATTTACCAATATCATGCAACAGTGCTGCAAGTTCTGCAGTCTTTGGTAGTTTTGAAAATGCACTTGCAAACTCACTAACATTATACAAATGTTGTTGTATTAGCTGATAGTTTCCTTCTTTATCTTTTCGCGCATTAAAATTCTTCATTAATCCCCCTGTTTTAATAACTAGAATCAGTAAGCATATAAGATTGTTTTTTAAATATTTATATAACAATATTTTCTTGTTATTTGCATTATATCATGTAAATAAGTTATTGTAAAGGTAGTTATGTTCCATAAATGTCCCGCTATTTGGAAATCTTAACAATATTTTTCAATAATTCTCATCGTTAATGGCTAAAACATAAATGCTTAATTGATATTATAACCTGTGGACTAGCATTTAGAAAACAAGAGAAATGAAATTGAACAAAGAAATAATTTTGCTTTAAGAGGCTATTGGCTGAAAATTTAGCAATACCTAATGGGCAGATTCGGGCAATCTTATGCAAGATAATTAATTAATATATTGTAATATGCCCAAATATATGCTATATTTGTTATGTTTGTTATCTGTTTTAAGAGTATTAATTCTTACAGCAGGTATCTATAATCTTAGTAGAGAAACAAAAGATTTTAAGAAAGGAAACAGGGACTTATGTTTTAATATTTAGCCTATTTTTAGAACATTATCCCTAAAAAGCAAGCTTATGTCTAACTTAAAAACACCTATTAGCAATCAAGCGTTAACTGTAAAGGATACTATTACTTATTCCGTGGGTTCATTGGGTAGGGAAATCAGCAACAGTTGTGTAAATGTATTCTTTTTGGCGTATCTTAATATCTATATGGGATTAGATGCTCTGGTATTAACGGTTGCTTTTGTTATAGCTAAGCTATGGGATGCTATCAATGACCCCTTGCTTGCAGCATTAGTCAATAACGCTAAAAAGAGTAGATTCGGCCGATTTAGACCTTGGATAGCAGTTGGAGCGGCTCTTAATACCGCATCTCTTATCTTGATGTTTACCCCTCTTAATCAAGAAGTAAGCGAGACTCTTAAATATACATATTATATTGCGATGTATATTGTATGGGGGATGACCTTTACCGTAGTGGATGTACCTTTTTGGTCTATGATACCAACAATTGCCAATAGCACGGAAGAGCGCAATAAGGTCAGTTCGCTTGCCAAACTTATAGGCGGATTTGGAGGGTTTGTTATTTCATCAATAGGAACTTCGCTGATACTGCCTTCTCTTGCGGATAAAGGCATAACTGTTGCCTATCTGGTACTGGGTATATGTGCAGGTGCAATTATGATAAGTTTTATGTCTGTAACCATAATATGCAACCGTGAAAAATACGAGATTCCTCACGAAAAGGTAGGATTTAGACAAATTCTTGATTTATTTAAGGCCAATGACCAATTGCAATCTTATGCAACATCTTATGTGCTATTTGCCTCAGCCGCTACAATAGCCTTATTTCAAATGCTATACTTATTCGTGTATTGTTATGAAAATGGCGCTAACCTATTTAACCATAATTATAGCTATACTGTATTTGTGGCTGTGGCTTGCACGGGGCAGGGTATTGCAATGTTCTTTTACAATTTCATAACTAAGAAAATCCCCAGAGAAAAGCTATATGGCGCTAACTATTTTATGGCTATAATAGGGATGATAGGGATGTTTTTTATATTCTTTTTGCTTAAAGAAGGCAATTATCTTGTCAATACAATTGCAGTAGCCCTCTCTGGCGCATTTTTAATGACAGCCAATGGGCTTAATCAAATTGGCTCTACCGTTATGATTGCAGATGTTGTAGACTATGGCGAATGGAAGAGTGGCAAGCGTGGAGACAGCTTGATATTTAGCGTGCAAACACTACTGACTAAATTTTCTGGCACTATTGCTATGTTAATCTTAGGTATAGGAATAAAAGTTACAGGCCTGCCTAATGTTGTTGAAACTATGGGCGAAGACGGTACTTGGTCGCAATTCTTTACAGATAATGCGGGCAATATCTTGACTTCAACAGATATATCCAACAGCGGAGCTTTGGTAGCCTTAAGAGCATTTATGTTTTTAGTGCCTATTCCGCTATGTGTACTTGGCTATATAATTTATAAGAAAAAATATACCCTATATGGTGAAAGATATAATGCAATTAAGGCAGAGATTGACGCAAGGCGACTAAAGGCATAGCGTGATGCCAAACACATTCTCAAGCTAAAGTTTAGTTAAATAAACATTGCCATATACTGCGGTAAAGTTATTTTTTTGTTATCTGCTACTCCTACATTGCCTAGCGCAAATTTATACCCAAAGGGCGGTTTGAACTGCTCTAAAAAAGAATCAAGTGAATGTGTTTTTCCCTTGCCAGACTTTACCTCAATAGGAACGACAGCAGCTCCATCATTAACTAGAAACTCTATCTCTTGGCTACTGCTATCATTTTTGTAATAGTAAAGAGGGCGCCTTTTTTTGAAAATAATATCGGCTATAAGATTTTCATATAATCCACCTTTGGCAGGACCCACAAGAGTATTGTTTAATATAGCTCTCTTCATTTCAAAACCATACATTGCGCTTAAAAGCCCTATATCCGAAAGATAGATTTTGAATTGGTCATTTTTTTCATAGCTTGTAAGCGGAAAAATAGGGTTGCTTACATTATAACAAAACTTAATTAACCCCGCATCACGAAGCCACTCAAGTGATGAATCAAATTTTCTTCCTGTACCGCCTTTTTCAACTACTGAGTATTGAAATTTCTTATACTCTTTACTAAGCTGGCGCGGTATAGATAAATAGCAACTAATTGCTTTGGGGCGTTCAGTCCCTTGGGCATACTTTGCTATATCATCATGATAGCTTTTAAGTATTTTTTCCTGTTCACTATAAACTAGCCCGTAGTTTTGCGTTTCTACAAAAATATTCACCACCTCCGGCATGCCCCCTACCACCATATATTCACGTAGATTCTTTTGCATAACTTCATTTATACCAAATGGAACTTTCTCTTTTTTGATAAAATAATCTTTAAGCAAAGAGATTTGCTTGTCGTCATAACCTTTTGCCCATAAGAATTCCTCAAAATCAAGAGAAAACATTTCAATTTTTCGCTCATATCCAACAGGAATAGAAGCAATTGTCTTATATGTAATACCAAGCATAGACCCAGAAGCTATACAGTCTATCCCCTCTTCTTCTGCAATAAACTTAAGCGCAGTACGAGCGGCACCGCTTTCTTGAATTTCATCAATAAACAACAATGTTTTGTTAGGAATATAGCGTATAGATGGGTCTACTAAGGTTAGGCGCGAAAAAATAGCTGCAAATGTTGCGTCATCGCTCTCAAAAGCACTTTTAAACTTACTTTGTCTAAGCAGGTTTATTTCGATAAAGTTTTCGTAGTTTGCTTTGCCAAACTCGCATATAATAAATGTCTTACCAACTTGGCGTGCACCCTCTACAAGAAGACATTCTTTTTTTTTAATTTTTTTCCAGTTTTCAAGAACTGCAGTTATCTTTCTTTTTAACATAATTTACGCTCCTTCTTATACAATCATTGTACACTAAAAACAATAAAAGTAAAGTAAAATGCATTAAATTGGACACTGGTTTTAAAGATTATGCAGATTTTTGGAGGGTAATTTGCGGAATATTGCAGCTTTTTGTGGATATGGTATCTTGTAGATATTGTTGTTGTATAAACATTGATAATCATTATTAAACTGTCATTGCGATAAACGACAGACATATTAATTAATAAATTAGATTTAGAAAACTCTTGCTTTTCTTCTAATAATATAATAGAATTGCAGTTAATAGAGCTATATTATTAAGACAATAGCAATATTATAAAAGCTGTAGAGCAATTAACCCAAATATAAAATAATGCGAGAATAATAAAATGAAAGCATATGAATTGGAAATAAAACTTGTAGATAGCAAGCCACTAATATGGCGCAAAATTATTGTGCCAAATATATTTACCTTAACTAGACTGCATAAGGTCATACAAATAGCTATGGATTGGGTGGATTATCACGATTATGAGTTTTCTGCGGGCAAAACAACTTTAGTGCAATCTAGGCATTTAGAGGAGATTTTTTCGGTACGCAAAAGTATCGAGTATGTATATGATTTTGGTGATTATTGGGAAATTAAGATAACAAAAACAAAAGAAATCGGTGATTATCCGCACAACTATCCAATAATAACAGAATATGCAGAAGATAGCCCGCCGGAAGACTGCGGCGGCATATATGGATACTATAATATGTTAAAGGTTTTATCAAATCCTAAGCATAGTGAGTATGAAAATATTAAGTATTGGTATGAAGAAATAGCCTATGGCGGAAAGTTTAACCTTGAAATAGCAAATAAAAGACTTGCAAAAATGGCACCAATAGCAAAGAAAGAATAGATATAATTCCAGGGTTCTCCTTATTCGCTTTATAGAAAAAGGCACTGTATCGTGCCTTTTTGTTTGGCGTTCGTAACAGGAGTCGAACCTGTGGCCTAGCGCTTAGGAGGCGCTCGCTCTATCCTGCTGAGCTATACGAACATATTAATTTGCTTGCGTTTTGAGCACAATTAATAATAACTAATCAGGCGAAAAAAGTCAAGAATATAGGTGATATTAAGTTTTTTATAAGGACTTATATTACAAAGATTCTTTATCTTTTTGATAATCGGGCTTGATAACCTCACGGCTGCGGGCAATGCAAAAGCTGTTATCCGGCAAGTCTTTTGTAACTGTACTGCCTGCCGCTATAAAAACATTATCGCCTATTGAGACAGGCGCAATCAAATTGGTATTTGCGCCTATAAATACATTTTTCCCAACTTTGGTTTTATGTTTGCGCTTACCGTCATAATTGGCAAAGACAGCTCCGCATCCTATATTTGTTCCGCTATCTACAAAGCTGTCGCCTATATAGGCAAGGTGAGCAGCTTTTACCCCCTTGCCTAAAACAGATTTTTTAATTTCTACATAAGGTCCTATTCTGCAATTATCGCCTATAATTGTGCCGGGGCGGAGGCAAGCAAAAGGCCCTACCATGCAATTTGCTCCCACTATTGCAGAGTTGGCAAAAGTCGAGTATAGTTTACTATTATCCCCTATTTGGGTATCCGAAATATGACAATAGGGAAACACCTCTACATTTTTACCTATCGTTGTACCTCTTTCTAGGCGCACCATAGGATGGATAATACTGCCCTCTCCTATGCTTACAGTAATATCAATATGCGTGCTTTGAGGATGCAAGATACATATATTTTGATTGGCTAATTTATTAAGCTCCTCCCGTTTCAAATAATTATATATTACGCTTATATCGTGAAATGTTTGTACCCTGCAAGCCCTGGCATGATTGCATATATATGTCTTTTTTCCGGGGGCATTTAAGTTTTGCAAAAAACCGTCGCCAATTTTGCAATAGGCAAAAGGACCGGCTAGCATTTCAGAGCATTTTTCGTCTAAGTATTTGACATTACATAGCGGGCTATTGGTATATAACAAAGCCAAAAACCCTTCTCCTTGCGTCTTGACCTCGCTAAGTTCCTTAATTAGTGTTGCATTAGGAAAGTTATGCTTCAAATGCTCTTTTAACGCTCTGCCCATAATAAGAATGTCCTGACCGCAAAAAGGCTTATCAATAATATATACCTTAATATTAAATCCCAAAACTTTCTCCTTTATGCCAAGTTTAATAAAGCCGAACTTTTTAGTTCGGCTTCTTATTTATATGCTTTTTTCATAAAGGAAGTGCTTATAAAAGTTGGATTGCTTCTGTTACTATTCTTACACTAATTTCGCTTGCTTCTTGCGAAAACTGTTCAAAACTCATACTTGCCTGCTCGTCTGCATTGTCAGAAATACATCTTACGCTAATAAAAGGTATACCAAAAGAGTAAGCCGCATGCCCTACAGCACCGCTTTCCATATCGCAGCACACAGCGCCAAACGCTTCTGCAATATATTGCGCCGATTGGGTATCTGCAACAAATTGGTCGCCGGACGCTATAGTGCCTAAGGCTGCATTTGGAGCTATGGAAAGAAAAAGTTTTCGCACTGCTGAGTCTGTATCAAAGTATATTTTGCCTACGCCTGAAATATATCCTATAGGGTCACCTAATGGTGAGGTATCCATATCGTGCTGGCAAACCTTATCAGCTATTACAATATCCAAAGTAGAAAGAGTGCCTAGCCCTCCCGCTATCCCTGTATTGATAATAAGCGAAGGGCTATAATTGGCAGCCATAACGGTAGCGGCTATAGCAGCGTTTACTTTGCCTATACCTGATAAGCATACAACAACTTGTTTTTTATAAAGTGTGCCTAAAAAGAATTCCTTGCCGGCAATACACTTTTTTTTAATATTTTTTAATAACTTGAGATAACCTGCCAGCTCTTTCTGCATAGCAACTATAATTCCAATCATTTTATCCTTTTATCGGCTATTAAGAAAAAGCCCTAAAGCAGGGCTTTTTCTTGCTATTATTTATTAATAATTAAGGAGTTACAGGCTCAGAGCGGGTTACCATAGAAATAAAATGTTCGCTAACACCTACTATACCTAGCTGAATGCTGCTTAGATTAGTTACCTTATTGGTTGCATCGGTATCTGCTATGCCCACTTCGCCAATATTATTGACAACAGTGCAAAATGCTCCGCTTAATACCTCTCCCAGCATATCCATAAAATCGCCTTCTTGCTCCCCTTCGCCCTCGCCTTCTTGCTCTTGAGCTTCGGTAATTTTCTCGTTAAGCTTTTGCATAATGATATCCATAATAATATTAGAAGTGCCATTGACGGACAACTGCTGGTCTTCTACGCTTGCCACGCCATTGCTATCAACTATTAATTTACTGTCGCCAATAAAATAAATAGCATTAGGGATAAGATCGGATACAAAAGGTATGCCCTGAAGCTCATTTGCAATCTCTTGCTTCATACTGCCAAGGTCTAATCTCATAACTACCCTTAGCATATATGTCTCTGAAGTCTTAGAAATTGTAACTTCTCTTATAGACATAGGGGGTTGGTCTTCTCCCATTTCGCCGCCCTCATTAGCTTGTTGAATAATCTGATCCATTAAGTAGGCAATATCTGTGTCTGCCAAGGTTACAAGATATCTGTCTGTCCCTGTATATAGAGGATCATTCATTAATGATCCATAGTCAGGTTGCCCAGACCCTCCTGTAGGTAAAAGTCCATCAATTTCTACCTCTAAGTTGTCAGCAGCCTCTGTGGGGTTATATGGATTGTTAACAATATCGGCTTCGCTAGGGTCTTTTAAGAAATCCCTTATTGCTTTAAAGACATCTATTAATTTAGTGTCCGCCAAGCCCAAATCTCTAATAGTCATACCTTCAAACAACTCTGTATCTGCCAGACCTAACTCATCAAAAGTCATATTAAGAACATAAAAAACAGCGCCTATAATTAATCCTATGATTAAAAGCGTTATAATTAAAAGAGCTAAACATCCCTTTAGACAGCAATTGCCTTTTCCATTCTTTGCCATAAAAATATCCTCCTAAAAATCTTACTGGCATTATATCATATTTTACATAGGGTTTGCAATAACAAAATCTTTTTTTAATGGTAAATTTTTAGCTAATATTCGTTATTTCTTAAAAAAAGAGCATATTACTCTTGCAAAGGTGCAATAGCCTTAAACAATTGCTGCTTATTTTTAGCATTATTAGCGTCTTCTTTAATGCTTTTGCAATCTTTATGCCCCTTAACATAAAAGGCAATATGCTTCTTCATATTAGAAACAGCAACCCTTTCAGGCAAAATGGATAAAATCTCATTAAAATGTTTTACTATTAATTTATAAATATTGTATGAGTAAGGCAAGTCTAATATTTGAGAGAAAATATAAGGCCGTCCAAGCGCACCTCTGGCTATCATTACGCCATCAACGCCTGTATTTGCAAGCATTGTAAGATAACTTTGCTTGTCTACCACATCCCCATTGCCAATTACCGGAATCCTTACAGCTTGCTTTACCTTAGCAATAATCTCTAAATCTGCCTTGCCCCCATAAAACATATCTTTGGTGCGACCGTGTACTGTAACAAAAGTGCCGCCCGCCTCCTCTATGGCTTGCGCAACTTCAACAGCATTAATATGCTGCTTATCTAGTCCCGCACGAATCTTAGCGCTTATAGGTCTGCCCTTAGCGGCGGCTACGCAAGATTTAACGATTTGATACACTCTATCAGGATGCGCCATTAGTGCACAACCCTCGCCATTGCTTACTATTTTTCTAACAGGACAGCCCATATTTATATCAATAATATCAAAATCCGCAAGTGCTCCTTGCACAGCTTCACCCATAATTTCAGGCTCGCTGCCAAACAATTGAGCAGCTTTTACTCTTTCTGTAGAATGAGTGGTAAGCAAGGTATGTGTCCTTTGGCTATTATAATATAGTCCTTTTGCGCTTACCATCTCGCAAAAAGTTAACCCCGCACCATAGTGCAGAACAAGGGCACGCATCCCAATATCCGAATAACCTGCTATTGGAGCTAAAAATAAATTGCTGGATAGCTCAAGGTTGCCTATCTTCATAGGTCATGCTCAGCTTTGCCTTGATAATACCATTGATGCATCTTTTCAACAGGACAATCATAAATATTGCAACCTTCTTTTTCTGCTTGGCGTACTACATACTCAAATCGACGGATAAACTTATCGGTGGTCTTATCCAGCGCAACTTCAGGACTTACTCCTAGCAACCTTAAAAGATTGACAGCAGAAAACAATAGGTCGCCGCATTCATTTTCTATCTCCTGCGGAGTGCGGGCACTCTTTAATTCCTCCAACTCCTCATAAACCTTGTCATAGCCTTCCTCTACACTTGAGAAATCAAAGCCCGTCTTCTTTATAACCTTTTGAATTTTCTCCGCTCTAAGCAAAGCATTAAAAGTAGTTGCTACACCAGCAAGAACATCGTTAAACGACTTTTGAGATTTTTCCTTTTTTTTAGCAAGCTCCCAATAATCTAAGGCTTGAGCCGCATCTAGCGCCTTATCCTTTCCGAAAATATGGGTATGTCTTTCAATTAGTTTCTTAGAAAGAGTGCTGGTTACATCATAAATATTAAATTGTCCTGAGTTTTGTCCAATTACAGAGCAAAACACAGCTTGCAACAGCACATCTCCGCATTCTTCTGTTATCTTGTCCATATCCTGCAAATTAATAGCTTCCACAAGCTCATAAGCCTCTTCGATAATGTTGCCCCTTATACTTTCCAGCGTTTGCACCCTGTCCCAAGGACAGCCTCCGGGCGCTCGCAATTGCTCCACAATTTCTATAACATCACCAAAAGTAAAAATGTCTTTATCAAAAAACAGTTTTGGAGCAATACATAAAGCGGTACTATAATCATAACTATCCTGCCTATCTATCTCAAAAAGTGCTGCTTGTGCAACTTTTCTGTTGCAAGAAAAGCAAACATCAGTATCATCTGGGTATATCTCAAGCAGCTTGACCTTAACTTCTTGAGCAATCAAATTGTCATAAACTTCATAAATTACAAGCGGCAAATTGGTATCAAATATGCACCTTGAGTTAAGTAAAAAATCGCCTGCGGCATAGGCAGTATAGCTAAACGCCGGTACGCTTGCAAGCACTTGAGCTTCAAAGGCAACCCCTGCCATAATTTCTATTTCAGTTGTGCGCTTTAACGCTATTACAGAGCTGTCAGAAACCCCCGAACCATTGACGCAATAGGCTATCTTATTATCTTTTAGAGAAAGCAGATAATCCACTATTTGGGTATCCAAATCAGTAAAATTAGTTGCCCTATCATAGATATAGTCTAAAGAATCTGCTTTAATATTATTTGTTTGAAAATATGTATAAGTGTCCGTTTTGGCTGTCTTTACCACTACTTTATCCGCATCTTTAATAGCCTTTGCTTGATTTAAGGTAACCTCGCCTGCTCTATTGCCTAAGCCTATTACTACAATCATTCTTTATCCTCCCAAAACCGCAACCGTCTACTTGCCGCAAGCCACACTTTGCCCATAGGCAAACTTTGCAATTGTCCTTTGCTAAAGACGCCTGAGGTAATTAAAATCATAGCATATATTATTGCTCCAATAGCTATAATAAAAATAATGCCATAAATGGCAAGATATAAACTTGCCAAGTAAACTGTTAGAGCCATTATAGCACCGCTTATGCAAATTATGCAACTATTTTTTAAAAAGCTCTCGTTGCGTCCCGTCAAGCGTTTATAGCTAATTAGATTGAGAGTCATACATATACTGTAACAAGCCAAAGTTGCTATTGCCACACCTGCAATTCCTATGGCAAATAGCAAAATAATGTCTAAAAATATTTTAACCGCTGCTGATATTGCAAGGTTTTTTACAGGAACAAAGGTTTTACCTAAGCCTTGTAATAAAGAGGAATATATTTGCATTAAACTTAAAATAAGCACCGTTACAGCTCCAATTTGTAATAGCTTTACCCCTAAATTAATCTCGTCAATACTTAATCTTGGATAAAGCAGCAAAAGTATATTTCGAGCTAATAAAAAATATATTACAGCAAAGGGCACTCCAATTATTAAAGCTAATTTTAATGCGGTATCGCTTTTTTGCTTTATAGCCGCTAAATCTCTTTGCTCTTTAATATGCGCTATGACCGGCACTACTGCTACTCCTAAACTTAGCGTTAGCACTACGGGCAAGTTAATTAAGCTGGCAACAGGGCCTGTGAGCATACCATAACTGGCTGTAGCTCGGGAAAGCGTTAACCCTGTGCGCATTAAAATATTGACTACCAGCACGCTGTCAATAAATAGCACCAAGGGAAAAATAATCCCTCCTATAGAAATAGGGAAAGATATTTTTAAGATTTCTTTATAATACTTTCTGTTTTCTTTAACATTTAAGTTTAAGTATAACTTGCCTACTTGTTTGCGATATATTATATACATTACAAAAAAAGTAATTGCTTCTGATAATGCAACGCCAAGTAGTGCACCAAACACCGCATATTGGATACCCAAAGGTAGCAATATGGCACTTAGACCTAAACCGAATACAAGTTTTGTTATAGCTTCTGTTATATATGATATAGAGGTGGGTTTCATATCGGCCAAGCCTTGAAAATATCCTCTAAATGCTGCTATCCCCGATACAAAAATTATTGCGGGAGCTATTGCCACATAACCAATGCTGGCAAACCAATTGCGTTGCAACAAAGATAATGGACGTGCCATCAAAGTTAAACCAAGTGCAGAAAGCATGCCCACCAAAACCATTATTGACATTATGGCAGTGAATCTTTTTCTAGTTTCTTCAGCCTCTTCACTTGCCGAATGCTTGCTGATAATCAAGGAGACAGCAATTGGCAATGCGCCGGAAGAGCTAGTTAATAAAAGAGAATATACAGGGAAAATCAGCTGATAAATACCTATCCCTTCTGCGCCAAGTATATTTGTTAGCGGTATTCTATAAAAGGCCCCGATAAACTTAGCTATTACCGTTGCCAAAGCTAAGCTCGAGGCCCCAACAAGGTAACTGCTTTGCTTGCGCATTTACACCTGTTTACTTAAAAAGTCTGTTGCAATTTCCGCCAGCTTTACTTCTGTTTCGCCCATAATATTATTCTTAGATAATATTGCCATTGCTCCCAGCACATCGCCTTGAAATATTACAGGCGCTACAATCATACTTACCATATCGCTGATATTTTCGTCAGAAACCTGCATAATGTCAGACCCTTTGTATATAATTGTGCGCCTTTTTTCCATAGCTACCTCAAACTTATAGCTTATCCTTTTACCCAGATACATTTGCCCTTGAGAGGTATCTACAATTACATTATCTTTATCAGTAATAACAATGGGTTTGCCAATGATATTTGTTATAGATACGGCAAGCTCTTCTCCATATTCCTTTATCCCTTTAAGTGCAGAATACTTCTTAAAAATAAGCTCGCCGCCGCTATCGGTAAAGACTTCCATTTCTTCACCTTCTCTTAGCCTCATTGTGCGCCTTAGCTCTTTGGGTATAACCACCCTGCCTAACTCATCTATTCTTCTTACAATCCCTGTTGATTTCATATTACCTCCACTATATTTAACTTGTGAAGACAAAAAGAAATAATTCACAAAAAAACCTAAAGGCTTCCTCTTGAAGCAAAAAAATTCCCTTAAATAGGGAACTTTTTCGCAATTATATAAAGCCAGTAGCGTGTTACTAGCTTTGTGCCATTCGCTTGTAAGCCTCAATTCGAGCTTTTGCTTCTTTTTCATTTTGTGCAAATAACTCTTGCGCCAGCTCAGGAAATGCTTTCTTTAAGGCTTTGTAACGAATTTCTCTATCCAAAAATTCTTGATATTCCACACTTGGGTCTTTGCTGTCTAAGGTAAAAGGATTCCTACCTTCTTGCTCTAGCGTCGGATTGTAGCGATATAATGCCCAATAGCCTGTTTCTACAGCTTTTTTCATGCTCTCTATAGAGCGACCCATATCAATACCGTGATTGATACAAGGCGAATAACAAATAATCAAAGAAGGACCGGGATATGCTTCCGCTTCTTTCATTGCCTTAATTACATGATTCATATTGGCGCCTAAGCTGACTTGTGCAACATAAACATAACCGTAACTCATTGCCATCATCCCTAAGTCCTTTTTCTTAGTGCGCTTGCCCGCCGCTGCAAACTTAGCAATTGAGCCGGTAGGGGTAGATTTGCTTGCTTGCCCGCCTGTGTTGGAGTAAACTTCGGTATCTAAAACAAGTATGTTTACATTTTCATTCATAGCCAGCACATGGTCCAGCCCGCCAAAGCCTATATCGTATGCCCAACCGTCCCCGCCTATTATCCAAATAGATTTTGGAGCTAGGCAATCTGCGGATTTTGCAATCTCTGCAACTATATGCGCAACTTCCGCATTGCCTTTATCGCTTGCCAAAGCGGCTTTAACCTTTTTGCTGGCCACTATATTTTGCTCTGTATTTTCATAAGTTGCCAGCCACTCCTCAAAAGCGGCTTTTGTGCTATCATTGACACCGTTGCTTGCCTCTTGTATTTGCTCTTTGATTCTTTGCCTTCGTTGGTCATAGGCTAGCCTCATACCAAAACCATATTCGGCATTGTCCTCAAAGAGTGAGTTAGCCCAAGCAGGTCCGTGCCCTTGCTCGTTTTTGGTATAAGGACAAGTGGGAGCAGAGCCGCCATAAATAGATGAGCACCCTGTGGCATTGGCAACAACCATCCTATCTCCAAATAATTGGGTCACCAGCTTAACATAAGGGGTCTCGCCGCAACCGGCGCAAGCTCCTGAAAACTCAAATAGCGGTCTTTTGAATTGGCTGCCTTTAATAGTTGCCTCATTAAACTCCGCATCGGTAGGCGGCAGCGCATAGGCATAATCCCAATTCTCTTTTTGCTCTGCAATCTCCTCGGCAATTGGCATCATTACCAATGCTTTGTTAGGAGCAGGGCAGACATTGGCGCAAGAGCCGCAACCTGTGCAATCTAAAGGCGAAACTTGCACTCTGAATTGGTACTCGGCCAGCCCTTTGCCCTTTGCTTGTACTGTTTGGAAACCAGCAGGCTTATCAGCCAACACTTCAGGCTTATGCAACATTGGTCTAATAGTGGCATGAGGGCATACAAAGGAGCATTGATTGCATTGAATACAATTCTCTTTTATCCAATGAGGCACGCTAATTGCCACACCACGCTTTTCGAACTTAGTAGTACCAGTAGGCACGCTGCCGTCCGGATTAAATGCGGAAACTGGCAAATCATCTCCCTTTTGCGCTAGTATAGGGTTGATTACATTTATAAAATAAGGGTCATCGGCAATTTCTATAAGAGGTGCGCCTACCGTAGTGCTTGCCCAATCAGCGCCAATTTTAACTTCCTTTAGTCCGCTTATGGCATTGTCTATACCAAGGTTATTCATTTTAACAATATGCTCGCCTTTTTTGCCATAAGTCTTTTGCACAGCTTCTTTCATATAGCGTTCGGCATCCCCATAAGGTATAACTCCGGACAACTTAAAGAAACCTGCTTGCATAATCACATTTATGCGATTCCCTAGCCCTACTTCGTAAGCAATTTTGCCCGCATCAATGGTATAAAACTTAATCTTTTTCCTGGCTATAATATTCTTAATAGCGGCTGGCAGCTCCTTATCCATTTTGTCAGGCTCCCAAACGCTGTTTAGCAGGAATATTCCATTTTCTTTAAGGTCGGAAAGCATATCATAACGGAAAAGATAACTGGGTGTATGGCAAGCTACAAAATCCGCTTGGTCTATCAAATAGCTGCTGCCAATAGGTTTGTCGCCAAAGCGCAAATGGCTAACTGTTATGCCACCCGATTTTTTGCTATCGTAAACAAAATAGCCTTGTGCAAATTTATTAGTATGGTCACCAATAATCTTAATACTGTTTTTATTAGCCCCCACAGTACCGTCAGAGCCCAGCCCGTAAAACTTACAACGGATAGTACCCTTAGGGGTGCTGTCAATGAACTTGCCTTTAGGTAAAGAAGTATGGGTAACGTCATCCTCTATTCCAACTGTAAAGCCGTTTTTATTAGCGCCGCCCATATTTTCAAAGACAGCATTGACCATAGTTGGATTGAACTCTTTACTGCCCAGCCCATAGCGGCCGCCTAATATCTTACCGTCAAACTTGCCTGCAAGTGCGGCTATAACATCCAGGTAAAGAGGCTCGCCAAGTGCTCCGGACTCTTTTGTTCTGTCCAGCACGGTAATATATTTTGCACGCTTAGGGAGGGCTTGCACAAAAGCATCCGCCGCAAAAGGACGGTATAGGCGCACCTTAATTAGCCCTGTCTTTTGTCCGTTTTCATTAAGGTATGCAACAACTTCTTCCGCCGCTTCCGCACCGCTGCCCATCATAACTATTACCTTTTCGGCATCGGGCGCGCCCACATAGTCAAACAAATGATATGCTCTGCCCGTAAGCGCCTCCACATCACGCATAGCTTTTTCTACAATTCCCGCTACTTCAAGGTAATATTTGTTGCATGCTTCTCTGTTTTGAAAATAAATGTCAGGGTTTTGCGCTGTGCCCTTTTGCACAGGATGTTCGGGGTTAAGAGCGCGTGCCCTAAAATCCTCAATATCGCTTATATCTACAAGACTTTTCATTTCGTCATAGTCAATACCGTCAATTTTGCTTACTTCATGGCTGGTCCTAAACCCGTCAAAAAAATGCAGAAAAGGCACTTTTGACTTTAGTGTTGCAAGGTGAGATACAAGCGCCAAATCCATTACTTCTTGTACAGAATTGGAGCATACCATAGCAAATCCCGTTTGCCTGCATGCCATAACATCCGAGTGGTCGCCAAATATGTTAAGTGCATGACCAGCAAGACTGCGGGCAGAAACATGAAACACCGTAGGCAAAAGCTCGCCGGCTATCTTATACATATTGGGTATCATTAAAAGCAGCCCTTGACTTGCAGTATAAGTGGTAGTCAGCGCCCCTGCAGCCAGCGACCCGTGTACAGCGCCGGCAGCTCCAGCTTCCGACTGCATTTCTGCAAGGCGCAGGACTTGACCAAACATATTTTTTCTGCCTTTGCTAGCCCATTCGTCTGCTACTTCCCCCATTGGTGAAGACGGCGTAATAGGATAAATCGCTGCGACCTCGCTAAATGCATAAGCCACATGGGATGCAGCGGTATTGCCATCAATAGTCATTTTTTTGCTCATTCTAAAACCTCCGCATTATTCAGGACAAAATCATCCACTAGGTATTATATACTTTATTATAATAGTAGTCAATTTAAATAGCCTTAAAAATTGAATAATTATACAATCTTTATGTAATTTTATACGATTATAGCCTTGTTTTCTTAAACATATAATTATAAAAAATCAGGACTTAAAATTAATCTTTGCAATATTTTAGAAATTAACGCTATGCATAGAAATATTAAACTTTTTTATAATAAAGCTAAAGAAATCAAGGATAAGGAGTATAATTATGAATTTGAGTTCTGATAAAAGAGTTGGCGATATAATGAGCCTTAACGCAATAACAATCGATGCTAGCGAGTCTATTAAAGAAGCATCCATTTTAATGAAAAACAATGATATTGGATTCTTGCCTGTTGTTAGCCACGACTGCATTGTAGGGGTTGTAACCGATAGGGACGTAGTGCTTAGGGG